>NZ_CP120635.1:910000-1510000 GCF_021353295.2 Pseudodesulfovibrio thermohalotolerans | reverse complement strand
TCTTCCCTAGGGCCAACGCCTCGGGGATGAACACGTAACCGCACTCGGGACAGACAGGCAGCTCCACGTTGAACAGGGAGTTGAGATACGTAAGCTCCACCGGCTTCATGACCATTTCCCGGTCGCAATGGCCGCATTTCCAGCCGTCGGCCCCGGCTCCGGGCACCTTAATCACGCTCATGGCTGCGCTCCCTCGATATGCATTCTGTGGCACCAGGCGTTGTGCACCAGATACCCGTCGCCATCGGGTTGATATTCCACCCAATACGTCACCACGGCCGGACGGAACGAGGCCAGGAAACGGCCGGTCCCGCCGTGCACCAGATGTTTGCCGGACCGCTCCGCCTGGAGCAGGACCTTCTGCACGTCACTTTTCAGGATGCGCCGCGACTCCATGGCCGCCGCGCCCTCCTCGGTGCACTCCACCCGAATCTTTTCAAAGTCCTCGGCCGAAACGCCGTCCGCCTCGCTCCACAGTTCCCGAAGAAGCTTCTCGCGCAAACGGACGCGGTTCTCACGCCGCTCGGAATGCCCCGGCGCAGGCCGCGCGCCCGGCTCCGCGTCGCCGGGATACAACAGATCGTACAGATGCATGGCCCGCTTGCCGGTGCGGGCGATCATTTCGCGGCACATGGCGCAATAGGTGACGTAATCCTCGTCCACGGCGTCGGCACGCGCCTTCGCGGCAGCCTCGCCCAGGGCGGGGTCCACCTCGTTGAGCAAGCCGCCATAGCCGCAGCACTGGGTCAGCTCGCCGGAGTACTTCGGCTCGACCATGTCCACGCCCAGGGCATCCAGCAGTCCTCGCACGTCGGCACGCAGCGCACCATCCTCGCGAGCCGCGCAGGGATCGTTCACGGCCAGGGTCCCCACGTCCCGAAGGGCGGTCCCGGGCAACCCGAGGGCGCTCAAAACGGACCAGTGGGAGACAATCTCCGCTTCGGGCATGGCCTCGCGCAGAATCTTGATGCAGGAAGGACAGGCCGCGATGATGCGTGGAGAGCCGAGCCCCTCCCAGGCCGCCTTGAGTTCGGCCAGAGACTCACGGAACAGGGACTCGCGGCCCGACCAACGGGCCGGTGCGCCGCAACAGCGAAGAATGAGCCCTACCTTGCCCAGCCGGTTCCGGAGGTCGGCATAGGCGCGCTCCGCCCCGCCGGGATCGGTGGCGGTCAATTGACAGCCGGGGAAAAAGACGTATTCGCTCGAATCCGCACCCGGCGCGTGTCGGGCCAGGGCACATTTGTCGCCGTCGGCAAAGGCCATGTCGCGCAGGGCGAACTCGTGGGCCGAAGGCGGCATGGTGCCCTTGGCGATCATGTTGCGCCGCGCTTCCAGGCAGACCTCGCCCATGGCGAAATCCTCGGGACAGACCGTATCGCACAGCCCGCAAAGCATACACGAGTTTATCATCTTGTTGGCCTGGCGCGTGCCCCGGACAATGGCCTCGTTGTTGTAGACCTGACGGACATAGACCTTGGGGTACTGCTTGTAATGCTTGAGGTAAACGCACCCCTTGACGCATTCCATGCACTCGCACTTCAGGCAGCGGGCGGCCTCCTCCACGGCGCGCGGCTCATCATAGCCATCGCCGACGGCCACCGGCTCCACCGGCTCCATTTCGGCCCGATTGGTATAGAGACGCGTATCATACGGGCCTTCCAGCTCGCGGCTCTTGACCATGGACACGCCTTGGGAAAAACGCATGATGGAATTGGCGGCGCGGCGTCCGGCGGCGGCCTGAAAGACAGGCGAGCCCTCCCCCGGACGGCTGGCGAAAAGCCCCAGCCGATTGGTGCCGAGGGTCACTTCGTCCGGCTCACCAAAATTGAGGACCGCATCGCTCACGGCATCGCTGTCCACGAAGACCGCGTCCCTCTCCTCCAATTGGGTTTCCACCAGTTCGGAGGTGGGCTCCACGCCCCGCTCCAGGGTGACGCCCATGCGGTCCATGGCTTCAAGCTCCCCTTCGAGCACGCCTTCGGGCAAAGCCGCGCCAACGTCCGGCGCGGCGCAATACACGGTCACGGCGAACCCCTTGCGGGCGATCTCCCAGGCCGCGCACAGGCCGGTCATGCCGCCTCCGAGGACGGCCACGGACTTACCGTTGCGCGGCAGGGGCCTGGGCGGCTTGGCAGGTTTTGCCGAGGCTGCCAGGAACCGCTCCAGCGCTCCCATCTCGATGGCGCCGCCGATGTCCTTGCGCAGGCAGGCCGCTTTGCACGGCCCGTCGCAGATGCGGGCCAGCACCCCCGGCAGCGGCATGGTCTTGGCCAGCACGGCCCACGCCTTGTCGACGCGGCGCACGGCCAGCAATGTGCAGCATTCCCGGGCGTCAACATGCAGGGGGCAGGCCGCAACGCACTGCGGGGACTCCTCCTGAATGCACCGATGTTCCCATTGTCTCAATTCCGCTTGTTCCATAGGTCACCACTTACGGAAAAAGGCGGCCCATGCCAAGGCACGGGCCGCCGTTATTACGGGTTGGTGCCGTTAGCCCTTGAAGGCGGCAAGCACTTTCTCGGGGTAGGCGGGCAGCTCGCGAATACGCGCGCCGCAAGCATTGTAGATAGCATTGATGATCGCCGCGTGCGGGGCGGTCAACGGCATCTCGCCGACGCCGGACGCGCCGAAGGGACCATCGGGGCGCGGGGTCTCCACGTAGATGATCTCCATGTCGTCCGGGATGTCCTTGATGTACGGAATACCGGCACCCGCCATGTTGGCGTGCTTCTTGATATCCTCGTAATCCTCGGACAGCGCGAGGCCGATGCCCTGCGCAATGCCGCCGTGAATCTGGCCATCCACCACGAGGTAGTTGTTGACCACGCCGATGTCGGCCACGGTGACCATCTTCTCAACCGTGGTCTTGCCGGTGGCGACGTCCACGGAAACCAGGGACAGGAACACGCCGTACATGTAGCAGCAGAACGGGTTGCCCTGGCCGTTCGCATCACAATCGTTGGCCGGAGCGGTCCACTTGCCGTGGTAACGCAGTTCCAGCCCGTCGGCGACCATTTCCTCATGGGTGCGGAAGGAACCGTCGGGCTTCCTCATGGCGTCAATGAGCAGTTCGCAGGCGTTCTTGGTGGCCTGGCCGACCACAACCTGGGAACGGCTGCCGCCCGCAGGACCGGCCGCCGGAGCCTGGCTCGTGTCGCCCATGGTCAGGTGAATCTGCTCCGGAGCCAGATTCAGGGGACGAAGGGCCTCGTGAGCGGTGCCCAGGGTACCCATGTCCGCGCCCTGGCCATGATCGCCCCAGGCGGTGAAGACGGTGACGGTGTTGTCCTCGTTCAGGGCGATATCCACCTCGGCGGTGTCCGGACCGTCCAGACCGGAACCGTACACGCCCACGGCAACACCCACGCCGAGCTTTTTGGCGTCGGTGGAGTTTTCGGCCGCGAACTTCTTGGCTTCCTCGTACTTGGGACGGATCTTGTCGAGCATCTCAGGCAGGGAGTAGACCTCGGGGTCCTGGCCGGTAGGCGTGGTGGAACCCTTGCGGTAGACGTTCTTGTAACGCAACTCCAGCGGGTCCATGCCCAGCTTTTCGGCCAGCTCGTCCATGCACACCTCGGAGGGGAACTCCGACTCGGGAGCGCCGTAACCGCGGAAAGCCGCGCCCCAGCAGTGGTTGGTGCACACGGTGCGGCCTTCACCCCGGATGGCCGGGATATCGTAACCGGCGCCGATGTACTGTGCGCCACGCAGGGTCAGCAGATCGCCGAACTCGGAATACGGGCCGTGATCCACGGTCCAATCGGTCTCCATGCCGAGCAGCTTGCCGTCCTTGGAGGCGGCCAGACGCACGGTGGTGAACTGCGGGGAACGCTTGCCGGTGTACTGCTGCTGCTGTTTCCAGGTGTAGTTCAGGAACACGGGACGTTCGGTCGCCAATGCAGCCGCGCCGACCAGTGCTTCCATGGTCGGGGAGAACTTGTAGCCGAAGGTGCCGCCGGTGGGATTCTGGACCAGAACCATGTTCTCGGGTTCCACGCCCAGGCCGGGAGCGATCATCAGCAGGTGCAGATGGATGCCGATGGACTTGGAATGGATGACCAGCTTGCCCTCTTCGCCGATGTAGGCGAACCCTACGTCCGGCTCGATGGGCATATGCGGCTGGCGCTGGGTGTAGTAGTCGCCTTCCACGACCACATCAGCGTTCTCGAAGATGGGTTTGGTGTCCGGGCCCTTGGCCTCTTTCTGCACGTAGTAGACATTGGGGGTGCCGGGATGGATTTCGATGGCGTCCTCGGCCATGGCGGCGGGAGCGCTCATGTACTCGGGCAGTTGCTCAAGTTCCACCTTGACCTTGGCCGCGCCTTCCTTGGCTGCCTGCGGAGTGTCGGCGCAGACGATGGCGATGGCGTCACCATACTGGAAGACCTTCTCGTCGCACAGGATGGGACGATCCCAGCCGTCGCCGAGGTTGGTCGGGAAGGTAATCAGGCCGGTGATGCGATTCTTGCCCTTGACGTCCTTGTGGGTCACGACCTTGAAGACACCGGGAACGACCTCGGCCTCGGTCACGTCGATGGACAGGATGTTGGCATGGGAAACCTCGGCCTGGACCAGCTCGCAGTACAGACTTCCGGGAGGCAGACGCAGACCCGTGTCCGCGCCGAAGTCCCAGGTGCCCGTGACTTTGGCCACGGCGGACGGACGCGGGTACTTGGTACCCCAGATGCGGCCGTCTTCGGGAATCTTGAAGGTCAGGTCATCCATGGTCTTGTCGCCGCGCATGACCTCGGCGGCGGCCATAACGGCGTCGACCAGAGGTTTGTAGCCGGTGCAGCGGCAGACATTCTTGTGAGCCTGGAACCAATCGCGGACCTCTTCGCGGGTCGGGCTCGGGTTCTCCGTCAGCAGCGCGTAGGTGGACACCAGGAAACCGGGGGAACAGAAACCGCACTGGGCGCCGCCAAAGGCGATCCAGGCCATCTGAATGGGATGGAGGTTGTCGGGCGTACCGAGACCCTCCAGGGTCATGATTTTGGTGTTGTTCTTGACCCGCTTCATCTTGACGGTGCAGGACCGAACCAGCTTGTCATCCCGCAGGATGGTGCAGCTGCCGCACTGACCCGTGCCGCAACCGATCTTGACGCTGGTCAGTCCCAAGTTCTGGCGCAACACATTGGCCAGGGACTCTTCAGGCTCGCACACGACGATCCTGGGGACTCCATTCACTTGGAGCGTCCGTTTAATCATGGCAGTTTTCCTCCTAATTTGTTCTCACTGTCTCGCAGATACGTTGGGTTCCCGGGGAACCGTAAACTATTTGCCAAAGGGGCAGATGGGATAACGACACACCTCGCAGGTCGCGCAAAAACCGCCATGCCCCAAGGAAACGATATCCTCGCGTGCAATCTTCTCTCCGGCCAGAATGCGCGGGACGATCAGGTCGAAAACCGAGGCCCGGTAGTACATGACGCAGCCCGGCAGTCCGAGAATGGGCACGCCGTTCAGATCCGCAACCATAAACATGACGCCAGGAAACGTCGGGGAACCGTAGGTGATGACTTCCGCCCCGGTTGAGCGGATGGCCGTGGGCGTCTGGTCGTCCGGGTCCACCGACATGCCGCCAGTGACCACGACCATCTCCGCGCCTCCGGCGATGAAGGCCAGAATGGCGTCACGGGTCATTGCCGGATCGTCCGAGGTCAGCGTCTGCCCCATGACCTCGGAACCGAGCCGGGAAAACTTCTTGCGGATGACCGGCCCGAATTTGTCCTTGATGCGGCCGTGGTAGACCTCGCTTCCGGTGGTCACCAGCCCGACGTTAAGCCGCTGAAACGGACGGATACCGACCACGTAGTCATACTCGGCGCAGATGGCCTCCACCTGCCGAATCTTCTCCTCCCTGACGACCAACGGGACCACGCGGGTTCCGGCAACGGGCCGGGTCTCCGTGACCTGCTGGCCGGTATGCAGGGTGGCCAAGACCACCTCTTCGATGGAATTGATGCGGTTCAGGGCTTCGACATTGACGTCGAGCAGGCCGGGCTCCGCGATGAAATTGATGCGCCCCTCCGAGACATCCGACAAGGCGATGTGCGGACCCACTGCGGCCTCGGCGATACGCCGGGCGGCCTCGTTCTCATGGATGCAGCCCTTCTCCATATCCAGCACATAGATGTGCTCCTTGCCGATTTCGAGCAGCGTCCGAATGTCCTCTTCCGCGATGATATGTCCCTTGCGGAACACGGGTCCCTTGCATTCCCCGGGGACGATCTTGGTCATGTCGTGGCACAGCACCATGCCCACGGCTTCCTCAACTGGAACGGTCTTCATTGTCTCGCACTCCAAACTTCGAATCGGGCGGCTCATGTTTTTTCGAACTGGAGACGCCGCCATTCGGACACGTATTATCACACTTATATGCCTAATGGGACATAATACAAGAGTATAGACGCCCCTGGACGCTTTTTTGCACCCAAACTCCGACAACCAAACAATTATGCCGGGTTGGACTTAACATATTCCCATGAATGTTTCAGGTCAACCGCCTTTTGAAATTTAAACTATATTTTTCATGATGTTAGGTGTGCATTTTTCGAACACATCAACGGTAAAACACCCTCTTGGCTACGGTCATAATTCAAAGAAGAAAAACTTTTTTTGTAACCCAATTAACACCTCCCACAGGGAAATCTCAAAATACAAAACAGACCGCCGCCCGCAAACCATCCGCAACCCTCAGAATCACTCCTGAATTTCTTGCGCACGGCGAATACGCCTGTTACGACGGGCTTCGTACGTTATAACGTACAGACAGTTACCAATCGTGCGCTAAAGCGCACAAGGAGACTCAATGTCAACGGACGACATCCGGTCCACAATTGCAGATCGAATTAAAAAATGCAGGAAGGACAGAGAAATAAGCCTGGAAAAGGCTGCCCTGCTCACAGGCGTGTCAAAGGCCATGCTCGGCCAGATCGAACGGAGGGAATCTGCACCGACCATCACCACCCTGGGAAAGATCGCCCAAGGGTTGAACATTTCCTTCGCATCGTTTTTCGAGGGCAAGGAGGGCTCGGATTTCCGGCAGGTATCAATCCCCTGCGACCCGAACATGGTCATCAGGGAAGTCTTCCCCTTTGATCCGACGACGCGCATGGAGTTGTTCGAAGTCACCCTTCTCAATCGACATCACCAGATTTCCGCCGCCCACCGCTTCGGCGTAGTGGAACATGTGGTGGTTCTCCAAGGCGTGGTGGATTTGATATACGGAAGCAAGCTCCACCGACTGGAGACGGGGAATGCTCACAAATTCCACGCCGACGTGACCCATCAATACAAGGCGGCCACGGATAACGCGGTATTCCAGAACATCATCTGTTACACCTAGAGACGGTTCATGCAACCAGCTCTCCGCACGGCTGTGCCGATTCGGTACACCGGCAGGGAAATTCCACCTGCAACGGGGCGTTGCCCGGAAAGCCGGGGTTCTCCATCCCTTAGCGGGCCATGCTGCATGACATGATTCGATCCGACGATACGAGCCGAGTTAAAGACGAAAACGGCTGAACGCGCATAAAAAAAGGCCGGTCCTTTACGGACCGGCCTTTTAAAAAACGTATTTGTGCGCGGGCTAGAATGGTACGTCGTCCATGCCGCTGGCCTCAGACGGGAAGGCGGGACCCAAATCCTCCTCCTCATCCTGCCGGGGAGGATTCTGCGGGTAACCGTTCTGCGGCTGCTGAGAACGATTCTGCTGCGGGCGATTCTGCTGATAGCCGCCTTGCTGCTGGTAGCCACCCTGCTGCTGATACCCGGCCTGCTGGCCGTCGGGAGCACGATCCAGGCCCTGAATGTTGTCGGCCACGATTTCGGTCATGTACCGATCCTGGCCGGTATTCTGATCCTGCCATTTGCGGGTCTGAAGCTTGCCCTCAACCAGGACCAACCGGCCCTTGGCCAGATAATTCCCACAAAATTCGGCCTGCTGACGCCAAGCCACGATGTTGTGCCACTCGGTCTTCTCCACCCGCTGGCCGGTCTGACGGTCGCGATACCCCTCATCCGTGGCGATGGAGAATTTGCAA
The DNA here is from genome assembly GCF_021353295.2 of Pseudodesulfovibrio thermohalotolerans. Taxonomy (NCBI): domain Bacteria; kingdom Pseudomonadati; phylum Thermodesulfobacteriota; class Desulfovibrionia; order Desulfovibrionales; family Desulfovibrionaceae; genus Pseudodesulfovibrio; species Pseudodesulfovibrio thermohalotolerans. Next base: position 1,501,952 of record NZ_CP120635.1, on the reverse strand, counting down.
CGGGCCTGACCGTTGGGCGTATAGGACAACTCGGGGTCGCGCCCGAGCCTGCCGATGAGGATCACTTTATTCAAGCTGCCAGCCATTTCAACTCCTTACCTAACAAAAGTTCGTCTTTGAAAAATCAATATCAGAATTTGGCCGCACTGTCTTCAAGTGCGTCCATGGTGTCTTCCAGTTCATAGGTGAGCTTGTCCGCGTCGCCAGGACGCCAATCGCCCAAGGCCTTCTCTATGGCCAAACGCAGCCGGTCGGCCTTTTCGGCGTTTTCCCTGAGGACATCTGCCTGATTACCGGGAATGAGCCCGGCGCGAACGGCATCAAAGATCGCATCGGCCAGCTCCAGAACGCCCTTTTTTGGGATGGCGGAACTGTCCTCCCAAGCCAGATTCCACAGAGAAGGCCAGGTCTTGCGCACCTCGTCCTCACTATACGTCCATGCCAACACCCGAATCTGTAGCAATCTGCCCATGCCGAACCTCCCGGCCTGCGATTTGTCTACGCCTCTTCTTCCCACTCGCTCTGAATGCGGGCCACCACATCCTGGATGACCGAGAGCTGGTCTTCAGGGCAGACGCCGATGAGAGGCTCGCCCTCGTCCACGTTTTCGCCCCGACCGAAGTAGACGGAGTAGATGATGCCCTCCGGCCCGGAATAGGCCAGCGGGGTTTCCCGCTTCATGCGGGACACGATGAGGAACTCCATGCCGTCGTGGACCTTGACCGAACGCTTGCCCGAAACCTTGAGCTTCTGGTCCACTTCCGGGACAAAATAATACTTGGCCCGCTCGGGAGCGCGGAACAGGTACAGGGCCTCCTGCAGGATGAGCTCGATGACCTCTTTGCGGGTCATGTAATGCTTGATGGTCACCAACGGCTCGCCCGCCTCGACGAACTGCCCTTCGTACCGCGTGTGCACCGCCTCGATGACGCCCTTCTCCGGGGCGAGGATGGGCTTCTCGTTCTTCTCGCGGGTAAGCTGCGCCAGCAGCGTGCCGGGCTTCTCCATGAACTCGCCCCTGGGGCCGTGGACTTTTTCGCCGGGCTTTACGGACGCGAAGGAGACCACGCCGGTGTGAGGGGCGCGAACCACGATCTCGCGGTACGGTGAAGCCTTCACTTTATCAAGTAACTCTTTGATATTAAGCACTATTTTTCCTCTATTGCGATCTAATTCGTGTCTGTTTCAAACACGGGACACGCTGGGGGTGTCTCATAAAAATCAGCGATAGTAAAGGTTGCGCCCGCCCATGGTCAGGAGCGACTGATGGAGGTTCTTCTTGACCTCGCGACGATCCCATATGCCGTGGATGTGGCCGCGCGACAGGGCGTGGTAGGCCTGATGATAATTGGGGGGCACTGCAGTGCCCGTGGTCTCGCTGATAACGCCTGGCCCGGCAAAGCCAATGTTGGAGGACTGCACCGCGAACTGATACGGCGAGCAGCCGAGGAAGCTGGCCACCGGACCGGCATAGGAGTTGGTGTCGTAGAGCACCAGGTAGAGGCCGCCTGCGTCGATGTACCGCCGCACGGCGATGGTGCAGCGCGGCATCTGGATGACGCCGTTGACGCCCTCCTGGATTCGGATGCCCGCCGTGCCGTGCACGTAGGCGATGAACGGCTGACGCTTGCGGGTGGCGCGCTCGGCCGCGCGGATGAATTTTTCGCCCTCGGCCGCGCCCACTGAACCGCCCCTGAAAGGCGCACAAAGCACGGCCACCACCGTGTCCACCTCTTCGATGGAGGTCTCGAAGGTGATGCAGGCGGACTTGAGGCCGGTCCGCTCCTTTGCCTTGTCCAGCTTGGTGTCGAACTTCTCGTAGCCCAGCGGATTCACGGACTCCAATTGCCGGTTGAACTCCTTGGCCTCGCTGTAGCCGAAGACGTTTTCAAGATACCAGCGGTACTCCATGGGGAAATGGTGGCCGCAGGAGGGGCAGACCCCGGCGAAATCGCCGAAAAGATCCGGAACCCAAAGGTCCGGGCAATGATGGGTGCGCACATTGGGACAGGAGATGGTCCGGTCCTCCTGGCTGCGCGGGCTGGTCCAGGCCCACTCGCTGCCCACCAGACAAGCGCCGTCCTCGGGGCAGGAAAGCCGGGTAAGCCTGTCCACCACGGCTTCTCCCACTTTGGGCGGCTCCCCGTTGTTGCCGGGCAGGACGCGATCCAAGGTCTTCTTCAGCGGCATGAATACCTTGTGACGGACAAGATGCGCCTCGGCCCCAAGGTCCTCGAACACGGCGTTGAGCCGCTTCTTCTGCCGCCCGAGCAGGTCGTAACGCACAAAGGAATGGGCGGCCCAAACGGTCCCCTTGGTGGCGGCCACGGCCCGGCTGACGATGCCGGTGCCGTCCAGGCGCGCATGACGGCTCATGGCTCTGAACTTGCGCTGACGCAAATCCACCAACCTGTCGAGCGCGGACGAGGACAGGGTCCAACGCATGTAGATGGATTCGGCGTCGTCGGTCTTGGAAGTGCGCACGGCCATGGCGCGATACAGCTTCATGGACTTGACCGAGCTGACCACCTCGTTGGTGGTCTGGATAAGCTCGCGCCGCAGCTCGTGGAAAAAGTCGTAATGATACGGACGGGCACCCAACGGAGGTTCCTGCAACACGCGGTCCACATAGCCGTTGCGCAGGTTGTCCTCGGCAGTGATGCACAACTGCCGGGCGCACTTCTCGATAAGCTCCGGGGTGGTCCGGTCGCCACTGCGCAGTCCGGCCTCGATTGCCGCCGCGCCTTCGGGCGAGATGACGGAATAGTAGCCGTGGGAAAGCATGATCCTGCGATCGGCCAGACCAATGGCTTCGGCCCCGCCCGAGCCGCCCTCGGAAAAAACGGAAATGACCGGCACGCGCAGCCCGGCCAATTCATAGAGATTACGCGCGATCTGCTGGGCCGCTCCGGGCCAGTCTTCCACGGGATACGCCCCCGGCGTGAACACGAAAGCGTGTACCGGGATGTTCTCGGTCTCGGCCACCTTCATGTAGTGCAAGGCCTTTGCGTTGCCCCACGGCTTGACCGAGCCGCCGTTGCGGAAAGCCTCGCCGTGCCCTTTTTCCTGGCCGATGACCATGACCATCTGATTGATGACCTTGTCGCCTACCCTGCGGGAGAACACGGCGCGGGCGATAAGCATACTCGGATCGATGTTGTACTCGCCCCGGCCGCCGATTTCCGTGTAGTTGTCGTAGACGTTCTCCAGAATGTCCTTGAGACATATCCGCTGGGGATGGCGGACGATGCGCACCCGATCCATGGGAGTAAGGGTGGTGTCGAGCTTGCGCTCTGAGAAATCGAACAGGTCCTCGATACGTGCGAGCTCCTCGCGCTTGGCCCCGCCCGAAACGGTCTCATGGCGCTCGATGAGCTCGCCGAATTTGGCGGCCAGCAACCGTATGGACTCGTCGTCGCGGTTGGCGAAGATGTCCTGGATATAATGCAGCCGCTCTCTCAGGCCCTGGATTCTCCGTTCCCTGTCCATGCTCAGAACTCCAGAAGCCCGCCGGTCTTGGCCTTCAGATACTTGATGTTACTGTAAAATTCATCGGAAGAGCTGCCGCACTCCCCTTCCAGAACCAGTTCGTCCAGGAACTCCAGTCCACGCGCCTTGGCCTCGGCCAAATCTCCGCCCCAGACGATGGCCAGGGCCAGGTTCGGGTCGTATTCCATGGGAATCTCGTATTCGCGATCCGTGGGCACTTGGGTGTGAACCTGAAGCCAGTCGTGATCGGCCCAGGCCAGGCGCGAGATGGTCCCGGCGCAGGGGGTGAATCGGTTGGCCGTGTTCTCGGCCACCAGCCGGTACTCGATGCCCACGCCCTCGAAGGAAATGTCTTCCTGCCCGTAGCGCAGGGGCTCTCCCAGGGCCAGACGAATCTGCTCGGTGATGATGTCCACGGGCTGCCCGTCGACCCTTGAAATGATGGCGGACACGCCGTTTTCCACCTGGATGCGCGTGTTGACCTCCATGAGGAACGGCTCGCCGCGCGGGGTGATAATCCACTCCCAGGTGCCCACATTGTCGTAGCGGGTCTCGCGGGCCATGGCCAGGGAGTGCTCCGTGATCTCCGACAGCACCCTTGCGGCATCGAAGGTGTAGGGGACCACGCCCGGCGCGAAACCGGGAGCGACCTCGATGCGCTTCTGTTTGCCGGTGGACTGAACCGAGCAGTTGCGCGTGCCGAAATGCACGTGGTTCCTGCCGCCCCGTTCGGAAACGACCTGGACCTCAAGATGATTGAAATCGAAGATTCGCTGCTCGATGAGCACGCCCTCGTCGCCGAAATTACGCTTGGCGTAGTTGCGGATACGCCGGAACACCGAACGGAACTCGTTGAAGTTGCCGACCTCCTCGATGCCCATGCCGCCGCCGCCCGCCGAGGCCTTGACCATGATGACGCCGTCCACGATTCCCTGACTCGCCTGAAACTCGAACAGGCTGGAGGCGATCTCGTCGGCCTCGATCTCGCTGTACACGGGACGGTCGGAACCGGGCACGGTGGGCACGTTCAGGGAACGGGCGATGCGCTTGGTGTTGATCTTATCGCCCAGGTCGCGGATGACCCACCAGGAAGGCCCGATGAACTCCATGGGCCGATCGCGCCGCAATACGCGCCGGGCGAAACGGAAGTCCTCGGCAAAGAAGCCGTAGCCGGGGTGTACGGCCGTGGCTCCGCTCGCGTCGGCCACGGAAAAAATTTCGTTGGCGTCAAGGTAGGAGGAAATGGAATAAACGGCATCGTCACCGGCCAGCTCGCGAGCGAGCCGCACATGACCGGACGCCCGGTCCTCAGCCGTGCACAGACAGACGAAATCGATCCCCAGGCGGCGGCACGCGCCCATGACCCGCATGGCGATCTCGCCTCGGTTGGCTATGAGGACCTTGTGGCGGTCGATGTTTTTTTGTTGCACCGTCAACCTTGCTCGCGTTTTTTCTTTTGCAGGGCTATACGTCTTTTTTGCACCTCTAGGACCACCTTGTCGAGCTTGATCTGCTTCTGCCGATCCAAGTCCACAAAATTCAGCCCCACAACTCCGCTGTCATGCACTCTCATGCACATGACCCGGGCCCCGCCGATGAACAGTCGATTATTGATCCTCAACTCCACATCGTAGGTATCCTTCTCGACAAACCGGCCGCTCTCATCGCGCACGGCGACTCCCGTGGCACTGAGATCCAGCACATCGTAGACCATGTCGAGGCCTGGAAACCCGGCGGTCAGGCCGGGCACGCTGGTACGGAACGCCTTGCGCAACCGCTCTTCTTCTTCGGGCAACCTGATGCTGAAATCCATTCGTCTCCTCTCTGGGATAAAATTCGTGTCCGCCGCCGTCTACTTGCCGGACACACGCTTTTCAAGCACAAATTCGACCCGCCGGTTCTTGGCCCGATATTCCTGCGAGGTGTTCGGAAAAAGAGGATTGAGATAGGCGAGTCCGGTAGCCGTCAACCGGGTGGATTCCAGCCCCATGTGGAGCAACTCGCGCAGGACGTTCACGGCGCGCATGGCCGATATCTCCCAGTTGTCCTTGAACCGGGACCGGCCGCTGGGACGGACGTTGTCCGTATAGCCGATGATCTTGATATTCTGATCCTTGTGCTTGATGAAGAAATCCTTGAGGTCGTTGACCAGCGCCACTCCCCTGGGCGAAAGCTCCACCTGGCCGGACTCGAACATGACGTCGCCCGGTACGCGGAGGGTGATGACTCCGTCCTCGAAATTCGCGCTGACCAGCCCTTCCACGCCCTTCCGAGTCTGTAGTGTCTTGACCTCGGCAAACACCTTCCGCTGGGATTCGATGATCTGGCGGCGCATCAGGGCCTGATCGATGAGCACACCGGCCTCTTCCCTGCTTATCCTGCTGGTGGATATCTTGCTCATCTTGCCTTGCAGGGCCTGGGTCACCGAAGAGAACGTCTTGGAAAATTTCTCATTGTCCAGAGTGGACATGGAATAGAGCAGCACGAAAAAGACCAGCAGCAGCATGGAGAGATCGGCGAAGGTCGTCAACCACTCGGAGCTCTCCTCTTCGTCTTCGCTGAAATCGAGGAGCAGGTCGTCTTCGTAATCGTGGCTCATCGATGTATCTCGCGTTCCGCCGGAGCCAGGAAGGAGGACAGCTTCTCATAGACCAGACGGGGGTTGTTGTTCTCAAGTATGGACTTCGCCCCCTCGAAGATGACTTCAAGGTGCAATTGCTCCTGCAAAGTACGCGCCCTGAGCTTGGCCGCCATGGGGATGAAGAAGAGCGTGGACATGGCCGAACCATAGAAAGTGGTCAGCAAAGCCACGGCCATGGCCGGACCGATGGACTTGGGGTCGTTGAGTTGGGAAAGCATCTGAACCAGGCCGATAAGCGTGCCCATCATTCCGAAGGCCGGGGCCAGAGCCGCCAGCCTCTTGAACACGTCCTGCGCCACCTGATGACGGCGGCGCATGGAGTTGATCTCGATGGCCAGGGTGGTTCGGATGAGCGCGGGGTCGGCATTGTCGGCGATGAGCTGACAGGACTTCTTGAGGACCATGTTCTCGGTCTGGACGTTTTCCAGGGCGACGAGTCCCTCGCGGCGGCTGATCTCGGCCACCTTGACCATGATGTTGACCACGTCCCGGACCCGGCTCTTGCGTCCGACGAACATCTTGAACGCCGCCTTGAAGGACTGTATGATCTCTTCGAACGGGAAAGCCACCAGAATGGAGGCAAGCGTTCCGCCGACAACGATCATCATGCCGGGAATATTGATGAAAACATCGACCGCTCCGCCGATGATGATGGCCCCGATGATGAGCGACAAGCCGACGGCGAGACCCAGTAGCGTCACGATATCCATAAAGCGTGCCTATCCTTCACAGTCTGATCGGTCCGTTTTGCAAAAGCCCTCTCCCCCGCCCGACGGCGCGTCCAAGCCAAAGGAGCCTACATGGAATACCAGAAAAAGATACGACATTCTGCCGCATACATACATGAAAAGCTAGGCAAAATTCAAGCCGGTGCCGTCGCCTTCGTCACGGGTACGGGGCTCGGCCCCCTGACCTCGGCCATAGAAGAGCCCGTGGCCATCCCCTACGAAGACATACCGCACTTCCCGGTTTCCTCGGTGAAAAGCCATGCCGGACGCCTCATTTCGGGGACCATCGAGGGCGTCCCGGTGCTCGCTCTGGACGGCCGGTTTCATCTCTACGAAGGCTTCACCCCGCAGGAAGCCACCCACAACATCCGCGTGCTCGGCGAGCTTGGTATACGGACCCTGATCCTTACCAATGCCGTGGGGGCCCTCAACCCATCCTTCGAAGTGGGCTGCCCCATGCTCATCGAGGACCACATCAACCTGACCGGACTCACCCCGCTGCGCGGCGAAAACGTCGACGCCTGGGGCGACCGCTTCCCGGACATGTGCGCGGTCTACGACCCGGCCCTGCGCAGGATGGCCGTGGAGAAGGCCCTGGAACAGGGCATCCGCCTGGAACGGGGCGTGTTCATGCAGGTCGTGGGACCGAACATGGAGACCCCCGCCGAAACCCGCATGTACCGGATCATGGGAGCGGACGCCATCGGCATGTCCACCTGCATGGAGGCCATCGCGGCCCATCACATGGGCATCCGTATCCTCGGCCTCTCCTGCCTGACCAACAAGAATCTGCCCGACTGCATGGAAGAGGCTCCTCTGGAGCGGGTCATCGCCCAGGCGGAGAAATCCTCGTCGGCAATGGTCAGGCTTCTGCGCGCCATCCTAAAGGAAATCCCGAAAACAGCCGAATAGCATTCGGGGCATCCCGCCCCGAAACATTGCATCGGCACAACCGCGACCCGGGACGACAACGACATGAACAAGACGGCCTTGAGCATATTGACGGCGGCATCCCTGCTCTTCACGCAGGGATGCGGCAACCGCATGTGGGAAGACACCAAAGGGACCACCTCGGACGCGTTCAACTACGTGACCGACAACCAGCCCACGGCGCAAGCCTACCACGACACCGCGTCCGTGCCGATCATTGAGCTCAACTACCGCGCCGCCGATATCCTCTACGCTAACATGGCGAGCAGCGAACTTTCGCCCAACTCCGCCGTGTTCATCTCGTCCTTCGACAATCGAAACGATCCCGGCGACAAGTCCGTATTCGGCCAAACCATGGCCGACCAGATCGCGGACCGGCTCGTCCAGCGCGGGGTGCGCATCACCGCAGGCGAACCCAACGCAACGGATTTCACCTACGCTTCGGGCGTCACGCCCAAGGACTACAACCATGCTGCGGGACTGGCGGGCTCCTCCCGCGAACTGCCGCCCCGAACGGCCAGGCTCGTGGGGTCTTACGTCGTGGCCGACCAATACATATACATGACCGCCCGCGTCATCCGTCTGGTGGATTCCACCGTGGTCTCGGCCCACAACTGGACCCTGCCCGTTACCGACAGCGTCCGGCAGATGCTTCCCCAGCTCTCCGAGCGCGACAGGGGACTCACCCCCACGGTCAAGACCTCGTTCAACGACTAGGCGCTCCTGGGCCCCCTGTCCTCCGAGGCTCGGGACCATCCGGCGCACATCGCTTGCCCGCCAACCCCACATGGCCGCGTTCGCGGAATGCGAACGCAAAAAAAGAGGCCCCGCATCAGCGAAGCCCCTTTGTTTTTCATGTGTTCCGCCATCATTTTTTAGAGATGTCTTCCGGACGCCAGATTTCGCCCGCGTCCTCGCCCCATTGTTTTTTGGCGAGGCGGTGCCCCAGGTTGAAGGCCTTGGTGTTGACGGCCCTGATCTTGGTCGGAAGGACCGACTCCAGGCTCTTGCGCATGGTTGCCTGATTGACGAACGGCAGGAGGAAGGAGAGCGCGCCCAGGACCACCGTATTCATGGCCTGGACAATGCCGACCTTGTCCCTGGCCAGGGCCGTGAACGGCAGGCCCAGGTACTGATTGGTGGGCGGCTGCTTGACCAGATCGGATTCCAGAACCAGGATGCCGCCCTTCTTGAGATACGGGAAGTAGGTGTTGCACGCCTCCTGGGACAGGGCCACGAGCATGTCCAGGCTTTCAGCCTTGGGATAGCTTATGCGCTCCGAGCTGATGACCAGATCGCACTTGCTCGACCCGCCGCGCGCCTCGGGCCCGTAGCTCTGGGTCTGGGTGACGTTGTAGCCATGCCCAAGGGCAAGCCCCTGGCCCATTATCTTGCCAAGCGTGATGATGCCCTGGCCGCCGAGGCCGGAGAAACGGATTTCGAACCGATCGAGATTCTGTGGCGCCTTCATCTACTTGCCCCCCCTTGCGGATCGCTTGAGAAAGCCGTCCTGCATGGCGTAGTAACGTTCCTCGAAGCCCGGCTGTTGCCGATCGACAAACACGCCGATGGGCATACGACCCTCCCGTTTTTCCTCGGGCAGCTCGTTATACCGCTCCACGGTGATGGCCGTGGACTTGAGCCACTTGTACATGTCCACGGGGGTCTTGTACTTGTTCTTTCGGCCGTACTGGGTATGACACGGAGTGATAGCCTCGACCACGCTGAAGCCGGGCCGTTCCAAAGCCTCGACCATAACCGTTTCCAGCCTGTTGACGTGAAAGACCGTGCCCCGCGCCACATAGTTGGCCCCGGCCCCCTTTGCCAGATCCACGGTGTCGAAACTGTGATCCAACTGCCCGTAGGGATTGGTCATGGTGGTGGAGCCTTCGGGCGTGGCCGGCGAAGACTGCCCGCCGGTCATGCCGTAGATGCTGTTGTTGAGGATCAAGGCCGTTACGCCAATGTTGCGCCGGGCGGCGTGGATGAGGTGGTTGCCGCCGATGGACAGGGCGTCCCCGTCCCCCATGAGTGCGATGACGTGAAGCTTGGGGTTGGACATCTTGATGCCTGTGGCGAAGCTCAGAGCGCGCCCGTGGGTGGTGTGAACGGTGTTGAAGTCCACGTACACGGCGAGCCGTCCTGAACAGCCGATGCCCGCCACCACGACCACATCGTCCTTGGGGATACCGAGGGAGTGGATGGAGCGGATCAGGGTGCCCAGCACGATGCCGTGGCCGCATCCCGCGCAAAGCACATGCGGGAATTTCTTGTTGTGCCTCAGGTATTGATGAATGATTTCGTTTCCGGTGATATTTTTGCTCATAACGCTACCCCTGCATGATGACCTTGAAGATTTCAGAGGGAGTGACGATCTGGCCGTCCACGCGATTGATGGTCCTGACCGCGGCGTGGCCCATGTTGACGCGCTTCACCTCTCGGGACATCTGCCCCATGTTCATCTCGGGAACCACCAGGGTCTTGGCGTGGGCAAGGATCTTTTCCGTGTGCCTGCGCGGATAGGGGAACAAGGTCATGAGCTTGAGCAGCCCGGCCTTGACCCCATGGCTGCGCGCCTGTTTCACGGCCAGTTCAGCCGAACGGGCCACGGAACCGTAGGCGATGACGCAGACGTCGCAATCGTCGGTCATGATCTCCTCCACAAGCTGGATGTCGTAGAAGAACTGATCGATCTTGCGGTGGATGCGGTCCATGAGCTCGACCACCTCCTCGGGCCGCTGGGTGGGGAACCCGTTGCGGTCGTGGGTCAGGCCGGTGACATGAAAACGATAGCCCGAGCCGATGGGCGGCATGGGCGGCACGCCGCGCACGGTTTCCTCGTAAGGCCGATACCATTCGGGCGGCATGGAGGGAACGGTGCGGGAGAAAACTTCGTACTCGCCTTCGTTGGGAATCTCGATCTTTTCACGGGTGTGAGCCGTGACCTCGTCCAGCAGCAGGATGACCGGAGTACGGTACTTTTCGGCCATATTGAAGGCCGTGATGGTCATGTCGAGACATTCCTGCACATCCGAAGCGGACAGGACGATGATCGGATGGTCGCCGTGCGTGCCCCAACGGGCTTGCTGCACATCGCTCTGGGCAGGACTTGTGGGCAGTCCGGTGGACGGCCCGCCGCGCATGACGTTGACCAGGACCAGCGGAGTCTCGGCCATCACGGCGTAACCCAGGTTTTCCTGCATGAGGGAAAATCCGGGGCCGGAGGTGGCGGTCATGGCCTTGCGACCGGAAAGGGAAGCGCCGATCACCGCGCCCATGCTGGCGATCTCGTCCTCCATCTGCATGAACACGCCGCCCTCGATCTTGGGCAGGCTGGCGGCCATGATTTCCATGATCTCGGAAGAGGGAGTGATAGGATATCCGCCATAAAAGGAGCAACCGGCCAGCAGTGCCCCCTGTACCACAGCCTCGTTGCCGAGGGCGAAAATTTCAGTGCGTTTCTTGCGTCTGGGCATATAGCCTAAGCCCCCTTCCCGGCCGTTTTCTTCTTCGGCGGCAGGATTTCAGCGTCCTGTTCGGACAGACCATTGTCCATGGGTTCCTTGTGACTGACCACGATGGCAAAATCCGGGCAATGCAGCTCGCAGAAGCCGCACCGGATACAGTCCGCCTCACGCTTCACCACGGCCTTTCCGTCCGGGCCGAGGTCAAGGACCTTGCCCGGGCAGAATTCGACGCAAATGCCGCAGCCTTTGCACCAGTCCGGGTAAATGGTTACTTTGTTTTTGCCTTTGAACTTTCTGGGCATAGCTCCTTCCAGGGCTGATTGGTATTCCTCAGGCCGGGCCTGAATCCGCAAAAACCTCTTCTTCCCGCATCCGTAGCGTACGGTACACAGGTGAATTTCTAACAGGAAATTTCGCTGTGTCCAAGGATTTCGGAAAATGCTTTTTCACCTTGCGAAAAACGACGACGAAAAAACGCGAAATGCGCCCTCGGGGAGAACCCCTCGGGCGCATTTCTAAAAAGGAAAAAACGAAAAATCAGGCGGCGAGCACGGCCAGGGCGTTAATCACCGAAGCGGCCAGCGCGCTACCCCCCTTGCGCCCTTCCACCGAAATATAGGGAATATCCCGGCTCATGAGCAGCGCCTTGGATTCTGCGGCGTTCACGAACCCTACAGGCATTCCGACAACAAGCGCGGGGCTCGCGTAGCCGTTGTCCACGTGCTCGACCAGCCGGATGAGCGCGGTCGGCGCGTTTCCCACCACCCATATATCGGGCTTCAGTTCGTTCACGGCAACGTCCACGGCGGCCTTGGCCCGGGTGATCCCCTCACGCTTGGCGCGCTCCACGACGCGGGGGTCGTTCATCAGGCAATGCGCGACGCAACCCAACGGATCAAGTCGGCGCACAGGCATTCCACGCCTCGCCATTTCCGTGTCGGTGACGATCACGGCGCCGTTCCTGAGAACTTTGAGACCGTTGTCCACGGCCCGCTCGTGAAAACGAACCAGGGAAAGCATCTCGAAATCCGCAGTGGTATGGATCATGCGGCGGACGATTTCCCATTTCGCCCCCTCGAAAGGACGGGGCTTTGGCACCTCGGAATCGATGATTCTAAAGGATTCTGCCTCGATGTCCTCGGGTTTTTGAAAATTCTGAAAGGTTATTTGCGTCAAAACGGCACCCTCCCGGTACACATTTTCTTCATTTTCAAATTCATTTTTTACGCAAAAACGAAACGATCCGGAACGCTTTTCATTCGTTTTCCGGATCGTCTCGATTAATGGCGACTAATTTTTACGGGCTTGCCCGCTCCGGCCCGCTAACGATTTCGGGCTTGATAGCGAGACAACTGTGCCTCCAGCCGTCGGCTGTAGGAGGTCAGTATATAGCAAATCATGAAGTAGAGACAGGCGATGGCGATCCATATTTCGAAGGATGCGACCATCTCGCGGTTGTCCACCTGAACGCCGGTGCGGGTCAACTCGATGACGCCGAGGATGGCGGCCAGGGAGGTATCCTTGGTCAGGGAGACAAACTGGTTGACGAAAGACGGGATCATGTTGCGCAACGCCTGCGGCAGAATAATCAATTGCATGGCCTGCGCATGGCTCAACCCGGTGGAACGCGCGGCCTCCATCTGGCCTTTGGGCAGCGCAACGACGCCCGCCCGAACGATTTCCGCCACATAGGCCCCGGTAAAGACCACGAAACAAATCATGGTCGTGGAAAAAGCGGGCATGTTCTGCCCTGTAATAACCGGAGCCAGGTAATAAAACCAGAAGATCAGGAGGAGCAGCGGCATTCCGCGGATCATCTCGATATAACAAACGGAAGGCACCTTGACCCACTTGTTCCTGGACAACCGCATGAGACCGGCGGCCAGGCCAAGCCAGAATGCGCCGAAAATACCGAAAATCGCCAGGATGACGCTGGCCACAAGCCCTTCGGGGTTGTGAAGGAAGGGGAAATGCCAGTCGAGAGACGTGTTCCCGTACAGAAAATAGTCGAAGTTGTTGTAAACTATATCCCAATGCATCGGCTACCTCTAGTACATGACCTGAATCATGAAGTGTTTGTTGTACAAGTTGATGCACAAGGAGACGACTAGGGAGATCGCCAGATAGATCAACAAAGCGACGGTGAACGCCTCAAACGGCATGGCGTGGTAGGACTCGATCTGGCTCGCCTGGTACATGAGATCGGTAACGCCCAGGACCATGACCAGAGAAGAGTTCTTGATAAGATTGAGCGCCTGGGAAATGAGCGGCGGAATGACAATGCGCAACGCCTGCGGAAGAATCACGTAGCGATACCCCTGCAGGAAGGAGAGCCCCACCGCGCGGGACGCCTCAAGCTGGTTCTTCGGAATGGAGAAGATGCCCGCCCGGATCTCCTCGGCGATAAAGGCTGCGGTGTACACGGTCAGGGCGATAATGCCCATGATGAGCTCGACGTTGAAAAGCATCCATTCACCCACGAATTCGTGTCCGAACAGGGAAAACGGGCCGGGAAACCAGTAGTAGAGGTCGTTCATCCAATTATTGATGACCGTAGGGATGACGAAATAGGATGCGTTGTACCAGAAAAAGATTTGTACGAGCAGCGGCGTATTGCGAAAGAACTCGGTAAAGGCGAGGCTGAACCACTGAAGCGGCTTGAACGGGGTCATCCGCAGAACACAAATGACGATTCCCAAAATCATGGCGCAGATTAGGGATATTATCGAAATCTGCATTGTGGTGCAGAACCCCTCCCACATCCACTGGGCGGGTTCGCCCGAGAACATCTTGGCCCAATGAAACGTATAATCCAAAATATAATCCGCTGGTTAAGGTTGGTTCAAAAACCGGGAGCGCTTTAAGCGCTCCCGGTACATCGGACTAATAATCCTTACATGGGCCAGAGTTCCATCTCCCAGCCAGCGGGCAGGTCGTAACCCATCCACTTCTTGAAGAGCTTGTGGTAGGTGCCGTCCAGCCACATCTCGTTCAGGCACTTGTTGACGAAATCGCGGTAGGCGGAATCGTTCTGCGGAACGCCGAGGCCGTACGGCTCGGAGGAGAAGAAGGGACCGACGATTTCCCACATCTCGGGGTTGTCGTCACCAGCCTTGAGGCCAGCCAGAATGCCGGAGTCGGTGGTCACGGCCTTGACCTTGCCCTGCTTCAGAGCCATGAAGGCCTGCGGGTATTCGTCATAGGAAATGACCTGCGCCTTGGGCTGCGCGGCCTTGATGTTCTTCTCGGAGGTGGAGCCCTTGACGGTGCCGACCTTCTTGTTGGCCAGATCGTCAGTGGACATGATGCCGGAGCCCTTCTTCACCAGGAGCTTCTGGCCATCCATGAAGTAGGTAATGGAAAAATCGATCTGCTCGTCGCGGGAGAACTTGTGGGTCATGGTGGCGGCGAGGATATCCACGGAACCCTGAGCCAGCATGGGGATGCGGTTCTTGGAAGTGACGACCTTGAACTCGGTCTTCACGCCCAGCTTGTTGGCGATGTACTTGCAGATGTCCACGTCGAAGCCGACCAGTTCCTTGCTGTCGGGATCAACAAATCCGAACAGGTTAACGGAGTCCTTGACGCCGCAGACCAGAACGCCCTTGGCTTTCACGTCCTCGATCTTGCCGGCGAACGCGGCATTGGCCGCGAAGGCAAAGGACAGCACCAGAGCCAGAATGAGTACCAATCGTTTCATGAATCCTCCTCTCTCTTTAGATTCCTGTGTTATGGCCAATTAAAGAATTTCCTTCAGGAAGTTCTTTGTGCGCTCGTGCTGGGGATTGCGGAAGAATTCGTCGGGCGGAGCCTGCTCCACCACCACGCCGCCGTCCATGAACAGGACGCGGTCGGCAACTTCGCGCGCAAAACCCATTTCGTGAGTGACGCAAAGCATGGTCATACCTTCCCGCGCCAGGTCCTTCATGACGTTGAGAACCTCGTTGATCATCTCCGGATCCAGCGCCGAGGTGGGCTCGTCGAAAAGCATCACCTTGGGCTTCATGGCCAGGGAACGGGCAATGGCGACGCGCTGCTGCTGTCCGCCGGAAAGCTCGGCGGGATACTTGTGCGCCTGGTCGTGAATGCCCACCCGCTCAAGCAGGTGCAGAGCGCTCTCTTCGGCCTGTTCCTTGGGCATATTTTTGACTTTTATGGGAGCGAGAGTGACGTTGCGAAGAACAGACAGGTGGGGATAAAGGTTGAACTGCTGGAAAACGATACCGATTTCGGCCCGCAGATCGTTGATGTTGACATCCTTGTCCAGGATGTTTTTTCCGTCGAACAGGATCTGCCCCTTCTGATATTCCTCAAGCCGGTTGATACAGCGAATGAAGGTGGACTTGCCGGAACCGGACGGGCCGCAGATGACGAGCACCTCTCCCTTGTTCACGAACTCCGTGATACCTTGCAGAACATGAAAATCGCCATACCACTTGTGCAGTTTCTGCACTTCGATCATTGCCATTTGCAGTTGTCTCCGGACCTAGATATGTAGGATAAAGAAAAAGCCCCTCCAATCCGCCGCGTGCCCAGACAGGTCGGCAGGGCTCAAGTCACAGACATAAAATATTGTCCGAAACGGGAATAAAGTCAAGGCGTCCAGAGGAAAATACAACTTTGTCAACACCCGAATCCGAGCATTTCCGTGCCGTTTTCGCCACCTGGACGCCCTCTCACTCACACGTCGTTCTCCCTCGTCAGACCGCCCAAAACGATCCTTTGCGATTCCGCAAAGATACAAAAGGGAGAGAATCTGTTCCCGTTACTCCGACCGGAGCAAACCGGTTTCCTCGTAATAACGCATGGCACCCGGATGAATGGGCGCGGATTGCCCCTGCAACATACCCTTTTTTGTCAATTCCGAGAAAGCGGACTGTTGCGCCTTGAAGTCTTCGAAATTTTCGAACACCTCGCGCGTCACGGCGTAGACAACAGCGTCCGGCACATCGGATGAAGAGACGAGCGTGGCCTTGCCCCCGAAACTGTCCACCCACTCTTCCTCATTGGCCGCGCCTGGATAGTTCGCCATGTCGATCCTGGACGGGACGTAGAATGGATACAGGACGAACATATGGCCCACATCGCCGATGGGCACGATGCGCACCTTGCGAGGCCCCTCGGTTGCCTTCCTTATAGCGGGCGAAGGATGCCCCACGGTATAGAAGAAGGCGTCTATGGCCCCTTCCTTGAGCAATTCGAGGGCTTCTATGGCCTTGACCTCCACGATGTCGAGGTCGGAAGGCTTCAACCCGACAGCATTCAGGGCATCCAGGGAATTCTGGCGTTGGCCGGACCCATGATTGCCAATATTGACCCTGTGCCCCTTGAGATCGCGTATATCTCTAATGCCGGTGTCATCCCCCGCGATCAGGGTCAGGGTCTCCGGATGCAGGGAGAACACCGCACGCAGGTTCTTCCGCGCACCGCGGCCCTGCCATTCGGCGATGCCGCGCACAGCCTGATACTGACGATCCGCCTGAGCTATGCCGAATTGAATGTCTCCGGCAGCCACGGCGTTAATGTTGAACACGGACCCGCCCGTGGACTCCACCACCACCTGAAAGCCATAGCGGTCCCGATTCCGATTGACCATGTTGGCGATGGCCGTACCCACAGGGTAATACACCCCGGATATACCCCCGGTGGCGATGGTCACAAGGGAGGATTCACCCACCGTACCACACGACCCGGACGACTCGGATTTCTGCGACGTCTTCTTCTCCGGCGAAGTTCCACCACAAGCCGCAAGCAACAACACAACAACGAGGCCCACAAACCCAATCTTCAACTTTCCGCAAACAGTCATGTCCCCTCCTCGGGCTGCCGAATGCATCTAGCCACGACCTATCACGCAATCAAAACATGTATCCCAAACAACAAATACGCTTTTTTTCATATCGAAGCAAACAACATATAAATTAGGCTCGAAAGGTTGCCGTTAATTCTGATACCGCCTGGCCTCGGCTCGCGGTAAAAACATCCGGCCGACTCCACGCACTTAAAATCGGAATCAAAACCGTCGTCGCCGGAATATTGAGTCAATTCATCCCCACACTGAATCTCGACTTCCGACCTCCTCCCCCTCTTTCCCGGCATGGAATCATTCCGCAACACCATTCAGAAAACGGGAATAACAAACGGACAAACCCCAAAAAAAAGACCGCTCGGAGAGCGGTCTCTTGTTGATGATGGGGGACGATCAGGCTAGTTCAGCTCGCGCTCCTGCGGGAACAGCGGCAGATAGCGATACACCAGGGTCAGGACCAGGAAACCGTAGGCCACGATCATGATCGAGGAAGCGTATTCAACCCAGTTGGGGTAGTACACGAACCACTTGTCGAAGGGCATGGCCGGAAAGGCGATGGTCTGAACAGTGAAGATGTACCGATTCAGGGAAACGCCCACGCAATCCAGAATGGCCGCAGTGTACAGCAGAGCCGGACGATTGCGGATGGACGGGGTAATCAGCATGATCGCCGGGACCACGCCGCACAGGACTATTTCCGTGAAGAGCAGCCACTTGCCGTAGGCTACGCCGTAGAACATCTGGTCGAAGGTCAGGCCGACGGAGGGCAGATAGCCGGTGGCCCATGCCCAGGTGTCGAGGATCTTGAAGAACATGTAGACCGTCAGCATGGTGCCGGCGATCTTGCCCATGAGGGCCTTGGTCTTGAAGTCCACGAGCTTCTTGCCGGTCAGCTTCTCCATGAAGGTGGCGACCAGAACGGTGAAGACCGGACCGGAACCAACGGCGGAGAGGACGAACAGGAAGAAGGTCCACGGCCAGATGAAGAAGCCCTCGCGGAAAGCGAAGGGACGGCCGATCAGGACGCCGTACATGCCGCCCAGGGAACCCTGGTGGAAGGTGGACAGGAACGCGCCGATACCGGCGAACAGAGCCATGTTCACATGCATGTTGTGCGCCAGGGCGTGAACGAAGGGAATCTTGTTCAACTGCTTCTGCTCAAGGACCAGCGGGACGAACTCGATGATCAGCACGGTGCAGTAACAGGTGATGCAGAAGATAACTTCGGTCAGCATGGAGTGGACGTTCGGATGCCAATAGCCGAACCATGCGCGGCCGGGCTGCCCGATGTCGAGCGTCAGGACCAGCATGGCGCCGGAGTAGCAGATGAAGCCGACGACCACGGTCAGGTTGATGATTTTCTCAAGCTGTTTGATCTTGAGGATGTACTTGAGCAACCCGGTGAAGAACGCGCCTGCTCCCAGGGCGATCACCGCCAGGTCAAAGGTGATCCAGGCACCGAACCCGAAGTAGTTGTCCAGGCCGGTGGTGCCGATTCCATTGTAAAGCACGAGCACGGCGGCATAGAGGCCCCACAGGAAAAAGGCCAGAATCACGGCTGTCCAAATCAGGAACTTGCCGAAAGAGCACCGCTGCACCCCTTCCGGGAAGAGTTTGCTATCCATTGTTCAGCCTCCTAGTGGTGTCCGCCGCCATCGGCGTTGTAGTTGTCGCCCTGCTTGCGGACCCATTCACGCTCGGACATGTAGTAGACCTGCGGGTGCAGGCCCAACTTTTCGAGCAGACGGAACGCATTGGGGCTCTTGGCGAGCTCGTGCACCTTGTGTTCCGGATTGTTCAGGTCGCCGAAGGTGATGGCCTTGGTCGGACAAATCTCGGCACACGCGGTGTTGTACGCGCCGTCAGGCAGGTTCATCGGATCCTCGCCGTCCATGCGGGCCTTGTTTTTGGCGTCCAGGTAACGGGAATGGCAGAAGTTGCACTTTTCGACCACGCCGCGCGGACGAACGGACACAGACGGGCTGAGGCCCTTGTCCATGCCTTCGGGCCAAAGCGGATCCCACCAGTTAAAGTACCGTGCATGGTAGGGGCAGGCGGCCATGCAGTATCTACATCCGATGCAACGGGGGTAGATCTGGGAGACGATGCCGCCCTCCTCGTTCTTGTCCGTGGCCACGACCGGGCAGACGGGCACGCAGGCGGGATTCCCGCACTGCATACAGGGCCTGGGCAGATAAGCGGTCTCGTGTTCCGGGAACGGCTTGTTGTTGGACAGTTCGTAGACGTTCATCCAGGTCAGGGTCCGAAGCTTGTTGGACGCGTCGTCGCGCGGCTTGGTCAGCGCCTGGACATAGTTATAGGGGTCGCTCTTGGTCATGGGAGCGATATTGTTCTCCACCTGGCAGCCAACCATGCAGGCGCCGCATCCGGTGCATTTGTCAATATCGATGACCATGCCCCACTTGATTTTGAATTCTTTCATTTGCATGACGGTTCCCCCTAGATTTTGGCGACGTTCACAGTGGAACCGGCCCATGAGGAGGCGCCGGTGGCAGCCTCGGAGTTCACCGTGAGGATCTTGTAGACATTATCGCCCTTGCCCTTCGAGAACTCGTCGCCCACGGTATGGCCAAGCCCCAGAGGAGCGGCCACGACGCCGGGCATGACGCCTTCGAAGATCTGCACAAGGGCTTCGCATTCACCCTTGCCGCCGGAGAGCTTCACCTTGGACCCGACGGAAACGCCGAGCTGCTTGGCGGTGGTGGAACCCATCATGACGACCATGTGGTCGCCCACCAGCTGGTTGTTGCTGATGGTGCACGGCGCGTTGGGCGTGGTGGCCCGGTTGGCCGTTCCGACGTTGAGCAGAGTATAGGGAACCAGTCCCACGGCTCCGGTACCCTTGACGGGCGCTGCGGCCTTGCCGAGCACATTGGCGGCCAGACTTGCGGCTCTCGGGGTTTCGCCCTCGACCACGAAGGCTTCGCCGCCGGTCAGGGAATCCATGTCCGCGCCCATGGCTTCGGCCTTGGCTCCCAGGACCTCCTCGAAGGTCTCGAAACCGAGATCGGCCAGACCAAGGACGAAGGTGGCGGCGCAAGCCGCGTTGACGGACGGTTTGCAGACCGGCGCGCCCATGGAGTAGGTGGCGTCGGCCACGCCGTAGGGGCTGGCCAGGTCGTCGAACCGCTCGTAGGGATGCAGGGTCGGCAGGACCAGATTGGCCGAGGCGGTGGTTTCGGTCTGGATGCAGTCGAAGGCCACCGTGAAGCCAGCCTTGACCTTTTCGGGCAGGGCGTAAGCGGGGTTGGCCTCGTAAACGAAGAGCAGATCGGTGTTCACGCCCTCCAGGACATCCGCCTTGAGCATCTCGGAGCGGCTCATGGCGCCGGAAACGGCCTTGCCGAACTCGGGCAGGGCCTTCATGGCGCCGCCGAGCAGCAGGTTCAGGGCGAACGCCGCGCCGTGAGCGGCCACAGGCCCTGCGGGCACGACCACCGGATTGGAGGCGGTCAACAGGTCCTTGGCCAGGGCGGCCATGCGTTCGGCCTTGACGCCGGTGGCGGCCTCGACCTTGGCCGGGCTGTAGTCGCCCATGACCATGGCCTTGAACTGGCCGAAGTCGGCCGTATCAACGGTCTTCCCGGCCTGTAGGACATAGTAGACGATGCCCAGGGTGAAGGCGGCCATACCCTCCGCCGGAACCGGAATCCATTTGGAGGTCACGGAAGCGGTCTTGGTCTGCATGGGACCGGCAAAGAGGAACTTGCCGGACTCATTGGCCGCAAAGGATTTGAGATTGGCCACGGTCGGACCCCAGGACTCCAGGGCGTCGGCTCCGGCCAGCAGGACCAGGTCGGCCCCTTCCAGATCGTAACCGATCTGGCCGGCGCCGCCCATCATGCCGGTCCACGCCTTGTCGGCGGCCTGCATGTCGCCGGGCATGACGTAGAAGGCGTCGCTGCCCTTGTCCGCGAGCAGCGCGGAGAAGACCTCATTGACCGTGCCGGTCTGATCGCCGGAGATGAAGGCAACCTTGGAACCGGCCGCCTCAAGCTTCTCCGTCACGACTTCCTTCGCCTTTTCCCAGGAGATTTCCTGGCCGTCCAACATGGGAGCCTTGATACGGGTCGGGCTGTTCTTGACCTGAACGCCGTTGGCGCAAAGAGGACAGATGCCCCCGCCGGAAAGCGGGTTGTCCTCGTTGCCCATGGTACCGAAGGCTTCTCCGGCGACAGTGCGGACCTTCACGGCACAGCCGGACTCGCACATCTTGGAAACGGTGGGTTTGGCCTCGGTCGCCCCGTATTTCAATTTGGGGATCCAGGGCCAGTTCTGTGTCCAGATGGACACGTCATCAAGGGCTTTCCAAACCGTCGGAGTAAAAAGAATACCGACGGTGGCGCCCGCACCCAACTGAATAAAAGTTCTGCGTGCTACGCTCATTCTCAGTACCCCTTTACTTGTGACAGGTGTAGCAGGCGTTGGGCTGGCCCTGCAGGGCGTGACACCGTTCGCACTTCCACATCTTCATGGTCATCTTGCTGTAACCGGACAGGACGTTGCGCTCGAAAGCCGGCGGCTCATCGTTCAGATGAATGTCCTTCAGGTGGCAGAGATTGCAGTTCTGCTCGGGGGCCTCGCCCTCGAAGACAGAGGGATCAACCACATCGGACAGCTCTTTCTTCAGGCTCGCCAGTTCCTCAATGGAGAGGTTCATGTGCGCAGCATGAGAGAAATACACGTTGTCCGGCTGGTACTGATAGTTGAGCCAGGGCACTTCCTTGCCCTGAATCAGGTACTTGACCACGTACTCGCGCTCGGCCTGCATCATCTTCTCGTCCGAGGAAGCCAGATTGTCCTCGATCGCTCCGATTTCGGCCTTCATGATGGCGTCGTAGTCGTTCGGGTCGATGCCTTCCTCGGCGATGGCTTCCATGGCCTCCTCCGGATCGACCGCGTGACATTCGGCGCAGACTTCGTTGGTCGGGAAGCCGGCGTAGGAGCCGTCATCCCGGAAATAGTGGCAGCTCTCGCAATCCATTCCCTGACCGTCTACGTGCACGGCGTGACTGAACCAGATCGGCTGCTCCTCTTCGACGAAGAACAGACCGGGAATAACGGCCCAGCCCAAGACGCAGGTAGCCAGGAAGCCGATGATAAAGGGGAATGCCCCTCCACACCGCTTCGATGCTTTTCTTTCCTCCATAACCTCGCCCCATCACTCTAGAGTTAATGTGAAAATCACACCAATTGAACTAAGTTCCCATACGGCACCAATCGTTTTGGTGTCAAGAGAATATGAAAATTTTCACGATCTCCCCGCATAGAAAAAACTTAGATATTTCAGCAGTTAACCTCCATCACAAATTAGCCCACTATTTCTGGGCACGACCATAAACGTCGTCGAAGCGGACGATGTCGTCCTCCTCAAGATACGGTCCGCTCTGAATTTCTATTATATTTAACGGGACCTTACCAGGGTTGGCCAGCCTATGCTGGGAAGCCTTGGGAATATCCACGGACTGATTTTCCACAAGAATCAACGCCTGGTTGTTCACCTCCACCTCGGCCGTGCCGTCGACCACCACCCAATGCTCGCTTCGGTGATGGTGCATCTGGGAGCTCAGACACGCTCCGGGGCTGACCTGAATGCGCTTGATCTTGTATTGCGGTCCCTCCTCCAGCACCGTGTAGTTGCCCCACGGGCGATACACCGTGGGGTGGCTTTCCACCAACCGGCTGCCCTGCGCCTTGAGAGCGGCCACAACGTCGCGCACGGTCTGAACACGGCTCATGGGACAGGCCAGGGTCGCATCCCGGGTCTGAACCATTATCATGTCTTCAAGCCCGGACACGGCCAGCTTGCCGCCTTCGCTGATAAGCAGGCAGTTGCGGCAGTTCATGGCCAGGACGTCGCCCTGGATCACATTGCCGTCCGCGTCCTTGTCGCCGAGGCGGTACATGGCTTCCCAACTGCCCAGGTCATCCCACTCGAAGCCGGCCTTGACCACGGTGATGTTGTCGATCTTCTCGACCACCCCGTAATCAACGGAAATATCCGGTATATCGCGATATCCCTGGACCAGCGGGACCTCGTCACGGGCCATCCACCAGCTCCACAGAACCGGCTCGCAGCGGGCCACCTGTGTCAGAAAATGCTTGGCGGAGAACAGGAACATGCCGCTATTCCACAGATGGGTGCCCTCGCGCAGGAACCGGTCCGCAGTCAGGAAGTCGGGCTTCTCCACGAACCCGTCCACGGCAAAGGCGTTGTCCGCCACGGGCTCGCCCAAGGCGATGTAGCCGTAGCCGGTCTCGGGTTTGTCCGGCTGCACGCCGAACGTCACGAACCGCTTCCGGGCAGCCATTTCGGAGGCGCGCGCAAGGTCGTTGATCCACGCCTTGCCGTTGCGGATGAGATGATCGGACGGGAACACGGCGGCCAAAGCCTTGGGATTGGCCTCCACCACCTTGTCCAGGCCCAGCATGATGGCAGGCAGGGTGTTGCGCCCCAGCGGCTCGGACAGAACCTGTCCTTCCAGATTTTTGTCCAGGGCCGTCACCTGCTTACGCACCTCGAAGACGTGCTCCTCGTTGGTCACCACCCAGATGTGATCGGGCGGAAAGACCTCAAGGACGCGGCCCACGGTCTGCTGCAACAGGGTGGAAGTCCCCCCCAGCACAAGCAACTGCTTGGGCAGCAAATTCCTGGACAACGGCCAAAGCCTGGTACCGGACCCGCCCGCCAGAATAATGGCGTGGCAGTCCTCGGCAAAAGGCGTCCCGACCTGTTCATTATGATTCATTCAATCAATCCTTGAAAGTAAAGGAAGAGGTGAACCCGGCAAGTCCCGGCAACAGCCGGTCCTTTTCGGAAAGAATGGGCTCCCGGCCCTGCAGGGCGGGTTTCCAATCCATGCCGATGTCCGGATCGTTCCAGGCAAGCCCGCCCTCGTGGGCCGGGGAATACGGCGCATCCACCTTGTACTGGAACTCCGTGTCCGGCATGATAGTGGCGTAGGCGTGTCCGAACCCCTTGGGGATGAACATGCGCTTGAAATTCGCGGCGCTCAGGATCGCGTACTCGGTCCGCCCATAGGTGGGCGACCCTTTGCGCAGGTCGACCACAACGTCCAGGACCGCGCCGCGCGTCACCCAGACCAGCTTGGCCTGGGCCATGGGCGGCGTCTGAAAATGGAAGCCCCGCAATACGCCGACATCCTTCGAATAGGCATGATTGTCCTGGATGAACTCGCAGTCTATGCCGAGCTCCCGGAAACGCGCTGCGTTGTAGCTTTCGAGGAAAAATCCCCTCTCGTCCTGAAACACACGGGGAATCAGGACAAGCAGCCCGGAAAACTCCGTTTTGTAGACCTCCATTCACGACTCCTTGCAATATTACACGCGCCTGCCGTCCATGTAGCCGAGTTCCGCGATGGATACAAGCCTCGCCCCTCATTTACCTATGAGGCATATTACAAAATATACCCTGAATGCTGTTCACATTTCGCCGTCAGTTTGCTAGTTCTCTCTCAGGAAGATCACTTCAGCCGACCACGGGTGCATTCACATGAATTTTCTGGATATCATTCTCATCTGCATAATCGCACTCTTCGTCCTGCGCGGTTTTTTCCGCGGCCTGGTTCAGGAAGTCCTGTCCCTGATCGCCGTTGTCCTGGCCATCTATCTGGCCTCCAGGTTCGACGACGTCCTGTCGCCGCATCTCAAGCTTTACATAGAAAGCGACATCACCGTCAGTGCGCTGTCCTATTTCCTCATTTTTATTGGAACACTGGTCGTGGTCTGGCTGCTGACCAAGCTGATCCGCAGCGTGCTGGAGATATCCCTGCTCGGCTGGATCGACCGTACGCTCGGCGGTGTCTTCGGCCTGCTTGAAGGCGCACTCATCTGCCTGGTGGGCCTGATGTTTTTGCAGACGTTCGCCCCAGAGTCCGACATCCTCAACGAATCGGCCATCGCGCCCAGGGCGCAGCACCTCGTCGCCAAGATGAGCGAATACGTCGACCTGCCCCAGGCACTGGATTCGGCCAAGACCGCGCTGGGCATCAGCGACGGCAACGCCGCCGAGTAGCCTTTTCCGCAACCCGTTTCCGATTTTCACAAGGAGATTCGCCATGAGCGAAACGAAACACGACGTCCCTGCCAAGGCCCTTCGCGAACTGCTTGATGTCATCGACGCCCTCATCGCGCCCGACGGCTGCCCCTGGGACAAGGAACAGACCCCGCTGACTCTGTGCGACTACCTGGCCGAGGAAACCTTCGAGCTCATCGAAGGCATTCGCTCGGGCGATCCTAAGGAAGCCATGGAAGAACTGGGAGACGTCATGTTCATCCTCCTGTTCATGGCCACCCTGTACGAACGCGAGGGGACCCACACCCTGGCCGACTCCATCAACTTCAGCACGGCCAAAATGATCCGCCGCCACCCGCACGTGTTCGGCGACAAGCGTTTCGACAACATCGGCGAGCTGTGGGACAACTGGGAAAAGACCAAGCGCGAGGAGAACAAGGGCACCGCCCGCAAGCGAGTCTTCGACTCCCTGCCCTCGGGCCTGCCCCCCCTGCTCAAGGCGTACCGCATCAACTCCAAGTCAGCCCGCAACGGGTTCACCTGGGAATCGGACCGGGACGTGGAGGAACACCTGAGGCAGGAATGGGACGAATGGCAGGAGGCCATGGCGTCAGGCCACGCCGACGACTCGGAACGGGAATTCGGCGACTACCTCTTCACCCTGGTGGAACTGGGGCGGCGCAAGGGCATCAAGGCCAACGCGGCGCTCGACTTCGCAAACCAGAAGTTCCTGTCCCGATTCGCCAAGATGGAAGAGTTGGCTGAAATGCGTTGTCTGGACCTGACCAGCATGAGTCTCGACGAGATGAACGGCCTGTGGGACGAGGTCAAGAATTGGGAAAAATCCTAGCCGAAGAGATATTGGAGAAAAAAGAATACGGCGACGCCTGCGCCGATGGATGCATACATCAGCATTCACGGCAGGCAGCGCGACTTGAACTTCCAAATGATCGCCGCGGCCACGCCCACACCTGCCGCCACGGCCGCGGCCAGCATCAATGTCCTGTCCATAATCCCTCCGTATCCGCCTCAGGGCCAGCCCGTGCGGCCGCTCCCGAACAACACGTTCAGTATGTAATACATGGCAAACAGGGTCCCGAAAATGGTGATCCACACGTAGCGCTTCGCCAGCGGCGGCCGCTGCCAGCGGTACAGCACCACGCCGACCAGACCGCTGATGACGGCGGCAACGATCAGCCATACAGGTTCGATACGCATGGGGGCCCTCCTATCGCCACCATACACACAGGTGTATTCATTGGGCAATATTTTTCCCTGTCGCCCCTAAAGATGTGCAGCAAAATTCCGATTGAGCGGATAGGCGTTATTTTCGTCCAGACGGCAGGAGGATGCTTATGACCACGGCAATCGGCGGCCTCGGAAGCTACTCGCCCTTCGATCGGCAGACGTTCGGCGCGGCCGTGGTGTCCGAGACCCTGGACTACATGAACGACAGCGGCCCGAGCCTCGCCCCGGTGGACAAGGTCTCCGCCGAGGCATCGCTCGTATCCAAGACACTGGACTACATCAATCCGGGCTCCTCGTCGGAGGACAAGGCGGGCCTGGCTCAAAGCTACAACTTCCAGACCGACGTTCTCGGCCCCTACGCCAAGGGCGCGGTCATCGACTTCACCATCTGAAGGAACGAAGATAACGCCTCGAAAGCACCCCGCCCTCCGTCCGGGAGGGCGGGACTTTCATCGTCCCGCCAGGCTGGACAGAGGGACCGCAACCCCGGAGACGCCGTACCATGCGCGCGGCGATCGCGGTCCGCTTTACAAAATCATCGGCTTCGTCACTGGATGTCGGTCCAGGGGAGCCACGACAGTCCCTCCCGCAAGGCCCTTCGCATACGCTCGGCGGCGTTCCGGCGATAACCATACACTCGCATCCCGAAAATATGGAGCATGATGCTGGCGGCCCGGTCGCGGCTCAACTCCTCGTCATACTCCCTTTCAAGATAACTCTGGAACAGCGCCTCGATTTCCCGCAGCTTTGCGGCCGCGCACTCATGCAGGCCATCGGCCAGCCCCGCCGTTTCCAACTGCGTCTTTACGAGAAAACAACTGCGATAGCCGTCCTCGGAGGCTTCCCGGACAAACCGTTCCAGATGCAGGCAGAGCCCTTCCCCAACGCTCGGGGCGTTGTCCAAAGTCTCCCGAATACGGGCGATGCCGTCCCGGGCGTACTTCTCCACCGCCTCCGTGAACAACGCTTCCTTGTTGCCGAAGGAAAAATAAATGGAGCCGGGCTTCAGCCCGGTGGCCTCCACGACCTGCTGCATGGACGACCCGCTGAAGCCGTTGCTCCAGAACAGATCGACAGCCTTGTCGAGAATTTCGTCCCTGTCATATTGCGCTTTTGCCATTGAAGTACGTCCTCCTCCGTCCGCACGGACATGTGACCACGAAACGCCCGGTCACTCAACTTGAATAAGCATTCAAAAAGAGATTGACAAGGTTTTGCCCAATTTATAACTTTAATGAGCATTCAAGTTGAATGCTGCACTGTCAACCCAACCTCTGAACAATCCGGAGAACACCATGTCGCTCAAGAAACAACTCGCGGAAACCAAGGCGCAAAGCGGACAGGTAATTCCGCAAAACGCTCGCAAGATCATGGACGCCGAACTGGACCGGCTCGTCAAAGCCGGACTGGCGCAACAAGCCCCGAAAAAGGGAGAGCCGCTCCCCGCCTTCACGCTTCCAAACCAGAGCGGCATCCCCAAAAGCCTTGGTGAGCTATTGGAAAAAGGCCCGACGGTCATCGTCTTCTACCGGGGTGGCTGGTGCCCTTACTGCAACCTCGAACTGCGCGCCTACCAAGAGGTGCTGGGCGAGATCCGAAAAAGAGGGGCAACCCTGGTGGCCATCTCTCCCGAACTTCCCGACAGCTCCCTGTCCACTTCGGAACGAAATGACCTGGCCTATGAAGTCCTATCCGACCAGGACTCCCGATACGCTCATGAAATTGGCATCGCCTTCACCCTTTCCGACGAACTGCGCGAGGTCTACGGCAAGTTCGGCCTGGAGCTTGAAAAGCACAACGGACCGGGCCGGTTCACTCTGCCCCTGCCCGCCACCTTCGTGGTCGATACCGACGGCACCATCGCCTACGCCTTTGTCGACCCGGACTACACCGTGCGAGCCGAACCGGCGGACGTTCTGGATGCCCTGGACCAACTCGAACGATAGTTCGCGCTCCGACAAATCTAAATAAGGAGAACTCCCATGAGTAAAGACACACTGAATATTCTCTGGACCAACGCCGACCCGGTGACCTCGGAACTGATGGTTTTAATGTACGCCAAAGCGTCCGCAATGCGCGGCTGGTGGAAGCGGGTCAGGGTCATCGTCTGGGGTGCGACCGCCAAGCTGGTCGCCGAAAACGAAACCATCCGGGACCTGGTGCGCGAAGCCCAGCGGGAAGGCGTCGAGTTCAGCGCGTGCGAGGCGTGCGCCGACCGGCTCGGCGTCAAGAAGGCGCTCCAGGATCTCGACATGGAGGTCATTCTCTGGGGTTATCCCCTGACTGAGATCCTCCGCGACGAGAAGACACTCATCACCGTCTAAGGATGCGGCTCGCACGGGAAAAACGCTGTGCAGAGAAGCGGGAATGATTCCTTCTTGTTCTTCAAACCGCTCTTTGATAATTTACGAGAGTGGTGGATTCTCGACCATGCGCACGGCCCGGGAAGGGTGAACGCGGTCGTTCGCCCACGTCTCCGTAACGCTCAACTCCGCCAAGGAGATTTCATGAAAGAAGACAACAAACTCTCCAGACGCCTGTTTCTGGCCGTCGCGGCCGGAACCGTAGTCAACATCGGACTGCCGGGCCTGTTCGCCACGGTTACGGAAGCCAGACAAAAAAGCCTTGCCGAGGAGCTCCGGGCAGACGGAAAGCCCCGGATCCCACCGGGCCAGACAGCCATTGAACTCATCGAGGACATGGGCGGCAAACCCGGCTCCCCCCGCATCGAGGATTTCCGCCTGCGCGTCCATGGTGAAGTCGAGCACCCCTACACAATCGATTTCAAGGAATTCATGCAGTTCGAGCAATCGGACGTCACCTGCGACATCCACTGCGTGACCGGCTGGACCCTGCTCGATTCATCCTGGCGCGGCGTCCTTCTCTCCACCCTCCTGGACCGCGCACGGCCCAAAATCGACAAGGGATTCGTCGTCATCGAAGCTGCTCACGGCTACACCACGAGCATACCGCTCGCTGACACGCGAAAGGCCGACGTCTTCCTGGCGCACACCCTCTCTGGCAACCCGCTGCCCCGCCCCAACGGTGCCCCTGTACGGGCTGTGGTCCCCGACAGATACCTCTACAAGAGCGCCAAGTGGGTGGAAGGCTTGAAAGTCGTCTCACGGGACGAACTGGGATACTGGGAAAAACGCGGATACAGCAACTCCGCCGATCCGTGGAAAGAGGAACGGTATTCCCGCTGACGGCCGAATCATCCCGGTCGAAGGCAAACAGCAAAGCCGTGAATCCGGGCGGAGACGAACTCCGGCCGCGATTTCCGGTGCACGCGCGCGCCTTTTAGCCCGGAGTGCCCTCCCCATGTAGCAGACAGACGGCGGCCCAGCTCCCCAAAGACAACAGAGGTCTTGAAAGGTCTTCAATGCCGGAAGCACATGCCGGACAGACTTTTAGCTCCATTCCCATATGTTACCGAGTGAATCGGCACCCCGAAAACCAACGAGATTTCACCGGAAACACACATTCCCGCCATGAAACGAAACCGTGTTCCAGGCGAACATTGAGCCACCGCGAAAACCGGACGGTTTCCCTTTTGAACGGAAAGGGAAAACAACAGACTGGCGGAACCGTCTGTAAACAGGAACGATTCGCCAAACACGATTCGCCTTGACAGCGGAACTCACCCCTACTATTGGGGTTGGCTGTTTTTTTCAACCTGCCTTTTATGAGCCTCCAGACATGGCCCGACCGCAGAGTCGGATTGGCCGGACCTGCCTGTGCCCATCGGCGAAACACTGCCATTGGGGACGTTTATGTCTTTTGCAAAGTATTTCAGCGCGGATCTCATTCCCGCTCTGTGGTCTTCCACTCGGGAAGGCTATTCCATCAACAATCTTGCCCGGGACCTGGGTTCCGGCGTAACAGTGGGCATTGTGGCCCTGCCCTTGGCCATGGCGTTCGCCATCGCCTCCGGAGCAACCCCTGAACAGGGGCTGTTCACCTCCATCGTTGCCGGTTTCATCATTTCCGTCTTTGGCGGTTCGCGTTTCCAGATCGGCGGCCCCACCGGCGCCTTCGTTGTCATCGTGGCCAGCGTCATCGCCCGGCACGGATACGAAGGGCTGGTCGTGACCATGCTCCTGGCGGGCGCACTGTTGGTGCTCATGGGCATCTTCAATTTCGGACAGTTCCTGCGATTTATCCCCTATCCGGTCGTCACCGGCTTCACGACCGGCATTGCGCTGCTCATCGTGACCACACAGATCAAGGACTTTTTCGGCCTCGGCCTGACCTCCGTGCCGTCCGGATTTCTTGACAGGCTCGCCGCTTGCGCCAACGCGCTTCCGACCTTCAGCGGAGCCGCCCTGAGCGTCAGTCTCGGCACCCTCGCAATCATGATTCTGGTGCGGCAGTTTGTCCCCAGACTTCCCGCGCACATCGTGGGCATCTTCTTCGCCACCCTGGCTACCTGGGTGCTGCACCTGCCCATCGAAACCATCGGTTCCCATTTCGGCGGCATCCCCGCAGAGCTGCCCCATTTGCAATATCCCGCGTTCAGCCTCGAATCCATCCGCGTGCTGCTGCCGGAATCCCTGACCATCGCGCTTCTCGCGGGCATCGAATCCCTGCTCAGCGCGGTCGTGGCGGACGGCATGACCGGAAAACGGCACAACCCTTCGATGGAACTGGTGGCCCAGGGCTTCGCCAACATCGCTTCGGCACTGTTCGGCGGCATCCCCGCTACCGGTGCCATCGCCCGCACCGCCACCAACATCCGCGCGGGAGCCTATTCCCCGGTCTCAGGCATCATTCACGTCATTACTCTCGTGATTTTCCTGATGTTCTGCTCCAAGCTGCTGTACCACATTCCGCTCGCGAGCCTGGCCGCCATCCTAACCTTCGTCGCCTGGGACATGAGCGAACTGCACCGCTTCAAGCGTCTGCTGCACGCCCCGAAGGCCGACTCCCTGGTCCTGCTGATTACCTTCTCGCTGACGGTATTCGTCGACCTGACGGTCGCGGTGCAGGTCGGCGTGGTGCTTGCCGCTCTGCTGTTCATGAAACGCATGAGCGAAGTGGGCAGCGTCTGCGAAGTCCCCATGGGGAAGGAATCCGACACCCTTCCCGATTCCAACTACAATGACCAAATCGCCAGCTACGAAGTCGACGGCCCGTTCTTCTTCGGCATGGCCCAACGGTTCATCGACATCATGCAATTCACCCGGACGCCGCCCAAGGTGCTCATCATCAAGCTGAGCCACGTCAACCACATCGACGCGACGGCCATTGAGGCGCTGGAAAACGTCATTCAGAAGGCGCACCGGACCGGCACGACCGTTGTCCTCGCGGACATCAACGAGGGCGTTCGCCGCGTGCTCCACGCCATGGGAACCAAGGCTCTCGTCGGCCCCGAGAACGTCTGTGCCGACTACCCGTCCGCACTGTTCCGCGCGAAATGCCTCGTCGGAGCACCGGCGCAATCGGAAACAACAGCCACCCCCAGAGCCAGACAAACAGCCCCCAGGCTGACCATGCAACGCCCGTAGTCCAAAGCGAAACCGACTCCACGCCAAACGACACATACCGGACCATCAAAAAGGCGGCCTACCAAAGGCCGCCTTTTTTCCTATCCCCAGAAAGACGCCCTCTATGGCAAACGCCATAAGAAAAGCCCCTATTCCTAGGGGCTATCTGAACGTCCTTTAGCTTTGTCGGACAGAAATATGGCGGAGAGGGAGGGATTCGAACCCCCGGACGGCTCGCACCGCCTCTGGTTTTCAAGACCAGCGCATTAAACCGGACTCTGCCACCTCTCCGGGTGGGTCGGCGCGGGTTGGAACGCCGATTTGCAGGAAATCGTTTGTAGGAACCGTCTTCCGGAATGTCAAGAAACAAAAGGGGATCGGGCCGTGAGATGGTTATTTCCCGCCGATTGCATTCCTATTTGACACCTTCATAAGCTTCCCGTATGTAAGGAATTGACTGAATTTTAAACAAAACGACGGGATATTTCATGAAAGCCCCGCAAGATGTTTTTGCCGAGTATCTGGCCAACGAAAACCTGAAGATGACGCCCCAGCGGCGCATCATTCTTGACACGTTGCTCAAGAAAAACGACCACCTCTCCTCGGAGGAACTTTACGCTCTCGTCAAAAAACGGGATGCCTCCATCGGACAGGCCACGGTCTACAGGACTCTCAAGCTTCTCAGCGACTCCGGGCTGATCGAGCCGCTGGACTTCGCGGACGGCGTTACCCGTTACGAATCCAGCTACGGCAAGGATCACCACGACCATCTCATTTGCGAACGATGCGGCAAGAACATCGAGATCGTGGACGAGATCATCGAACACCGCCAGGAACAGCTCGCCGAAAAACACGGCTTCACCCTGCAACGCCACAAGATGTACCTCTACGGCGTCTGCTCGGAGTGCCGCAAAAAGTAGCTATTCGTCCAATCCGGCCAGGAACTGCGCCAAAGCCGGAATTTCCCCGTGCACCGTACGCCACGTGTATCGGTTGCCTTTTTTTTTGCCCTCGGCCATGAACTGAATGCCGAGCCCGATGGCCCCCCGACGCCCGGAAAAACGGCTGCGGACAATGCCCATGGCCGTGAAGAACGAATACTTGCGCGTCTTGGGATTCCAAACGCTGACCCTCAGAACGAGCTGGCTGCCCCGATCGAGAGGCGGAAGTCCTCCCTTGGGATTGACGATGAACAGGCGCAAGCCGCCCGCCGAGATGTTCTCCACCGCGAGACGTGTACGGCTATCGTATCGGGCCGGGTTGTTCACGGTCTGCATGTCCGGCCGGAACAACCAGAAGGTGCGCGCCTTCTTTGCGCTCCACGCCTTGACCCGGACAGCGCCTTCGTGAACCACTCTCTGGCGGGGATGCCGCCGCCGTAGAATAAACCGATAGCGCACCGGCGTGAACAGGCTTAATTCCTTGAGAACAACTCCCCGCTTGGCCACATGGGCCACCAACGTGGTGAAAGCGTTGATCCGCTTGCCGGAATAGGCGAAAGGTCTAACGAAACAAACGACCTGCTGGTGCTTGAGGTTGATGAGGGTCGGCCTGGCATTGAGCAACTGAAGCTGCATCCTCCCCCCGGTCACGCTGGTGACCCTGGCGTCGCACAGCTTGCGCCCCACTCCGCCCCCGGAATACATGCAGACCTCGATGGCCACGCCCTTCGACACCAAATAATTTTCCACGGCGCGCCGCTTGCGCCGCCTGAACAAACGGGCCGCCCACCGGCCAACCACAAGCTGAATAAGCAGCCTGTACCGCCACAGGACATAGACCGCGATCATGGGAAGGACCACGGACAACATCCGGATCAACAGTTCCATAAAATCGAAGTGCCCACTGCCGCCAAAGGTGCGCTGCACCTCCCGCAGATAATCGGACTGGGCCAGGAATCGGACCATCTTCACACCGGTTGCGGTTCAAGAGATTGACTATTTTTGCTACTAATCCGGATCAATTGCAATTTCAATTCCTTCCAGCTCATTCGAAAACGACGACACCGAGGCCATCCTGGTCGAGGCATCGCGACCCATTCTGCGACACCAAAACACAACATTCTGTAATACCAACACATCTTCGTAGACGCCCCGGTTCAACGCCAACCCAACGATCGTATGTCATTCCGAATTTCCTGTTAAGACAAGAATCGCCCTTGCCAAGGGCCGCGCATCGGCTTTCCAAACGAATCGTGTGTCCCTTCCGCTTCCCTGACACAAAGGGCAAAAGTCGACCGGAATATCCCGAGACCTTCGCGGACTCACCGCGATTTCAAAAGGAATCTCCCCCAATCAGCCGCCCTTGACGTTCAACAATCGCGTGTAGCCCAGGTCGACATAATAGATATGTAATAGCCGCCATAAACAGATACGCGGATAACGCCCTCCAAACGTGAGGTCCTATGAGAGCCGCCGATCGATTCGTATGCCTTCCGGCCAATGCTCTCGAAGTATCCGTTGCAAATTCCTACCAATTCCACTGGCGACACTCCCTCCTGGCGCGGTCCAAACAACCGCACGGCGCACAACTCTCCATCGTCCTGACGGCTTTCAGGAAAATCCGTTCCGACCAGACTTTTCAGGCCCTTATCTCCCTGCCCCCTCTTCCTCAAGGTGCAGGGCAACAAAGGTCACAATATTTTTTATTCAATAAATTTGAATTATTAAACGGGAAACAGATGAAAACAGCTTGGGGATAACGATTCCTATCCACATTATTTTTCAACAACCACCTGTTGAAAAGAAAAACGAAATACGTCTATTCTCCTGCATTTGGCGAATAGAACAGTCGATGAATTTCCAGGTGATTGCGGGGGATCAACCACTTTGTCCACATCGCAACTTATTAGTATAATAATATTTTTACGGTTTGACTAAAAACTTGTCATCGGTGTAGAGTACTGTTTCCCAAGTTAAAAAAAACATTTCCAATCCATATAATTCGAATCGGAGAAAAACATGGCCGATCCTACCACTCAGACTCTGCATATTACGCTTCCCGGCACCGGCAACATCCAAAACTACGCAATCACGCCGGACCTCCCTGTTCAGTTCGATTTCGACCTCTCCTCCGCTGAATTCGTCGGGCGGGACGGAGATCTTGAGATAGCCGTAGAGGGCGGGGGCACCATCGTCCTCGAAAATTACCAGGAGCTGGCCGACAGCGGTTCGCTGCCCTCCTTCATCATGGTCAGCGGCGAGGTGGTGGCTGGCGACGTCTATCTTTTCGCTTTCGAGAATGCGGACCAGACTTCCGAGGATATGGAAACCGCGGCTGGCGCCAACGGCGGCGGCTCCGGCGCAGGTGAGTACAACGACGACGCAGGTTCCCTGGCGGACGGTCTGACCGCTCTGGGCGGCCAGGACGACGCTTACGCCGCCCAGTCCCTGCCGACTATTGCGGGCGTCATCGGCAACACTCCGCCCGTCGCCAATGACGATTTCGCCGAAATCGCCGAGCAGGGCGACGCCGACTTTGTTATCGGACGCACCATCGTCTTCGTCCAGGACGAACAGGAGTACCACAATGCCCTGGCGCAGGCCGAAAGCGGCGATCTGCCCGGCTTCATGAGCGAATTCTTCCCCCTGTCCTCGGGCGGCGGATTCTACATAGATAATCCCAATCCCCCGCAAACCCCCGGCCTGATCGAGGGCAACGTCATCGATAACGACATCGACGCCGGCGGCAATCACGACCAGTTGCGCATGGTCACCATCGAACTCCTGAGCGGAAATCACGATAACGTGGACACCGCCCCGGTTGAGGTGTTGTCCGACGACACCGTAATCATGGGCAAATATGGCGTGCTGGTCATTGATGCCGACGGGCACTGGGACTACACCCTGAATCAGGAATGGGCCGACGTCCTTGACGAGGGCGAGACCTATGATGAAGTTTTTCAGTACACCATCGCTGACAATGAAGGCGGCGAGAGCAACACCGCCACCCTTACCATCACGGTCAACGGGTCCAACGACATGCCCATCGCCCACGACGACCTGAACGTCCAGGCTGTCGAAACCGGCGATTCCGAAAGCTACGCCCTCCACGCTTCGGTCCACGATTCGGACCTCGGCGAGGAAGGAGCCCAGGTGGACGTCCACGACGACGAAAGCCACGACTACCAGGACACCGGCAACATCGCCGTCCACGGCAATGTGCTCGCTGGCGACGACGCTGGCGGCACCACCGATGCCGATGTGGACGGCGGCGACTCTCCCGACGGCCAGACCATGTTCGTGGTCGGCGTATATTCCCACGCCACCCAGACCTACGACCACGACCTGCCCGGCGAAGGCATCCCTGATTTCAAATCCTCGGACGGCCAGTCCTATGGCGTCGCCCAGGCCAACCCCGAAGGCGAAGTCTCTGTAAACGGCCAGTTCGGCACCCTGACCATCCGCGCCGACGGCTCCTATGACTACGAACTCTACACTCCCGAGGACGGCGAGGCCTACGACGCCCTGAACGCGCTGAATTACGACAGCGAAGACAACGTCGACCAGTTCTCCTACGGAATCATGGACGACTCCGGCGCCTTCAACTACGCCAACATTTCCTTCACCGTAAACGGCGCCAACGACGCTCCCGTTGCCTATGCGGACGAAAATTCCGTGGTCGAGTTCGGCCTCAAGGATATGGAGGACGAAGGCTACACAGGCCTGATCGAAGGCAACGTCATCAGCGGCGACGAGTCCGGCATCGGAGAAGACCTCGACGCGGACGACACCCAGATGTTCGTCTCCTCCGTTTCCTCGAACAACACCGAAGAAAGCGGCTCCCTGTACACTGACGACAACATGGACCCCGGCGCTTCGACGACCATCAACGGCGAATTCGGTATTTTGACCATCAATGCCGACGGCTCCTACGAATACGAACTTCAGAACGACTGGGAAAGCGTCCAGGCCCTCAACGAGGAGGACCATCCGCAGGACGTCTTCGTTTACACCGTCACCAACGGATACGCGGACGGTGTCTACAGCAACACCGCGACCCTGACGATCAATATCTCCGGCGCGAATGACGCTCCGGTGGCCGAAAACGACTACAACACCTTCACCGAATCCGTGGACAACCAGGGCGCGGCCGAGGTCGCGGGCAATCTGCTGGCAGGCGACGACTTCGGCGGCGTGGCCGACCACGACGCGGACAACGGGTTGTCCGAGTTCACTGTTACCGGCGTCGAAAGCCAAAACACCGAGAACACGGCCGGTTCCGGCGACGGGTTCGACTACGTGCTCCAGGGCCAGTACGGTACCCTCTATCTGAACGAGGACGGCGGCTACAAGTACGTCGAGGACCAGGATGCCACCAATTATCTGAATATCGGTGACGAGCCGGTCCAGGATGTCTTCGAATACACCATGACCGACAACCAGGCCGGTGTCCCGGGCGATGATGCGGGTACTCTGACGATCACCATCTCCGGCGCAAACGACGCTCCGGTGGCCGAAAACGACTACAACGCCTTCACCGAATCCGCGGACGACCAGGGCGCGGCCGAGGTCACGGGCAACCTGCTGGCGGGCGACGAATTCGGCGGCGTGGCCGACCACGACGCGGACAACTCGTTGTCCGAGTTCACTGTTACCGGCGTCGAAAGCCAAAACACCGAGAACACGGCCGGTTCCGGCGACGGGTTCGACTACGTGCTCCAGGGCCAGTACGGCACCCTCTATCTGAACGAGGACGGCGGCTACAAGTACGTCGAGGACCAGGACGCCACCAATCATCTGAATATCGGCGACGAGCCGGTCCAGGATGTCTTCGAATACACCATGACCGACAACCAGGACGGCGGAGCCAAGGAAAGCACCGCCACCCTGAGCATCCAGATTCTCGGCACCAACGACACGGCCGTCATCGGCGGCACCGACACCGGCGCCATGACCGAGGACATGGACGTCTCCGAAGCGGGACTGCTGACAGCCGATGGTACGCTCACCGCCTCCGACGTGGACAACACCGACAACGCGTTCAAGCCCGTCAGCGAAGCCACCGACTCCCACGGCGGCAAGTTCACCATGGACGGCTCCGGCAACTGGCACTACGAGGTCGGCAACGCCTCCGTGCAGGGCATGGGCACCGACGAAGAGTACGTCAGCGAATTCACTGTCGAATCCGAGGACGGGACCACCCACACCGTGACCGTGACGGTCAACGGCGCGAACGACGCCCCCATCGCCGAAGACGACAATCTCGACGACGTGAATGAAGAGTCCGGTTCTTCCCTGTCTCTCGGCTTCGTGGGCGAGGACAACGGCAACGGCGCGGACCACGACATCGATGTCAACGACAGCATTGTCAGCTACAGCGCCCACGGCGACCTGCCTGCGGGCGTGACCCTGACCGAGAACGGCGAGGTCCTGTTCAACGCAGACGACCCGGCCTACAACAACCTGGCCGCCGGTCACTCTCTTGAGGTCACTTTCCAGTACGTGGCCAACGACGGCGAGGCCGATTCCCAGCCCGCCACCGTGACCTTCAAGGTTGTCGGCACCAACGACGGCGCGACCATCGACACGGACACCGAAGGCGACACCGCCACCGGCAACCTCTTCGAGGTCGACTGGTCCAATAATGACGAGACCAAGACCGACGATTTCCAGGCCAGCGAGGAAAGCGGCTCCGCGCAGTACGACCAATACGGCAACCTCGTGGTCGAGCCCGCACCCGAGACCCTGCACGCAGAGGGCCATCTGACCGTGACCGACCCGGACGACCACTCCGTGGGCACCCCGGTCGACACCGTGGACGAAGCCACCCTGGCTCCGACCGTGACTCACAACGCAGGCGAGTACAGCGGCAGCTTCGACGCGAACGGCGACTACTCCATCACCACGGACGAGGGCGGCACCTTCACCATCAAGGCCGGCGGCTCCTGGTCCTACGATATCGACAACACCCTGGATGTGGTCCAGGAACTGGGCGACGGCGAGTCCTTCACCGAAACCTTCACAGTCACATCCCAGGACGGCACCGCCACCCATGACGTCACGGTGACCGTAAACGGCTCCAACGACGCCCCGGTCATCACTAATATCTCCGCTCCGGTGGAGGACTTCGAGGACGGTGCTTCCGGCTGGTCCGACAACACCGTGACCGAAACCTCCGGCGCGTTCACCGACTTCCTCGGCCGCTTCGGCAAGGGCGACTCCATCGAAAAGACCTTCGAAGTCGCGGAAGACGCCAAGTCGGCGACCATCGAATTCAACGTCTACGAGATCGACTCCTGGACCTTGAGTGACAACTCCTCCTGGGGTTACGACACGCTGACCTTCACCGTAAACGGCAACGAAGTGGAAATTCCCCTGGAACGGAACCTCCGCGACGATGATCCCGTGGACAACACGGACCGCTCCGGCACCATCACCGGCCCCGACGGTACTCTCATTCACTGGACCTTCTCCGCCGTGACCGATGGCACCGAGAACCTCGGCTTCGCCGGTTACGAAGACCAGATCCACCATGTGACCATCACCGTGGAGAACCCCGGCGACACCATCAGCCTGGGTCTCGGCTCCACCCTGAACGAAGCGCTGGAAAACGAATCCTTCGGCATCGACAACGTGGCGGTCAATTCCATAGACGGAAACGGCGATGTAATCCTGACCATCGATGAGAACGTGCCCGGCTCCGTTGCCGTGGCCCAACTCGACGCCACCGACGTCGAAGGCCATGAAGTCCACTACGTCATCGACAAGGTCCTGGACGCCGACGGCAATGACGTCACCGGCGACGGCCTGTTCATCGTGGACGGCGACAAGATCCTGACCGGGGACGGCAAGACCTTTGATTACGAGACAAGCAGTCAGTATACCGTGACCGTCTCCCCTGTTGACTCCCAGGGTGCTGTTGGTCAGGATGTGGACATTACCATTACTATCGGCGACGTGAACGAACCGCCCACAGGCGAGGACTTCACCATGCACGTCGGCCTGGATGGCGCGCCCGTGCCCTTCCTGGGCGAGGACGCCAACGACTCCGCCGACGACCACGTTTCCGACCCCGAGGACGACTCTCAGGCCCTCGACGTCATGATTACCGACCTGCCCGACCACGGCACGCTCTACGACGGCGACGGAAATCCCGTCGAATCCGGCAATCTGAACAACACCCACTATGACCTCAACGAGCTGACTTACGTACCCGACTCGGAAGCCCTTGATGGCGTACTCCTCGGCTCGCGCAACTTCGGTGACGCCGACATCGACAACTGGGGCCAGGGTTCCGGCGCAACCCGCGTCCTGACCTTGGACACCAATGACGACGGCACCGACAATGTTACCATCACCACGACAGTCAGCGAAGGCAAGCTGATCCAGTACGCCGACCCCAGCGCAGGCCACATAGGGCACGGCATAGCCAACGGCAGCCGTAACGGCCTGAATTCCGACGAGACCATTACCATCACCTTCGACGGCGCGGACGTGTCCTACGCCGAGATCGGCTTCTCCGGCCTGGGCGGCTACTTCAACCCGGGCAGCCCCCAGCAGGCGTTCGCCACCTGGGAGGCCTGGGACGGCGACGAGTTGGTCGCCTCCGGTGAAGTCAACAACGGAATGATAAACGGCGTAGCCACCGACGGCGGCGGCGCGGGCGATATCTATCAGAACATGATTCTGGACGGCTCCGTGCTTGGTGAAGGCAAGGTCTTCGACAAACTGGTGTTCTCGACCACTGAAGAGAACGACGGCCCCTACCCTGCCACCTGGGAGCTGTCCTATGTCGACGCCGAATTCGCCAACAACGATTCCTTCGACTACATCCCCGTGGATTCCGAAGGAATGACCGATCCCGACGGCTCCTCCACCGTGACCGTCGACATTCTGCCCGACCGCCCGGTCGAGCAGGACCCGATCGCCGTGAACGACTCCGCCTCGGTCTACGAACCCAACACCGACGGGCTCGACTACACGGTCTCGGCCAATGTCCTGTCCAACGACGTTGACGCAGACAACACCCCGAGCGAGATGTCCCTGACCTCGCTGACCTACACGGACTCCGACGGGCTGGCGACCTTCATCGACTTCCAGAACGGAACCATCACCGTGGACGGCACGGAAAGCGAATACAACGGCTCCTTCCAGACCGAACACGGCGTCATGACCATCGGAGCCGACGGCAACTACACCTACACGGCCACCGACAACACTCTGACGCCCGATGACGCGCCCACCGAAACCTTTACCTACACGATGACCGACGGCGACAACGTGGACAACGATGCCGTTGCCCAGACCGCCGACCTGGTCATCACCGTGAACGGTCTCAACGACGCTCCAGTGGACGGCAACGAAACCGCGACCATGGACGAGGACTCCACCAAGTCCGGCAACGTGCTGTACAACGCTTCCGACGTGGACGGCGACGACCTGCAGGTCACCTCCTTCAAGGTGGCTGGAGACGAAACTATCCATAACGCCGGCGACCAGGT
Source organism: Pseudodesulfovibrio thermohalotolerans (assembly GCF_021353295.2). Lineage (NCBI taxonomy): Bacteria > Pseudomonadati > Thermodesulfobacteriota > Desulfovibrionia > Desulfovibrionales > Desulfovibrionaceae > Pseudodesulfovibrio > Pseudodesulfovibrio thermohalotolerans. The sequence goes on along the minus strand of NZ_CP120635.1, from coordinate 1,460,656 downwards.
GACCATCGAAAACGTGGGCACCATACGGATCGACGCCAACGGCTCCTATACCTTTGACCCGGCGGACAACTTCAACGGCACTGTGCCGCAGATCACCTACACGGTTTCCGACGGCGACCTGACCGACACCTCCACCCTCGACATCCAGGTCGCCCCGGTGAACGACGGTCCCGACGCGGTGGACGACGGCTCCCAGACCTCCCCGCTGACCATGGATGAGGACGACACTCTGTTCGTCAATGTTCTGAACAACGACTCCGACCCCGAGGGCGACTCCCTGTCCATCACCGACTTTGACGAGAACGTGTACGACAGCGACAACAACCTGATCGGCACCGTGGCCGTGGGCACCAACGAAATCGGGCAGACCGGCCTGATCTTCACTCCGGTGGGCGACTACAATGGCCCGGCGCAGTTCGAATACACCATCTCGGACGGCGACCTGACCGACTCCGCCACCGTGACCATCCAGGTCGCCCCGGTGAACGACGGCCCCAACGCGGTGGACGACGGCTCCCAGACCACCCCGCTGACCATGGATGAGGACGGCACTCTGTTCGTCAATGTCCTGAACAACGACTCCGACCCCGAGGGCGACTCCCTGTCCATCACCGACTTCGACGAGAACGTGTACGACAGCGACAACAACCTGATCGGCACCGTGGCCGTGGGCACCAACGAACTCGGGCAGACCGGCCTGATCTTCATTCCGGTGGGCGACTACAATGGTCCGGCGCAGTTCGAATACACCATCTCGGACGGCGAAAAGACCGACTCCGCCACCGTGACCATCCAGGTCGCCCCGGTGAACGACAGGCCCGACGCGGTGGACGACGGCTCCGAAGCCGAACCGCTGACCATGGATGAGGACGGCACTCTGTTCGTCAATGTCCTGAACAACGACTCCGACCCCGAGGGCGACTCCCTGTCCATCACCGACTTTGACGAGAACGTGTACGACAGCGACAACAACCTGATCGGCACCGTGGTCGTGGGCACCAACGAAATCGGGCAGACCGGCCTGATCTTCACTCCGGTGGGCGACTACAATGGCCCGGCGCAGTTCGAATACACCATCTCGGACGGTGAAAAGCCCGACTCCGCCACCGTGACCATCCAGGTCTCCCCGGTGAACGACAGGCCCGACGCGGTGGACGACGGCTCCGAAGCCGAACCGCTGACCATGGACCAGGGCGACACCCTGCTCATCGACGTCCTCGCCAACGACACCGATCCGGACAATGACTCGCTGTCCATCGAATCCTTCGACTCGAATGCCACCGATGGCAACGGTAATGTCGTCGGTACGGTCCAGCAGGTTGGAGATCAGTTGCTCTTCACTCCCGACGAAGGATACGACGGGTCGGCGCACTTCAACTACACCGTCACCGACGGCGGCTTGACGGACAGCGCGCAAGTAACGCTGAACGTTCTCTCCACCAATGACGCTCCCAAGGCCGTGGACGACTTGTTCAGCGACCAGCCAGGCACCGTCAACGATACCAACATTGTGACCGAGGGTGGTACGAACTTCGAATCCAACCCGATCAACTACCTGTTGATCGTGGATACATCGGGGTCCATGTCCTACAACAACCGCATGAACGAAGCCAAGGCGGCTCTCAATGAAATGCTGGAGACATTGCAGGATCAGATCAACACCAGCGGCGGCTCGGTAAAGGTCGGCCTGATCGACTTCGACGACAACGCTGTCGCCCGTACCTACACGCTGACCGATGACCCGGCGACAACCGACTACCAGGAGGCGCTCAACTTCATCGCAGGCTTTAACGCCTCCGGGGCGACCTACTACCAAACGGCATTGCAAACGGCCAACACATGGGTGGAAAACGAATCGAACGGCATTGAAACCCAAGTCATCTTCATGTCGGACGGCGCGCCCAACAACGCCACCAATTGGCAGGACGAGCTGGCGACATTGCACAGCACGACCAGCGTTACCGGCGTCGGCATTGAAATGGGTACGCAAAACATGCAGTACATCAACGAGATCAATGAGCACGGCGACGGTATGGACCTCAGTGACCCGAGAGATCTGAATGGTCTGCTGCAGGCCCTCCTGACCCAGACCAGCACCGAAGGCAACACCGCCACCGGCAACGTGCTCGACAACGACACCGATCCGGACGGCGACGACCTGACCGTCGTCGGCATCGCGCTCGGCGAAGAGGTCGGGCACGAAGCCTTCACTTCGCTCTCGGACGTCGGTGCCGGTGCGGATGACGCGGATACCGCAGTCATGACCGGCACGTTCGGTACCTTGACCATCCACTCCGACGGAACCTACGAATACGCCGCCGATCAGCCTGCGGCTGACGAACTGGCGACCGGCGAGACCAGGACAGAAGCCTTCACCTATCAGGTATCCGATGGGCAGGGCGGCTTCGGCAAAGCCACCCTGAACTTCCAGATCAACGGTGCGGACGACGCCCCCGTGGCCGTCAACGATGTCTATGCAGGATTGGAACTCACCCCCGGCTACTGGCATACCGCATCCAACGAAACGAGCATCAATGACGCCGATTTCGATGGCACGATCTCCTACGGATACCAAGGTTCCTACTATCAAGGTGACGGCTTCACCATTAGCTCCAATGGATGGACCAACATTGTCCAGGTCGGTGAAGACGACCTGGGAATATCCAGCCATTACGGAGACGATCCCAACATCGACGGCAACACGGCTGAAACTATGTACATCTCCTTCGCCGCACCGCAAGATTCGGTCACGATCACACTCGGAGACATCAATGCCAAGGACACCCCCGTGTTCTGGATCATGAGAAACGACGGGAATTGGGTCCAAGGTGGCAACGACATGTACTCAGATGGAGTGTTCACCGCCACCGGCAACATCCGGTACATCGCCATCGGAGCCAATCACTGGAAAAAGGACTCTTTCTATCTGGAATCCCTGAATGCCACTGCAACCGTCACGAGTACCGACTGGATTGCGGCATCCGTGACGCCTGAGGGCATCAGCGGCAACGTCCTGCTGAACGACCACGACGCCGAAGACACCGATCATACCGAGACCGGCGGAACCGGAACGGACCTCGTTGTGCTCGGCGCAACGGGCGCCGACGGCTATGTCTCCCTGGCGGAGACCGTTCACGACGACGCTGCCACCGGCACCATCCAGGGCGAATACGGAACCCTGACCCTGAATGCGGACGGGACGTTCCAGTACCAAGTGGATTCTGCCCTGGTGAACAATGTCGACGACCCGGGTGTTGAGACCTTCGAATACCAGATCGCGGATTCCGACGGCATGACCAGCACGGCCACGCTGGAATTCCCCATCACGGTTGCAGGCAACAACTCGGTCATCGTCGGCACTTCCGGTAACGACTCCCTGCACGGCGACGGCGGCGACAACGTCATCTTCGGTCTGGCAGGAGACGACAACGTCTTCATCAGCTCCGGGAACGACACTGTCACCCTAGGCGAAGGAGCCGACACCATCACCATAGACCCGAACTACCTGACCGACGGCGATGGAACCATGACAATCACCGACTTCAACCTGGGCGAAAACGACGCATTCGCTCTCGACAACCTGACCAACGCCATCTCGGTTGAAATCTCCGCATCCGGAACGAACAACACGGATTTGAACCTGGTGTTCAGCGATCTGAACGGCCATTCCGACATGACCGTCATCCTCCAGGGCGTAAACCCCGACATGAACAACGTCCCGGACGCCCCTGAACCGATCTCCTCCGGCGATGAACTGAACGCCCTGATTCAGTCGATCATCAACTCCGGAAACGACATGAACTCCTAAATCGGCACAAAGCGGTCCGGCCTCCACGGCCGACCCGCATCACACCAAACAAAAAAAGGAACCGCGTCTTGCACGCGGTTCCTTTTTTTGTTCCTGTACTCTAGGGGACTCCCCCCACCCTAAACGGGTGCGCCCATAAAAGCCATATCTACCCAAAGACGCCAGCCGTGCGTTTAAAGGGGCCTGTTCGAGCCTTTCCCTTGGCCGACAAACGGTGTTGTCATTTAATTTCACACCTTGCTCCCCACGTGTTGACGACCCCATCGCAGCGCATAAAAAAAGGGCTTACGATGTGCATCGTAAGCCCTTGATCTCATGGCGGAGAAGGAGGGATTTGAACCCTCGTATGAGTTTTACGCCCATAACACGCTTAGCAGGCGTGATCATAGCCCTATGATTTCAGTAAGTTATTGAAATAGTGTGGTACAAAGTGTGAACAACTGCGCAAAACTGCACCCTGCCGCATGGCCCCGTTCCACACTTTGTTCACACATTTTTCCAGCATTCATTTCACCCATCTTCAATCAACCGCAGCCAGAGTCCTCCACCACCCCCATCCGCCCCCTGGCCACCGCCAAAGTCCGCAACCACCCGCAACCACAAATAAGAGTCTAAACTCCTCTTTTCATTTCTTTTTTCTCGTTGACGCCACGGCGAATCGAGCTATGATTTTGCTTCGTGGCCGTTCTGGCCGGAAACCGCAACCGACGGGGGGCATGTGCGGATCAAAGATCTTATGCTCAATCAATTTCTTGATATCCTCGAGGACGAAGAGCGACAGGATGTCGTCGCACAACTCACTGACACGAGCAGCTACTGGTATCTCTGGGTTAGCGACGTGATCCCTTGTAATGGTTCAGTTTTCCACCATGTTTTTGTAAGACAAGCCAAATTCGGAGGCTATGAGGGGTACGTTTACAGAGGGTTTGACGTTGTCGCACCGATACTCGAGACCGGCCTTGTTTTAGATGCAGAAGAAGCTGCTAGGAAGTGGCAGGAGATCGTTGATAACCCGCATACAGCTTTGTGTTTCGTCGTTAACCGCGAGTGCTGACAGGGGAAAGTATGGAAATCAGCAGAAAAGACGTTTTACTCGACGAGAAAAAGTTCTCCGGCTTGATTGGGAGCGGCATGAACTCGCGTCACTCGTTAGCAGAGATTTTCTCCGGGATCTGCATGTATCTCGAGGAAAGTGGTGAAGTCGTCGCCGAGTTCAATCCGACCGGCGGAACATTGCACTACGTGACGTTCCAGATCGGAGACTGGACACCAAGCGACTCGGCACCTGCAAGGATTGTTCGTGCGTACGAAGATGCTGTGATAAAAGCAGAAAAATGCGGGGTTGTTTACGACATTTTTACTGGTGAACGCCTTTTGTCAGGTGTTGGACGGAGAGGGAAAAATCTTGGAGACCTGCTGCGTGAAGCGGTTGAAGATCTATAGCAACGGAGGGAAAAATGGACAACGAAATGACACGAAAATCACGCCGCCCAGGGTCGCTCGAGAACGGCGAAATCAACAAAAACGATGCTTTTCAGCAGGAGATTCTTTGCTCGTGGCCTGAACTGTTCTCGGTCCCCGATGCCCTTGCATCAGAGATCAATCTCCGGGCAGGATTCCTCGCTATATCAACCCCGGGGATGACGACAAACGAGTTCGGACATGCCGTCAATGCTCTCAAGGGCCACGGCCTGATCCCAGGCGGAATCCGACCTCAAAACCTGATTTGGGACGGCCAGAATATCGTCGATCTGATGAAAAAGCTCCGCGTCCTCCAGTCGTTCGGCACCGTCCATTTTCATGATCTCCCTGGATACGATATTGGCCATCCTGCCGTCCTGACCACAGACGCGTCTTGCCAGTGTCTCCTCGACGACACGATCCACGGAAGACACATCTCCAAATACACCGGCAGAGTCGCTTCCATCGACGCTATCGAGTATTACGAAGCCTTGTCGAAAAAATGCCTCAGGTCGCCGATCGTCACCCCCGCCACCGTCTACCGTGCCGGGTTCGAGGTGACCGGCCAGGAATCCATCCCTGACCTGACGGAGGTCCGAAAACTGATCCCCGAAGACGGCCACGCAACGATCAAAATACGCTGCATCTATTGTGGGACGGCAGTCAAAGTTCGCGGGTACATGCGAGACCGGGAGCCGCACTACGAAGTCGACACAACGCCACGCTGCCCCCATCTCCGTCTCCTTGTCGGCCAGTTCCGCCTCGACGGCCACGGAAGCAAATTCCACGATTTCTTGGTCGTCCGCCACGTTCGCGAACCAGACCACAAGCCCACTAAATCCCAACAGGCCGACGACTGATCCCCGTCAAGCCGTCAGCCCTCCTTGGCCCCCTTTTCGGGGGCCTTTTCTTTTCCTCGTCCTTTCCCATTTCCCCCATCTCCCACCATTTTCCCCATCACTTTTTCAAGCGCATAAAATCTTTTTTTTCGTGTTACCCATTTTTGTCGTTTCCGAATCGACAAAAACCGGTCAACGCCAGGAGTTTTCGCAACCGGCTTTAGCGTGAAATATACACATAGCAAAAACTTGAAATATTTATATTTGATGTGAAACAACTTAGCCGTGAGGCGAATCCGAACCTCACAAAAACAAGGAGAGAACAAAATGAAACTGAGCACGGAAACGATCAGGGATGTTTTCGGGGCACCGGAAGCCTCCACCGACCGCCTTGTGCCTGTCACCGTTCGACCGGATGTCAGGTTCCTGGACGGCCGCGGCCTGGAGAAAGACTGGTTACCGGACGTGGAGGAGGTCAAAACATGGGCGTGCGTCGTCCACGGACAGTGCTATGTCAGCAAGCACAACAACGTCGTCCTGTCCGGTCGGTCCAGGCCGCTTGTCAACGACACGTGCTTCAAAGGTGATCTTGCGACCGGAGCGCAAACCTTGCGCCTTGCGCCTGGAACGATCGTTCAAGCGGGGATATCTATCGTGCTTCGAAACGGATTCAGAACGGTCACGGCAGCTGTAGGAATTGTTCCGGAACCTAACCCACTTCCCGCAGACAATGATTTCAGTGACGTGAATCTTTGGCCGCTGGACGCCGCCGTCAAGACGTCGGAAAGCATCACGCACTTTGCGACGATCAAAGTCATCGGAGTTGTGCAGTTGTCCCCAGAAGATGCGCGGTTGATTTCAAACTTTCGAGAAGAGATTCGAATCCATGGCGAAAAACATGTCCGAAAGGTATTGAATTTTGTGGCAAACGAATAAGAAGAAGGAAGGACAAGGCCCAACCAAAGAGAAAAATTCGTTTCGATTTGATTTAACAATTTCTCTTGAGAATCAAGAGGCTTTCTCTTTTGCTAGAAATATTGAAAACCTTCAAGGTGAGCCCCCAAACAATTTGTGGGCCAGGAACTTCTCGGTCTTTTTGTTTTCCTATTCCATCTTGCTTCCCCCCCCCCAAATGCCTCCATCCCTGTCCTAACAGGGTTTGAACGCCACAGAACACCTCTGTCAAACTGAGTCCGATGAAAGTCTCCCTGAAGAGCTTTGACTGAATTGATAGAAGAGGATGATTTTCCAATCAACCGGTTCGATGTCGTTTCATCTCTGTATTCACTGATGGACTTGTTTACAATGGACAGGCTACCAGTCCCTTTCTTTGCCCAACCCGTTCACGGGGATGTGTTTACCAAAGGTCCAAGACGCTGGCCGTTCGTATCTGGAAAGATGCGCCTTGGACCATTTTTGCAATTCCAACTTTAGGACATCTATATCCTGGCCCGAACCGTAGGGCACGATAAACGCCTTGAGCCGTGTCCCCTCGTCAGATCGCATGAGACGTACCGCGCATTTTTCAACCAAGGGATGGTCCAAAAGCGCCTCCCGCACCCTAGCAGGATAGACGTTGACGCCCGCCACCTGCACAGCACAGTCCTTGCGTCGACGGGGAGTAAAAGTCGCAGGACCGTGCCAATCAAGCAGATCCTGTAGAAGACACTCCGTCGCGCCGCCATCTTCCGTTTTCCGGGCCAGAACAGCATCGTCGTCGGTCCGGGTCCAGTGGTCCAACAGTGTGTAGCACCCCAGAGGGTCGGTGCGGTAGCCCACACCGCCGGTCTCCGATGATCCGTAAATCTCATACATCAGGGGCAATCCGTTCGCCTTGACCGTTTCAAGGGTCTTTGCTGGACACGGCCCGGTGGACGTGACGCCGTGCACATCTGCATGGAAATGCACGCCCATCTCGGCGAGCTTGCCCCACAAAAGTGGAAAAGCCACCATGAGGTCCCCGTCACACAGCGAACGAACCAATCCGGGAGCAGGCAGCGGCACTTCCCAACGGACCTCGCACCCCATGACATGAGGAAGCAAAATGGAAAAAAGAAAGCCGTAAATATGATGGCGCGGCACGAAACAGACTATCCGTTTCCTATCACGAAAAAGCACGGCCAGATTTTCAACCTCCTGAACGTACTCACCAAAGTCATGCGTTGCAGGCTTGGGCTCGTTGGTGCTCCCGGAGGTAAAAAACGTTATCCGATCGCCTGCAACAAGCCACTGCTGATAGATGCTTTCCGCCCACTCCTCTAGAGAGACCACGCCCAGATTGGTCAGAGTCTTCGTATGAAACATCCGGGCGATGATTCCGCCCACACCCTCCAGGTCGTCCACGGCATCGCACGTCGGAACAAACTCCGGACTGAGCGAACCGCCCGGCGCAAGGCGCATGCAGGCATCATAGGATAAATGAGCCAAAAGGACGCTGGAAATTATCTCACGGATATCTGCAAGTTGAAGATTGATTGCGCGCATACGATCTATTCTCCGATTACGCTGAACCAGACGTCACCCTCCCGACAGGCGGTCTTCAGCTCTTGTTCCCTGGCGCCCAACGCCGCAGCAGCAAGCTCCAGGCCACAGGAAGTCGGACTTTTCCCCCAGAGATCCGTCAGGTCACACGTGCCGAATTCTCCCTGGTCAATAACGACCGTATCGGCTTTAAAATTTTCCGGACGAGCCTCAATTTCCAGCGAGGCGAACCCCCCAGCCTCGGCCAAGAGGAAAAAGGCACTGCCCTCACCCACCGGCGGTGCATCCAAACGTCCCTCAGCGGCGTTCAAACGTTCAGTGTTGGCTTCAAGAAGCGGCGTAGTCTCATCGGTAAAGCCCAAAAGGATGGTATCAACCCGACCTTCCGCCAACCAGAGTGCCGCTGTCTGGGTTCCGGCTTGAACAACTCCCCGCAACTGGCAGAGTGTTGTCTGCGGACAGGGGTAATCCAACAACATGGAAAGCACTCCCGCCGGGATGTTATGAACGGAAAGGGAAAAGGCGAGCGGTGAAGCCAACGCCGGCCCATCGTCAATGAGGGAGTCCTGAAAATCAAACGTCGTCCTGGACGGCCCGTAACCGGTACCGAGCACGATCCCCATACGGTCGGGAAGTACGGACAGTGTATCGGCAGCTTCCAAAGCACGGTAAGCCGCCAGCAAGGTCATGCGGGTAAAATGGTCCATGCGCCGCAACTTGCGGGCCGGGACATACTCGGCTAGTGCCTCGGTCGGAGTCTCGTACGCCGCAGGCAGCGGCACGTCCTTGCCGTCCAAGGCTTGGCGGACCAACGCACCGTCGCCGATGGGAGCAGCCAGACCGACCCCGTGGATGGAGAGCTTCATCGCCGGTCCTCCTTCTCCAATATGAGAACGGAATTATTGCCGCCGAAAGCCAGTGACTGGCTCAAACCGAATCGGCCCGAGAAAGCGGTTGGACAGGCTACCGGAGAAAGGCCGATAGCCGGATCGGGTTCGCCAAACCCCTTGCTTGGCGGCAGCACTCCACGCTCCAGACAGGCCAGAGTGAAGGCAGCCTCCATGGCCCCGGCAGCCCCCAACGTATGCCCGGTGAACCCCTTTGTCGCAAAAACAAGAGATTGACTGAAACGATCGCGCAAGACGTGCCCCTCCACCAAATCGTTGGCCTTGGTGCCGGTTCCGTGCACGTTGACACAGGCCACATCCTCGCAGGTTATCCCGGCCTGCCCCAGGGCCGTATCCAGAGCCTGCAACAGCCCCCGAGCCTCGGGATGCGGAGCCGTCAGGTTGTAGGCATCACCGCAGGTTCCATAGCCCGCCACACGGCCTCTCCGGGGGGCTCCAAAGCGCTCTGCCACATTGGTAGATGCGAGAAGCAACACACCTGCGCCCTCGCCCAAATTAAGCCCCCTACGGTCTTTATCGAACGGTCGGCAGGGTTCCGGGCTGGTATTCATGAGCCGAGCAAAACCGTTGTAGGAGATTTCGCTCAAGGCATCCGCACCTCCAGCGATGGCCACGTCGCACCAACCGGCACGGATCCAGGCTGCGGCGATGCCGATGGCGTCTGCACCGGAAGTACAGGCATTGGTCACAGTCTGGCAGGGACCGCTCAGATCGTAATGAACAGCTAGCCCCTCGGCCAGATTCCCAGCCAGGTAATGCAGGATGGGAGCCAGCTGCGGTTTCTTACCGGCTTTCCAGCTGCGATAAAAATCCAAGAAGTCGAGCGACGCGCCAACCGAGGTGCCGATGCACACCCCGACCCGAAGTTCGTTTTGCACGCTCAAGACGTCAGGCACCCCATCCAACGCATCATGAACGGCCATATGCAGTAAATTTCCGGAACGCCCTGCAGATGTACTCGATGAATCTACCCACTTCTGGGGCACCTCGAAAACGGGATAGGTGACGGCCTGCTCACAGATAAAATGCGTAGGCGCAGCCGGCTCTCCCTTCCCGGCCAGCATGGTCTCCAGACAGGCATCAAGCGTGGGACCGGCCGCACAGATGCAACCCGCCCCCAGAATAGCCACCTCGCCAAGCATCTTATCCCTCGTTCTCGATAAACCGAGCCAGACTCTCCACCGACTGCAGGGCTTCCATTCCCTCCTCAGCGTTCTGAATCTCGGTATCGAAAAACTTCTGAACCAGCACCACGAGCTCCACCGCGTCTAGGGAATCCAACCCAAGTCCTTCGTCGCCAAACAGCGGTGCATCGTCCTCGATGGTGGCCGGGTCAATATCCACGAGGTCGAGTTCCCTTACCAAAACCTTCTTAATTTTCTCTCTAAGATCCATTCGAATCATTCATCCCACATGTTGAAGAAATTATAGAACTGCCAAGGATATGTTTCGACAAATTCCCAAAGTCCGTCCGCGAACATCTGGGCATAGGGTTTGTACGCTTCCGGCTTCCGCCCCAAACGTTCGGGGAGGTCAATTACCTTTGAAATCCAGATTCGTCCACACCCAGGGCCGGTGCGACAGGAAAAGGTCACTACCACGGGGACTTGGAGCGAAGAAGCCAGCTTGAACGCGCCAATGGGCATCCGCACCGAGCCGCCAAGGAACTCCACGCCGACCGTCCCCCGGTCACTGCCGAATGGCCTGTCGCCCATGACGCAAAGCACACCGCCCAGCTTGAGCACTTCAAGCATTTGCAGTGTCCCGCCCATGGGAGACGTCGGGTCAATGATGTCGAACGATGGCCCCTCGGACTCACCGTACTCGAAATAGTGCCGGTCCACGTCCCGAACATCCCGGTACATGACCACCGCCTTGGGGGCATCGATATGATCAAGAAAGGACATGCCAGACTGCCAACAGCCCACATGTCCGGTAATCAAGACAAGTCCCCGCCCCAACCCGGCAAGATCCGTCATTCGCTGCCGGTCCTCGCCTGTAGCGGTCATATTGAAGTCACCGGTGATGCCCATGACGGCCCGGTCCACCAACATCTTGCCAAACTCCATCTGAAGCCGGAAACAATCAAGCAGGGATTGCCCAAACGACCGCTTGCCGAACCGCCGAAGACGATAGTCACAAGATCGCTTCCGGACATCGGGACGCAATGTGTAAAAGCTCACGACAAAAAAGAGCATGGCATAGGCCAACGGCCGCCCCGCCAGCCGAATTGCGTGGTAGAAAAGTCGGTGCGCAAAGCCCGAGGCCAGACTCGCACTGGACCATGCCGAATCGCGAACGCTCACGGAAGAGACTCCTCCGCCCGATCTCGGCTGAGCCGGGATCGGACGATCCTGGCCAGCCCGTAGACGACAACCCCGGTCAGCAGACCAAAGGCCGGGCCAAGTACCAACGTACCGAGAACGTATTCCCAGATACGCTCCAACGCCTCGTAACCAAGCGTCTGCATAGATATGTCGGTCAAGAACTGTCCATGCCGCAGGTAGTACCCGGCCTCCACGCACAACGCCGGGACAAAAGGGGGAATGCAAAGCTGACTTACGGCCAACCCCATGATCTTGCTGAGCCGGAAATAGCCAAGGACAAAGACGATGGCGAGGCAATGCAATCCGATGAGGGGCAGTGTGCCGAGCAGCATCCCTAGCCCGGCCGCCAACGCAAGCTGCCACGGTGTTTCATTCTTTTCGAGCAACAAACGCAGAGATTTAATGGGGTGGACGGGACTGACCCGCCCGGTCTCGTCCTCGGTGTATCGACGGTGCGGGACAGGAAGAAAAGAGCGAGCCGTCAGGCGGGTATTGAGCAAGGATATCTCCACATTATCCCGCAGAGCGCGAAAATGGGAAATCCGCTCATCCGGCTTGGGATAATGGACGTGAATGTCCACATCCTTCAATGGATAGCCTGCCCAGGCCGACCGGACCAGCACTTCCACCTCAAAGGCAAAACGGCGCTCATTAAGCGTAACGGCGCTGAATATAGCCAAGGGATAAGCCCGGAATCCGCATTGGACATCGGAAAGACAGACTCCGGTCTGCACTCGCAGCCAAAAATTGGAAAAACGACGCCCGAACACCGATGCGCCCGGAATATTTTCGCCGCTAAAATCACGGGCACCAACCACGACGGCCCGGGGATCTTCCTGTATCGCCGCCAGAAAAGCCGGGATGTCCGATGGAAAGTGCTGCCCGTCGGCGTCCAGGGTGATGAGATGCGTCTTGCCCAGGCGACGCGCCTCTTCCGCCGCAGTTAGGATGGCCTGGCCTTTGCCTCGGTTCGTATCGTGCTGCACTAACCGGACCGGGAGCCCAACCAATGTCTCGATCCCGCCATCCGTGCTGCCGTCGTCCACCACCAGTACGTCGGTAAAAATATCAAGGGCCTGCTCGGCCACCTGACGCAACGTTTGGCCATGGTTATAGACCGGTATGACAACAAGGACATCAATCATGACGAAACCCCACAGAGATGAGGCGCAGCCGATTCCTTGGGAAAGGAGATAAGGGTATCCCACAGCAGGCCGCGACAGCCAAACCGACGCAGAACGTTCATTCGCTCCTGCCCGTCCGAGGGAGGAAAGATACGGTCCCGACGTCCAGCAAAGCCCTTTTTGAGCATCTCATTGAGTTGGGCCGGATCTACGAAGGGAGAAAAATAAAACTTTGGCTCAAGCAGTGTGTCGGCAGGGGCCACCAGCCTCTCTCGCCGGGCCTGGGCATAGAGCGGTGTCCCTCGATACAGTCGAATGCCGGAAAAGGGAAAAACAACACAATGCTCCAGGGCATTGAGGTTGGCGATGCCCTGCCGGACGGTCTCCAGCGTCTCTCCCGGCCCGCCGAAAATGACGAAGTGAGCGCAGGGAATGCGCGCCGCAACACAAGCAGCGTTAAACTCGCGAACATCCGCAAAGGAGAACGGCTTGTTCATCGCCTCCAACGTCTCGTCCGTTGCCGCGTCCGTCCCCACCTCCATGGCGTGCAGGCCGGAGCGTTTAAGCAGGTCCAGTGTCGTCGCATCCACAGAAGTAGGCTGAAAAAAGCCACTCCACTTGATGGGTAACTGCTTTCGAACCAAGGCTTCGGCCAACTCAAGGTAGTAGCCGTGCGAGTCGTTGAATACGGAGTCGGTGAAGAAAACAGAATCCACCCCGTTTCGCAGGTACAGCGTTTCTATCTCATCCACCACATCAGCAACGGCTCGCGGCCGCAACCACCCGCCCTCGATGGACGGATAGGAGCAATACGCGCAACGGTTCTCACACCCCCGTTTGGTCTGTACGCTGGCGATGCCGCTCTGCTTCATGTAAAAATCCAGAATGGCTTCATCGCGAACAGGAGTGATCATTTCCTTCGACCCAAGGCCCTTTTCCGGCTTCATGACCCGAGGCGGCACATCCCCGGCTTCCAACATATGCACCAGCCGCCGCATCTTTTGTTCCCCCTCGCCCACGACACCGAAATCCGCTCCTAAGTAATCGAGAATAATCTCCGGCATAAGGGAGAATCCGGGGCCTCCGACGACCACGGTATATCCATCCTGCTTCAAGAAATGGGCGACTTCCCGGACATGGCTCAGATACCAGTTTTCAGCAAAAGAAAGAGAATCCACGTTGTCGATATTGCGCAAGGAAATACCAGTCAAATCCGGCTGAAACCCGGTCAAGACCGCAGCCAGTGGTTCCAGTTCCTTTCCCGCAGCCAGAAAATCGAACTGACGCACGTTATGTCCATCCAGCTCCAGCGCCGCCGCTATCACGGACATGCCAAGCGGATAGACCGGGTAGGGTTCCGTGGTTGTATTGGTAGATATGAGCAGCACCCGGGCCATCAGAGTTGTCCGCCCGTCCATCGTGCCAAAAATGCCGTGTAGAAATCAGGCGGCGTCAGCATCAGTTCGCGCTCGGCATCCACAAAAAGCTGCACGGTATACCCGGTCGTGGTTACTTCCCCGGCCGCATTGCGGATGATGAACTCATAATTGAGTCGTGCCGCTTCGTTATAGTGCAGTAGGGTTTCGATTCGTACGGTATCGCCAAAGGCGAGTGGCAGAATATAGTCCACATGCATCTGTTTGACCGGGGCGGTCACCCTGTGCGCGTGGAAGTCCAGGTAACCGATGCCGTAACGATGACCGTGGCTGACCCGACCGTCCTCAAAATAGCTGGGATAGCGACCATGCCAGACAATGCCGAGGGGATCTACCTCCTCGAAACGAACCCGGCGTTCCACCTCGTCACGCAATGGAGCCGGAGCGTCCTTAACGACCTTGAAATACGCATTTCTGCTCATGGCTTAACCTCGCTGAAAGTCACACGAAAAAGAGAGACGGCATCCTCGCCGGAAAGTATACGCACCACGGCAGACGGCGCGGCCCCATCTTCGGTCAGCGTTCCCATAACCACCAGTTGTTCATCCGGTTCAACTGGTTTGAGGAATTTACCCCGCGTCACACCGGAGACGGTATAGTGTCCAGCCCGAAGTTGGGACAGAGCCTCCGCCGCAGCCTGAGCACCCGCCATAAGCTGGACCATGGCGGGCAGAATAGGCGCGCCGGGGAAATGGCCATCAAAACCGACAAAATCCGGCGGAAAAACAAACGTTTTTTCAAAACCGTTCTCAGTAAGGTGAAGAGGGCTACCTGCGGCCCGCACAGCAGTTTCGAACGAGATCATTGTAAGGATGCTTCTTTAAGTTTCAACGTAACGACTACCCGTCGGCCCGGATCGGCATAAACGATTTCCTCCGGCAGGGAAAGCAATCCTTCTGTACCTTGCCCCCTATATGTCACCGACCAGCGACGCCGCCCCTTGGCTGCCCGCTTAGTCAGCTCACCGGCAGACGGTCCCAGGAAAACCTCACACCGATCTTCTCCCTGCCCGGCTAGCCACCGGGGCTGGCCATCGCCAACGGCACACGACGACGAAGCCGTCGGGAATCCAGTGAGGAACATGCGCCGTATGGACAGGGCACACTGATCCAAAAAATGGGGAATATGCCGCGCCACCGGGCTTGCAGAGAGGGCAGTCCAACGCCCCACCTCCACATCCAACGAGGCAAGCGTCATCCCCAGACCGGTGAGGACGGCTACCTTGGCACGGTGATGTACTGTATCCAGCACCATAAACCCCGAAAGAGGCAGGACCGTTTCGCCGATGCGGAGCACGCCACTATGACGCAGTCGATAGACGCCCCCATTGTCGTACCACTGCGTTTTGAGCGGAGGACATACCATTGGCACAGCAGGAGGCATCGGCCGGACGCACCCGGCCGCGAGAAGCAGAACAAGCATAAGGGGTATAAAACGATTCATTCCGCCCTCCGCAGCAGGTTGGGGAGCAACAGCAGGGCTGTGGCCAATGCAACTCCAACACCGAGCACCACGGTGATTCCCATGGCGTGCAGCGAGGGATGGCGGGCTAAAATAAGCACCCCAAATCCGGCCAGCGTGGTCACCCCGGAGGCGAAGACGGCCGTTGTGGTATCCAGGTCCAGAGACTCATGCTCTCGATTGACCTGAACGATGCCATAGTCGGCCCCAAGTCCGATAACAAGCGGCAGAGCCGTGATATGGAACAAATTAAGCGGTGTTCCCGTCAGTCCCAGACCGCCAAAAACGGCCGCCACACCTGTAACAGCGGGAAGAACAGCCAGCAACGACCGGCGAACGTTACGATACAAAAGAAAAATCAACAGAACGACGCACAGACCGGAAAAGGAGATGAAACTCCTGATATCCGTCTTCATGGCCGACTCCAGCATGGCCTTGAACCGGCCGTTGGAAACCAACCGGACGCCAAGTTTCTGTTCTCTTTCCGGGGAAAAATACGCTCGAACCTGCTCCGAATCAGGGAGAAAGGTCAACACGGTGGCTTTGTCCAACCCTGAATCCGGCATAAAAATATCCCGAAGAAATCCCAAAGAGCCCTGATCAAGAGAATGCGGAGTAATCGGTTCCGGCATCCGGTTCAGCCCCTGGAGAAAAGGCGTGAACGCCGCGGAGGAAAAGCCCAGATCCCCCGCCTCCGCAAGAAGGACTTCAATCGTATGCTCTCTTCGCCCTCTAGCCCAAAATGCGTCCCACCGAGCACGGTTGCCCTTCTGAGTCCCCCTGGAGGGAACCAACGGAGCCAGGCTGGAAGCCGCGACATCAGGCAGGTCCGCACGCAAGGCGTCATATACTTTATCGTTGGCGGACAGGGCCGTTTCAACAGAACGGCCCTCGGCAAAGACCACCCCACGGCTCCGCATATCTCCCCAGACGGCAGTAAAACGTGCTTCGGCGTCACGGACGGATGCAGGCCGGTAGCCGATACTGCGCAAATCCGGGTCCAGGGAGGTCGGCAGTGCGCACCACAAACAACCAAGGAGCAACGCGCCCCAGAGCGGCAAGGTTACGACAACCGGCAGGGACGGCAGGGGAATGCTCCGCTTCCGTCTCTCAGGCAACGCTCCGGCACCAAAAGCCGGCAATACCAGCAGCGAAAACAACACCGAAGCGACCAGCCCGGCAATGGCAAAGACCGCCAACTGTCGAATGCCGGGGATATCGGATAAAAATAAGGCTCCAAATGCCGCACAGGAAGTCAACGCGCAATAAATGACAGGCCGGGCCACGGCATGGACGGCCAAAGCCGGACGCTCCGGCTGCCGACGCATGGCAAAGTATACATGCATGGCAAAATCAATGGATATGCCGACCAGCACCGAACCGAAACCGATGACGATGGCCGAGACGGTCTGGCCGAACAACGCCGCCCCGCCCAAGCCCGCTGCCATGGCTACCAGCGGTGCGGCAAAAACGCTGAGCGCCCGCCGTGAACGGAAAAAGAGAAAAAAGAGTAGGACAAGGAATGCCGCAGCAGCAACGGAAATGACGACAAGATCCTGCTTGATGACCGAAGCGTTGGCGTTGGTATGTACCTGGCCGCCCACCATATCGGCCGTAATGCCGGACGGTAGCGCCCGCTTCACAGACTGAAATTCCGCTACGAGTCGAGCAGCACCATCAGCATCGGAGAGACGCGTTTCCGGCTTGGCCGTCAACAGAATCGAACGGCGGTCCTTACTGAAAATATGGCCGTTTTCCACATGGGCTTCAGTGAATCCGGCCAAATGCTTCAACCGCGCCCCCAAGCGGCTCCGCCACCCAAGCGGGTCCCGACGGACGAGGGATTTCAGGGCGATGCCCTGCGGTTCGGCCAGTAGCCGCACGTTCCGAGACAAAGCGGTCCGCACCGCCTCCGGCTTCAACTGAGGCTTCACGGCATCAAGGTCGGCCGCTGTCATCAAGTTCGCCGAGTTATCCAGAAGAAACGTCATGGCCCGCAAGGGATTGACGGACGACGGACGCACAAAAGCAAGTCCATGACCGGCTAAAGCATCAGTCATTTGCTCTGCTCTCTGAATAAGCTTTGCACGACTCACTTCCGGAGCGGCATGGAGAGAAATGAAGACGTTATTGGCCAGACTGGAATGGGTAAGCCGATCAAAATCCTGGGCAAGCAGCCCCTGCTCGCCCACCGGCAACATGGCGCAAATATCGGTCCTGACCGGAGTGACTGCGAACAAAGTAAGACACGCCGCCATAATCGCCAACGTCAGGAGAACCGGCACCCACCGCCTTTTTCCGGAAAAGCCCATTGCCCGCTGCGGACCATTGCCATATCTCATTGGACCGCGGTAAACGTTGTATCCGGCAACGAGGTATTGAGCTGAGGCTGGTCAAAGGAGATGCGGGTAAAGTCGCCGTCAGTCTCATGCAACTCTAGGGAGTGGAGAACCACCCCATCCTCGGCGAACGTGATGACCAGATTGGCAAGGAACTCCTTGGCAAGCTCACTCCGAGGATGCAGTTCCAGAACCAGCGGATGCGCACTGACCTGACAGATAAGATACCGCTCTTCGAGCCATGAGATGTCAAAGGTCGTCCAGGCCATGATCTGCCGTGCGATCATGGCGACAAGCGGCGATGAATGGACAGACACTTCTCGGACTGCATCCGAGGTATCATCCCACTCCACCCCATTGCCGCCGGAGAGAAGAAAACCCGACCGGAACGGGGAGGTGTATTCCCAGCGAAGCGAGTCGGGGCGGCGAAAGGCGAAAACGCCCTTGGAAACAAGTACACTGTCAAACATCTTGAGGTGCTTTTCCTCGATAAAATTGCTTCGGATGCTGACGACCGACGCAGCCCGTGCCTGCATTCCATTCAACAGCGACTGATTAGGAACAGCATCGGCCCCGTAGGCCATGACCGGCAGAAGAAGGGAAAAAAGAAAAACAAACCGCTGTATCATCTCGCCCCCGGGGGTATCCAGAGTTTGACGTTGCCGGTTGCGACCACGTCGCCACCCTGCGAAATCCGGCCTTCCACCACATAAAACCCTTCGAATTCACCAACGGTCTCGACATCGACGACTAGTTTCTCTCCGCCACGGGCACGGCCCAGAACGACAAACCGCTGGACACCCACCAGATAGCCCTCCGGGATAGGCAGACCTGCTGCCGCCAGCTCCCATCCTCGAATGGCAGCATAGGTCTGGGCCAGCAACTCCACGAACACGAGCGGGGAAATTGTACCTCCCTCACCTGCGGCGGGCCCATCACCGGGAAGTGTCGTCTCGACACACCCGGTTCCCTGCTCCGAGGCGACAAGAATGTCCACAAGTAGCATGGCCCCCCGATGGGGGATAAGTGTTGCGGCGGGTACAGGTAGATGCATCATGGATTCCATAATTAAAAGAAGGCGCACCGGGTGGGATCGAGGCCCCCTCATGTTGGCGCAGAGATGATGTAGAAAGCTATCGCAGGATGGACCGAAGACCTGCGGAGAAGATTCTCCGCAGGCCGATAAACACTATTGAATGACCGCCAAGTTATTATTGATGGCCTGGCTGAGATTCTGAATCCATCCGTTGTAGTTACTATGAATTTTAGTCCCGTTGTATTTAAGGTTGATGCTGCTTTTGTAGTTGATGCTGTAGTCTTGCTGGTCATAAGTGATATCGACAACAGCCTGGTGCGCTCGGATATTCAGAGTCGCCTCGATAAGACCGGGTTTGATCACACGCATGTTCCAACCGAGCCCTGTACCGGCTTTAACAATGGCATTTTGTACCTGTTGCATTGTCATTGGACCTTGTGCGGCCTGCGGGATGGCTGCGTCATTGATATTGTAGATGGGGGCGGTGCGGCAGGAGACCAGCAGCAGGACTGCCGCCAGTGCACAGAAAATTAAAATCAAACGGGTACGTTTCATCACCTTAGCTCCTTGTAAAAACTGTCTATGTTTCCATGGCAACAAGCGCTTGGGACATCAAAGCCTTGACGTCCTTCTTCATCTCAAGATGTCCGCAAGCCGTTTGCCTGTAGTTATCGGGATACACCGGCGGAAGCAAGCGCACTATTACTTTTGCTGGCTGTATGAGCATATTTCCCTTGGGAAGCAACGCATGCGTGCCGGTAAGACAGAGCGGGACCACTGGGACGCCATTTTCCAGGGCGATACGAAAGGCGCCAGAATGGAAACGGTGCATTTCCCCGTCCGTCGATCGTGTTCCTTCAGGAAAAAACAACAGCGAAGCGCCTTTTTTCAGCGTGGCCTTCGACTGCCGAAGAACATCCTCAAGGGAACTACCTTCTGTCCTAATATACCCAGAAGCCCGCATAAATGGCGCATACCACGGAATGCGAAACGGCCAGCTGCGAACCGCGAAACAGATATTCCATTCCGGCTGCGCGCCCATAAAAAACATATCAAAAAACGAGGAATGGTTGGCGACAAACACACAGGGCGTTGGCGGTGAGGCAAACTCCATGCGCACCGGCACAACGAGGCCGACCAAGCGCACCCACATACGGCCATACAGCCAAACCAATTTTCGCACAGAACAATCGGAGGAAAGCGATCGAACGAATCTGAGCCAGGAGAAGACGAAAGGAGAAAACAAAAGGCCAATAACGGTCAAAGCACAGCTCGTTCCGTAAATAAAGATATTAACCCAAATCCGTTGCATGTTCATACAATGGAAGGCCGGAATATTCCGGCCTTCCATCAACTTACAATTTTCGTCCGTCACTTTCGACGAGTTTGTTCTTTTTCTCTAATGGCTTGGCCTGCCATTTGGCAAAATAATAATCGTGCTTTTTTATGACATCCTGACGATGATCATTAAACCAAAGCTCCGATGCCGGTGTATTGGTAACGAAACTACACTTGTTGACGTCTTTTTTAAAATCTTCGGTATCGAACAAGGTTTGAGGGATGGGTTCAAGCGAAAACCGGGCCTTGGCAAAACCGAAATGTGCCTCGACCTCAACATAATAAATATACCCAGCAGCAAGATTCGCTTCAAGGAAGTCCGCGTTCTCTCCCATGACCATGAATATATGTTTGCCAGGAGCAACTTGATAGGCAAGCTTGTATTCCGAAGAGACTATCCCGACAAACTGAGGAATCTCGTCATATTGAAAAACAGTGGCCTGCACTGCGCCCCCATACTGGGAAGGACGCATGAAAACGATAACTGCTTTATCCGGATTCGACTCATATGGTTTGACGCCATCTGCCGTTTTAGCCATGAGCGAGGACTGACAGCCAGCCAAAGCGAACAGAATAAGACACAAGAGGCAAAAACCGAGTTTACGCATGATGAGTCACCTTCTTGATTTTAATCGGTCATAAATTTTTTCTTTTCCAGAACAAAGGCATGCAGGTCGCCTAGAGTTCTGATGGATTGGAACGCCTCGTCCTTTTTAATTTTGAAATGAAACGCCTGTTCCAAGACCACAACCATATCGACGGCATCCAGACTGTCCAGGTCCAGGTCGTCCTTGAACTGAGCCTCTGGTTTCATGGCAACAGGGTCAAGTTCGAATTCCTCGGCGAGCAGGTCGTCAATACGTGCTGTGATTTCCTCGTCAGTCATCATATCTCCGCAAAACAATTGAAGTATTAATGCCGCCCAGCGCGAAGCTGTTCTTCAGGGCTGTGGTTATCGGCCATTTTTCCGTTTCAAGGACGTGCGACAGTCCGACACAGTCCGTCGCAATGTCTAGCAAGTTTCTTGTAGGGAACACAAGTCCAATATTTATCATTGAAATAGTAGCAATTGTTTCAATACCACCGCTGGCAGCCATCGTGTGCCCAAGGTGTCCCTTGAGGCTGCTCACCTTGGGTCCAGCTCCAAGCAGCGAAGCTATTGCCGCACTCTCGGCAGCATCGCCAAGCCGGGTACCCGTGGCGTGGGCATTGACATAGTCAACTTCGGCCGGAGACACCCCCGCATCGTCCAGGGCTCGCGACATGCACCGGGCTATGGCCTCATCGCTGGGGCTAGCCAGGTTTGACGGGTCCGAAGTAGAGGCAAATCCCGATATCTCGGCAAGGATAGTCGCATTGCGAGCTAAGGCATGATCCAGAGACTCCAGAACCAGCAAACCGGCCCCCTCCGCACAGACAATGCCGTCGCGATCCCGGTCAAAGGGGCGCGGCGTCTGCTCCGCCACCTCATTGTACCCAGTAGAAGCGGCCTCGATAACGTCAAAGGTGCCGACGGTCAGCGGATGGAGTTCATCCGCCCCGCCGCACAGCATGACCTCCTGCCGACCTATGGCCACAGCCTCCGCCGCAAGGCCGATGGACTGGCAACCGGTGGAGCAAGCTGCCGAGGGCGCGACGACCCGCCCTGTAATACCGAAAAACTGAGCCAGATTAGTGGCACAGCTATGATTCATTATCTTGAAAAATTCCGTTGCCTTGGTGCCTTCAATACTCAGGCCGTCCAGATAGCGGGCGAAAAAAGCCTGCATGGCCTGCACACTGCCCACGGTGGAGCCTAGGCACAGCCCGGTCCCGGCATCGGTCAGCGTCGCCTCGTCAAGACCGGCCATGGCTACGGCCTCCCGGGCGGCCAGGGTGGCGTAGATGGACATCGGCGACATGGAACGGCGAAATTTCCTTGGAATGGATTTTTCGTCACAGTCGGGCACGGTCCCGGCAATGGTCGGTACCAACCCCGAAATTTCGCGTAGCGCCGCCATAGGACGGACACCACTCTCTCCGGCCGCAAGCCCGCGCATCAAGGATTCCACTCCTGTGCCAAAGGGAGATACGGCTCCCATTCCCGTTATGACGACTCGTCTCATGCGTATTGCCTCAGTTCGGAGTGAAGAGATTCATGGCCCAGAATGATCCCGCAGGTCAGATAGGCGGAAATGACTGCACCCAGAATGCCGGGTGCAACGATTCCTTGCCCGGCCAGGGTAAGCCCCTCCACCTTGGTTACCGGAGCAGGATTAAACTGATTGATGGAATGGCAGAGCCCATACAGGCTGCCCGAAGGCGCGGCGCAAAAATCTCGGAACGTCAGCGGCGTAGCCCCCTGGACAAAACGTACGGTCTCCGAAAGTTCCGGCATCCTACGAAAGACCTCCCGCTCGAAAGAGTACAGCAGTTCGGCTTTACGCTGCCGGTAGTCCTCGGGCCGGGACGCAGGAAGGGAATCCGCCCACGGGGCAAATGGGGAAAAAGCCTGAGAGACAATCGCGGTCACCCCCATCTTCCCCGATCCCGGATCCTCGGAAGCAGAAAGGAAAATCATGCTTTCCTGAACCGGCAACACCCCTTTCAGGTCATCCGACAGCGAGCGCCCTGGCCAAAGTATGACATTCTGCCCGTCAAGACTGGGGATGAGCGCTTCACTGACGCCGAAAAGCATGAGTGCTGAAGCGGTGTCCTCCAGCAGAGCCAGCCGTTTTTTGAAAGCAGGACGAAAGGCCGCGTCTGGCGTTGCTTCAATCAAACCGCGAGGGTGAGCGGTCCACAGGCAGGACGGTGCGGCGAACTCCCGCCCATCGTCCAGAACGACGCCTGTCACCCGGCGTTCCGCATCAATCCCCACGGAACGGACAGAGTGACCGAGAAAAACGTCGACCCCAGCCTCGGCCAGTCGCGTTTCGAATGCACGCACTAGAGCATGACCGCCCCCTTCCACTCCGTGGGTTGAAAGCAGGTAGGACCCGGCGACCAGGGCGTGAGTCGAAAAAAGCGCGTCCTCGGGCGGAACACCATAGAGTAGGGTATGAAAGCTCAGGACCGCCTTGAGTTCCTCGTTGTCCGTCAGATCGTCAAGAAATGTCCGCAGTGTCGTGGTTTCGCCATGCAGCGTTCCATTTAAATCAAAGGGACGAGTAAAATTGAGAAAGGGAGAAGTGGCAATGTTCCGGTCGACAGCATCGAGATAGCATTCAATAGCAACCGTTTCGGCAGGAAAACAACGGTTCAGATACGCCTTGCAGGCCTCGAATCCTGACGGGACAGCATAGCTGCGCCCGGAAGGCTCCGCCACAAAGCGGTCAAAACCCTCCAGTCTGTAGGGCTTCTTCCCAATAAGCGGCGCAATGCCGAGGTGTTTGAAATACACGTCCAACGGGTGCCCGTCTCCCAACCCGCCCACGTAATGCAACCCTGTGTCGAACTGGACACCTCCGCGACGGAAGCCCCGCACCGTTGGCGAAAGGCGGGGAAACGCCTCTGCCAAGGCAATCCGGGCCCCGCTCCGGGCCAGCAGCAAGGCTGCCGTCATACCGGATATGCCACCGCCGACAACGATGTGATCGAACCGAGGCATCAGAACCTCAGAACGAGGCAAGAGTTGGTACCGCCGAACCCGGCAGAATTGCACAGCACGTTCCGGGGCGCTGTTTCCCGAACGTCCGGGAGGACATCAAGTCCTTCCGCCTCGGGCATGAGCGTGTCCAGGTTGATATTCGGGGCAAGAAAGCCGTCCCGCGCCATGAGCGTGCAGTAGACGACCTGGCTGGCGCCCGACATCCACAACTCATGGCCGGTCATGGATTTGGTAGAAGAAATGGCCGGAGTGCACTCCGCAAACAAAGCGCGGAGATTGGCGACCTCGGCGCGATCCCCCGTCGGCGTCGCCGTGGCATGCGCACAGACGTAGTCGATCTCTCCGGGAACAAGCCCCGCACCCTGCAGCGCCATGCGGCCCGCCCGACAAAGTCCCGTATCGCTGGGGACGGAAAGATGCTCACCGTCCGAGGAAAAACCGTAGCCTGCCACCCGTCCTAAGATTTTCGCACCGCGAGCCTCGGCCAGATCACGCCGCTCCAGCACAATTGCGGCAGCACCGCCGCTGGGGACCAGTCCATCCCTATCCTGCGAAAACGGTCGGCTGCCCTTTGCAGGGTCGCCTGGATCCGCAGCAAAGGAGCCTAGCCCGTCGAAACTGCACATGGATTGCCAATTAATTTCCTGCGCACCGCCGCAGATGACGCGTTCCTGCAACCCGGCGGCAATCAGAGCAACGCCCTGCCCCACGGCATTTCCGCCGCTGGAGCAGGCGGAACTCAAGGTCCAGGCCGCCCCTTTGGTTCCCAGCAGGGAATTGAGATTCATGGTGACGTTGGAAGTCATGGAACGGAAGATGACTCCACTGCCGAGCAGTCCGGTATCCCCTCGCTCTCGCAACAATGCTTCCTGCTCAAGGGCGGCCAGGCAACTCGAATCACAGCCGAAAATAATCCCAGTCTGGTCATTGGCCCAGTCCTCGGGTTGCAGACCGGACATTTCCAGAGCGTCCATAGTCGCAGCATGGGCATGAATGGCGTGTAGGGTCATGGTCTTGCGCTGCTTGCGCGAAAGTCGTGCGGCTGGATCAAAATCCCTAATCTGCCCCGTCAACGGACTGGCAAATCCCAGTTCGTTGCGAAGAGGGTCCGCAACAATTCCGGAACGGCCGGAATGCAGGGCCTCCGCAACCGAGTCCACGGAATGCCCCAAGACGGAAACAATTCCGATCCCTGTGATAACGACTTCAAACATATATAAAATGAAGTTAGGTGTAGATACCACCATTGACGGAAAGAACCTGACCCGTGATGTACGTAGCCTGGGGCGAACACAAAAAGGTCACTACATCGGCCACTTCGTCGGGCCTACCCACCCGGCCCAACGGAATTCGACCAACGATTTCCTCTTTGGGCAGGCCATCGAGCATGGCGGTGTCAATGAAGCCGGGAGCGACGGCATTGACGAGAATGTTTCGTTTGGCGACTTCCATGGCAAGCGATCTGGTCGCGCCGATGAGTCCGGCCTTCGCCGCCGAGTAGTTCGTCTGGCCGGGAACGCCCGTCTCGCCTGAGGTAGAGGCAATATTGACGATGCGCCCCTGGCGCTTGCGCAACATCTTCGTGACCACAGCTTGGGTCACGTAAAAAAAACCATTCAGGTGCACCCGCAACACATCTTCCCAAGCCGCAGGACTCATGAGCATCATCAGCCCGTCTTTAGCGAATCCGGCATTGTTGACGAGGGCAAAGGGGACTTCCTGCTCCAGCATCGGAGCAAGAGTATTTTCTACAGCCTCATGGGCAGTTACATCAAACTGTAGCAAGGTGCATTGACGCCCCAACCCCACTATCTGCTCTGCGACTTTTTGGGCTTCCGAAGTATCACTTCGGTAGTTCAACCAAATATCAAAACCAGCTTCGGCAAGCTTCACGGCAGTAGCTGCGCCGATCCCCTTACTTGCGCCGGTAACAAAAGCTATCATAATTATTTACCCTCTTAAGAAACTGAACTTTTATAAATATCGGCAAACAAGCCACCCGTCAATTGCATATTAGCGAACATGCGAGCGGGGGATGTCATGTTGTGATTTGCTTTCTTCTCCCGTAAGTCGCCGAAGAACTCATAGAGTTCGGACCAGACCGCATACCGGATTACCACAATTTGTGCGGCGCTGATGATATCGCCGCCATTGTCGGTTTCTCGCTTTCGCTCATTGGAAACTCGCTTCAAAAAAGAAGGAAAGGCCCCCATCAAGGGGCCTAAAATCAAGATATATCTCGCTCGTCGGGTTGTGTTCCCTGGCGGGTGGTGTTCCCACTTGTGAGCAACGTTGGTTCGGTCGCCCCGAGCCACTCGGGGAGCCATGGAGGAAAATTCACTCCGTCAAATCACGTCACGGAGCAGGTCGGATCGCGTGTTCTGCGACGCGGCTCGTGTGCCGCTCCGATGTTGTCGTGAGGTCGACCATTGTAGACGGTCACGATCCTCAATCCGTTTTCGCACGGCACTGTCACTGCCGTGTACCCTAAGAGATAGTGCCTAGTAGCGCCCAGCCGTCCAGGACTTTTCTCGCCTATGGCAACACATGCCAGGGCGGTAGGTGCAACGACGTTGCGTTCTTGCATACGGGAATAAGCATGCTTCGTAACTTCTACATTGATAGTGCCTCCTTTGGTCTACCGACCAGTCAATCTGTTTCCATGATCATACCACCTGCTGACTGCAGATCGCCACTTTTAGGCCGGGGGAAATAGCCTTGTAGGAAAGAAATTAAAGGGAAAAAGGACAAAAAAAGAAGGGCAAGGATCAAAAAAGGATACTCGCCCACCTTCACTCTGGCTTCTTACCGCCCCTATCAGCGGGGGGGGGGGGGGGGAGCAACTATCAGTCCTCCTGGCACGGCCAGTAGAAGATTCTGTTTGTCCTGAACGCATTGACAAATGCGTTCAGATCGCAATCGTAAACGCATCCATAGATTGTTACGGTGGGTCGCCGGAATCCGAGATATGCGGTGCGTTGATTGCAGAACGTGCGAGGATGATTCGAAACCGTCACCAGACGACTCGTCGAAATACCTGCCGGTCACGATGCGGCAAATGTCATCAACCGCATCAATGACATTGTTGAAGGAGCCGACGTTCCCGAAAAGGTTGTCGTGAAGCGTATTGCAAGCGTCGGAGTACGTCAGCTCCGGGGTGTAGTCGAAGATGTTGACAACGCCCAGGGTGAGCATCTTGATTGCGAGATCGAACATTAATTGAAGTAGTTTCGATTTGATCTGACAGTTCCTCTTGAAAAACGAGAGGTTCTCCCTTTTGATGGAAATGTTGAAGACCATCAAACTGAGCCCATTGCTCAAGGAGAACCTCATTTCCAGTTTCAATCACAACGTCATAAAACACAAGGTCGGCCTTCTCAATCTAGCGGAAGAACTCGGCAACGTTTCGAAAGCCTGTAAGCTCATGGGCTTTTCTCGGGACACCTTTTATCGATACCAAGCTGCCAAAGAAGACGGTGGTATTGAAGCTTTGCTCGACAAGAACCGGCGCAAACTGAATCTGAAGAACAGAGTTGATCCGGCCATCGAAGATGCCGTTGTTGCCTATGCTGTCGACTTTCCCGCCTACGGACAGACCAGAGCCAGCAATGAACTCCGCAAACTCGGAACGTTTGTCTCGCCTTCCGGCGTACGGTCGATCTGGCTTCGTCATGATTTGCACAATTTCAAGCCGCGGTTGCAGGCACTCGAAAAACTCTCCGCAGGGTCGGGGATGATTTTGACCGAAGCCCAGGTGCAAGCACTTGAGAAAAAGAAAGACGATGATCTCGCCCACGGCGAGATCGAGACTGAGCATCCTGGGTATCTCGGAAGCCAGGACTCGTTCTACGTGGGCACGATCAAAGGCGTTGGCCGCATTTACCAGCAAACCTTCGTCGACACGTATTCAAAATGGGCAGCGGCCAAGCTGTACAGGACCAAGACGCCGATCACTGCCGCAGACATGCTCAATGACAAAGTTCTGCCGTTTTTCGAAGAGCAAGGCATGGGCATCCTGCGGATATTGACGGATAGGAATACTGCGGCAGAGTGTAAAAGCATGATTACGAGCTTTTCCTTGGCGTGTGCGGCATCGAGCATACGAAAACGAAGGCCAGACATCCGCAAACCAACGGCATCTGCGAACGCTTTCACAAGACTATACACAATGAGTTTTATCAGGTCGCATTTCGGCGAACCCTCTACACCTCATTGGACTCTCTGTAGGCTGATCTTGACGCATGGATTGCCGAATACAACACGGAACGGACGCATCAAGGGGAAATGTGTTGCGGGAGGACGCCCATAGCAACTATGGTAGAAGGGAAGCAGCTCTGGACGGAATACGTTTCAAAGCTAAGCTAATCTGACAATTACGGCCCGTCAAAAGGGACAGACTGTCAGATCAAGTATGAACCACTACACTTAATGTCAAAATTCCAAGCAGCCTATTATCATCGTAAGCTAGGAGCGTTGCTCCCCCCTTCTATCCAGCACACACCAAGGTTCCCCTTCGATTTGGCTGAGGCATCCGTTGCAGGAGATGCAACGAGCCTTGGCCTTGTCCCCGGAAAGCCAACGATTGGGTAAATCGGGTTCAGACACAAGAGGTCTTGCAAGAGAGAAGCACGCAATTTCGCTCTCATTCAGGGACTTTTCGATTACATCCGGAGTACGGCCTCCGACAACGACCATAACCGGCACTTCGATTTCCTTTGCGATCTGGGCTGCGTTGGCAATGTGGTAGGCTTCCTTCTCCGGGGAATTGATTTTCGGTCGGGGCGGAATATTCTTGCCAGCGCTGGCCACGCCTCCGCTGACTTCAATGGCATCGATGCCTCTTTCATCCAGCATCTTGGTGAGTTGCATGCTGTCGGCAAGGGTCACGCCCCCGTCGATGTAGTCTTCACCATTGATTTTGATCATGACTGGATAACCTTCTCCGACACGGCTTCGCACTTCGTCGTAGACTTCCAGAAAAATTCGCGCACGGTTCTCCAAACTGCCGCCGTACTCGTCGGTACGACGATTGTAATACGGCGTCATGAACTGGCTGAGCAGGTAGCCGTGGGCTCCGTGAAACTGCACGCCGTCGAAACCTGCGGATTTTGCCCGCACAGCGGCATCGCCGAAGGCCTGCACCACGGTGCGTATGTTTTCCCTGGTCATTTCTGTGGGTGTCACTCCTGTGGCCAAATCCGTTACACCGGAAGGGCTCCAGATGACCCGACCTTCAGCCGAACGGGTCGTACAACTGCCGCCATAGACGATCTGCATGACGATCTTGCCGCCATGATCATGAACCATGGAAGTCAGGGGCTTGTACTCATCAACAAAGGCATCGTCATAGATACCCATCATGTTAGGGTTGGGATGCTCTTCTTCAAGAACATAGCTATACCCTGTAATAATTAGACCAACTCCACCTTTTACGAGTTGCTCGTAGGTCTTGAACAGAGGCTCGGTCATGTGCCCGTCTTCCGTGGCCATGCCTTCCCACGTTGCACTACGAACCAGACGATTTTTCAGCGTGAGGGGACCAATGTTTATCTCTTCAAATATCTTTTTCATGTGTAATTCCTTACTGTATTGTATTCATGCAGTCGGGCGAGCTATGCCGACCACCGCTCTTGATGGACTTTTTTCTCAGTAAATCGATCAATTGGTTTCGGACTGTTTTTGGGGTGTCCAATGACAACCAGCGCCAAGGGAACTATGTTCTTTGGTGCCCCCACCAGCTTGCGAAAGCCGAGAATCCGATCCTCCATGGGATAGATACCGGTCCAAACGGCTCCGAGTCCCATTGCATGGGCCGCCAGTAGGATATTTTGCGTAGCAGCGGAAACATCCTCAAACCAATATCCACCATATTTGTCATGATCCAGATTCCCGCAGACAAGTATGCAGACAGGTGCATTCTTGGCGTAACCGGCAAACCGATTAAGTCCCCCAACTTTTGCCAGGGTGTCCTTGTCTCGGATGACCACAAATTCCCATGGCTGCTCATTGCCAGCACTCGGCGCGCTCATGGCTGCTCCGAGCAGTTCCTTGACCTGTGCATCTGAGACATCTTCGTCAGTATATGCTCGTACGCTCCTCCGGGTACGGATTGCCGTCATGGCGTCCATGGCAGGCGTTGGCGTCCACCACTGCCGCAGTGCGGCAAAGGCTTTTGCGGGAGGATGTATCATTGCTCCCAGGACAGATGCGAACATCATCTTCATGATGACACGACGCCCGGTGAGGCTTTGCGTTTGTTTCATGGCTATAGCTCCTGTGGAGAGTACAAATAGTGGGGCTTCAACCGTTAAACCATTGCTGATGTAGGCTAATTGAGTAATTTAATGATAGCTTGAGCGACTCCGGCACTGGAGGCGGGGTTCTGCCCTGTGACAAGGTTGCCATCCACCTCTACATGCGATGCCCAATTATCACCCACGACGAAATCGGCCCCTTCTTCTCGCAGCTTGGTTTCCAGCAAAAAGGGAACAACTTTATCCAGGCCGACAGCCTTCTCTTCCGCATCTGTAAAGGAGGTAAACCTTTTGCCGGATACGAGCGGAGAACCGTCCGCACCCTTTGCGCCAACCAGTCCGGCAGGACCATGGCAGACTGCGGCGATCACCTTGCCTTCCTTGGAGAAGTCATGCAGCACGCGCTTCAACTCGGCATTGCCGGGAAAATCGATCATTGTGCCGTGACCGCCAGGCAAAAAGACCGCAATGAAATCCTTGGACTTCACACTCGTAAGCGGTTTAGAATTCGTGAGAATCTTCTGCGCTTCGGTCCATTTGGCTTTGGATGCATCATCAAGGCTGTGAGGATCGAGGGGGATTGCCCCTCCATTGGGGCTTGCAACCACAACACTGAATCCAGCCTTTGTCAGGAGTTCATACGGTACGGCGAACTCCTCAAGCCATACACCGGTTTCTCTTCCATTCAGAAGGCGGTCCGCACTGGTAACGACCATTAACACTGTTTTCTTAGAATCTTTGTTCATATTGGAACCTCCAAGGGGATTTGCTGCTTGCGCATGAACGGTAAAAAGAAGGACGCATGCTGCCGCTACAATTATACGCCCTATGATTTTCAGGCAGTTGGGATACATGATGGTCTACAACCCCTTCACCGCCTTTGCGGCATCGATCAAGCCGTCCAACCAATCCTGATGTCCATTGATCATCGGGTTGGGCTTGGTCGTGGCCAGTTCTTGAGCGGGCCTGCCGATTTGTGATTCTTGGGTCAGGACACGAACACGCCCCTGATCCAGATCTTCCAACAGCCAGGCGTGAATGACGTCGAGACGGGTTTCCTCATCGCCCTCTGCCCAGCCATGCCACGCCAGTCTTGCGGGCTTGCCATCTGCGGCAGGAACATACTCGGTTACTTCCGCTTCAATAGGAAAGCCGAAGGTCGAGAAGTGAAAACGTGCGCCGGGACTCAATTCGGGACCGAAGCCGTCATAAAAACGGATGTCCGCGACGTTATTGTAGTATGTCGGCCAGTTGTCGGTGTTGTTCAGAAACGGCCAGACATCGGCAACGGAGAGTCCTGCGATGATGACTTCATTGGAACAATAGTTGTCGGTAAAGCCGGGAGTATACTCCTCGGGCCAGATGATGCTTTCCATGGATGACTCCTTTTGGAAGTTTTTATGCGCTGTTCACGCAGATTATTTGTTTTGAGACACTTCTAGGCAGACGACTACGCGTTGCCGGAATTTTTCTCTTTGAGTTCAAGGTAGATGGCGGCCAAATCCATTTTGCCTTTGCCGTTGTCACGTGCTTCCGCAAAAGTTGAGTCTGCGATCTGAGACAATGACAATTGCATCCCGACGGCGTTGATCGCGTTAGTTATGAGGCCAAGGTCTTTAGCCATGAGTTCCAGCATGAACTGTGAAGGGAACTCCTGGGTGCGGAACATGTCCTTCTTGGTCTGGAACATGGGGGTGTTCATGCCTGAGTTGGAAATCAATTCCATGACGGACTCCCGGTCCAACCCAAGTTTCTCCGAAAAGAGCATGGTTTCGCCGATCGCCTGACAAGAGATAGCGAGCAAAAGATTGATAACCAATTTTGCCGCACTCCCTTTTCCGATCGAACCAAAGGGAATTACCTTTTTCCCAAGAGCATCGAACAATGGCATGAATTCAGTGAGTTCCGGCTCCTTGGCCCCAGCGAGAATAACCAACCCGGAGATAACGGCAGCTCCTGTCGAGCCGGAAACCGGAGCATCAAGATATCGCCCGCCATTGGCTTCGACCAATCGTGCGAACGACTCAGAGTCTTCGGGGGCGATGGTGCTCATGTCGATGATGGTGCGCCCCTGGCTCACGCCAGCAAGCACGCCATCTTCAGCGTTCAAAACATCCTTGATCGCCGCCGCATTCGTCAGCATCAGAAACGTGACATCCGAATTTTCAACAACGTCCTTGGGTGACGCCATGACCCTGGCACCCAGTTCAGCCAACGGCTCCGCCTTCCGCGGCGTTCTGTTGAAGACGTTGACAGCATGCCCCGCCTTGATCAGGTTCGCCGACATGATTGAGCCCATTTGACCAAGTCCAATCCAACCTAACGTTTTCATATTCACCTCGTTCCGGCTTAAATTTCTCTGATCTTCGACAGACATGCAATTAGACCGGTCTTATAGTTTGTTGATAAAAAAAATTATTCCACCAAAACTGTTGCAAACAGAGTATCCACATAATGACGCAACGGCTTGGAAGAGCGCATAACCTTTGCCCGCAAAATCGCTCCCTCCCATCCGGACAGAAGGAAGCTGGCCACAGCCTCAGGATCAAGTTCTGGATTTAATGCTCCGGCTTCTTGAGCCTCTCCAAGACAATCAGTGAACATTGCCATCCAATCGGCGAAAACTTCGGCCAATCTATCCCTGAAACGCTCATTTTGATCTGCCAACTCTTGCCCAAGATTGCCAATAAGGCACCCCTGGGTGAAATTTTTCTCGGCAAGGTGCTCTACGCTGTGCTCCATATAGTTACGAATGCGATCAAGAGGCTGGACAGATTCATCACCCAGATAAGACTTAAGCTTTTGTTCATAGCTTTCGGCGAAGAGGTTGATAACCTCCATGCCAAAATTTTCCTTGGTACCAAAGTGGTGATAAAATGACCCCTTGGGGACTCCGGCAGCTTTCAAGACAGAGTCGACACCAGTTGCGTTAAAACCGTTGAGACCAACCATCTCAACTCCGGTAGCAATAATTTTTTCTCGTGCAGTCAGCTTCATGGAAAGAAAATTAGACCGGTCTTATAGTTTCTGTCAACCTTTTTCTCACCCCAAGCCACTTTTGCATAACTTCTCACGTCACGATTGAAAGATTACGCGGAACGTTGTCCCCACGCCCAAAGAACTTTCAACGTCAATATGCGCTTTATGGGCTTTTATGATTGTTTGGCATAGATAAAGCCCCAGCCCATACCCGCCTGTAGCACGGGTGCGCGATTCGTCCACTCTGTAGAAAGGATCAAAAAGGTGGTCTATTGATTCTTCCGGGATGCCAATGCCGTGATCTTTGATTATGATATTGAACCCATCGTTCCTTTCCCGTAGCGATATTTCGACAGGAGGACTGTCAGGGGCAGAATACTTAAGTGCGTTGTCCAACAAAGTGTTTAAAGCCATCGCCATTTTTTCGGGATCGACCGTTGCCATGATTGGCTCTTCAGGGACATCCGATACAATCCCGGGAGGCCGGGTTCGATACCCGTACGCAACATCAACAACAAGTTGAGCCATATCCGTCGACTGTAGCCGGATGCCATCGGCTCCATGATGCATCTTCGCAGTTTCCAGCAACGAGGTGATCATGGATTCCATTTGCCGCACATCTTGCTTAATGGATGAAGTGTCGACTTCGGTGTCCATCATTTCGAATCGCAATTTGAGCCGGGTGAGCGGGGTTCGCAATTCATGGCTCACTCCAAGCAGCAGATCCCGTTGCCCTGTCACAAGGGCTTCCAGTCGAGTCGCCATCTGATTGAAGGTCTCGCACAGATCTCTAAGTTGACCGGAGCCTCGCGTCTGCACACGAGTATCAAGCTTTCCATCCCGGACAGACTTGGCCCCTTCCGTCAACCATTCAATAGGCCGAAGAAGGTGCCTCAACACAAAATAGACCGCCAGCATGATCAGGCAAGAGCCAATGAGAGAATAGAACCCGAATTGCCGCAGCGCAGACTGTTCGGCTTCTGTGGCAAATAGGTCAAATGTCAGATGCTCGTTTGGGGCAAGTGAGACACGCAGCCTGTAATTCTCATGAAGATTTAGTATTTCAATCCCATCTTGAGTGAAGCGCGGCACCAGAAATCTCTCTGGAAACGGATTCTCCGTCTCGCCTACCACCCATGATTGTTTTCCCGCATAGGTGATACGCATCGGACGTTGGAGCGTGAGAGCCTCCGCTTTGTTCCTGTCCGGCGGAGTACCAACATGCTTGGCAAGATGACGGGCATATTGCATCAAGCCCTGATTTAACGTGGTGTCGTGTTCACGTTTCTGGTTGGTGTAGAGATGCATTGTGACCGCATTGATGGCGACAACCCCCATGATGAGCACCAGGGCCAATTTGGTGAACAGGGATTGTCTGATCTTGCGGCAAACCCTAACCATCTTCATTTCCTTGCCCGATAAAAACATAGCCGGTCCCCCATACTGTTTTAATGTATTGAGGGTGCTTGGGGTCGTCGCCGAGTTTCTGGCGAATTCGGCTCATGGTAATATCTATGGAGCGGTTGAAGGATTCACTGTCCAGGCCTCGCAGCTCTTGCATGAGATCGTCCCTGCTGAACGTCTTTCCAGGGGTGCGGACCAAAACAGCAAGGGCATTGAATTCATTGGTGGTCAGGCCAATGTCTTCCCCATTGAGTAGCGCGGCACGGCCATCGAAATCGATGCGAAGTGAGCCGAACTCCCCTCTTCCGGACGTCGTACCTTGCCGGCTGCGGCGCAGTATGGATTGGATGCGGGCGACGAGTTCACGAGGTTCAAACGGTTTGGGCAAGTAGTCATCGGCTCCGATTTCCAGTCCGGCCACCCGGTCCATGACGTCACCGCGTGCGGTAAGCATGATGATCGGAATTTGGGAGTCCTGGCGAATGCGGCGGCAGACCTCGAAGCCGTTCATTCCGGGGAGCATGACATCCAGAATGACCAAGTCGGGAGTAAGAGATTTGAAGGCTTCCAGGCCGACCTCTGGCACTCCTTCTGTATGGACGGTATAACCGAACCCGGCAAGATATTCTTTCAGGAGTTGCTGTAGATCGGCGTCGTCTTCGATGACCAAAATAGTATCTGCCATCATGTCCTCGCGTGATGTAAAAATGAATTGCCCCGTTAACCGAGGCAATTCCCATAATAGCTGGTTAGTGGCTGCTGTGCCACCCCTTCTTGCCATGATTGAGAAGCAGTTGTGCCAAAGCATCCCTTTGACTATCCGACAGCTTTGCATGAAAAGCGACAAAGTCATCCTTCTCTTCTTCCATGATAATGCGGAAGAGCTGCATACGCTCTTTCATTAAAGCTTCCATCGTATCCATGTCGAGTCGCGGTTTGCGCACTTCGTCTGCCATTTTCTCGCGCAACGCATCGACTTCGGGACGCTGATCAAGCGCTCTGGCGGCCATTTTTTCCACCATAGCTCTGAACTGATCACACTGCTCGTCAGTCAAATCAAGCCTGTCGTCGGCTTTATCCACAACATACTCAACAAAAGCAGCGTTGACTTCATTGCCATCGAAGGGCCCCTTCATCGCGGCAAATTTGGTACAGGCACCGAGCATGGCAACGCCAGCCAATATACCGATAATCAGCATCCTTTTCATGTGCTTCTCCTTTTTGGGGTGCAAAGTATGCTTTCGAGTATCGCAGGCAATGGTCCAAGACTTTTCTCATCTGAAACGAATTGTATCCAATTGTATCTGAGCGCCTGAAACAACTTGTTACATCTCGTTGCAACTCAGAGAAGAATTTCGGTTTAACTTGCGTACTGTTTCCTCATTGCCGCTACGGAGTGCGGCTTTCCCCATAAGGAGTTCATAATGAAAAAAGGAAATGATAGGCCCAGAATGTCGTGCGATAGCTGCAAGTTCAGAAAGAGAGCGGAGCAGGCGCCTTCGTCGTTCCTCGGACGTCTCTGGATTTGGCACACCGCTGTCTGTCCCGGCTGGAAAAAATACGTGAAGATCATGCACGTCCACGGAGAGAATCCACCTGCTGTAGGGCATCTTCGCGGAGTCTGGAATAAGTAATGGGTGTTTTTATTGGTACAGCTTTTCTGACAGGCATTTTGGGCAAGATCGCGCACAAACTGTGGTTGCGAAAAAAAGCCGCAGTGGGAAGCGAAGGCAGGAATTCTGATGCAGTGAAAGGATTAGCCGAGCGTCGTAGCCAATCGACAAGGGAGGAGTAACAATGTCAGCACTTTTGCTTCTTCATATTATTATTTGTTCTCTGGGATATTTGCTTTTCGGAATCACATCTGTGATCGCCTACGCCTATCTGAAGAGAGAAAGAGCGATTAAGACCAAGGCGTACAGATTGGGTGAGGAGTTTCGCTGGAGTCTCCATGAACTGGACCGTAGTCTTTTTGTCTCCCTGACCCTCGGCTTTGTCGCGATGGGCCTGGGGCTCCTCATGGGCATAGCTCTTCAGGATGCCAAATATGGAATGATTGATCTGACTTCGCCACGGATACTCTTTCCAGCTGTCATTTGGCTTTTTTATCTACTCATTTTGTCTTTCAGGCTGGCAACGGGGCTACGCGGTAAAATCCCTTCCTACATGACTGTCTATGGTTTCAATGCAGTGGTGATGTCCTTTGTTTTGGAGCTTTATTGGGCAGCAACCTAAGGAGGCATCGACATCTACCTCTTGATAACAAACCATTGTTTTCAGAAAATTTGAGCTATCAACTATATAAAGGAGAAATAAATGAAATCCGTAGATCAATCCGTTTTGGAAGCTTTTGACACCATGTGGGGACTGTACCCCGAACCCGTACTGCTTATCCATGCGTGCCGCGACATTCTGGCTGTAAACCAGCGAGCGGAAGAGCTAGGTGTCACCACTGGCATCAAATGCCATTCCCTATACCCAAGCGAACGCGTCTGTCCCGGTTGTCTGGGCAATAAAATGCTCAAATCCGGCCAGGCCACACGCAAAGGAAGCTTGAGCAACCAAACCGGCAGATACCTGGACGGCTACTGGATTCCGGTCAAGGGCGAAAAAGAGGTGTTCGTTCACTTCGGCAACGACATCACAGACTTCGTCAAACCGGAACTGCTGGCCGAGTAATCAACTGTTGAGAACACGAAAGCGATCACCCGCCCCAGAGGCCAAGGTGATCGCTTTCTCTAGCCCCCTGCTTATATTTTCTTACCAAGATTTGTTATTTTACGAGGCATAGGACTATCTTGAGCAAGACCAGCAAGTGGCCTTGCTCAAGCCTAGTCCATATCTAAAACATATAACAATATCGAACAAATGGAGTACAAAAATGCGTATAAACGTTAACGAACCCGCGCCAGATTTCACTCTGGCAGACATCCACGGGCAAGAGGTCTCCCTCTCCCAATTCCAGGGACAAAAGAACGTCCTACTTGTTTTCAACAGAAGCTTTGTCTGACCGTATTGCCGCAAGCACATGGCGCAGTTGCGCCAGGAAGTAGACAAATTGGAAGAAAAAAACATTGAAGTCCTGATCGTTGGCCCGGAAAAGAGGCAAAACTTCAAAAAATACTGGGAAAAGGAAGCTCTGCCTTTCATCGGCCTGCCCGATCCGAAACACACGGTCCCTCAACGCTACGGCCAAGAAGTCAAATTCCTCAAACTGGGTCGGATGCCAGCCCAGATGATCATTGACACTTCCGGCATTATCCGCGCTGTCCATTATGCCAACTCCATGGCCGACATCCCGGACACCACGGAATTTATCAAGGTGCTTGAAGGAAAATAGCCAAGACCATTTGCAAGGACTACGGGTCCATAGAAACCTATTTATTTAGTCAAAAGTACACTTGGGCCGAATGAACCTAAAGCCCTAACTGGGTACCACTCAAAAATGCTACTCGGTGGTCCAACAAAGTGAATCCACTCCTCTGGACCACGGGTAGCGAGAAAATATGGGCTAGCCGGTCCCTAAAAGCTGCCCCATGCTACTTGCATTTGGGGAGAGAAACAGCCCCACGTTTTCATTCTGAGAGGCGTTAGGCGATGTCACATGGTTGAGTGAGAACGCGGACGAGGAATTGGCCGTCTTTCTCTGTGACATCGATTTCCCAACCGATTTTACGGACGAGTTGCTGGCTGAGTTGCAGGCCCAGGCCATACCCGTCGGGGTTTGCGGTTTCGCATTCGCCAGAAGGCGTATAGACGTGGTTGGCGACTTCAATGACTCCCGGCCTGATTTTGATACGGACGTCGCCATCGCATGAGTGCTGGAAGGCGTTACGCACGAGGTTGGTCAGGATAATCCGAGCCAGCACCCGGGAAGCCCGCAGGGTAACGGGCTGCAAATCCGTGGCCAGCGTTGTCGCCTTCCCTTCCAGCAGATAGGCATTCTCATCGATGATCTCGTGGATGAAGGCGTCCAGATCGACGTCTTCCTCCGGCATGGGGGCGTCCGTCTCCCTGGACAGCCACAGCAAGGCGACGGTCAGGTTCTTCATGTTGCGGACCGCCTTGGTCATACGCGCATGGGAGCTCTTGAACCGATTGTCCTCGGTTATGCCCTGCAACTCCATCAACTCAAGATTGTTCTGGATGACGGCGATGGGCGTACGCAACTCATGGCTGGCGTACTTCTGGAACCGTTTTTCCCGGTCCACACCGGCCATCAGACGCCGGGAGGTGGCGAGCAACAGTTCGGCGACATTGTTGAACTCGTCGTACTTGAACCGGACAGGTTCCCGGTCCAGATTCTCCGGGGAAAGAGTCAACGCCCATTCGTTCAGGGACTCCACCGGCGTGGCTATTCGCTTGAAAAGGTAGAATGCCAGGACAAGGACCATGGCGATCGCCAGCAGACCGCCGATGGCGGGCGTATAAAAGTAATAGAAATCGAATTTTTGATGGGAACTCTGGCTGAAGTCGCCTTCGAAGGAGCGGTAAACCATGTAGATGGTCTTGCCGTCTTTCCGCTGCATCGTGTGAATATTGTAATGGGTCTTATTGGCGTACGCGTAGAGGAAAGGCTTGGACTTCAGCTTTGTTTCTTCGAATTGGGCACGAATATCCCCGGGCAGGGAAGCGTAGCTGTCGTAGCCGGTGATATGCCCTCCGCCGGGAAGGGGGGTGAGGGTGTTGCCGGCATACTCCTTGAGGTAGTTCGTAGATGCCTCCTCCAGACGAAACTCGACAAAGAGCTCCAAGCCGCGAGTCAGGTAATGGCTGAGAAAAAACGTATAGCCGGCCACCAGGACAACGCAGGTGACCACAAAGAAGAAAATGATGGATTTCTTTAGACTTGGCCTACACTTCAAGATTGCTTCCTCAGGGCGAATCCCAC
Organism: Pseudodesulfovibrio thermohalotolerans; assembly: GCF_021353295.2. Taxonomy (NCBI): domain Bacteria; kingdom Pseudomonadati; phylum Thermodesulfobacteriota; class Desulfovibrionia; order Desulfovibrionales; family Desulfovibrionaceae; genus Pseudodesulfovibrio; species Pseudodesulfovibrio thermohalotolerans. Next base: position 1,420,981 of record NZ_CP120635.1, on the reverse strand, counting down.
GCCCGGAACGGTTTGGATCAAGGGCACGGGGAACGGCTTGTCCACCTTCTGTCTCAGCTTGTGCATGTGCACCTTCAAACTATTGCTCTCGGGCAGGTCTTCTCCCCATATGGCCCGCTGCATTTCGTCCCTGGAAACAACGTTCGGGCTCATCTTTGCCATGTACTCCAGCAACTCCCACTCCTTGGGAGAAAGCGCCAGCCTGACACCGGCGCGGATGGCCTCGTGCTGTTCGGTGTCGACCTCCAGGTCTTCCACCACAAACCGCCGGGGCTGGGTACTCCGCCGTTTGGCCAAAGCTCTTACTCGGAGCAGCAATTCCTTGAGAGCGAAAGGTTTGACCAAATAGTCGTCCGACCCCACCTCAAAGCCTTCGATCTTGTCGGTCAGGGTATCCCGGGCGGTGATCATCAACACCGGCACGTCGAAGCCGTCGCGGCGCAACCGGGAACAGACCGAGAGCCCGTTGAGCTTGGGGAGCATGACGTCGAGCAGGATGACGTCATATTTGTTTTCGCGCGCCAGTTGCAGGCCGTGCACGCCATTGGCGGCATGGTCACAGGTGACCCCCTCCAACTCCAGGTATTCCATAAGCGAGGCGGCGAGGTCGAGATCGTCATCCACCAATAGGGCATATATATTCATGGTCTTCTCTTGATATCATAAATCTTGTGGCTTCGACGGGACGCTGCACCCAGCTTATCCCGTCGAAGCCGTTTTGACAAAGCCTAAGCTTCAGGCAGGCTGCTCTGCACCTACTCAGTGCCTGTATCGGCCTTCCGCCCGGACCGGAATCGTCTTACCAGAGAGAGCACTCCCACGAAGAAGACCGGCGCGAAGATGATGCCGAGTACCGAAGCGCTGATCATGCCGCCGATAACCCCCGTGCCGATGGCCCGCTGACTGGCGGCACCGGCTCCGGTGGCGATGGCCAGAGGGATGACGCCCAGGATGAAGGCCATGGAGGTCATGATGATGGGGCGGAAGCGCAGCCGAGCCGCCTCGGCGGCTGATTCCCTGAGCCCCATTCCCTGTGCATAGAGGTCCTTGGCGAACTCCACGATCAGAATGGCGTTTTTGGATGCCAGACCGATGATGGTGATGAGGCCGACCTTGAAGTACACGTCGTTGCTCATGTCGAGGGCCGTGACCATGAGGACGGACCCGAGAGCGCCGATGGGGACAATGAGCATGACCGACAACGGGATGGCCCAGCTTTCATACAATGCGACCAGCAGCAGGAAGACCACGAGCAGCGCCAGCGTGAAGAGCATGGGAGCCTGAGAGCCGGACTGCTTTTCCTGATAGGAGAGCTCGGTCCACTCATAACTGATGCCCTTGGGCAAGTCCTGCATAATTCTTTCCATCTCGCCCATGACTTCGCCGGAACTGTAGCCCGGGGCGGCGTTACCGGTTAGTTTGTAACTCTGGTACCCATTGTAGCGAACGACTTGAACCGGGCCGATTTCCCACTTGGTGTTGACCACCGAGGTGAGCGGCACCTGATCGCCGTTGGCGTTGGGAACATACAGGGTGGCCAGGCTCTCCGGGCTGCGGCGGAACTTGGCGTCCGCCTGGACCACGACGTTCTGCATACGGCCGTTGTTGGCGAAATCGTTGACCGTGGCCGAACCGAAAGCGCTCGCCAGGACGGTCTTGATGTCGCCGAAGCTCACCCCCAGGGTCTGGGCCTTGTCGCGGTCTATCTCGACCCGAAGCTGGGGCGCGTCGGGCAGGCCGTCGAGCCGGGCATATGCCAGGACCGGGGACTGGTTGGCCTTACCCAAGATCATGCCCGCCGTCTGGCCAAGCAGGGCGCGGCCGACGCCGGACCGGTCTTCCAGCCGCAGTGAGAAACCGCCGGTGTTGCCCAATCCATCGATGGGGGCGGGGTTCACGGCGAACGCAAAACCGTCGTCCAAGGCGGAGAACGCCATGTTAGCCTTGAGGATGATATCGGTGGCGCCTTCGCCCTCCCCGCGTTCGGACCAATCCTTGAACATGGGGAACGCCGCTGCCGCGTTCTGGCCCTGGCCCGAGAAGCTGAAGCCGAGAACGGTAAAAGCGTTTTCAATGGCAGGCGTGTTGGCAAAGAAGTTCTCGATCTTCTTCACCTGGGCCAGAGTCCGCGGATAGGTGGCACCCGGAGGCAGCTGGACGCTGCACACCATGTATCCCTGGTCCTCGCTGGGTACGAATGCCGAGGGAAGGCGCATGTACACGTAGCCGAGCGCCGCGACCAGAATAAGATATATGAGCATCATCCGTCCGGTCTTGCCGACCAGCCGGGAAGTGAGTCCCTGGTATCGGTCACCGAGTCTGTCGAACTTGCGGTTGAACCAGCCGAAGAATCCGCTTGTGGCGTCATGGTCGCCCTTGACGATCGGCTTGAGTATGGTCGCGCACAGAGCGGGAGTCATGGTGAGGGCCAGGAAGCCGGAAATCAGAATGGAGACCGCCACCGAGATGGCGAACTGCCGATAAATGACACCGACTGAGCCGGACATGAATCCCAGGGGGAAGAACACCGCCGACAGTACCAGGGTGATGCCCACGATGGCCCCGGATATCTGCTTCATGGCCTTGGTGGTCGCCTCCTTGGGCGGCAACCCTTCCGTCGCCATGATGCGTTCCACGTTTTCCACGACGACGATGGCGTCGTCCACCAGGATGCCGATGGCCAGCACCATGCCGAACATGGTCATCATGTTGATGGAGAAGCCCACGACATACATTACGCCGAAGGTCCCCAACAGGCAGACGGGAACGACGATGGACGGAATGAGCGTGTAGCGGAAGTTCTGCAGGAACAGGAACATGACCAGAAAGACCAGGACAATGGCCTCGACCAAAGTATGGACCACCTTCTCAATGGCGACGTCGACGAACTTGGACGTATCGAGGGGGATGACGACCTTGACCCCGTCAGGCAGGGTCTGCTGGATTTCATCGAGACGGGCGCGGACGCGTTCAACGGTCCCGAGCGCGTTGCCACCCGGAGCAAGCTGCACGGCTGCGGCGGCAGCCTCATGCCCATTGAGCCGGGACTGGGAGTTGTACGATTCCGGCCCCACCTCGACCAGCGCCACATCGGACAGATGGACAACGGAACCGTCCACATCAGCATGGAGAATGATGCGCCCGAACTCTTCGGGGGTCTGCAACATACCGCGCACAAGCAGGGTGGCCGACAGTTCCTGGTCCAGGTTGCCGGGTCGGGAGCCGAAGCTGCCTGCCGGGACCTGGACGTTCTGGGCCGTGATGGCCTGGTTCACGTCGCTGATGGACAAGCCGTAGCTGAGCAGCTTCTGGGGGTCCACCCAGATGCGCATGGCGCTTTCCGCAGCGAAGAACTGGACCTTGCCGACGCCTTCCACGCGGCGGATTTCGTTGTTCACGTTGCGCGCCATCAGGTCGGCCAGGGCCTGCGGGTCCTGGCCGTGATTCTCAGTATACGTAAGGGCATAGACCATGAGGAAGCCCGCGCTGGTCTGCTCCACTCCGATGCCTTGGTCAACCACCGCCTGCGGCAGGCTGGACTCGGCGTTGGAGAGCCGGTTCTGCACGTCGACCTGAGCAAAGTCAGGATCGGTTCCGGGCTCGAATGTGACCGTGATTTCAGCCGTTCCGTTGGAGTAGCTGGTTGATTCGTAATACAGCAACCCCTTGGCGCCGTTGAGCTCCTCTTCGATCTGGCTCACGACGGTGTCGGTCAAGGTCTGGGCCGAGGCGCCGGGATACACCAATTGGATGGAGATTTGCGGCGGCGCTACCGAGGGGTACTTTTCCATGGGCATGGATGGTATGGCCAGGATACCCGCCAGGGATATGAAAATGGCCACGACCCAGGCAAAGTTGGGTCTGTTGATAAAAAAATCTGACATATGCTTCACATCTTCTTGATTATACTTGCTTCAGAAAGGAGGGACGCTACTGAGCCGCAACCTCGGCGGGTGCGTCCTGTCGCGGCGCAACCTTCATACCCGGTTCGAGCATGTTGGTACCGTTGGTGATCACTCGTTCGCCTGCCTGGAGGCCTTCCACGATCTGCCACATGTTTCCTCGCATCCCGCCGGTCCGGACCGGACGGATCTGCACCGTATTCTGCTCGTCGAGCACGAAGACGTTGGCGCCGCCCACCTGGGACATGCTGACTGCCCGCTGCGGAAGATAGATGGTGGTGCCGTCAGCGGGCATCTTGATCTGGATGCGGGTGAACATCCCGGGCAACAGCATGCCGTCCTTGTTCGGGAACTCGCAACGCAGGGAAACCTGGCCGGTCTTTTCATCCACGGTCACATCGGAAAAGAGAAGGCGGCCCTTGACCGTGTAGTTCACATTCTCGATGTGAACCGAGACCTCGGGCTTCTTGCCGGAATCCTTGCCCGCATTCATGGCGGCCCGCACTTGCAGGTATTCGGACACGGGCTGGTTGATGTCCGCGTAAACGGGATCAAGCTGCTGGATCTTAGCAAGGGCAGTGGCCTCGTTCTTGCCGACCAAGGCGCCTTCGGTGACGTAAGCCGCACCGATCTTGCCGGAAATTGGGGCCTCGACCGTGGCGTAGCTCAAATCCAGGGACGCGGTCCTGACCGCGGCCTCCGATGCTTCCTTCTGCGCCTTGGCGACCTTGTAGTTGGCAGCGGCGGTATCATAGTCCTGCTGGCTGATCACCCCGGTCTTGAGAAGGGGATCATAGCGATTGAGGGTAGCCTCGTAATCGACCATGCTCGCGTTGGCCTTGGCCTGATCGGCTTTGGCCTGGGCCAGGGCCGCCATGTAGGGAGCCGGGTCGATGTGAAACAGGACCTGCCCCTTCTCCACGAAGCTGCCTTCCTCGAAATCACGCGACAGCAGTATACCGGCCACACGGGCCTTGACCTCGGCGTTCCTGACCGAAGAAATGCGGCCCGGCAACTCGGTTACTTTGCTGTAGGGGGTCGCCTCCACCGTAACGACGTCCACGGTGGGCGTATGCTGCGGTGCCGCCTTGGCTTCAGCCTTGGTTTCACTGTTGCAGCCGCCGAGGGCGAACAGGACGGAAATAATTAAAAGGGACAGAACCGCCCCACGTTGTGTCATTTTCATTGGTATTATCGCTCCCTGAAAATTGATGAAATAAGCATCGTTGCCCGGAAAAAACTCCTCAGCCCAACCTTCATGCCTCGATCACTAACAGGCAGCGGGGTTAAGAACGGGTTAACGAAGGCTCCACCCCGAAAAAACAATCAGGAGCAGGCACGAGCTACCATTGTCAGGGGAGCGTCTTCATCACGACGAACAAAGGAAGGGAATCTGGGACGGGAATCCGGGAGCCCCTACGTATTGGTCGCACAGGCTTGGTTATAAAGTAGGCGTACACCGCGGCGAATCCGGTGAGGGTAGGTCATAACAGCGTCCCCCCCTATCCGAAGCAAGCATATTGCCGAAGTCATCAAGGAACGCAATGACGAAGGGGCGAAGCCTAACACGGTCAGCTTAAACTTGACTGCCTTCTTACGGTTATTCGAAGTGCCCGCCACTAATTGGGGATTACCGATGAAGCACCTATGGACCGAACGGATAAAAATCCACGCTATTGCTCCCCCTAACATGGCATGTCAGCTCAGTTATGATGGAGGCAACTCTCCTTCTAGCTATAGCAGCTCACGCAATTTAATATTTTGTATGAAGTCTTAAAACTCCGATATCCAATCTCCACACAAATGAATTCGCTTTGTTGGACCACTGGGCGGTACTATTTCCCGAAGCATAGTCTGTGGGAATATCCCAGGCAGAACCTACCATCCCTTGAGTTAGAGTCAAAGCCACCATCCCTCTCACTGTCGCCTGCGGTGGGCACGACAGCTGCTTGCGTCGTGCTCGCAAAAAAAACGGCGGGGGAATAGAAATCCTGCTGCCAGGGCTTACGCGAAGGGGGAGTGTCTCCCCCCAATTACGCCACGTGTTGAGACATTACCTAGTTATCCTATTCTGATCTTATGCACGAAAAGGCCCCCGGATGGGGGCCAAAATCGAGATATGCCTCGCTCTCGGGTGGTGTTCCATGGCGGGTGCTCTTCCCGCTTTTGAGCAACGTTGGTGCGACCGCCTCAAGCCACGCGAGAGGCCAAGGACGAACTTCCGCCCTATCAAATCACGGAGCAGGTCGGGTCGCGTGTTCTGCGACACGGCTCGTGTGCCGCTCCGATGTGATCATGGGGTCGGCCGGTGTAAACGGTAACGAGCCTCAACCCATTTTCCAACGGCACTGTCACTGCCGTGTACCCCAGAAGATAGTGCCTGGTAGCGCCCAGCCGTCCAGGGCTTTTCTCGCCTATGGCAACACATGCCAGGGCGGTAGGTGCAACGACGTTGCGTTCTTGCATACGGGAATAAGCATGCTTCGTAACTTCTCCATTGATAGTGCCTCCTTTGGTCTACCGACCAGTCAATCTGTTTCCATGATCATACCACCTGCTGACTGCAGATCGCCACTTTCAGGCCGGGGGAAATGGCCTTGAAGGAAAGAAATTAAAGGGAAAAAGGACAAAAAAAGAAGGGCAAGGATCAAAAAAGGATACTCGCCCACCTTCACTTGGTTTCTACTTCCCCTAGTCATCGGGGGATGCGGGGGGAAACATGGTATGGCTACACCTCCGCCCTTGTGATGCTTCCCTCGTCGGTCATCAGGTACCGCTGCCCGTAGTGTCCAACGATCACGTCGCTAGGCCCGTGCGAACAGTCAGCCAGCTCCGGCCGTACAACCTTCTTCTTGCCGACCAGCTCGTAGTCCCAAACCGTCTTCCGAACCTTTCCGCCGTTTCCGTCGTCCACCATCGCCGATTTCACATGCTTCCTGAACCGCTAAACCTCGGCCAGTTCCTTGACATGCAAAACCATAATTCTTGCCATACTTTTCTCCTTGGCCGCGTTTTTCTTTATTCGCCGCCAAGGAGGCCGTTCTGGCCAAAAAGGACCGGTGGATGCCAAAAAAAGGAGAAAAAGATAAAAAAAAGAAACGCCCCCCTTCTCCGGGTGCGGTTCCGGGCGGGGGAAACACTTGTAGCGTAGCGGAACGTGTTACTGTGCCGCCGACAGGCGGTACAGAAATGGGAATGGATAAAATGTCGGAGCTATGCGGAGTCGGGCTTGACGAAGAAGACACGGTGGTACCCTTCTGCATAAAGGCGGTTGAGGTCGGGCTGGATGCCTGGGGCCAAGAGCGACCCCGGAAGGACGAAGCCAAGGACGATGGCCTCCGCCTCGCCGGGCCAGATACCTGTCCAACGTGCAAACCTGGGGTCATGGCCGGGGCAATCGCATTGGCACCGCTGAAGGCCGCACACCGAACAACGTTCGACCTCGCATCCATGGCGGTGCGGTGTGCAAGGCTCGACGCCGCACGACGGGCATTGTGACAGGCCTGGGAGGTGACTTAATTTCTTACCCACACGCATACCCCTTCTGCGTTTTCGCCGAGAGGAATCCTGTCCCAGTCGCGCACATGTATTTGGACGACAACGGCAGTAGGCCAAAGATAGGATATTCCGCCTGAATCGACCATTTTTGTCAGCAAATGAAGAAAATCGGCGACTCCGCCAATTCGCACGATTTCGATCCTGTCTGCCGGAACACTGGTAATAGATTCTCCGCCGCAAAGTTCGCCAAACTTGCGGCTGTCAACCATCAACGCACCGTACGACACGAGGGAAACAGGACCATTTGATTTCGCGCAATGGAAAAGCGCCGTCATTAGCCCGTGGCGTGTCGGATGGCAGACAAGATCACCTATCAGCTCGTATTTGCAAACGTCCGTGATGTCGCCCATTGACCCTCCTTTTTTCAAGTCCAATGCGCATTGTGCTCACACCACAAAAATCGGTCAACACATCTCCGTCACTCGCCTTTTTTACCTCCAAGCTAGATACGCCGCGGCGGCATCGGCGGCATGTTCCATCCTGCATTTTGCATTCGGCCACGACGCTGATGGCCACAGGCTTCTGGCGGCCGACATCATCTCGTCCTTTTAACCTTTTCCGGCCCCGAGAAATGCGATCATACCGTCCCTTGCCCTTATCGTGTGGGGCGTCAGCCCAGCCCCGACACACGTCCTGATCACAGCTCCAGTCGCAAGGCGAATCGCCTGAACAGCGTTCATGTTTTTGCCCCTTCCAAGGGCATTTCGGCGACGACTTCCGTCGGAGAGAATCGGCTAATAAGGAAGATGAGTTCAGACGACAACTCCCGGGCGCTGCTTCAAGGACGCCGTACTTGGCCGCACCATTCGGCGGCTTTGTCTGCACGGTCCCGCAATCGACGATCTGACCGTCCACGTCGAACACACACCATCCGAGATTTTTCAGGGCAACATCCAGGACCAAAACCGCCCTTTCTTCTACTTGTTTCAACTATCATTTTCATCCAGCGCCTCCTGGAGTTCATCCACGTTTCCTTTGCCTTTCCGGGGGCGACAGCCCCCGGCTGATCCTGCGTCTGCAAGCTTTTTTATTTTTTCATTTCATTTCCTTTTTATTTCCCTTTCCCGATCCTTTCGCCGCCACCGAAGGGGCGGTGGTCCTTTGCCTTTGCCGCCCAGAGACTCGGCGACGGCGGTCAGAAAAGCGAAGCCTGGCGCGACCTCGAGGCTTCGTGTCCCCGGCGGCCGGGAGTGGTCTTGTCGTCCTGGGCTATACGCTCGTACTCGGTTGGGCCAGCCATAATTCCGCCGAGCGGGATGACGTGGTTTTAGAACCCGTCGACAGCCGATTTCGGCTCCGGCATCGACCGGCGGCACTGTTGAAGGTGAGCGCATCGGGCGCAGATTGCTTTGTTGGCGTTGCAGATCGCAGACGCGTAACATCCTGGGCGGTCGCTGTTTGGATTGTGGCTATGCGGCACGGCAGACCTCCATGTGGTTGGTGACGGTGATCGGGGAGTGGATGGTGACGGGACGATGAGCGGCGGCGGAAGACTCGACGGCGGCCGAAGCCTGGCCGGACAAAACCGCCCGGACACGAGCCAGCGCAATCGACACTATCGACAGTCGCAGATTGTAAACAGCGCAGATCACGTCGCTGGGAGTCGTCGTCACGCGGAGACCGTGTTGCGCCTCGAATGCTGCGGTTGCGGCACGGACCTCCGGCGACGGGGCGGCGAGTTCGACGAGTACGAGCTGGGCGACGGGATTGCCGTTTAGCCTCCGGGCCAGGTCGCCCAGGGCGGCCTCGATCTCGTCGGCGCCCAGGGCGACGGCATGGGTGTCAGCGGAATCGTCCTGGACTTCGTATGCCGATGATCCAACATCGCCGCCGGAGGTGGTCATCGAGTCGAACGATACGAACCGGTTCGCGTCGCGGCGGTATCCGTCGACGATCTGCATAGACCGGTTCCGCAAAAACGCCCCCGCCCATGTATTCTGTGCGGCAATTTTCGCATCGTATTTATGGCGGTTAAGCCAGAGAAATTCCATAAAATCTGCGGCGAATCGTCTCCGTCCTGCGCAGACCCACACTTTTCAACAATTGTCGCCCTTGTTCTGCGTACAGCGACGGCAATCGTCGGCTCGAGCAATCCCCAATCCAGTTCCACTCCGATTTTGTCAGCCATATCAACTCCTGCGGCTCTTTTTGTTCGCCGCCCACACTCGGAGTCTACGACGCCGGAAAATCGGATTCCAACTTTTTTGGCCGTGAAATGCGAGAAATATCGAAATATTACGGCTAAAATGACGGAATCACGCCGCCGGGGCCGCAGCCGCGCCGCCCCCCCCAATCTAAAACAGTGGTTCCCCCTTTGGGAGAACTCGGTGACCGTTTCGAGCTGGTCTTCGATTTTTTGGGTGGCTGATGAAAAAGGAATGTGGGCGCTTCGGTTTTTTCGAGAATGGGGCATGGTTTCCGTTCTGACGGGTTCTTCGTTGTTTTCATGTGGACGTGTTCACGGTTGACAGCCAAAAGGCCGTGGCGGCCTGTTTTTTGGATGATTCAGCGGTATTGCCGAACTGTTCAGACATGTACATCTCCACCATCTTCATTCCTTAGCCAAACATCAAAAAACCGACGACGACAAACCACCTTCTTCTGTCATTGTCTCTATTTTTTGTTTTTATAATGTCTCTAAAGGGGGCTGGAACCGTTGTTGTGCGCGGGTTTCCGGGCGGCAAAGTGAGACAAAGCACCGAACGAAGTGAGATAAAATACCGAAACAAAGTGAGACAAAGTACCGAAGAAGTGAGATAAACTACCGAAAGATATTCGGTATTTTTTCAACTTTAATTATGTCGTAAAAACTTGACTTTATGGGGACGGAGCAAATATTATGACTTTGAACACGGGCCGAAGGGGGCAAAAACCTACAAGCCCGAGTGTTCAAGGAGATGAGATGACAGATATCGTGAAGATCGATGCGAACTTCTTGGAGCGCGGCCTCTTCGCACTTGATCGGCAGTACAACGAGAGGTCGTTCCAGTCGGCTGACGGCAAGTTCGAGATAGTGTGTTCTGCGACTTCCGTTCCGGTAGACGTTGACCACGCCGTCCTGATCTTCCTGCTTCATTCCGCGCAAAACAGCGTCGACGAAAATGGGGAGTGGGAAAAAGTGTTGTCGCCGACCTTCCTCGACATCCTTAAAGGGGTTGGCAAGAATCGCCCCGGCAAGGCCGACTACGACAGGGTCAGGGAGTCGTTGTATCGCTATTCGACGGCAAGGATCGAATTCCACGAATCTTTTTACGAGAGGGACCAGGCTGGGAGGCAGAACCGCGTATCGAAGTCGTTTTCGATATTGTCGTATGAGATCGACGAAACTGGCCGCCCAGTGATCGCCCTCGACGAGATATTCCTCCGGCAACTGCGAAGAACGAAGTTCTACCGCAATTTGTCGTTCACCGAATACCGCAAACTGACACAACCCCTCGCTAGACGTCTGTTTGAGCTGCTCGAGAAATGGACGATGTCGCAAGATGAATGGACGATTGATGCTAGGGGCCTCGGGAAAAGCCTGCATATGTCGGAACGCGCGGCATCGCAAATCATCAAGCGCGTTGAAGCCGCTATTGCGAAAGTCAACAAGGCGACATGCGGACGGTACGAGATGGTAGCGGAGAAGGTTCGCCACGGTGTTTTCAACCTGACATTCTCGCTCGTCGGCGAACGGTTTTCCGTCAATGACGAACTCGAGAAGAAGGCTAAGAAAAAGGCAAAGAAGACCCGGACGGAATCTCCCCTAAAGCCCGAAACGCCAGTCAAAACACTGTCCTCTGAGGTCCTGGAAGCCCTCCCTGAAGAATCCCGCAACGACAAGACTGTCACCGACCTCCTCGCACCCCTGTCGACCGACGAGGCCGTTGCCCTGATCGAGCATTGCAAGCGCAAAGCCCAGTCGAAGCCGATCGGCTATCTCGTCGGTATCGCAAAGCGCAACAACCTGAAAACGGTCGCCGCCGGGTTGTCAAAAAACGCCGCAATGGCCGAGGCGCTTGATGGATTCACCGCAGAAGAAATATCCATGTTCTCTCGGACTTGGAGGTACATCTGCAACGACGGCGACGAGTCGATACGCGAACAGTGCGCCCAGGGCGGCATCGACTACGACCGCCTGACAGCTTGGGTCGCAGCAACAAACAAGGCCCAGGGCTAACCGCCCCCACCACGCCCTACACCACCGACCACCGCACACAAGAAAGCCCCCGACAGGGGGCTTCTTCTTTCTTCATTTCCTTCCATTTTCACCAGCCACCATCCCACCAAGTATATCAGTCGTCCCAGGACGATCCGCAGCCGAAATCGTCATCAAAGGACGAGCACCCGATGCCATCGTCAAACGACGAACACCCACATCCACAGATATCGTCATCAATCCCAATCGACGACGTGCCGCAAAAATCGTCGTCGATAGAGGAACTCGGCCAGTCATCGCCGAACGCCGAGGTCGACGAGGACATAAAATCGTCATCGTCCGACAAGAAATCGGACGAAGAGTCGTAGTGAATATTACAGGGGAGATGGCTGTAAATCGGAGAATAGTAAACGTCGTCATTATTAAGCAAATCAGCGTCATCATCGCAGAACATATCATCCGTCGATGTGATCCCGGTCCCGTCATCCCCGGACATCGACTGCCATCCGTCCCCACCATCATCCTCACCGGCCGACCAGTTCGTCGTCATGCCGCCACCGTTGCTGACAAGCGCCCCGAACACCACAATCGCCCCGATAATCGCAATCACGATTTCCATTTCGTTCCCCTTTTTTCTGTTTTCCTCTCCCCCTCACAATCGCTCTATTTCCGCCAGGAGCCCAGAGATTTCTCCATTTTCTTGTATTATAACCCACTCTTTTTATTCTTTTTCTTCTTTTACAGGCAACGTTCTTCACGTGTTTCGCCTTCGGCGCTGTCAGTTTTGTGCAACTCTTCTTACAGACTACGAATATTCATGCATGAGCGACAAAAATATCAGATTTCACAATGCGGAAGAGGCCCTGAAATATCTCGTTGCGGTTCGCGATCTCGAGGGGTCGTGCGGTTCGGTGTCTGGCCGTGCGGCCGCAGACGGTGAACTTGGGTTGACGCCAGACGGAGATTGTTTCGGCCCGGACGTGACGGACAGGATCACCGCCCGTATCGATCTCGAGCGGACTGTGGTACAGGATTTAGACTGGCGATACCGCCGCGTCCTGGCCATGTTCCTCGAGGCGGATTGTGTTCGGACGTACCCCGAACGGGCAGACGGCACCAAGAAACCTGGCGCTCATGCTGCGGTGATGAATTGGGCCGGATGTACACCGCGCCACGCCCACTGGCTGATCGACAAAATGCTGTCGCACGTTGATCGGAGCCTCTGGCGCATGGGGTACCTGTACGCCAACCCCGACGCGACCGTAGAGCCAGGTATCCGCCGCCGGTCAGACGACGACGGTTTCGTACGGGCAACGAGAAACGGCGACACCGTTTCTGACAACGAGCGCCGGGTCGCCATCGACAGATCAGCCGAGCTGATGTCCTGCGCGTACGAGTTCGACGCCGCCTACTATACAGCGGCCGAACTGGCAGAATTTGCAGACGTCGAGGAGGAATAAGTTGGCAGGAAGGGAAAGACCCTTCCTGCCAACTTATTTAATCCTTTATTTGGGTGTTCCTGCCTTTACTTCCCCCGAGATCTCGTCGAGCGTTTTTTGCGAAAACGATCATTTTAGCTAAAACGCGTCATTTTGATCAAAAACGGCCATTTTTGCTGTTTTGAACGTCTTTGCGTGTTTCCCCCACGCTTCCCCATAGAAATGGGAACAATGACAAAGAGTGAAGGGGGCAAAATATCCTTTTTTTGATCCTTTTTTGCTTTCCATCATTTCGCAAAAGCTCCTGGCGCTCACGCAATTTTCTTTTTCATCAGCAGTATAACACAGAGAAATATCTCGCAAAATCAACTTTTATTTAGCCGAAAAACTTGACTCTGTGAAACTCAGTGAATATAACAATGTTATGCCTGATGGGAAAATGGTTCCCGAACGGTGTGAAGAAACAACAAAAACGGAGAAATCGAGATGACGAAGGAAAACGGAAAGAAGATGGTCGAACGGATGATCGCGAAAATCAACGGAGCAACGGACCTTGACGAGCTGTGCGACGCCCTGAACGCTTACGACGAAATACAGTCTGCCGACGAGCGTGATAGCTACGTCACCGAAATCCCGAGGCTGGACGAGGCGGTCAGGACGTTCGACCTTCCCCACTTCGGCGAACTCGGCCGCCCGGACGGCGAGGTCTGGTCCTGGGACGATGATAGGCAGCTTATGGCAAATGGCGACTGCGGAAAGTGGGAGATCGAACCCCGCGAGGATACGGCAGGTGGTCTCGTGATGCGGGTTGCCGAAGTTGACGACTTCGGGAATCGGACACAGATCAAGATCGTCGAGCGGCTGGTCTGCGGAGAGGACCTGAGCGACGGCGAATACGCGGTCAACTTGAAGACGCGACTCGCGAACATCGAGACCCGCGAATACGACGCCTGGCTGTTGATCAGCAAGTATGACGACGACACCGAGCAATACGAAGACTGGCTCGAGTACAGAGTCGACAGCTACGTACCGGCCGAGATTGTTGAGCGGGAACTGTAGGGCATACAAGCAAAGCCCCCGGCCCGGACGAACCGGGCAGGAGGACGGGGGCAAAAGAACGGGAAAAACAGGAGAATGAAGATGCCGGATTTTAGTGATATGACGGGCGCAGAAATCGCGGAGAACGGATCAGAAAAACAGTTTGAAGCTGACGTCGTCGAGCGCGATGGAGCAATCTGGGGCGTATACGACAGTGACAGCAGCCTTGCGCTCGTTGTGCCTGGGAACAGCACACTGTCTGACGTCAAGTTTTTCACGACACAGGTGCAGCTGTACGTGTCAAAGCGGCTTGGAGCGGTAGCGTAATGGAGGACACAAGAATCACGATATCGGACCTCTGGCCCCTGTCCGTCGCCGACGTTGCCGAGGCCATCGCTTCGACCGACGACATGGCACTTGACGAGCTGGTCCTCGAAATTCAGGACAACGACAACCGCGTCGCCTTCGACGACTGCGTGCTACTCGTCGAGGGCGATCACCGCCGCGGCCGCTTGCGTATTGCGACGATTTGCGCACCTAATTATCACGTTGAGAGACTGTGGGGAGACGAATAATGACGAACGAAACGAACAGAAATACCGGAAAATACGTTCCGGAAATCCCGGTAGGGACGACGCTGACACAGTTGACGTTCGATGTGGAAACGGCGGAGATCGTCGAGGCCTGGAAGAGGCAAGGGTTGAATATCACGACTGTTCTGATCCTGTGCGGCTGGTACGTCGTCCGCAGTGCCGAGACGAAACTCGTCACCGGATACGAGCGAAGCGATTTCCGGGGGTTTGGAGCCCGTCTCCCCCGCCCCCTGCTTGAGATGGCAAAATCAGCCGCCAAGACGCACGGCATGAATCTGTCCGAGTTTTGGGACGCCTGTGTCCGGACCGTAGCCCGTGACTCGGCGGCCGGTGCCCTAGTCCCCTTGTCCGCTATACTCTTAGCGCCGCTGACTCGAGACGAGCTGATGAGTCAGGGAGGTAAATAATGGGAACAGCACGACTCCGCATCGCCGCCCTGGCGGCCCTGGCCATCGCCGCCGTCTTGATCGGCTTGTACCGGCTGACTCTAACCCCAGGCTCCGAGACCTCCATCGCCCTAGCCATGGTCCCGGCGGCCATTGTCGCCGCCGCATACGTTTGGGCAATTTTCGGCCACTGGTTCGTCCCCAGGGTTGTCCCAGCGACCACCTCCGCCATGGCCACGGCAACGACGTTCACGGCCTTGGCCGCAACATTGTCGGCAGTCACCGACGGTAATGGACTCCTCGTCGCCGTCGCCGGCGGTGCCGCCGCCGCATCGAATCTCCTGGCCCTTGTCCTGTCCAGATCCCCCCTGATGACTGGAGATCATGGCCGCCTCAAGTAGTCCGTCCACCCAACAACACCCACCCAAGGCCCCTTCCAGGGGCTCTACTCCTCGTTCCAACTGCCATTCCAACGCCACATTTTCAACCTTCCACGCCCCATCTTTTTAAAACTTTTTCATCTTTTTTTGCCGCCAACAAAACCCGGTGAGCGCCAGGGGCTTTCGACTGCGCACATTTGCCGCAAGACGTTATGAAAACTTGCTTTCCTGGAATCGCGACGAATATAACTTGATCATACAGAGACAGTTTTTTGGATAACAGAAACAGAAATGTTGAAAAATGAGTTTGGAGAAGTTGACCGCATGGCTGTGCAGTGTCGTCGGAAGCCCTGAACACGTCAATGTCGCACCCGAGGCGGTACTGAAGGATCGGGTCACGTATCAGAATTGGAATATGGCGCTCGTCATGTCATACGTCGTCAAGGCCCTGTGCGTCGCTATCGCGGCGTACATCGAACCGGAGACGACGAAGAATGGCTGGTGGATCCTCGGGTTCGCCCTGACCGGGATGGTCGCCAGCGGCAAACTGTCGCTCAAGATCCTGGCAGCCCAGCGAAATGTCGATAAGCTGATCTTCGAGCGGATGCCGAATGCGACTCGCCCGTTGGGGGCGTATCGCAAGATGGCGCTTGATCGTGTCATCGCGGCGACAGTGTTAGATGTTGTTGTCTGCGGGACGCTGTTCATCTCGATCTTGTTGGCAGACCGGCTGACAGGGGCCGGGAACGGGCAGGAGATCGCGCTGGCGGCTGCGGCTTGTGTCGTGCTTCCGCTGGCGATTATGGCCGGACATTTTGTGCGGCGGCCTATGGAGCGCCGTATCCTTTTTGGGATCAGCGCGAGATCATAGAACTACCTGGGAGCGGCGGAACACCACCACGCTTACAGGCCACAAGACCCCCTCGGGGGTCTTTCATTTTGTCTGCAAAATGTCATAACGCACGTAAATGATTATCACTATTATTAAAAGAAAGTGTAAGGAGGCCCACTTTAACCGGTGTGCTTTTATCATGCCTTTTTATATTGACATGCACTAGAGAGTGAGCGATTATGAAAGACTCCGACAAATATTTTTCTTGACAATAAAGAGGTTGTCCGCTATATGTTTCGAAAATCCCGGATCGAGAATCTGTCGAGAAGGCTGCACCTAATACAGGGTGTCTGTACGTCAAGGAGCGAGTGTGGGAAAGGACCGCACCATCAAGAACGGCAATGGCGAAATAACTAAAAACATCAACTACTGCGAACGACTTCACCCTCTCTTCAAATACGGGGTCGTGAAGCGCATCGAACACACCAAGGACAAGATCTTCGTCGAGCAGCTTGGCGGAAATCTCCTTGCTGGTGCTGAAGTTGTCTTCGGTGCCGAAAACGTGATTTTGTCCGGTTGCGTCGAGACAAGCAGCGGAATCATCGACATCGAGATGGACATTACGCCCGAAATGTTCATCGACCTGCTGCCGGCGTTCGACGAGTTCGCTCCTTGCGACTCCCAAAAAAAGTCCCGCCGTGCTCCAGTCATCTACAAAACCGGAAAAAGGCTGTTCAGGACCAAGCGCAATGCGCTCGTCAGGTCTGCCGACTGCATCCTGCTCGCTGGTGCATATGTAGGAGTCAGCGACGGGAACTGGTTCATACACGGTTTCGCCCAGGGTCGGCCCGACACGGTTGCCAACGGCGTTTGGCTTACCGAAGACGAGGCGCGGCGCGTCTTGTATGATGCCGGCTACTTCGACTTCACCGCCCCATGCGACAGAAACTCGGCAAACTATCCCCGGCCACGCACGGCCACGCGTAAGCGTTGTCCGAACGCAGGACAGACATCCCTACTCTGCTCCATGGGGGTGTCCGATGACTAGGCGCTCTACACAGAACGGCATCGCCGTCCACCCCGACCTCAACGACCTTCGCGATATCCGCCGACGTGTCGGGTGGTACGAATACGACAAGCTGCTCCCGCTCCACATTGTCGGCGGCTACGGCGACCTGTACGCCATCGGCAAATGTGGACGGCCCCTGTGGCGCTGCGACCTGACCTGCCCCGAGCCCGAGCTGATCGGCCCGTTGCCGTACATGGATCCCAGCGATCCGCCCTTCTAAGCCCAAAAATCCGCTCAAAACCGCCGGTGGCACGTCTTTTTTCGGCGTGTCACCGGCGGAAAACCCATGGCGCTCACCGGGTTTTACGTGCGCCATGTTGACGACCACTTGAAACAGCGCTTTATCAAGCAATTTCTTGATGTTACGCCATTGACTTTCTGGATTTCGAGGGTGTCCAATCAACTCATGATGGCGACAGCGCCTGGGCCAAGGGGTTGGCCTGGCGACCGGAAAAGCCGCAACGAGGAAGGAGAAAAAAATGGGGTCAAAGAGAATTATCAAGACAGATGACGGCCTGTCGCTCGACGCGACCGGCTACGCCGGACGGTACCTGCTCGTCGATCAGAGCGGCGAGGTCAAGGCCGCAACGGACACGTGGGACGCTATCTGCGCGTTCGCGGCTGTGCTGGCGCACATCGATAGCCAGATCGTCTCGCTGTCTGCGTACGACGGGATGACCGGGGAGCGGTGCAACGACGAGATCAGCGCAATGGTCACGGCGTATCTGCCGTATGTGATTGACGCCCTGATCCCGGCCGCCGCCGACGACGTTAAACGAGCTGTCTACAGACACACGAGAGAACTTCTCGTGGCAACTGGCGCGGCAATCGGAATTGAGTTGATCGACGAACTGATTCACTAACAGAACGACACACGGCGACGGGGGGCCACTGCGGAAACAGTGCCGCAGGGTCCCCCAAGGAGGCGTCGTGGAGGCCCGTGTGCATAGCTCTTGGAGGAGCGAATGCACACAAGAACGGAAGAAGGAAGAAGATCGGCTGGGGAAGGACGTGAAGTCCACGTTGTCATGACGACCAACGGCGGCACCATCGACGGATGCGCCGGCATCTACGAAGACAGGGGCGAGGCCGACGGGATCGCCAGGGAGCTGATGCGGCTCGGACACGACTGCCTGGTCGAGACCAGGGCGCTGAACACTGTCAGGGTTAGGGTCAGCGGCGACGATATAGCTCCGGTCAAGTCGTCGTTGGAATCAGACGTGATAGACGTCTGCAACGGCTAGGTCATCGACAAGGGCCGCACCGTCGAGGAGGCTGTAGCCAAGGCCAAGGCCTCCCGCGCCACATTACCAGCCCAACTTATCAGCAACAACGAAATCCAGGTCAGCACAGACGACTCCGGACGGACCGTCGTGGAGTTCACCGGAACAGCGGCCGAGTTGATAGCAGAAAACGCCAGGGAATGCACCCTGGATACCGCCTCTAAGATCAAGGACGGCAACGGAAAACAGACAAGCAAGTTCCGCTCGAACCTTGCCGGACAGATCGGCGAGGCTGCCGGGCAAATCTATCTCCATGGCCCCGTAGCCGGAATGGCCCGATATTGCACGGAGCGTAAGGTCAGGAACGCAGACAAATACAGGGGAGACGGCGGTGTCGATGCCGTTGCCGGGGCGGTCAAAGTCGACTTCAAAACGACGCTCAGGTTCGCAAAGAACGCCGCCCCGGAGAAGTTCCGACTCGCCGTCAGGCCGCACGAACGACACACCGACACGACTTACGTCATGATCCTGGCAGACAAGATCGGATACGATCACTTCTCTGAAGTAGTTTCGATTTGATCTGACAGTTCCTCTTGAAAATCGAGAGGTTCTCCCTTTTGATGGAAATGTTGAAGACCATCAAACTGAGCCCTGTGCTCAAAGGAGAACCTCATGTCCAATTTCAATCACAACGTCATAAAACACAAGGTCGGCCTGCTCAATCTGGCGGAAGAACTTGGTAATGTCTCGAAGGCTTGTAAGCTTATGGGTTTTTCCCGAGACACCTTTTACCGATACCAGGCAGCCAAGGAGGATGGCGGAGTTGAGGCCTTGCTCGACAAGAATCGGCGCAAGCCGAATCTGAAGAACAGGGTCGATTCGGCCATCGAAGATGCTGTAGTTGCATATGCCACCGACTTTCCCGCCTACGGACAAACCAGAGCCAGCAATGAACTCCGCAAGCTCGGGACGTTTGTCTCGCCTTCCGGCGTGCGGTCGATCTGGCTTCGACACGAGTTGCACAACTTCAAGCTGCGTTTGCGAGCATTGGAAAAGCTCTCCGCAGAATCGGGAATGATTCTGACTGAAGCCCAGGTGCAGGCGCTTGAAAAAAAGAACGACGACGATCTTGCTCACGGCGAGATCGAGACAGCACATCCAGGATATCTTGGGAGCCAAGATACGTTCTACGTCGGCACGATCAAAGGCGTTGGCCGCATTTACCAGCAAACCTTCGTCGACACGTATTCAAAATGGGCAGCGGCCAAGTTGTACACGACCAAGACGCCGATCACTGCCGCAGACATGCTCAATGACAAAGTCCTGCCATTCTTTGAGGAGCAAGGCATGGGCATCCTGCGGATGTTGACGGATAGGGGGACGGAATACTGCGGCAACGTAGAGAAGCACGACTACGAGCTTTTTCTCGGCGTGTGCGGCATCGAGCATACTAAAACGAAGGCCAGACATCCGCAAACCAACGGCATCTGCGAACGATTCCACAAAACTATTCTGGACGAATTCTACCGTGTGACCTTCCGGCGCAAACTCTATCCTTCATTGGATTCTTTACAGGCTGATCTTGACGCATGGATTGCCGAGTACAACACGATCGCATCAGGGGAAAATGTGTTGCGGGAGGACGCCCATGGCAACTATGCTCGAAGGAAAGCAGCTCTGGACGGAATACGTTTCAAAGCTGAATTAATCTGACAATTGCGGCCCGTCAAAAGGGACAGACTGTCAGATCAAGTATGAACCACTACACTTCATCGCCACAATCGTCGGCGTCTGCCACGAGTCTGACCTCCCTGCCACCACTGAGTCAGCCGGCACGTTCCGAGGAGCCTACACCGTCCCCGTCCCCCGTCTGTCCTCCCCTTCAAATCTACTGGAGGCAACGGCATGATCGACTACCTCGACGACACCACCACAGAATACGACGACGCTGAAACCGCCGCCCTGCTCTACGAGATCGACGTATCTGTCTCCGCCCGTCTCAGGGAAGACCGTGGATCAGGCGGCCCGTTGAACAGGGAAATCCATTATTCAATGTTCGACCTTGCAGAGGCCGAGGCCGATGAGATGGCCAGGGCCAGGGGCGAGATCTGATTTCACCAGCAACAGGAGGTCCCTTTCGGGGCCTTCATCTTTTTAAATCTTTTTCCCGCGAAAACTTGACTCTGGATATTTCGACGAGCGAGGATTGGATTCCTTGGGGCCATGTCCCCACCCATTCTCATCTCACCTCCCGGAAGCCGCGGAACATCCCTGGAAACAGGCCGCCGGCTTCCACTTTTTTTGCGCCATGCGGTGCAAAATCTGCACATCGCGAAACTTTTTTTTGATGCAATTTTTTGCACAATCTTAAAATATACACTTATTTCAATACGTTTATGCGTAATGCAAAAACAAGGAATCGTCAACTTGTTGAAATAGTTGTTGATTTGCCGAATCGGCGTGGTACGATTTCCCGTGGCTGTTTGACTAACGACGAAATTGGGGGATTGCAGGGAGTGCTCGTTGACGTCGACACATTGTTGAGGGACCATTTGAAGGGTGTAACCAAAGCCATGATCAGGCGGGGTAATATCTGGCAGACATGGCCGCACACGTTCATGACGAGCGGAAGGACGCTGAGGTCTGCGTTGTTCTGCCCGGAAGATGTTGAAGCGTATCTTATAGGGAGGAACGGGGTTAACTATGGCGAGATTCACGCTAGACACGGAAAGGGTCAAGACCAAGAAACGGGGCATCGTGTACCGCGCATGGCTCCGAGAAGGCCGAACGAAACTTGCAAGCAAGCAAGGGTTTGCGACCGTAAGGGAAGCGAAGGAGTGGGCGAACGAGAAGGAGACGGAAATCCTCCGGATGCGGGAGCTGGAAGCACTGGAAGCGGAGAGGGCGACCCGCATAACCTTCTTAAGCGCATCAAACGATTACCTTGACTGGGGTAAGCCGAGGTGGGGGAAAGGGACGTATGGTGGGAAGGTCGGAATCTATGCTCGATTCCTTGAATTTCTCGCACAGCACCACCCTGACGGCATCGACGCGGAACTTGATGATGTCCCGTCACCGCTGATCGAGCGCTATATGTATCACGCCTCTGCGCAGGAGGGGTGTTCCAACAAAACCGGCAACCGGCATTGCCGGGAGATCGGTGCTGTGTGGACCCACGCCATCACCAGGGGGCTGATGGACGGGATCAGGCGGACAAAGCAATACATCGACAACCCGACCCGTGACATCAAGCCGTTCACCGTGGAAGAATACTCCCGGCCCGTGCCGACGTATGAAACGGTGCAGCTGTACCGTGGCGAGGCCAGTCCCGGTGACGAGTCGGACTACATCGAGATCATGTGCAACACGATCCAGCGCGGGAGGAGCATCAGGACGCTGGAATGGACGAACGTCAAGCTGACGGAACGAAAAGCCGGATTCAAACATGGGAAGCGGGACGGAACAATAACCACGGTCTGGATACACCTCAACGACACGGTATACGAGATCCTCAAGCGCCGGTTCCGGGAACGGGAAACCGACAGCCCGTTCGTATTCGTCAACCCCCTGTCCGGGAACCGGTATCAGCGCAACGCATCGCTCATCAAGCACCTGTTCACTAACATCAAGAAGCGGCTTGAAAAGCGCCTCAAGATCGAAATCGAACACGTGACCGGTCATGCCCTGCGGCATTGGGGGTCACACATGCTCGACAATGCCGAAGTCCCCGAGGAAAGAATCGGCAAAATGCTTGATCATCAGCGGCCGTCCACAACCAAGATCTACCTGGAGAAGATGCGGGTGGACGAGGGTGTTGCCAACAAGCTGGAGGAAATATCAAAAAACGGACCTCGGAAGCCGAAATACCTCAAAGTCGTCAAATAACGGCTCAACCAGATCCGCTCCAAACAGGCCCCTTCGGGGGTCTTTTTTATGGCCTACAAAATGTGTTTCCCGGAAAAATGTTCACACTTTGTCCCACACTTTTTGTTTTTGGCCCCTTTGTTACACAGAAAAAGGGGTTACAGTTTTCACTGTAACCCCTTGATTTCTGGCGGAGAAGGAGGGATTTGAACCCTCGTATGAGTTTTACGCCCATAACACGCTTAGCAGGCGTGCGCCTTCAGCCAGCTCGGCCACTTCTCCAATATTCATGCGCCCGCAAACCCACGGTACGCATTGAGGAAAGTCCGTCTACCCTTTTCCTGCGGGGATTGTCAATAAAGATAGTCCCTATTTGCCTTTTTTCCCGGCTCCGTCCTTTTCCCGGGCCTCTTTTTCATCGCGGCGGCGTTTGCTCTTGAGCGCCTTGTACTTGAGCTCGTGTCTGCGGGTCTTGGCTCCGCCGATGCGTTCGCGGCCCGGGCCGCGTTTGCCCAAGGCCGAGATGCCGCGGGTCTTCTCCCACTCCTTCTTGTCGTGGCTGGAGCGGAAAACGATGTTCACGGGCGCGGACTTGATGCCGAGCATCTTGCGGAACTGGTTCTCCAGGTAGCGCACGTAGGACGTTTTGACGAGGGTGTGATCGTTGCAGAAGAACACGAAAGTGGGAATGGCCTCGTCCGCCTGGGTGACATAATAGAACTTGGGCCGCTTGCGTTTGACCACGGGAGGCTGGAGCTTCTCCACCACGGCCTGCATGATGCGATTAAGCTCGCCGGTGCCGACGCGTATCTCGCACTCCCGCCGCAAGGTTTCGGCCAGGGGCAGGAGCTTGCCGATGCCCACGCCCTTGACGGCACTGGTCATGACCACGGGCACATGCGGAATCACGCGCAGCTCTTCCCGGAACGCCTCCAGAGCGCGGCTGGTCTCACTGCGGGGAATAAGGTCCGCCTTGTTGACCACCACGATAAACGGGGTCTTTTCCTTGGCCAGGAACTCGATAAGCCGCTTGTCCTGACGCCCCACGCCCAGCGTGATGTCGATCGTCAGAATGGTCACGTCGGACCGCTTGGAATTCTTGAGCGCGCGAATGACGCTGATCTTCTCCAGATGGTCCTGGATGTTGGCTCGCTTGCGCACACCAGCCGTGTCGACAAAGGTATACCGCTTGCCCTGCTTCTCGAAGGTTACATCAATGGAGTCACGGGTAGTTCCGGCCACATCGGAGACGATAAGCCTGTCCTTGCCGATGATGGCGTTGACCAGCGAGGATTTGCCCGCGTTGGGGCGGCCGAGCATGGTCAGGCGCAAGCCCTTCTCCACGCCGTCGTCCACATCCGTAGGCAGACCGAGGCTTTTAACAAATCGACGGACTCGATTGCGCACTTCGGACAGATTGTAGCCATGAGCCGCCGACACGGGCAGAAAATCTATGCCCAGGGAATGAAACTCTGCGGTCATGTGGGCTTCGAATTCGCTGCCGTCCACCTTATTGACCAACATGAGCACCGGCTTGCCGGACCTGCGCACGAATTCCGCAGCCTGTTGATCCAGGGGGGTCAGCCCCTCCTTGCCGTCCACGACGAAAACGATGGCGTTGGCTTCGTCAATGGCGTCCCGGGCCTGCTCGAAAATCTCGTCCTCAAAGTCCTTGGACAGCTCGGGCGTGGCCTCGGATTCCAGGACCATGCCGCCGGTATCGATAAGGTCGAACCGGGTCTCGCCCATGATGCACTCACCGTAGATGCGGTCGCGCGTCACCCCCGGCATATCGTGGGTGATGGATCTCGACTTTCTGAGAAGTCGGTTGAAAAGGGTGGATTTGCCCACATTGGGGCGGCCCACCAAGGCGACGATCGGCAACATGCTCTGCTCCGGACGGTTGAAGACTCTATAAAATATAAACCCCGCGCATCCCATGGGCGGGAAGCGCGGGGTTACCTTATCCTCAATCGATTGTCGAGTCCATTGTGGTCCGCAGGGTTAATCCGAAGCAGCCATGTCCTCAATAACGGTGTTGAGCCGGACGGCCATTGCGGCCACTTCCTGGATGGCCTCGTTGGCCTCCTGCATGACCTGATACGTATCCATGGAGATGTTGTTGATCTCGTCCGTGGCCCGATTGATCTCGTCGCTGGTGGCGGACTGCTCCTCGGCGGCCGTGGCGATAATCCGCACCTGGTCCGAAGCGGTCTCCACGCGGCCGACGATCTCAAGCAGCACATTCCCCGACTCGCGGGCCAGGTCGGTGCTGCGTTCAACGGCCTGGGCCGCCTGCTTGGTGGCCCCGATGTTGCGCCCGGTCATGTCCTGAATACGGTGAATGGCCTCGCCCACCTCGCTGGTGGCGGCCATGGTCTTCTCGGCCAGCTTGCGGACCTCGTCGGCCACCACGGCAAACCCGCGCCCGGCGTCTCCGGCCCGGGCCGCCTCGATCGCCGCGTTGAGCGCCAAAAGGTTGGTCTGGTCCGCAATGTCCGTGATTACGCCAAGCACGTTGCCGATATCCTCGGCCTCGGCGCCGAGTCCCTCCATGGAGAGCCTGAGTTCCTCGGTCCTCTTCTGCACCTCGCCCACGGCCTCGATAACCTGGTCGACCATCTCCTGTCCGTGCTGCGCGCCGGTCTTGGCCTGATCCGCGTCTTCCGCAGCCTGGCTCGCGTTGCGGGCCACATCAAGCACCGAGGCGTTCATCTCTTCCATGGCGGAAGCGGTCTCGCCCGCCCTGGCACGCTGATTCTCGGACCCGCGCTTGCCCTCCTCCATCTGGGCGGAGAGTTCTTCGGCCGCGCTGGACAGGGACAGGGAAATCTCCCGGGCCTGACCGGCTGCCACGGAGATGCGCTCATTCTGCGTCTTGATGACCTTCTGCTGCCCCCGGATCTCGGTCACATCAATCCAAATGGTCAACGATCCGAGCAATTGGCCGTCCATATCATAGAACGGCGTGGAGGTGATCTGTACGTTGAGGGTCATGCCGTCGACACGTTCGTACTCCATTTCCTCATCCAGCCGTTTCTGCTGCTCCACTGCCCGGTCGGACAGGGTTGTGACATCGGAATCGCCGAAAAAGAACGCGCCGGGTTTCACCCCCGCGTAACTCTCTGGCGGATCGTTGCGCTTGAGCAAATCGCACATCTGCCGATTGACCCAGAGCACGGTATGATCCGAGCCAACCAGGGCACACGGCAAGGCTATTCCCGCCAATACGCCATCGGAGAAGCCCAGCTTGGCCTTCAACTCCTGAACCATGGTTTCGATCTGTTCCGCCAAGGACCGGAACTCGAACTTGTACCGGCCTTCGAGACGCACCTGCAAATCGCCTCCGGCCACCTTGGACGCGAAGTCGAGAATATTCTCAACCGGGGAAATGATGATCCTGCGCACGGCGAAGACCAACATGCCCACCAGCAGCACGCCCAAGGCCACGCCGGCCACGGCCAGCTTGTTGCGCTGGTTTAACGCCGCTGCCGCCAGATCATCCTCGTAGGCGCTCATGACCACGGTCCAGCCGGTCGTATCAAGGGTATCGAAGACCATGTACTTTTTTTGGCCTTCCCAAAGATAGGTCGTCTCGCCTTTTTTGGTCTTCAGCGCAATCCGCGCGAAATCCCGATCCGAAATATCCTGAAGATGCAGTTCCTTGTTCGTCGCGTGGGCGATGATCCTGCCCTTGTAATCAAGGATGAACGCATACCCACTGCCCGCCACGCGGAAGGGGTCGATAAACTTGGAAGTAAAGTTGCCCCACTTGGGGAACAGGCCAACCCCGCCCACGATCCGGCCGTCCCGGTCGCGAACCGTACTGGCCGCGGCGAAAATCATGATTCCGTCGCCGCTCTTGGAGACGAGAATGTCGTTGGAGAGATAGCGGTCGGCCTTGCCCGAAAGAACGACCTTGGCATACTCGCGGGTACTGCGGTCCGCGCCGACCAGATTTTGCTTCTTGGCGTTGTACCCGGCGACCACCTGTCCGTTTTTGTCAAAGGCGAAAGCGGCCCAGTAGCTGTCCGAAGAGGACAATAGGTCCTTGAACAGCAGGGAAGCGGGCATGGCGTCCCCGCCGGCCAGGGCGTCGACAACGGCCTGCTGCGAAGCGAGCATATGGGCCATCTCGTCGGTTTGGGCGATGTAGTTTTCCAATGCGGCCATGGTCTGCTCGACCATGTTGCCCATGGATTCCTTGCCTTCATTGAAAACGGTTTGCCGGGTGTCGTGGTTGACCCAAAGCACCGCGGCCAGAATCGCAACGGCCATACTGGAGGAGATCAACAGAGCGATGGCAGTGTTCACGCTTTTCATCTTCATGGGGAGTCCGTCCTTGAATCTGTATGGTTGGCAGCCCCTTATATAGATACCCCAATGGAATAGTGTCAATCAGAACAATAAAATGGTCCCGCAAAATAAAAGGAGCGGAGCCGCGATGCGGCTCCGCTCCCGGAATATATTTCCCGAAACGGAATTATTTCCCGAACAGCTTCCTGATGGCCTCGTCGTAAGGCGGATAGAGCACGCCCTTTTCGGTGACGATGCCCGTTATCAGATCGTTGGGCGTGGGGTCAAAGGCCAGATTATAGACCTCGACACCCTCGGGCGGGATGCGGTGGTCGCCGATATGCGTCACCTCGCGTGGATCGCGGTCCTCGATGGGCACGTCGTCGCCGGTGGGGGTCTCGATATCGATGGTGTACACGGGTGCAGCGACGTAGAACGGGATATTGAACCTCTTAGCGATGATGGCTACCCCGAAAGTGCCGATCTTGTTCACTGCGTCGCCGTTGGCGGTAATCCGGTCCGCGCCGACCACGACCTTGTCCACCAGCCCGCGCTTCATGAGGAGCGCGCAGGCGTTGTCGCAAGCCACCTTCACCGGGATGCCGTCCTTGTGCAGCTCATACGCGGTCAATCGCGCGCCCTGCAGGAACGGCCTGGTTTCATTGGCGATGACCGAAACCTTCTTACCCTGGTCGATGGCGCCCCGAATCACGCCCAGCGCAGTGCCGTACCCGGCCGTGGCCAAGGCCCCGGCGTTGCAGTGGGTCATGACGGTGTCGCCGTCTTCGATGAGCTCGCCGCCGAACTTGCCGATCAGCTCGCACATCTCGATGTCGCCGGCGTGAATCTCCTTGGCGCGGGCAAGCCAAACGCCGAGCAGGTCTTCAAGAGAAATGTCGCCCGCCTCATCCCAGATGCGGCGCATCTCGCGCACAGCCCAACGGAGGTTGACCGCCGTGGGCCTTGCGTCGTGAATCTGGTCCAGCTTGGCCGACAGGTTCGCCTTCCAATCGCCGTCCATGCCCTGCGCCTCGCGTCCTGCAAGATAGCAGCCGTAGGCTGCGGTAACGCCTATAGCGGGCGCGCCGCGCACCACCATGACCACAAGGGCGTAGCAGATATCGTCGGTGGTCCGGCACTCGAACCAGTCCTCACGGTTGGGCAGATACCGCTGGTCAAGCAGGATCAGAGCATCTTTCTCTGGAGAATACTGAATATGTTCGGTCACTTTTATTGCCTCCGGCGGCCGGGGGGAAAACTATTGGAAAGCTTCCCCCTCGGGATCCCGTCATAACATTTTATCGCGGCGCAGTGAGGACAAAGGGTATTCTCTTGCCCGTATACGCCCTGGCCTGTCCCGAAAGATCCGATCACCGGCGACAACAGGCGGCATACGCCTATGCCGCCAAAGTCATTCCTACGAGAGTTTCTCGGCGAACAGCTTGGTCACCACGCCGGGGTTGGCCTGGCCCTTGGAAAGCCGCATAACCTGCCCCATGAAGAATCCCATGAGCTTGGTCTTGCCGCCCTTGTAGGCCGCCACCTCATCCGGGTGTTCGGCGATGACCTTGTCCACCATGGCTTCGAGTTCGGAGGTGTCGGACACCTGAACCAACCCCTTGGCCTTGACGTACTCGGCGGGATCGTCGCCGGACGCGCACAAGTCGCGGAAGATGTCCTTGCCGATCTTGACCGAGATGGTCCCGTCGTCCACGAGACCGAGCAACGCGACCAGCTTTGCCGGGGTGAGCTTCACCTCGCAGGCCTCGACCGAATTCTCATGACAGAACGGCAGCAGATCGCCCACGACCCAGTTGGTGACCTTCTTGGCATCGCCGGAGTAGGCTTTGACCGCGGCCTCGAAATAGTCGGCCACGGCCAGGTCGTTGGTGACCAGGGCAGCATCGTAATCAGCCAGATCATATTCAGTCATGAACCGCTCGCGCTTGGCGGAAGGCAGCTCGGGCAGTTCCGAACGCCACGTGTCGATCCACGCCTGATCCAGCACCAGCGGAACCAGGTCCGGGTCCGGGAAATACCGATAGTCGTGGGCCTCTTCCTTGCCGCGCATGGAATGGGTGGTGCCCTTGTCCACGTTGTACAGCCGGGTTTCCTGGACCACTTCCTCGCCGTCCTCGACGAGATCGATCTGGCGTTCCACCTCGTACTCGATGGCCTTCTGGATGTGCTTGAAGGAGTTGAGGTTCTTCAGTTCCGCGCGCGTGCCGAACTCCTCCTGGCCGAAGGGCCGGATGGAAACGTTGGCGTCGCAGCGGAAGCTGCCCTCCTCCATGTTGCCGTCGCAGATACCGAGGTAGAGAAGCACGGAACGCAATTCCTTGAGGTAGGCCACAGCCTCCTCGGCCGAGCGCATATCCGGCTCGGAAACTATTTCGATGAGCGGCACGCCGGTCCGGTTGAGGTCGACGAAGCTGGCGTTGTCGGCGGCGGAGTGAATGTTCTTGCCCGCGTCCTCTTCCATGTGGATACGGGTCAGGCCCACGCGCTTCTTCTTGCCGTCCACCTCAATGTCCACATGACCGTGCTCGCAGATGGGCAGCTCGAACTGGGAAATCTGGTATCCCTTGGGCAGATCGGGATAGAAGTAGTTCTTACGCGCGAACACGGACTTGAGATTGATCTCGCAATTGGTGGCCAATCCGGCCTTGACGGCGTACTCGACGACCTTCTCGTTGAGCACAGGCAACACGCCGGGCATACCGGAACAAACCGCGCAGACGTTTTCGTTGGGGTCATTTCCGAATGTGGTGGAACAAGAGCAGAAAATCTTGCTCTTGGTTTTCAACTGGGCATGGACTTCCAGGCCGATGACGGTTTCGTACCGGGACATGGGGCTCCCCTATTTCTTGTTTCCGTAAAGTTCCGGGTTCAGCTTCGGGTCGTTGTACATCTTGAACTGGAAATAGACCTTGGGTTTCTTGGTCCCGGCGAAATACTCGTCGATCAGCTCAAGGACAGCCCGCTCCAGATCGGCGTGCTGGCGTTTCAACACGCCCACCTTGCTGTCGCACTGGCGGATGTGCTCGGCATCCACGTCCTTGCGCGAACACTGCTCTTTCATATGATATATTTTGAGCGACTGGATGGACAGCCTGTCCAAAGCCGCGCCGACGGTCTCGGTGTTGTAGCGCTCGGGCGCGTCCTCGGGCAACAGCGGCCCGATCATGGAGACGAGACACCCGTCCACACGCTCAATGAGATCGTTGCGCTTCTGGTTCAGCTTGTCGATGGCGTACTTGCAGTCCGCAATGACGTGGGCGTCCACATCCTTGCGGCGGGCGCGGTCCTCGACGTGCCAGAGTTGAAAATTGCACCAGTGCTGGCGGGCCACCAGCTCGCGCAGGCCCTGGAGGCCGCTCAAATCATCGGCGGGATCGCCTTCGTACACGGGCTCGCCGTAATGCCAGTCCATGACGGACCGAATCTGGTGTGCCACGGCGTCCCGAAGGGTAGTCTTGATGGAATCGTGTGTAATGTCAGCCATTGATAAGTGCTTCTTTGCTTATGAGAAGGTAAACGGTGGCCTCGGTCTTGATATTGCTGGCGATGGGCGCCACCGCGTTGCCCTCGCCTATGTAGTAGTCCACGCGGGAGCCCCGGATGGCCGTGCCGGTATCCTGGGCCAATCCAATGCCCGCGACCTTGCGCTTGCCCGCGGGACGGCCGTCCCGCGCCTCGGGGATTTCGGCCTCGAAGGCCAGCAGGCTGCCGAGCGGCAGGAGCTTTCGGTCTGTAGCCAGTGAAACCATCGGCGTCAACGGCTTTCCAATGGTTCCTTCGGGCGGCGAGTCTTCCAGACGGAAGAAAACGTAGCTCCTGTTCTCGGCCATCAGCTCAAACATCCGTTCGGGATGCTTGGCGAAATATTTTTGCACGTCCTCCTTGGCCAACCGCCCGTTGGGCAAAAGCCCGCGCGCGTGGAGGATGCGGCCCAGACTTCGGAAGCCGTGGCCGTTCTTGGCCCCGTAAAGCACGTTGCGGGTGGTCCCGTCGGGGAGCCGGAGCCGTCCGCACCCCTCCACCTGCATGTAGAAAACGTCCACGGGGTCCTTGGCCCAGGCTATCTCCAACCCGCGTCCGGCCAGGACCTTGCGCACATCCATATCGCCCCGCCGGTAATAGGGCAGGACACGTCCTCTCTCCACCCGGTAGAACTGGCTGCGCCCGCGCACCGGGCCATAACGCAGATCTTCGGGCACTCCGTAGATGGGGAACTCGTAACCCGGCCGCCGGGTGAGGCTGGCCTCGATCTCCGGGGTGTAATAGCCGGTCATGAGCGGCTTCTGACGCATACCATACCAGACGAACCGCTCGGCCAACAGGTCGGGATCGGCGTCCAGGAGCGGGAGCAGATCGAGAAATTCCTCCAACGACCGCACCACCTGTCCCCAGGTAAGAGACATACCAGGCCGCGCCAGGGCGGGCTCGTCCGCAGGCATGTTCAGGGCATATTCGAGACTGCGCTGAACCGGGTCCTCAAGCGCCCTCCACGAATCCAGCCCCTGACTGCGAATGTCCAAACGGGCCATGTTCTGCGCGCCTTCCACGTTGGACAGCGGGAAAAACATGTCGCAGGCCGGAATGGCCAAAGGTTCGCGCACGGGGCGCAGGCTCAACCGACCGACCGACCGCGAACGGGTCAAACCGGGCGTCTCCGCTGGATCGAAAGCTTCGGCGCAGGCTTCGTCCCCTGCCCCGGCATCGCCCGCCGCCTCTGCGGGCTCGAGGGCCTCGGCCTTCCCATCAACAGAGGAAACATCCGGGCGGTGGCCGAAGATCGGACCGGACCGCACGCAGGACAGAAGCGCGGCCAGACAGGCCACGGCCAGCAGAAGACGCGCCGCCTTCCACAGGGGCTTACGTGTATCGGTAAAAAAATGCAGCATGAGGCTCCGGGCCGTTTCGCGTTCCTATCCGCACGAGTCGATGGCCACGTCACAGAACTTGCCCACCCCGTACTCCCTCCGCCGGAAAAACTTCTCGGGGTTCGGGCCGATTATCTGCAACTCGGGATGAGACCTCTGCACGTCCAGGGCTATATGCATCTCCTTGGTGCAGCCCGTGGAGTACGTGGAGTCCTTCCCTGTCCAGACGGGAGGCACCTTGCGGCCCATCAGCTCGAAGCTCTTTTCAATATCGAAATACGTCTGGAAACGCCAGACATTGATGTACCCGCTACGCTGAACCTTCTCCCACATGAACATCAGGTCGTCGGCGTCCATGCCCTCCTCGAAGTGCTCGCCGGGATTGATGATGTACGCGTCGTCGAGCTGGTTGCGCAGATGGTTGACGTAGGTGGTGATGACCTCGATGGCCGCCTGGGTCTGCCCCGGCACCGAGCCGATGATTCCGGAGTAGAACATGACCGTCTTGCCCTGCGCCCTGGCCCGGCGCATCTCAAGGATGATCTCCTCGGCCTTGCGCAGGATATACTGCTCCGAAAAGGTTCGCACCCGGTCGGGCTTGGCCCGGAAGTGAACGCGGAAAACGCCCTCCTCGTCCCTGAAGAAATTAATGATGTCGCGGGTGAACTCGTGAGAGTTGAGAATCAGCCGGTCGTACAGGTCCTCGCCCTTGGCTAAGACGAAGTCGCATTCCTTCCAGGCTCGGGCGAAGGTCACGGACATCCGATAGGGGTTGAACTTCTCGCGTGTGCCGTCCGATATAACGATGAAGGGATGACGGGCCATGATGCCCAACAGCTCGTTCTTGGACAGCTTGTCCTCGCTGACGAAGTGCGCTCCCTCGAAGGCCTTGGCCAGTTCCAGGTCCGTGTCGCGGTCCCAGAAAGTGGGATAGTCGAAATAGAACCCTTCCTTCAGGGCCAGGACCACGCGGTGGCCCAGCCGGAGAAGCGCCTTGACCACCTTGAGGTCGAACAGGATGCCGCCCGCCCTGTTGGGCAGATAAAGGATACGGTGCCGCTGCTCCCCGTCGCGGCCCAGATACTCGAACATGGGATTGAGGAGATCGGACCCCTCGCGCACTTCCTCGGCCAGCCCCGAAGCGCGCAGCCCGTCCAGCGAGAACATCTCCGGGTTCCAGTGGTCAGTGAAGGTGGCGATACGCATGAGCCGCTCGATCTCCAACCTGTCGAGCAGGAAGCGGATATCGTCGATCCTGCCCTTCAGATCGGCCTCCGCCGGGCTGGCGTGGACCATTTCATCGAATTCGCTGCTCCCGACCATCTCGGCGGCCCGTCGGTTCAATCCCCTGCGGATATGCAGGTAGGGATCGTCGATGCCGGACTGTGTCATGAAAATGGTGATGAACCATTTCATTAGCCGCGAGGGCATGAGGATGGGGGAGGCCAAAACCATGCGGAACTTGTGTCTGGCGAGCTGAATGAACCGGCTGGCCAGCTCCCTGTCCGTGCAAAAGTCCCGGGAAAGATGAATGAACCGCTTCCACTGTTCGATGTACTTCTGCAACAACCGTTCGGGCAGCCGTTGATTCAGGAGCATGAAGAACATCCAATCCGAACACGGGGCGTAGAATTCGCCCTCCTTCAGGGCGATCATGAAGCGAAGCTGCTCGCTCGACGCGTTCTTGAGCGGGTCGATGGTGTATTCCAGATGGTTTTCCGACATGAAATGGAGCAGTAGCGCGTCCAGTGCGGGGTCCTGCCCATACTTGACGTCCAGAACCGAATCGTACTTCTTGGCCAAACCCATGTTCACCTCTCGGTCAGGAAACCGTGTTTCTTCAGTTTCTCGAAATACGCGCCCGGGCCCAGGTCAACCACCAGGAGATCGACGGCGGACTTTTTCACCGTCACCACGTCGCCCGGGCCAAGCCTGACCACGGACTGGCCGTCCTCGGTCAGGCTGACCTCGCCCACCTGGTCCTCCACCCGTACGGAAATCGCGCCCTCCGCCGGAAAAACCATGGGCTTGAAACTATTCAGGAAGGGACAGACGGGGGTCAGGCAGAAAGCCGACAATCCGGCATGGACCAGAGGACCGCCGGCCGACGCGCCGTATGCCGAGGAACCGGCGGGCGTGGACACGATGAGCCCGTCCGCACGCAGAGAGGAAATGTCGATGCCGTCATAGGCCACGGCAAGGCGAATGAGCCGGGCAAGCTCTCCCCGGCTGATGACCAGATCATTGACAGCCAGCCCGGAGCGGACGATTTCGCCGCCGCGCGACACCGTGTAGTCAAGGACCAGTCGCGGCGCGGCCTTGAATCCCTCGTCCAACACCCGCGTCAGCCAGGGGCGCCAATGGTCGCGTTCGAGTTGAGTGAGAAAACCCACCCGTCCGAGGTTCACACCCATAAGCGGAGCATTGAGGCGCAAGAGCCTGCGTGCAGCGCCAATGAAAGTGCCGTCGCCCCCCAGGATCACAGCCAGGTCGAAGGGCCCGGCCACATCCGTTTCGTCGCCGCACGAGTCGGGGCTGTGCTCACAGGTCTCGAACGCCACCCCCCTTTCGGCGAGAAATCCGGTCATGGCGGCGCGCACCGCTTCGGCTGCGGCGTCGCCCGGCTTGGTCACTATGAGCATTTTTTCTATGGCACGGTTCATGGTGAATATTTTTTAGTTAAATTTGGAAAAACATTCAACCTTTTTCCATTTGAACCCAACCTTTTCCTCCCCCCGCCGACCGGCTTGCCTGGATTTTTTTCCCTTTTACCCCTAAAGTTTTTTTTCACGGAGACGATCGTATCATTCAGAGAGGGAAAATACCGTGAATACATCGTCTGCCAATGTTCGAAATATGCTGCGCACCTACGGAAAGCAGCTCACGAACGCCAAGCGCCTTGCGCGCTTCAGGCAGGCGATGGGGGGTGTGGAGCCCCAGGACGATGTCGCCAGGCAGGCCAAGCGCCGGGAGCTGGTACAGCGCATCGCCCATGAGATCATTGAAAACCTGATCGTCAACTCCGATCGTTCCCCGGTGGTCCGGGCCGTTCTGGAACAGCTTGAAAACGAATTCGGCTGCCGGTACGTCTTCGAGTACCCCCTCGACGGAGGCGATGTTCAGATAATCGGGGAGACGCCCCAGGGTCCGAGGGAAATCGACGGCTCCGAAAGGAGCAGGGTTTTGCGAAGGCTGTGGGAAATAGCATTGTCAAAGGTGGATGGCACCATGCTTTGATAGTCCCGTCCCCACGGGAGGTACAACATGGTTATTCGTAATATTGTAGGGGATCAGAACCCTTACGCAAACAAGAAGATCGACCGGCCGGAGGCCAAGGAAGTCCGCAACGCCCGGGAAAGCGTGAAGACGTCCGGAGAAGCCGCCGACCGCGTGGTTCTCTCTTCGGAGGCCCGGCTGCGGGGCGCCGCTTTGCAGACCGCGAAGGAGGCGCCGGATGTCCGCCGTGAAAAGGTGGACCAGCTCAAGCGCCAGGTCCAGGACGGGACTTATATGCCCGACCTGAAAAAGGCCGCCGCGAATCTCATTCGCGACGACCTCGATCTTCTGGTTTAGCAACAGAGGGTATCAGGACCCGATCGGCCGGAAGTGCGTGGGATAGCCCGCTTCCGTCTGAGGAATCTGAAGACCTATCCTCGTCTCCGTGTTGATGACAATCGGCCCTTGGAGATTGAGGGTGGTGTCTTCCGGCTTGTCTTGCGGAATGGTCACCGTCACCAGGATGGCCAGTTGGCGGATATTCTCCACCTTCAAGGTCTTGCGTTCCGGGTTTTCAATCTTCACATCATAATCGTCGAGAAAGCTGTAGGGGTCGGCCACCAGCAGGCCGAGGCCTGAGTCGGTGATGCACTGCAACAGCAAAAACGGCGAATCCCCTTCCCTCACGGGAAGCAGCGTGAACTCGCGCTTGTCCTCAAGTCCCACCAGCCCGCGGGGAAAGTAAAGGATCGAGTCGGAGCTTATCACCCGCTCGCCCAGCCGGGTCATTATTTTTTGCGTTCTTTCTTTTGCCATAGCGCCGCCGCCGCGAGCAGGTCCTGCTGGTTGATTTCCAGTGCCTGCCGGTTCTGTTCCTTGATCTTCAAATAGACCTCCTCCCGATAGACGGTCATATCTTCGGGCACGTCCAGGCCGATCTTTATCTGCTTGCCCTGAACGCTCAGGATCTTCAGCTTGATATTGTCGCCCAGATAGAGGCTTTCTCCCGGTCTCCGGGTAAGAATCAACATGTCGTTACCAAGTGTTTCCTTCGGCTTGTCCGACTTTCACGGAGTACGTCTTGCCGACTACATGAGGTCCATCCACAAGTAAAGAGGACCACTCCATTAATTATATAAATTTAGAAAGATTAAGCTGCATGATCATCGAGGTGGAGCGAAGCACGGCCTCGTAGACGAGCTTCTGCTGGGCCAGGTCGGTCATCAATTCGGTCACATCCGCGTCCTCAATGGAGCTGAGAAGCGTCTGTTCGTTGAGCTTGAGGCCGTCCACAATGGTCGAACTGATGGACAGACGGTTTTCCCGCCCTCCCACCTCGGCCACGGCGTTCATGATATGCTCCTGAGCCTCCACAAGGTTGGCCAGGGACTGCTGCACGCCGGTCTGGTTGTTGGTCTCGGTGAAAGCGACGAGATTGCCCATGACCTCGAACAGGTTCTTGGAATACTCGTCGTCGCCTTGGATGGTCAGGGCCATGTTCGCGCCGCCGTCATGGAACACGCGGTCGGCGTTCAGGGTGCCCAGAGTGAGGATGGAGCCGTTGGACGCGAGCACGGCGTCCGGGTCCATGTAAATGCCCCCGAAAATATCCTTGCCCACGTTGTTGACCTGGACCTGCTCGCTCGACGAGACGTCCAGATTGATCGCGGCCGTGCGCGGACGAATGATGAACTGTTGGCCCGGCTGCAAGATGTTTGAGCCATTGGAGGTCAACGTCAGGATGCCGCCGTTGGCCACGCTGAGCACGGTTTCGCTTGCCGAGGAATCGGCCTGGGCCACGTTGCCGGTCACCCAGTTTATACCGCCGTCCAGGCTGTACGAATATTGGATGTCCTCGTTCATGGCCACGTCCGACTGGTTGTCGATGCGGATGGTCACATTGGCATCCAGGAAAGAGCCTGACGCCTCGGCCTCGATCAGACCCACTCCCGGCCCGAGGGCATCCACCTGGGGCGGTGCGTCCTCGTCGTCGCCGATGTATTGCGCCGAAGGCCGAATCCACATCCAGGTGCCGTCCGACACGGATTCATCATCCGGATCGTTGACCTTGACGGTGGCGTCCCCGTGAAACGTCACGCTGGTGCCGCTCTCCGGCAAATTCAGCGTTCCCTCGCCACTATTGAAGGCCATGGAGCCATTCAGCCAGGTGCGGCCGCCGTCCGTGGAGTAGCGCACGCCCAGATTGGGATCGGAAAGATTCATGTCGCCGCCCACGGGCGTGGCTCCGGAGGTATCGAAATACTGCACCAGAACCGTGGTGTTCGATGAGCCGTTGACCGTGAACTCCGCGTTGCGGCCGAAGTCGTCGTCGTTGGTGGTCAGCCACATGATCTGCTTGAAGGCGGGGCTGTCCGTCTTGTGCCCGCCGAAAATGGAATTGCCCTCGAAGTCGGAGTTGGCCAGGCCGACCAACTGCTCGAACAGGGAACGCATCTCGTAGCTGATCTGCTCACGGTTGTTGTCGTCCACTGTGCCGGTGGCCGCCTGGGTGGCCAGTTCCTTGGCCCGGGTCAGGATGGTCGAGACCTGCATGAGCGCCTCGTCCGCGCTGCCCAGCCACCCCTTGGCCGTGGAGATGTTCTCCGAATACTGGTCCAGCGAACGCAAGGTGTCGCGATGATCCAGAATGCGGGTCATGCCGGTGGGATCGTCGCTCGGCTTGTTGATGGCCTTCTGCGTCTGAGCCTTGACGTTGAGGTCCACAAGCGAGGTCAGGGACGAGTTCAGGTTGTACACGTACCTGTTGAAGAGCATCTGTTGTGTTACGCGCATGGCCTTTCCCCCGCCTACGGTTTGAGCGACAGGATGGTTTGAAGCATTTCGTCCGCCGTGGTGATGAGCTTGGCCGCCGCCGTGTAGGACGCCTGGTACTTGATGAGATCGCTCATCTCCTCATCCAGGTTGACGCCTGAAATCTGCTGCTGCCGCTCATCCAGGTCATTGGCCAAAGCCTGATAAAAATTCTGGTTGAACTGGGCGCGGTTGGTGTCCGTGCCCACGTTGCCCACGATGCCGTTGTAATAGTCGAGGATGGTCTGCGACGTGGTCCCCTCCATGGCCGTGGACATGGTCACATTGACCTCGCGCAATCCATACATGGCCAACGCGGTGGTGTTGTCGCCGGGATTCATCTCGCCCGCGCCGTTCACGTGCCCCGTGGCCAGGAAATCAAGGTCCCCGGAAATCTTCTCGT
The DNA here is from genome assembly GCF_021353295.2 of Pseudodesulfovibrio thermohalotolerans. Classification (NCBI taxonomy): domain Bacteria; kingdom Pseudomonadati; phylum Thermodesulfobacteriota; class Desulfovibrionia; order Desulfovibrionales; family Desulfovibrionaceae; genus Pseudodesulfovibrio; species Pseudodesulfovibrio thermohalotolerans. The sequence continues at coordinate 1,382,947 of NZ_CP120635.1, read as the reverse complement.
TGACGGCCATGGAGCTGGCGTCGTCTCCCTTGAAAAAGGTATTCAGCCCCAACGCCGCGTACAGCCCGGCCGAATCGGTGCCAAAGGCGAAGGTGTAGCCGTCCTCGGCCTCTAGCTGGAGCTTGTTGTTGACGATGGTCGCGTTGATGGTTCCCGCATAGGTTCGGTTAAAAGCGTCGCGAACGTCCTCCAGGGTATGCACGGCCGGGTCAAAGGTCGCCCCGCTGCCGTCGAAATCCAGGGCTGCCGTCGAAACCTGCAAGCCTGTGGACTCGTTGTAGACATGCATGAACGAGCTGCCCGCCTGGAGCCGGTCGCCAAAGGCCAGTCCGGTGGAATCGCTGGCAAGGGCCTTGTCCACGTAATCCACCTGATAGGTGCCGTCGACCGAGGTGAACGCCTGCAATCCCGCGCCCTGGCTATGCCTGCGGTTGGTCTCCCATATGACGGATTCCGACAGCTCGTCGAGCTTGGACCGATACTTGCCCACGTAGTTGTCCCGGAAAGACAGGAGCGCGGCGATGCTGCCGCCCGTGAGCCGCTGGGTGTTCGACTCGCCGTTGAAATGAAGCTGCGGGGTTATCTCCTCGGCATGGGAGGTGTTCTGCACCCAATAGAGCCCCTGATGCGGGCTGATGACGAATCGGTCGCCGTCCACAAAGGAGCCGGAGGGCGATCCCTGGGCGTCGTCCGTGGAGCCGAACCATATTTGAAGGCCCTCGACATTGACGCGGTCGTCGTACTCGCGGGCGCTGAAATACCGTACATCGCCCGCCTCGTCCTTAAGCCATGTCACGCCGCCGTCAAGAGAAACGCGGAACTGAGCCGCGTTGGCGCCGGACCCGACCTGCCCCACCGGATCGCCCGCATTAGAGGAAACGAACTCGATGGTATATTCGTAGTCGTCGTTGCCGTCGAAATACACGTTGCCCTCGAACCCGGAATCGGGCCGCAGGTCCTCGGTCTTGGCCGGAGCCCGGAACTCCAGGGAAAAGGCGCTCTCCCCGTCCACCAGAGTCTGTCCGGACCCGGTAAGAACGGTGTAATTGCCGCCGCCGTTGTCGATGGTCTTGATGTCCACGAGTTCGGCCAGGGCGCGGACCTTGCGCGCCCGCTCGTCGAACAGTGCGTTGGCGTTGTTCTGGCCTTCGATGTTATGGACCTGGATTTGCTGGTTCAGGTCGGCGATGTCGTTCATCAGGGAGTTGGCTTCGTTCACCTGCGACGCCACCTCGCTGTTGATCCGCTCCTGCATGAGGGAGAGATTGGTATCCACAGACTTGAGCGTGGTGATGAGGGTGGCCGCGTCATTAACCACGGTCTGGCGCGCGCCGTAGTTGTCCGGCCGCTGGGCCACTTCGTTCCACGAATTGAAATATTGGGACAGGGCGTCGCTCACCCCGGTGCCGCTCGACTCGTTGAGCAGGTTCTCCACGCCCTTGAGTTGTTCCCAGAGGTTGCCCCACATGCTGGTCAGGGAAGACTGCTCCAGGTACATGGACTCGACCATCTCATCGAAATGCCTGACCACCTCCTGGGCTACAACGCCGGTACCGAGCTGGCCCGGGGAATAGTCGATGTAGTTGCCTTCGCGCAGGAGCACCGAACGGCGGGAATACCCCTCGGTATTCACGTTGGAGATGTTCTCGCCCGTAACCTGCAGTTGCACCTGCGAGGCGAACAGGGCCCACCGGCCCATATCGAGGATGGAGTTGGCGCCGAAGGACATTACAGCCTCCCGCTCAACAGGCGCGCGTCATTGATGCCCTTGGCGAACCGGCCGGACCGGCCGTATGCCGTGGTGGACTTGGGCTTGATCTGGTTATGCATGAAGTTGAGCAGCCCCTTGCTCTGGTCGAACAGGGCCATGGCCATCTGCTGGTTCTTGGCCGCCTGCACGCCGCACTTCTGCTCGGCCGCGTCGAGACGGGCCAGCAGCTCGCGGAGGGAATCGCCCTTCTCGCGATCCAGGCCGGGGAAAAGATCCCTGACACGCTTGGCCGACGGCTCGACCGCGATGACCATACGGCGGAGAGAACTGCGTTCGGCCACGATCTGACGCATGAGTTCCTGGATGGACAACTCCACCTGGGAGACGGACTGGGGCTTGAGCTGGGTGAGGCGGGAAAATTCTTCCTCCAACAGGAGAAGCATGAGCAGCATGGCCTTGTTCTGCCGGACCAAATTTTCCTCTATCAGACGGATCATCCTGCTACCTCGTCACTCTTAATATTCTGTATTTTCTAAACAAAACTTAATCCAACCCTAGCTATGGCTCCCGGGTTTTCATCCTATTTCTGCAAGTTTCCGGCCAATCGCGGCGTCGTTGTCGGCGGCTTCCGTCCCATAGCCGCTCCGTCGTGCGCCGACCGTTGCTCCCGCAACGTCTGCGCCAGTGCGCCGGGCCTCAAGTCTGCGGGCCAACTCCTCCAAACGGGCCTTGACCTCCACGTCGCTCAGAACCCGCCCGGCGGGAGCGGACTCCTCCGTCTTTTCCACGGCGGCGTCCAAGACCGTCCCCTTGGAGTTCTCGATCACAGCGCTGCCGCCCCAGTCCTCAAGGGTCATACCCGTGGGACGATTCAAGGCGATGGCCTTCGCGTCCCGGTTCAGGGGAATGGGCTCGGCCTTGACCGGCGCGATATCCACCCCGCCGGACAGGGTGTCGTGGCTGGCCTCCTTAAGCTTGCGGCTGAGCTGATCGAAGATCATGTCCGCCAGCCCGATGCCGCCCGCCTCGGCCATCTTCTCCGAGAAGTCCCGGTTGAACATGGACATGTAGGAATCCTCCTGCTTGGAGTGCAGGTATCCCTCCTTGGGCACGGACTGCTTCATCTGCTCCCAGAGCTTGCCGATGAAAACAGCTTCGAAATTCTGGCAGGCCTTCTTCAGCTTGGCCATCTTGTCCGGATCTCCCCCGGACAGATTCTTCCGCAGCCCCTGCATTTCGGACTTGAAACGGTCCAAGTCCTTGGTGTCGGCCACGCTCGCGGCCAGCCTGGGGTCCATGGTGCTGTCGATCATGCTAGATTACCTCCACTTCGGCATGTAGGGAGCCTGCCGCCTTGAGGGTGCGGATAATGGAAATGAGGTCGCGCGGAGTGGCCCCGATGGAATTCAGACCGTCCACCAACTCCTGAAGGGTCGCGCCCTCCATGAGCATGAGCTGATTGTTCTGCTCCTGAATCTGAATATCGGTCTCTGGGGTAACCACGGTCTGGCCGTCGGAGAACGGACCGGGCTGGCTGACCTGCTCGGTCTCGGAAACCACGATCTGGAGATTGCCGTGGGCGACGGCCACGCGGCTCAGGCGCACATCCTGGCCCAGGACCACGGTGCCGGTCTTCTCGTCCACCACGACCTTGGCCTTGCCGTCGGGCGAAATATCCAGATTCTCCAGAGAGGCCATGAGCGGAACCATGTTGCCCCGGAACCGGTCAGGCAGTTCCAGGTCGATGGTCGAAATATCCTTGGCCCGGGCGAACTGACCGCCCATGCTGGCGTTGATCTTGTTGACCACCTGCATGGTGGTCCCGAAATCACGCACGTCCAGGTTCACGGTCATGTGGTCCTGGTTGTTGAACTGAAACGGCACGCCGCGCTCCACTACCGCCCCGTTGGGAATGCGGCCCACGGTGGGGATGTTCTTCTGGGCGTCCGCCGCCTCGCCGCCCACGGTGAAGCCGCCGATGGTCAGGGAGCCCTGGCCGACGGCGTAAACCCGCCCGTCCAGACCCTTGAGGGGCGTGACCAGCAGGACCCCGCCGAGCAAGGACTTGGCGTCGCCGAGGGAGGAGACGGTGATGTCGAGATGCGAACCGGGCTTTGCCGAAACGGGCATCTTGGCCGTGACCATTACAGCGGCCACGTTCTTGGGCTTGAGGTCGTCGGGATCGGTCTCCACACCCATTTTTTCCAGCATGTTGGACATGGATCGCATGGTGAACGTGCTGGAGGTGCCATCGCCGGTCCCGGCGAGGCCGACCACCAGGCCGTAGCCCACCAACTCGTTGGTCCGCACCCCGCTGAAGGAGGCGATGTCCTTGAGCCGAGCCGCCCGGGCCTCGACCGGAGCGAGCACGGCCGCCAGGTACAGGACGAGCAGGACGAACAAAGCCGCCAGAACCAATGTCCTGGCCGCTTCGCCGGAGTCTACGGGGTTGGTGCGTTCATTCAGGGTCATGACGTTCACTCCTCAAACCTCTTCAATGCGTTATCCAGCCTCGCGGCTAGAAGGGATAAATGTTGTCAAGAATGCGCGACAGCCAGCCGGGACGCTGCTTGTCGGCCAGCACGCCCTGTCCGTAGATTTCTATCTGCGCCTCGGCCAGACTGGTCGACGGGACCGAGTTGCTCGAAGAAATGTCGCGCTGGCGGATCAGCCCGCGAACCACCAGAAACTGGGTCTCGTTGTTGACCCGAATCCGGCGCGCGCCTTCCACCTGGAGGATGTTTCCCGGCAGCCTGCGCACAATGCGGGTGGCCACCGTGGCTTCAAACTCGGATTCCTGCTTGGTCTCGCCGTTACCCTCGAACTCGGAGGATTGGTTGGCCTTGATGCCGATGCCCGCCTTGGCTCCCAGGGTATCGGCAAGGGGGATGGCCCCGATCAGGCCCGTGGAGGGCATGGCCGTGACGGACGTATTGATGTCGTTGGACTTGTCCGCCGAGGTCTCGGACTTGATCTTGGTGGAGGCGGATTCCTCCACGCGGACCAGAACGATGTCGCCCACCCGGCTGGCGCGGTTGTCGTCGTACAGGAACTCCGACCTGTTGGAGTCGTACAGGGAACCCGGGTTGGAGGCCGGATTCTGCTCCTCGTAGGCAGGCGGCGTGAGCACGGGCATGGGCTCGTCCTGATATTTTGGCGCGCAGCCCGCAGCCAGCAGGATGGAGGCCATTATCATAATGAAATAGCGTCTCATGACGTTGCTCCTTGTCTATCTGACGACCACGGTTTCACTGTCGACCACCGTTGCCAAAACGATTTTGTTGCTTTGGGTGTTGCGGACCTCCACCTGCTGGCCCGCGCCCGCCTCGCCCATGGCCTCGGCCTTGATGGACAAACGAATGCCCCGGCCGTTGAAAACCAGGTTGACCATCTCGCCCCGCTCCACGAGCGGGACCGGCTCCAGGTGAGACTGGGTGAACACCTGCCCGCGCCCGAGGGTCCGGGTCATGCGCCAGGGTCCGCCGGTGCCGTCCCAGACGTCGCGGTTGTAGGCCAGGTTCATGCGGCGGAAGGAAACCTTGTTGGCGGTCACCCGCTCGTTCCGGTTCATGGGCCGCGCGGCAACGGGAACGGCCTTCCACACATCGGCGAACACCACGGCCGACCGACGGGAAATCACCTTGCCGTCCGGCGTCACGCCACACAGCATGATGTCATTTCGGCCGGGCTTGAAATCGCCCTTCATGTCGACAACCAGACGGTCGTAATCATTGGGGAAAAAGATATGGTCCGGCATCTGAAGATTGTTGAGCTTCACGTCGCCGCCCAGCCCCTTGGCCTTGGGCGTCAAAAAGGCGACGATCCGAGACGTCAATTCCGAGGAATCCACCACTCGGCCGCCGGTCTGCACGGTCAATTGGCTCGGCAGCGCCAGGTTGCCCGCTTCTTCGCCCATGTAATATTCAAGAATCCGCCTGAGCTTGTCCCTGGGCACAGTGACCACGTGGCCAAGCCGGTCCGAGGCTTTCCAGAGTTTGACGGTCGACAGGGTCGGCCACTGGCGTTGCGCCACAGCGTCCACCGGGTCCGCGATCTCGCCCAAAAGGACATCGGGCCCCTTGACGCAGGCCACGCTTCTGACCAGCCCCTTCCATCGGTTGCCTCCGGCCGCTCCGGCCGGAACGGACCCGGCCAACAGCACGGCGGCCAGGCACGCCGCCAGAACGTACCGAACGCCCCTGGCGCGACGACTCCGCTTCTTCCACATAAATACGAACCTGCCTTGCGGCGCGATCTCCCCGATCAGCCGCTATCGCTTGATGTTGATGGCCGTCTGCAACATGCCGTCAGAGGTGGTAATGGCCTTGGAGTTGATCTCAAAGGCGCGCTGGCCCACGATCAGGCCGACCATCTCGTCCACCATCTCCACGTTGGACCCTTCCAAAAAGCCCTGGGCGATGGTCCCGAAGTTCTCGTCGCCCGGGGTCCCGGCCACAGCCGTGCCCGAGGCTTCACTTTCGCGATAGAAGTTCCGCCCGGTGGCGATGAGCCCGGCCGGGTTCTGGAAACGATAAATGTCTATGTCGGCCTGGGCGAGCACGGTGCCGTCCTTGTCCAGGGCCGATATGGTCCCGGTCTCGGAGACCGACACGCTGGCCGTCTCGGGCGGGACGGTGAATTCCGGCTGTAACGCGTGTCCTCCGGCCGTGACCAGACGGCCTTCGTCGTCCAGTTCGAAGGAACCGTCGCGGGTGTAGACCTCCTCACCGTTCATCATGACCTGAAAAAAGCCCTCGCCTTCGATGGCCATGTCCAGGGGGTTGCCGGTGTTCTGGAAGTCGCCCTGGGTAAAGAACTTGTGCACGGACACGGGACGCACGCCCATGCCGATCTGCATACCCACCGGAGTCCGGGTACCGTCGGCATTCTGGCTGCCCGCGATCTTCAGCGTCTGGTACATGAGGTCCTCGAACTCCGCCCGACTCTTCTTGAAGCCGGTGGTGGAGACGTTGGCCAGGTTGTTCGAAAGAGTGTCGATCTGCGTCTGCATGGCGATCATGCCGGTCGCAGAGGTCCACAGGGAACGCATCATGATGCAATCCTCCTAGCTAGGCGGTGGGACGGCCCACCTGAGTGATCAGTTTGGTGTCCAGATCGCTGTCGGTCTGAATCATCTTCGTATACATTGTGAAAGCCCGCTGCGTTTCGATCATGGAAACCATCTCGGTGACGACCTCCACATTGGACTTCTCGATGAATCCCTGGGCCACGGCGAGCTCCTCGGGCGGGATTTGCCCTGCGCCGCCGGGATCAACAAAATAGTTGGACCCGGCCCGCTCAAGTGCTGTAGGGTCTTCGAAATCGACGAGGTCGAAGGCGCCGGCAGGCTGGCCGTTGACGAGGACATTGCCGTCGCCGTCCGCCTCAATGCGCCCCCCGGGAGGAACAATCAGCGGACCGCCGCTGACCAGAACCGGATGTCCATCGAGAGTGCGAAGCATCCCATTGGAATCGGTGACGAAATTCCCGGCTCTCGTGTAAAGCATCCCATCGTCGCCCTGAACGGAAAAGAACCCCTGGCCGGAAAGCGCGAAATCAAGCTGGTTGCCCGTGCGCTCAAGGCTGCCCTGCTGAAAGTCGGGCTGCTGGGCCGAAAGACGCGCCTTGGCCATGATATGCCCTTCCGGGAACATGTCCTTCCCCCGGATGGAGGTCTTCGAATCCACGAGATAGTCGTGGGCGAAACGGACAAAGGTGTCATGGAAGGCCAATTTGTCCTTCTTGAAAGCCGATGTGTTCACGTTCGCCAAATTATTGGCGATGGACGACATCCTCAATTCATTGGATAAAGCCCCGAATATGGCGCTTTGCGTACTGTCCCGCATAGGGTGTTCCTCCTGTTCGGCGGAAGTTTTGCACTATACATGCCAATGCCGGAGGGGGGCCTTTTTTTCCGGTCCGGCTAGATTCTGCATCAAGATTGTTGACAACCCCTGTGCATATGTATAAATAGCTTCGTTTCCGAGCGGGTGTAGCTCAGTTGGTAGAGTACAAGCTTCCCAAGCTTGGTGTCGCGGGTTCGACCCCCGTCACCCGCTCCAAAGCCTTTCGCAGAGTTCAATAAAAGGACCCTGCGGGGTTCGCGTAGGTGAGCTCGGGCTCACCTTTTTTTTATTTGCCGGACTGGAATGCCTTTCCGGCGGGAGAATTGAAACGATGCGCCAGACTTTTGAGGAAATGTTGTCGGATATGATCCGACCCGAGGTGGAGAACCTCGGCTACGTCTTCTGGGGCCTGACCTCCCCTTCTACGGGCAAGAAGCGCGTCGTCCGCATATACATCGACGCTCCGGGCGGCGTGAACATCGACCAGTGCGCCGAAGTCAGCCGTCAGGTGGGACTCATGCTTGAGGTGGAGGACGTCATTCCCGGCGCCTTCAATCTCGAAGTCTCTTCGCCCGGACTGGAGCGCCCCTTCTTCAATCCGGACCAACTGACCGGCTACGAGGGCCGCAAGGTCGACATCCTGCTCCATGAGCCGATGGACGACCGCCGCAAGTACAAGGGTGAGCTGACCAGGGTCGAAGGCGAAACCGTCACCGTCAAGATCGACGACGAAACCGTTGACTTCGATTGGACCGCCATCAAGAAAATCACCTTGGTCCACGAATTTTAGTTGATATCACTGCCGGGGGGAGAGGCCCAACCGGCGCAAGCGGAGGTTTATCATGTCGGAGCTGAAAAGAGCCATCGACCAGATCAGCAAGGACAGGGGCATCGACCGCGACCTGTTGATCGACACCCTTGAGGAGGCAGTCCGATCCGCCGTGGCCCGCAAATACGGCGAGACCATGGACATCGAAGTGGCCTTCAACGAGGAGCTCGGCGAGATCGAGGTCTTCGAATTCAAGGTTGTCGTGGACGAGGTGCATGACCCCGTCAGCGAAATTTCTCTCGAAGACGCCGTCGCCCACGATCCCAACGCCCAGTTGGACGACGAAATGGGCTTCCCGCTCAAGATCGAGGAACTCGGCCGCATTGCCGCCCAGAGCGCCAAGCAGGTCATCATCCAGCGGATGCGCGACGCCGAGCAGGAAATCATTTACGAAGAATACAAGGACCGCGTGTCCGAAATTGCCAGCGGCATCATTCAGCGCCGCGACCGCACCGGCTGGATCATCAACCTCGGCCGGACCGAGGCCCTGCTGCCCAAGGACGAGCAGATCCCCAGAGAGCGCTACAAGCGCGGCGACCGGGTGCAGGCATATATCATTGATGTATTGAAGGAGTCGCGTGGCCCGCAGGTCATCGTCTCCCGCTCGCATCCCGACTACATGGTCGAACTCTTCAAGCGCGAAGTGCCCGAGGTTGCCGACGGCACGGTCAAGATCATGGGTGTCGCCCGCGATGCCGGACTGCGCGCCAAGGTGGCCGTCATGTCCCGCGAGCGCGACGTGGACCCGGTTGGCGCCTGCGTCGGCATCCGCGGCTCCCGCATCCAGAACGTGGTGCAGGAGCTCAAGGGCGAGCGCATCGATATCGTTGTCTGGTCTCCGGACATCGCCATGTACGCCCAGCACGCCCTCTCCCCCGCCGTGATCTCCCGGATCACCGTGGACGAGGAGGAAGAAGCTCTGGAAGTGGTCTGCCCCGACGATCAGCTCACCCTGGCCATCGGCCGCAAGGGTCAGAACGTCAAGCTGGCCGCCAAGCTCCTCGGCTGGAAAATAGACATTTTCACCGAATCCCGGTACGGCGAACTCAATGCCGCACGCAAGGGCATGGACCAAATCGCCAGCGTGGCCGAAGTTCCCATGGAAAACTTCTTCGCCGCCGGCTTCGAGTCCATCGACTCCATTGTGCGGACCGACGACGAAGAACTTCTGGACATCAAGGGCATGACCGAGGCAAAGATCGCGGACATCCGCCTGGCCATCAATATGCTCGCGCCGGATCTGGACATCGAGCAGCCCGCTTCCGAGCCCGATGAGGCCCCTACCGCAGAGGCATCCGAGGTTGCGGCGGAAGAACTCGGCGAAGAAGCCGAAGAAAATAACGAGACTCCCGCCGAAGGCGAGGAAAACAAGTAAACTCCGGACGGAAACGGCGCATGAGCGAGCAAGGGCACGAGCCTGAACGCATGTGCGTCGTTTGCCGCAAGCGGTTCCCCAAGCGGGAACTTCTGCGGTACGTGCGCCCCGGAGAAACGGACGGCCCCGACGCGGGGCCGATTCCGGACCCGGCCATGATCTGGCCGGGACGTGGATATTACGTATGCGGCCAGGCCCAATGCCGGGAACGATTCCCGAAGATCATGGCGGGCCTGATGAAGAAACGTGCGAGGTGATTAGATGACGGCAAAGGTTCGGGTAGAAGACTTGGCTGCTGAGCTCAATCTCAGCAACAAGGAGATCATTCAGCAGCTTCGCGAGATCGGCGTCCAGGCGAAAAGCCAGAAGACTGTCGTGGAAGACGAAGATGTGGACCGCCTCAAGGCGGAATTGAAGAAAGGCGGCGCCGGAAGAAGAGAGGTCCGCCGAGTGGGCGAGTCCGGCGTCATCATCCGGCGCAGGCGCAAGAAATCCAAATCTTCCAAGGAAGAAGCCGCGCACGTTACCGAGGAATCGGCTGACGGAATCGAGGAAGCCGCCCAGGAGACTGGTGCGCCTGAATCCGTCGAGGCCGCGCCTGCCGAGAAGGAAACCGTGAAGGCTCCCGAAAAGGAAGCCGAGAAAACCGTTGAGAAGCCCGCTCCCAAGCCGGCCCGGCGCAAATCGGTTCCTCAGGTCAAAATCATAAAGCCCGCCGTCGAGGAGCCGAAACAGGCCCCCGAAGAGGAAGCCGCCGAGGTCGCAGAGGCCCCGGCCGCTAAAGCCGTGGCAGCAGAGGCCGCTCCCGAACCCGCCCCTGCCGAAGCCAAGCCCGAACCTGAGGCCGCGCCTGAAGCCGAAGCCGTTTCCGAACCTGCGCCCGAGGCTAAAGCCGCTTCCGAACCTGCTGCTCACGCGGAAAAGGCCGAGGAGAAGGCGGAAGCCGCACCCGCCGCCGCTCCCGCACGGGAGGAAAAGGCGGAAAAGGCCGAGCCCAAGAAGAAGAAAAAGAAAAAGAGAGAGCCCGAGGCCCCCAAGGTCCGGATTATCTCCATGCCCACCGAGGCCGAAGTACAGGCCCGCGAGGCGGCCAAAGAGGCCCAGGCGGAACGACGTCCCGCCAATCGCGGCGCAGGTCGGTCTACTGGCCGTCCCGGCGCTCGACCCGGCGCTCGGCCGGGCGCTCGGCCCGGCGCGCGGCCCGGTGCGGGGCCCAAGCCGAATGGCGCCGCTCCCGTTCCGGATCCCGGTGTGGCCGACGGTCGCAGCAAGAAGAAAAAGGGCAAGAAGGATCGCCGTGTGGTCGAGTTCGCCAACGATGGAGGACAGGATCACACCAACAAGCTGTACAGCGATAATTTCCCGCAGGGACGCAAGGGTCGCAGAAAGAAGGGCCGCCGAGGACAGCAGCCCATCGTGCATCACGACCAGCCCCAGGCGCAGCCGATGAAGGCGGCCAAGCGTAAAATCAAGTTTGACGAGGCCATCCGCCTTGCCGACATGGCCCGCCAAATGGGCATCAAGGCCCAGGACCTGATAAAGGCCCTCTTCGGTCTCGGTGTCATGGCCACCATCAACCAGTCTCTGGACCTGGATACCGCTTCCCTTCTGGCCGGCGAGTTCGGCTACGAGGTTGAGAACGTGTCCTTCGACGAGCAGGAATTCCTCATCCCCACCGAGGGAGACAAGGAAGAAGATCTCAAGCCGCGTCCGCCGGTCGTGACCATCATGGGTCACGTCGACCACGGCAAGACCTCCCTGCTCGACGCCATCCGCATGTCCAACGTGACGGACGGCGAAGCTGGCGGCATCACCCAGCACATCGGCGCGTACCACGTCCAGACCGCCCGGGGCGAAATCGTCTTCCTGGATACCCCCGGTCACGAGGCGTTTACCACCATGCGTATGCGCGGTGCCCAGGTGACCGACATCGTCATCCTGGTTGTCGCTGCCGACGACGGCGTCATGGATCAAACCCGAGAGGCCATTTCCCACTCCAAGGCGGCCGGCGTACCCATCGTGGTGGCCGTGAACAAGATGGACAAGGAAGGGGCCAACCCGGACAACGTCAAGCGCGAGCTGGCCGAATTGGGCCTGGCACCCGAGGAATGGGGTGGCGACACCATCTTCGCCCACGTTTCCGCCAAGAAGAAAGAAGGCATTGACGCGCTGCTCGAAATGGTTCTGCTCCAGGCCGAGGTCATGGAGCTCAAGGCCAACCCCGACAAGCACGCCCGCGGACACATCGTCGAGGCGCGCCTGGACAAGGGCCGCGGCCCGGTGGGCACCATGCTCATCAGCGAAGGCACCATCAACCAGGGCGACAGCTTCGTGTCCGGCATCCATTTCGGAAAGGTCCGGGCCATGTTCAACGACCAGGGCAAGAAGATCAAATCCGCCGGTCCGGCCATGCCCGTGGAGATCCAGGGCTTTGACGGCCTGCCCGAAGCCGGTGATGAGCTATTCGTGGTGGACGACGAAAAGGTCGCCCGCCGCATCGCCCAGAGCCGCGCAATGAAACAGCGTGAGCGGATTCTGTCCGCCAAGACCAAGGTCACTCTGGAGTCCTTCCTGGCTTCCAAGCCCAATGACGAGGCCCAGACCCTGAACCTGGTGCTCAAGGCCGATGTGCAGGGTTCGCTGGAAGCCGTGACCGAGGCCCTGAACAAGCTGTCCACGAACGAGGTCAAGATCAGCGTCGTCCACGGCGGCGCGGGTGCCATCACCGAGTCCGACATCCTGCTTGCGGGTGCGTCCGAGGCCATCATCATCGGCTTCAACGTCCGCCCGAACCTGAAGGTCAAGCAGATCGCCGAGCAGGAAGGCGTGGAAATCCGCTTCTACGACATCATCTACAAGCTGGTGCAGGAAGTGAAGGACGCCATGAGCGGAATGCTCGCCCCGGACATCGAAGAGGTGTACCTGGGCCAGGCCGAAGTGCGAGCCACCTTCAACGTGCCCAAGGTCGGCGTGATCGCGGGCTGCATGGTGGCCGACGGCAAGATATCCCGGGGTTGCAAGGCTCGACTGCTGCGCGACGGCGTGGTCATCTACACCGGCCAGATCGCTTCCCTGCGCCGCGAAAAGGACGATGTGCGTGAAGTGGCCAAGGGCTACGAATGCGGCATCGGACTGGAAAAGTTCAACGACGTAAAGGTCGGCGACACCATTGAAGCCTTCGATACGAAGGAAGTCGCCCGTACCATCGACTAGCATAGAGAACCCAATGACGCGGGCGGCTCATTGGCAAATGGGCCGCCCGCATTCTTTTTTTCAACAGGAACCGGCATGATTATCGGCGTCCTCTCCCTCGAATTCAGGCTGCACGGCAACCGCTCCCTCAAGGACAAACGCAAGGTTTCCCTGAGCCTGAAGCAAAAGCTGCGGAACAAGTTCAACGTTTCCGTTGCCGAGACCGACGCTCTCGACGTACATGACAAGCTGGTTCTGGGCGTGGTCACCACAGCCAATGCCACGGAACGGGTGGAGAGCACCCTGTCCAAGGCCCTGGCCATGGTGGAGGCAATCTCCCCGGTGGAACTGACACGCTGCAACACGGAAATCTTTTCGGATACCGAATAGAGGATAAGGCAATGAAAGCATCCGGTTCGAGACGAGCCGTACGCATGGGCGACCAGATCATGCGCGAAATCAGCACCCTTCTCGTGGAGGAGGCGGCGGACCCGCGCCTGCAGTTCGTCACCCTGTCCGGCGTACGCATGAATTCCAACCTGCGTATCGCCGAAATATTCTACACTGTTTCAGGCGACGCCGAGCACCGCCGGGAAGTCCAGGCCGGTCTGGAGAAGGCCACGGGCTTCCTCCGCTCCCGGCTCGGACGCATCCTCAAGCTGCAATACACCCCGGAACTTCGCTTCCAGTTCGATGAATTTCTTGAGGACGTGGTCTATGGAAAGTCCCATCCGAAGGATTAGCGACGTAATCAGAGACCACGACGAGTTTCTGGTCGCCTCGCACTACAGTCCCGACGGCGACGCCATCGGCTCCATCTGTGCCCTTGGGCATCTCCTGACCACCATGGGCAAACGGGTCAAGCTCTACAATCCCTCCGGCCTGCCTTCGCGCTATGCCTTTGTCGACGCGCCGACGCCCATCGCGAGCGAGCTGCCCGACACCCTGCCCGCCTGGAGCTTTGTCCTGGACTGCGGCAGCCGCGAGCGCATGGGGGAATCCCTGGCCGCCCGATCGAACGAAACCGGATTCATCAACATTGACCATCACCTGGGCAATGACGAGTTCGGCGCGGTCAATTGGGTGGACCCGACCCAGCCTGCCGTGGGCAATATGGTCGCCCTGCTCGCCGAGGCGCTGGATGTGCCCCTCACCGGCCCTCTGGCCGAATGCGTCTACCTGGCGGTAGCCACGGACACCGGCTTCTTCACCTACGGCAACACCACCCCCGAGTCGTTGGAGTTGGCCGCGCAGATGCTCCGCTCCGGACTCGATATCGCCCTGATGAACGAGCGCATTACCAAGCAATGGTCCGAGAACCGCATGAAGCTGTGGACCGAGGCCATGAGCACCATGGAACTTTTCCAGGACAAACAAATCTGCGCGACCGTAATCACGAAGGAAATGTTCAAGCGCACCGGGACCACCAATGCGGACACCGAAAATCTGATTAACTTTCTGCGCCGTCTCAAAACCGTGCGAGTGGCCGCCATACTGCGCGAGGAAGGACCGGACCTCTACAAATTCAGCCTGCGCTCCTACGGGGACGACAATGTTCAGCAGGTGGCCGCCCGATTCGGCGGCGGCGGACACAAGAACGCGGCGGGCGGCTCCATCCAGGCCCCCCTAGCCGAAGCCAGAGAGCAACTCGTCAAGGCCGTTGCGGAACAACTGGAGCGTGGATAGATGGGACGCCGATCCAAGAAACGCAGCCCGTTCCAACTCGACGGCCTGCTTATCCTGAACAAGCCGTCCGGCCCCACGTCGACCGACTGCCTGAACGACATCAAACACCGCCTCAAGCAGTTCAAGATCGGTCATGGCGGCACCCTGGACCCCATGGCCGAGGGAGTGCTCCTGGTCCTTCTCGGACAGGCAACCAAGCTTGCGCCGTACCTTTCCGGCGGGACCAAGACCTATTCCGGAACATTTCGGCTCGGAATAACCACCGACACGCTTGATATCCAAGGGGAAATACTCAAGGAAAGCCCGGTGGAGGCCACTTCGGCAGATGTCGAACGTGAAATTTTGTATTGGAAAGAGTTGACAGAGCAGGAGGTTCCTGCCTATTCGGCTGCCAAACACGAGGGGAAGCCGCTGTACGCCCTGGCCCGCGAAGGTCTGGAAACACCGGTCAAAATGAAGCCCATCGTGATTTCTCATGTGGAAGCGCTGGACGTGAATCCGCCCGAAGCGGCATTCAGGGTCAGCTGTTCCGCGGGCACCTACATACGATCCCTGGTCCACAGCTTGGGGACACGAATGGGGTGCGGCGCGGCGCTGACCAGCCTGGTCAGAGAAGCCAGCGAGCCTTTCCGGCTCGATCAGGCCTTTGACCTGGAGGACGTTCTGGAGCACCCGGAATTATTTCCGGAACGGGTGATTCCGCTTGCGGACACCCTGCCTCACTGGCCGAGGTATCGGTTGACCGAACCGCTGGCCGGACTCGTCATGAACGGGTCCTGGCTGCCGGTGACCGACCAACCCGGTACCATGCTGGCGGGCGTACTCGGCGATCGAGCCATGTTGCTCGGTCCCGACGGCTCCCCCCTGGCACTGGTGGAGGCCAAGCTTCAGGACGACAAGCCCAGATGGGCCATTCTCCGGGGACTCTGGAACCGGGACTGATCCGTAACGGGACCTCTGCGTCCGGCACAACGTTAAAAGCAACATCCAACTTAGGAGGATATCGCTGTGGTGATGACTGCTGAAGAAAAACAGAAGATCATTGACGAGTACAAGACCTGCGAAGGTGACACCGGGTCCCCGGAAGTCCAGGTTGCGCTGCTGACCGCGCGCATCACCTACCTGGCCACCCACTTCAAGACCCATACCAAGGATCACCACTCCCGCACCGGCCTGCTGAAACTGGTCGGACAGCGCAGGAAACTGCTCAAGTACCTGCAAAATAAGGACATCCAGCGCTATCGCGACCTGATTGGCCGCCTCGGTCTGCGCAAGTAGTTCTTTGAAGAATTGATGTTTGGGGGAGGGTAAAACCTCCCCCGCTCGTACGTCACTTTCTGCGTCGGAGCCGTCTTTCCACGGCCCCGAACGAATCCCCACCCACAGATTAGTTGGCTGCGGAAGGCGTTTTTGGGAACCCGAGGTTCCCATGGCCCCAAAAGCTCCTCCCCAAGCCGGCTAACCCCACTCGAGGGATTATCGCAGAAAGTGATCCACCTTTATTGCCTTAATTCATAAGGCAGGAGAATCTCCATGACGATGATTCCTTTCGACGCCACCAGCGTTACCGCGACGGTCGGCGATCTCGACATCACCATCGAAACCGGAAAATACGCTCGCCAAGCCTCCGGCGCGGTGACCATTTCTTCCGGAAGCACCACTGTTCTGGTCACCGCCGTGACCCAGCCCCTGGCTGAAGACCGGGGCTTCTTCCCGCTGACCTGCAACTATCAGGAAATGGCTTACGCCGCCGGCCGCGTGCCGGGCAACTACTTCCGCCGCGAGGGCCGTCCCTCCGAGCATGAGACCCTGGTCTCCCGGCTCATCGACCGTCCCATCCGTCCCTTGTTCGCCAAGGGCTTCTCCGACGAAGTGCAGATCATCGCCACCGTCCTGTCCGCCGACAAGCACGTCAACCCGGACGTTCTGGCCCTGACCGGCGCTTCCGCCGCCTGCCACATTTCCAAGATGCCCTTCCTCGGCCCTATCGTCGGCGCCCGCGTGGGCTACGTGGACGGCGAGTTCGTCCTCTACCCCACCTACAAGGGCATTGAGGAGCGTTCGTCCCTGAACCTGATCTTCGCCGCAACCCGCGAGGCCATGGTCATGGTCGAAGGCGGCGGCAACTTCGTCTCTGAAGACATGGTGGCCGACGCCCTGGCCTGGGGCCACGAGCAGGTTGGACCGCTCTTTGACATTCAGGATGAGCTCCGCGACAAGGTCGGCGTGCCCAAGATCGAAGTGACCGCTCCCGAGCGCGACGAGGAAGTGGCCGAGTACCTCGGCGAGATCATCACCGATGACCTCAAGAAGGCCCTGACCACCCCCGAGAAGCTGGTCCGCTACGCCGCCAAGGACGCTGCCAAGAAGAAGGCCAAGGAAGCCGTTGCCGAGAAATTCCCCGACGATTCCGCCAAGCTGGCCGAGGTCGACAACATCGTCGGCGACATGACCAAGAAGTTCGTCCGCGAACGCATCGTCAAGGAAGGTCTGCGCATCGACGGCCGTGACACCACCACCGTCCGTCCGCTGTCCATCGAAGTGGGCGTTCTCCAGCAGACCCACGGCTCAGTCCTGTTCCGCCGCGGCGAAACCTGCTCCCTGGCCGTCGCCACCCTGGGTTCCACCCGTGACGAGCAGCGTTACGACTCCCTGCTCGGCGACGCCACCAAGCGTTTCATGCTCCACTACAACTTCCCGCCCTACTGCGTCGGTGAAGCCCGCATGTTGCGCGGCACCTCCCGCCGTGAGGTGGGCCACGGAGCCCTAGCCGAACGCGCCCTTTCTCCGGTGCTGCCCAGCCCCGAGGAATTCCCGTTCACCATCCGCGTGGTCTCCGAAATCATGGAGTCCAACGGTTCCTCCTCCATGGCTTCCGTGTGCGGCGCAACCCTGTCCCTCATGGATGCGGGCGTGCCCATCTCCGATCCCGTGGCCGGTATCGCCATGGGTCTTTGCAAGGAAGACGACCAGTACTTCGTCCTGACCGACATCCTCGGCGACGAGGACGCCCTGGGCGACATGGACTTCAAGGTTGCGGGCACCCGTGACGGCATCACCGCCATCCAGATGGACATCAAGATCGGCGGCATCCCACAGGAAGTCCTCAAGAAGGCCCTGTACCAGGCCAAGGAAGCCCGGACCCACATCCTCGACCACATGGCCGAGGTGCTGGAAAAGCCGCGTGCCGAACTGTCCACCCTGGCCCCGCAAATGGCCGTGGTCTACATCGATCCCGAAAAGATCCGCTCCGTCATCGGACCCGGCGGCAAGAACATCAAGGCCATCACCGCCGAGACCGAAGCCGACATCGACATCGAGGATTCCGGCAAGATCTCCATCTTCGCCCCGACCATGGCTTCCATGGAAAAGGCCAAGGAAATGGTGCTCTACTACGACCAGAAGCCTGAACCCGGCAAGAACTACAAGGGCGTCGTGCGCAAGATCCTTGAGGTCGGCGCACTCGTCGAAATTCTGCCCGGCCAGGAAGGCATGTTGCATATCTCCCAGCTCGACTTCGACCGTGTGGAACGCGTGGAAGACATCGTTCAGCTCGGCCAGGAAGTCATGGTGAAGTGCATCTCCTTGGAGCCCGGCGGACGCATCCGCCTGTCCCGTAAGGCCTGGCTCATGGAAGAGGCCGGACAGGAGGTCAACCTGGACGACTTCAAGCGTCCCGCTCCGCGCAACAACGACAGAGGCGGACGCAACGACCGCGGTGACCGCGGTGGACGCCGCCGCCGTTAGGCTCGGCAGTCAGCAATGATTAAACGCCCTGTCCAGATACGTCCGGACAGGGCTTTTCTTATGCGGCTAGAACGACTCAACGGCGTTTCCAAGTCTCCATCCCCCGCTGATAGGCAAAGGGTTGTGGGCATCGTGGCCTGGTGGTATTCTTGGAAAAAACAAGGAAAGAGTTATGAGCGAAACAATCATATACGGCAAATCCACCTGCCCGCACACCAAACGCGCACTGGCCGCGCACCCCCAGGCGCGCTTCGTGGACATCCTGGCCTCCGAGGCCAACCTGGAGGAAATGCTCAAACTCTCCGGCGGACTGCGTCGCATCCCGGTCATCGTCCACGATGGGGAAACCACCGTAGGATTCAACCGGGGCTCCTGACACGTCTGATCCCCGGCAGGCTGCCGGGCCACACTCCCCCATATACTCACAAAATGGCTCCAGCCCGAAATGACCGGCTGCCCCCGGACCGAAGCACTCCGCTCCCTCCCCGCGCGCAGCCTCGGCCTACCCGGCTCGTGATTCCGCCAGCCCTTGCAATGCCCTGCTCAATACGGCCGGACGGCGTCCCGTCAACCGACCAGCACGCCCGCGTAACCCACGACCTGCTGGAAGTCGCCGGATACCTCGCCTGAAGTGGCGTAGGCCTCCAGATCGGCATGGGTCGCGCCAAGTTCAAGTGCCGCATATAATCCCACTGTCATGGGCAGCACTCCGCACATGGAAATATGCCGGGAGCGCACCGTGTCGTAGAGCACGGCGGGATCGAGGGTCATCATCGGTTCCAGGGCCATGCCGTCCATCTTGTGGGCGTCCTCGTGGGAAATGTAATGGCTCATGTCAGAACTGACCACAATGGACACGGGGTTCGGAAAAGCGGCCAAGGCCCGACCGATGGCTCGCCCCACCCGCTCCAGAGAGTCCAAGGCAGGCGCAGAGATACTGATGGGCACGATGGTTGTGTCCGGATTGAGGCGATAGAGAAACGGCAGGATCACTTCCAGGGAATGCTCCCCCATGTGCGCCGAGGTATCCGCCTGGACATCCTTGTCGGCATCAAGCAGCGCCGCGGCCAGGGCGGTGTCGATGGACAGGAATCCGCCTGGAATCGCCCAGCCGCCGTCGGGCCACAGGGCGAACCGCTCTCCCCGCCCCGTATGGTTGGGACCGAGCAACAGCACGGTGGGCGCGAGATTGGCCGTGCCCAGGGTCTTGCCGCAGACCGCTCCCGAGTACACGTACCCGGCGTGAGGCACCATGGCCAGCAGGGTGTGCTCCTGCCGTTTGCCCTCGGCCAATCCGAGATACTCGTCAACCGTGGCGTACAGCTCTTCCGGCTGTGCCTCGTAAAACCGTCCGGCAACAATGGGATTTCTGTCCATGCTCCACCTCAACAAACAGTTGTTTAACCATTCACGCCTGCTGAATAGCACAAATCGACCTCCAACCATACCCAAACGGCAAAAAAACCGACAAGAATTGAGGGAAAGGGAGAAAAACGCCTGCCCGCCGGTCTACCCCGGGTTGGGAGCGTACTGGCTGGCCTGTCGTTCGAGGCTGTGCGTGTCAAGAGCGGCCTTGGCTAGCTGGGCCTGAAGGGAATCGGGCTTCTTCTCGATGATATCCTGAAGCAACTGCTTCCATTCCTCGATGGCCCCGGCCTTGCGATAGATGCGGGCGAGCTTGAACCGGGTGGAGGCCCACTCGGGATTGTCCACGGAAATGTACTTGTCATACTCCCTGGCCCACTTGAGCGCCTCTTCGTAACGCCCGGACCGCTCGGTGGCGTAGATGGACATGAGCACCGCGTCCTTGACCTTCTCGGGATCGCCGTCGCTCTGCAACAGCAACGCCAGGGCCTCCTGGGAATAGACGAAAACCCGGCGCAAATCCTGCCGTTCCATGGCGTCCTTGGCCATGTAATACATGGCGTAGGCACGGAATGCCGGGTCCACGGTGGCGTCCTTGGCCAGATCGGCCCACAGGGTCACGGCGCGCTTGCCGTCTCCGAGATTCTGCAGGGACATGGCCCGCGCGTATTCGAGCTGACGCTGCTGTTCGGGCTTGAGCTTCCAGTGCTTGGAGGCCATGGACACGAGATCGGAAATGTCCTGCCAGGCGAGCTGATCGAGGTAAATGTTCACGGCCAGGCCGAGAGCCTGATCCGAGACGCCGGCAAGTTGTTTCTTCACAAGATACGGCTTGAGCAGCTCAAGGGCCTTTTCGGGCTGCCCCACCTTCCAGTAGCTGGTGGCGATGGCGAGCCTTGTGTTGTCGTCGACCTTGGAATCCTTCTTGCCGATGAAATCGTAAGTCTCCCAGTAGCGAACAATGCGGCCGTAGCGCTCCTCGGCAAGCATCCCCGGCACTGCGAGAACGAAAACCGAGTCGCCCAGAATCCGGGCCTTGTCCACCAGCGGACTGTCGGGATACTTCTCGACGAGATCCTGGGCCGAGGACAGGGCTTCGGGATATTTTTTGTTGAAGGCGTACCACATGGCCAGCTTGAGCTGGGCGATGGGCGCAAGCGGACTGTCCGGATGTCGGCTGACGATCTCGGTATAGACCCGCTTCGGGTTGAGATTGTACGGCCGGTTGAAGACATCCACCATCTCGTGCATGGCCGGATCGTCGTAGATGCCCTCCTCGGCCAGCCGCATCTTGGAGATGAGGCCGCCCTCCTTGTCCGGATAATCCTTGACCGCCTTCTCGTACACCTGCTTGGCCGCGCCCTTGTCGTTCATGCGCAGGTAGATGTCCCCGAGACGGGCCAGGACCACATCCGCGCCGTCCGCATCGGGATTGAGGTTGTAGAAGGTGAAATAATGGTTCTTGGCCTGCTCCCACTTCTTGAGCTGCGTCTCCACGCCGCCCGCCAGCCGCAGGAAATCCATGTTCTCCATGTAATAGTCGGGCCACCGCTTGTCGATGTAGTCCACGATCTGAAAAGCCTGGTCCAGATAGCCCGTCCGGTTCAGCGAATCGGCCAAATAATAGGCGGCCTGCTTGGCGAGCTGGTGCTCGGGATAGGTCTGAATGAGATGTTGGAACTGGTCGGCGGCCTTCCGGTAATCGCCCTTGCGATACCAGTATTCGCCCCAGTAATAGCTGATGGACGGAATGTTGTCGTCGTCCGGGTACTTGTCCTGAAGAATCTTGAAATAGGCGCGGGCCTCGGGGAAATTGCCCACCTGCAGATTGAGCAACCCGAGATTGAGCAGAGCGCGCGGCACCCTGTCGGACCGCAGGTTGGCGTTCATGGCCTCGATAAAGGCCTGGGCCACCTCGTCGAATTTGTTCGCCAGATCGCCCGAGTTGATCTGCTTCTTTATGTCGGCGATGGCGTAGAGGCTCTCATCGCGCACGTCCTCGGGCAGCTTGGGCTGCTTGATGATATCCTCGTAAATCGGCAACGCCTCGTTCAACGCGCCGTTGAACATCATGGACTGCGCCTCGTAGAGCTGATCGCGAATGGCCTGGATGCGGGCCTTTTCCTGCTCCTCGGGCGACGTTTCCTCCAACGGCTGTCCATCGGCTCCGACCTGCTGCGCACCGTCGGCCTGGACGTCCGCCGCCGGTCCGCCGGAAGCCGTGGGCGAGGGCTGAACTTCATCGGAGATCGATCCCGCATCGCCAACCAGAGCCGTCTCAGGCTCAAGTGCGGACGGAGGCGGAGCTACATCACCACGGGTGCCGCCCGAATCGGCCTCAACGGCCGGGGGCGGGGTCACGTTGCCGACCACCTCATTGGCGGCCGGGGTCTCCGGCGCAGGAGATTCCGCAACGGGCCGGGCTCCGGACGCTGGTGCGGAAGGGGCGGACACCGGAAAACGCTTTTCGGTTCCACCGGCCAGCTCCGCAAACTTCACTTCCTCAGCGGACTTGTTTACCGCTTTGAAACGCAACTCGTTGGCCGCCGGATAATCCCCCGTCACGGTCTCGCCGGGCGCGACAGGGGGTGTGGCCTCAGGGACCGTGGTTTCAGGGGGCGCGACCTCATTCCGAACGGAATAGGGAACGGCGAAAAAGGGTTTACGCTCGGCGGAGGGCTCTTCGGAAGGCAGGTCGGCCTCGGCTTTGTCCGATACGGGCTGATCGGGGCGAACCGCCGACAGGGTTTCGGCCACCTCGGCCGCCGATGGAGCCTTGGGCTCGGGTGCCGCCGCCGGTGCCGGTTGCGCCGTTTGAGCGGGCCGGGTGGCCTGTCCGGCCGGAGCCGGAGGCGTGTCGGGCGACCGCCAACGCGCACCGATGGGATCGGAATAAAGTTGGAGAACGAACTGGGACGTCCCCTGGCCGGGAACGCGAATGTATCCGAAAGCGTCGGTGGAAAGGGCAATTTCCACCCCATTGCCGGAGGTGGCGACGGACTTGACCAACCTGCCCGCAATGCCCCCGACTTCAGGCCGGTTCTCGCGGCCCCAAATGCCTTCGGGCAACAGGACCTGCAATGCGGTTTTGCCGGTTCTCGCCACAGATACTTGCGGCAACACGTCGGAATCAAAAGAAAAAGTCAGATTTTCCGTTTCACCCCGAGAAGAAAAAGCCACCCGCAAGGCTTGGGCGGGATCAGCCAGGATCAACCCCAAGACAAGGGCGGCCGCCAGGGGCCAGACTATTCTTTTGACACTTTCGACTGTCACGGCAAGCAGTTATGCAATTGTCGTGCTACCCGCGAAACGGGCAACTCTTGCACTACTCCGCAGGTTACAGCAAATCCCTCTTTTTCAACTTCTCGATGAGGGTGGTTCTCTTTATGCCAACCAATTCCGCAGCCTTGTTCTTGACCCCGTCGGCCTGCTCCAGGGCCTCCGCCAGCAGACGGCCCTCGATGGCCTCCAGAAAATCCTTGAGCTTGAGATCCTTGTCCCGCATGTCCTTGAGGGAGGGCCAGGCGAATCCGACAGGATGGACCGGCTCGATCTTCTCTTCCTCCCTGAGCGGACTCTCCCCGATGTCCGTGAAGATTTTTTCGGGCAAATCCTCGGGCTTCACCTCGCAGCCATCGCACAGGATGGTCAGCCGCTCCATGAAGTTCTCCAACTCGCGCACATTGCCGGGCCAGGAATAGGTCAGAAGCATCTGCCGCGCCTTCTCGGAAAGGGAAAGCGGCTTGCGCGCCTTGCTGCCGCAATGGCGGCCGAGAAAATGCTCGGCCAGAAGCAGGATATCCATGCCCCGCTCACGCAGGGGCGGAAGGTTCAGGGGAATGACATTGAGGCGATAGAACAAATCCTCGCGAAACCGACCTGCGGCGACCTCGCCTTCCAGGTCGCGGTTGGTGGCCGCCACCACGCGGACGTCGACCTTCTTGATGGAAGTGCCGCCCACCCGCTCGATCTCCTTCTCCTGCAAGGCGCGAAGAATCTTGACCTGCAACGAGAGGTCCATCTCGCCGATTTCATCGAGAAAGATGGTCCCGCCGTCGGCCAGCTCGAAACGGCCGGGCCGCGAGCGGATGGCGTGGGTAAAGGCTCCCTTCTCGTGGCCGAAGAGCTCGGATTCGAGCAGTTCTCTCGGAATCGCCCCACAGTTAATGGGGACGAACGGCATGTCGCGACGCCCGCTGTTGCGGTGCAACGCCCTGACCAGAAGCTCCTTGCCGGTCCCCGACTCGCCCGTGACCAGCACGGTGCTGTCCGTGGGCGCGACCTTTTTCAGGACCTTGAAGACCTTGGCCAGGGCCGGACTGTTCCCAATGATGCCGTCCAGGTTGAGCGACATTTCTCCTCCGGATTCGCATGGATGCACGGCCAACAGGACCCCCGCCCCGCAGCCATATCATTAATATACATCTTCTCTGTCAATTTACTGACAGCATGTCAACGACTATAACCGTTTTATACAAAGATATTCTGGAAAATCGCCACCCTGCCAGCCGCTTTTTTCCGACTCACGTTGGACAGGATTCCGCGTAGCAAAGCATCCGCAAAGACTTTTCAGGGCGTCTTTCCGCCTGCCATTAGCCTGAAACGTGCCGTCCCTCCCCTGCCCATGAAAAGGCCGCGAGTTTGGAAGAGACGGGAACTGGGCTCCAAAACAAAAAAGGCCCGGCATCGACCGGGCCTTTCACGTATTCGGACGCACCCGCTTCGCACTTACAAGCGGCGGATGATTTCCTTGGCGGGAATGAGGGCGGTGGCGGCCGCGCCGACGATGTTTCCGGCCACGCCGGGACCGTCTCCGGCCACGAAAAGGCCGTCCACGCTGGTTTCGAGATGCTCGCGAGTCTCGACCTGAGTGGCGAAGAACTTGATCTCGGGGGCGTAGAGCAGGGTCTCGTCGTTGGAAACGCCGGGCACCACGTTGTTGAGCTGTTCCAGGCCGTCCATGAGGTTGGTCAGGATGCGCTCGGGCAGGGCCATGGCGATGTCGCCGGGGACCACGTTCCTGAGGGTCGGCTCGATGTAGCCGTTGCCGATGCGATCCCAGGTGGAACGACGTCCGCGCCTGAGGTCGCCGAACCGCTGGAGGATGGGCTTGCCGCCGCCGATAAGAGTGGCCAGACGGCCGATGGACTCGCCGTATGCCTGGTTGTCCTCCACCGGATCGTTGAGCACGACCTTGGAGAGGAAGGCGAAGTTGGTGTTGTCGGACTTCTTGTTCATGAGCGCGTGGCCGTTGACGCAGACGAAATCCTGATAGTTTTCGAGCGCGACGTAACCGCCGTAATTCGTGCAAAAGGTGCGGGTCTGATCGTCGTACTTGTTGGTGCGCACGAAGAAGGTCGGGTCGTAGATCACCGAGCAGATGTCCTGCATGATCTCGTTGTGAACCTCGACGCGCACGCCCACCTCGATGCCGCGCTGGGACACTTGGATGCCGTGCTTGCGGACCTCGTGGGCGACCCATTCGGCTCCCACCCGTCCGGGGGCGAGAATAACGTTTCTGGCGGTGTATTCACCCCGGCTGGTGACGACGCCCGTTACCCTTCCCTTGTTCACGAGCACGTCGGTGACGTTCTCGGAAGTATGGAAAACCACGCCTTTGTCGCGGATATGATCGGCCATGCCAGCGATATGGCCGGGCAGATTGTCGCTACCCAGGTGCTTCTGCTTGATGACGAGCAGATCGATGCCGTCCTTGCGCGCCTGCTTGCGAATCTGCTTGGCCGCCTCCATGTCGGTGGGGAAGACCTTGCCGTCCATGCCGAACTTGTTGAAGATTTCCTCGGTTTCCTCGATGAGCTGAATCGCCTCGGAGGTGCCGACGAACTGGGTCAGGTCGGTCTTGCCGAGCTTGTGGATGTAGTTGAGCTTGCCATCGGAGAACAGTCCGGCCCCGCCCACGCCGCACAGGATGTTGCAGGGGCGGCACTTGATGCACTCCTGGTCGCCGGAGATGGGGCAATTGCGTTTCAGGGAACGTTTGCCCTTGTCGATAAGCAACACGTTCAGGTCGGAATGCTCGCTAAGGTAGTAGGCGGCGAACAGCCCTGCCGGGCCCGCCCCCACGATAATGACGTCGAAATCAGTCTTCACGGTATTGGTCATGGTCTCCTCGTCTGTCGCAAGTATGGCCCGCTCTGTGTCTCCCCGTGAAAATCGGGAAGGCGCGCAGACGGGCCATGATAGACCGTATGATATGAGGGAATGAGATGTCAAGCACGCGCCGGAAGGCACTGGACCGGGCGCTGGACAGGAGAAGCCGCTCCGGGAAGACAGGGCCGCCCCGCCGTCAGGCGATCAGATTCAGGAGATGGCCGGTCATCTCCTCCTGGGCGCGGACGAAGGCGGTGTTCGCGGAAAAGGCGTGCCCGGTGCCAATCATGTCCGTCATCTCGCGGCCAATGTCGGTGTTGGAGGTCTCCACGCCATCGACCATAACGCCGGGCACGGAAGATTCGGTGATGGACGCCACCTCGACGCCCCGCCCTTCCGGACCGGACTCAAGGGAAACCGACGAAGCCCTGAAGCCGTCGGTATTCACGTTGGCGATGTTGTTGGCCGAAACCTCCTGCACGGTGGACAGCGCGGTCAGGGCCGAGATGTTGACGTCGGACATGGGTAATCACTCCCTTGAACCAGGGGAAGCAGCCTTTGTTCGGTATACGCGCCCGAAGCCGGGGATGCAAATCGGGGCGGTAACATCCCGCAGGCCGCCCATGAAACGTGTTCAACGCACCCACGACGGCGTTAGGCCAAGGCGGGATTTCCCCATGGGCCCAAATCGCCCGGCTCGCGCTAATCCCCGCTCTCGATGACCGCGAAGGCCGAGTGGTTGTGGATGGACTCGAAGCTCTCGACCTCGACCTTGTACCAATGCACGCGGGGGTGTTCGTCGAGCCCCTTGGCCGCCTCGCGGACCACGTCCTCCACAAAGGTCGGATTGGCGAAGGCGGTCTCGGTGACGTATTTCTCATCCTCGCGCTTGAGCAGGGAAAAGACCTGGCAGGACCCGGCGCGCTCGCCGATCTCGATAAGGTCCTCCAGCCAGAGGAAGCCGTCGAAACGGGTGCGGATGCGCACCTCGGCCCGCTGGGAGTGCGCGCCTTCGTCGGAGATGGCCTTGGAGCAGGGACAGACGGTCATGACCGGCACGTCCGCGCCCAGAGTGAAGGTCAGCTTGCCTTCTTTGAGGTTGCCGTCCACCCGGCAGGTGTAATCCATGAGGCCCCCAGCCTTGGAAACCGGAGACCGGCGGCGCAGGAAATAGGGAAATACGAAACGCAGGTGGGCGCTGCGGGCCTGGAGCCGATCCACGATGTCGTCGAGCAGCGTCCGGAAGGAATTGTAGTCGAGCGTCCCTTCCCAATGTTCCAGAGCCTCCACGAAACGGCTCATGTGCGTGCCCTTGAACTCGGCGGGCAGGTCCACGGACATGGAAACCTGGGCCACGGTATGCTGAATCCCGGACTCGCGGTCCCGGACTATGATCGGCAGCCGCAACCCCTTGACGCCTACCCTGTCGATGGGCATGGCGATAGTAGCCTGACTTTTCTGTACATCTTCCATCAATCTATCCCTTTCTTCCTCGATCCTTGCACTGGATAAAACGCGCTCCTCCGCTCTCCCCGACCCGAAGGGCGACGCCGCAACGTTCGGGGAAGAGGGGATCGGCAAAGGTGGGAAAAAGCCCCTCGTTCAAGGGAGGCTCATCCCTTTCCCGCGCCGGAGGATCCTTAAATCAAGTCTTTGCCCGTGGTTGTCAAGGCGAGGTTGCCGTGCTTGACGCCCTTGGTGGATATGAGCTTCTGCCCGAGGTCCTTGATAACCTCGGCGTCACCCTTGAGGATGATGACTTCAAGGCAGTTGTAATGGTCGAGATGCACGTGCAGCGATGACTGAATAACGTGATGCGCCTCATGCTGAATCTCGGTCAACCGCTGCGACAGCCCGGACTTGTGGTGGTCGTAAACCAGGGTCAGGGTCCCGGCGAGATCGCCCTCGGCTTGCTCCCATTCACGCTGCACCAGCGTGTTGCGGATAAGGTCGCGAATGGCCTCGGAACGGGTCTGATAGCTGCGTTCCGCGCAGTGTTGGTCAAATTTTTCAAGCAAATCGGAATCCAGAGACACACCGAATCGAATGGTCTTGCCCATAGTGTCCTCCAATGTCAGGGAATGGTGATTTCCCAAAGGTTTACCGTGGCGTTCTGGCCGCACAGGGCGACCTTTTCCACGACCAATTTCTCGGCGGCGAACCCTTCGGCGCGCAGCCGCTCCCAGACGGGCCGGGACACGGTGCGCACAGGCTCGCCGATCCAGATGCGTCCGCCGGGCGCAAGGGCGTGGCGGAACAACCGAATCAGGGGATCGAAAAAACGTTTTTCATACAGCACGTCCCCGCCCCAGATGAAATCGAAGGCGTGCGGATTGAAGGCGGGCTGCCGCCAGTCCATGAGCAGCCACAAGGGCTGGGGAACATTGTTGAGTTCGCCGTTGTGACGGGCGAAACGCACGGCGGGCCATTCGTAATCGAAGGCCGCCACCCGCGCGCCCACCGAAGCCGCGATCATGCCGGTAAGGCCGAGCCCGCAGCCAAGATCGAGACAGGCGCGGCCGCGCAGCTTCTCCGCGTTGCGCAGGATATGCCGCCCGAGCAGTACGCTGGCGGGCCAGACCTCGGCCCAGTACGGAAGCCGTTCGTCCTCGTCCAGGTCACCGTCGTCCATGGCGTCCCACAACGCCTCCATGTCCGCGGCGCGGTCGAGAAGCCAGACGCGGCCGCCCACCTCAACCTCCACGCGGGAGCCCGGATCGGGAGCAGCGAAAGAACCAGCCGAAAAGTTGTTTAAAGATGTATTGCTCATACGCAAGAGGGAGACTACTCTCGCTTCGTGCCATGGTCAACAGATATCGTGATACTTTTTACACCTACGGATAAAAACGTGTATGACCTTATCGAGTACAACCTCATAGACAATCCTTTGAAAATACGGAGCTATTGCCCATGACCACAAAGCCTGTTCGTCAGCTTTTTGGCGCTATGGCGAACTTGTCTATAAATTTCGGTAACAACCTCGAAAGTGTCATTATTTTTACTGTTTCCAACATTTTCATCCCATGCTAAAGACTACCGATCATAGAATCGATAAACCCCTTTTCGGAGCAAGGAGAAGAATATGATCCCTGAAGATCTGATGTATGCGAAAACCCACGAGTGGGTCATGGTCGAAGGTGACGTCGCAACCGTCGGCATCACCCAGTTCGCCCAGGAGCAACTGGGCGACCTGACCTTCGTGGAACTGCCCGAGGTGGGCGACACCTTCGAGGCGGGCGCGGAAATGGGCTCGGTCGAGTCCGTCAAGGCCGCGAGCGAAATCTACGCGCCGGTGAGCGGCGAGGTTATCGAAGTCAACGCCGAGCTTGAGGACGCGCCGGAAAAGGTCAACGAAGAGCCCTACGGCGCGGGCTGGATGCTCAAATTCCGGGTCAAAGGCACTCCCGAGGGATTGCTGAACGCCGAAGGCTACGCCGCCGTGGTCGAATCCGAAGCGCACTAGGTTCGAGCTGTCGGGCCGGGGCGCGCGTCTCGGCCCTTTTCTTTTTTCTCATCCTAAAACAGCAGGTTTCATCATGCCGTTTGTACCGCATACCGAAGACGAAGTGCGCGAGATGCTCGCCACCATCGGCGTGGGCTCCGTGGACGATCTCTTTGCCGAGATTTCCGCCGACATGCGTCCGAAGAGTTTCGACATTCCCGAGGGACTGAGCGAAATGGAGGTTCTCTCCAAGCTCGAAGCCCTGGCCGCCAAAAACGCCACCGACAGCGTAAGCTTCCTTGGCGCGGGTTTTTACGATCACTATATTCCGGCCGCCGTTGACGCGCTGACCATGCGCGGCGAATTCTACACGGCCTACACGCCCTACCAGCCCGAAGCTTCCCAGGGCACCCTGCAGGCCATTTTCGAATACCAGACCGCCGTGGCCCGGCTGCTGGGCATGGATTGCGCCAACGCCTCCGTCTATGACGGCGGCACCGCCCTGTACGAAGCCACCATGATGGCCGTGCGCAAGACCAAACGCCGCAAGATCGTGGTCTCCGAAGCGCTCAACCCCATCTACCGCGTCATGCTCGGTTCCTACACCACCAATCTGGACGTGGATCTCGTCACCATCCCGCACAAGGACGGCCAGACGGACATCGAGGGCCTCAAGGCCGCACTCGACGATTCCACCGCCGCCGTGCTGGTGCAGAACCCGAACTTCTTCGGCTCGGTCAACGACCTGACCGAGCTGTTCGCGGCAGCCAAGGCGGTCAAGGCCGTGTCCATCATGTCCGTCTATCCGGTGCTCCAGACCCTGCTCAAGACGCCGGGCGAAATGGGCGCCGACATCGCGGTGGCCGAAGGCCAGTCCCTGGGCCTGCCCCTCTCCTTCGGCGGCCCGTACCTGGGCATCATGACCTGCACGAAGACAATGGTCCGCCAGATGCCCGGCCGCATCGTCGGCCGGACCACGGACACCAATGGCCGCACCGGCTACGTGCTCACCCTCCAGGCCCGTGAACAGCACATCCGACGCCAAAGGGCCACATCCAACATCTGCTCCAACCAGTCCCTGTGCGCCCTGCGCGCCCTGGTTCACATCTGCGCCCTGGGCGAGATGGGCCTCAAGCGGGTGGCAAGGGTTTCCATGGAACGCGCCCACATCTGCGCCGAGCGGCTGACCGCCATCCCCGGCGTCGAGATGCTCACCAAGGGGAGCTTCGGCAACGAGTTCGCCGTGACCCTGCCCGTGAACGCTTTCGAAGCCATCGACAAGCTGACCGAGCGCGGCTACGTCCCGGGCTTCCCCCTGGGCCGGTACTTCGAGGGACTGGAAAACGGCCTGCTGGTGGCCTGCACGGAAAAGACCAGCGAAGAACAGATCGGCATATTCGCCGAGATGCTGCGAGGTGCGCTGAAATGAAGACCATCTTTGAACAATCCGTAGCCGGGCGCGAGGGCTGCTGGCCCTGCGAAGGCATGGCAGAAGAAGCCTACATCCCCAAGGACATGCTGCGCGAAGGCAACATCGGCCTGCCCTCCGTTTCCGAGCTCGACGTGGTCCGCCACTTCACCAGGCTGTCCCAGCTCAACTACAGCGTGGACAGCAACTTCTATCCCCTGGGGTCGTGCACCATGAAGTACAACCCCAAATTCACCGAAGTGGCCGCAGGCCTGCCCGGCTTCACCCGGCTGCATCCGGTCCTGCCCCAGTTGCGGGGCGCGGGCGGATTGTGCCAGGGCGCGCTTGAGGTGATGTATGAAATCGAACGGCTGCTGTGCGAGATCACCGGCATGGCCGCCTACACCATGCACCCCATGGCGGGCGCGCACGGCGAGCTCACGGGCGTCATGCTCATGGCCGCCTACCACCGCGACAAGGGCAACAAGAAAACCAAGGTCATCGTGCCCGACTCGGCTCACGGCACCAACCCGGCGTCCGCCGCCATCGCGGGCTTCGAGATCGTTTCCGTGGAATCCAAAGACGGCATCGTCGACCCCGCGGCCCTGGAAAAGGTCCTGGACGACGAAGTGGCGGGCATGATGATGACCTGCCCGAACACGCTGGGCCTGTTCGAGAAGAACCTGCCCGAAGTCGTGCGCATGTTGCGCAAGGTCGACGCCCTGCTCTACTACGACGGCGCGAACCTTAATGCCATCATGGGCAAGATGCGTGTCGGCGACGTGGGCTTCGACATCGTTCACTGGAACGTCCACAAGACCCTGGCCACCCCCCACGGCGGCGGCGGCCCCGGTTCCGGTCCCGTCGGCGTATCCGAACGGCTGGTGGATTACCTGCCCGTGTCCAGGGTCCGCAAACGCGAGGACGGCCAGTTCTTCCTGGACTACGACTTCCCCAAATCCATCGGTTACGTGGCCCCCTTCTACGGCAACTTCGGCGTGTATCTGAAGGCATACGCCTACATACTGCGGCTGGGCGGCGCAGGACTGACCCGGGCCAGCGAAAACGCGGTCCTGGCTGCCAACTACATGCGTAAACGGCTTTCGAGCCACTTCGAGGTTCCCTACAACCGCACCTGTATGCACGAATTCGTGATCTCCGCGACTCCCCAGGCGCACAAGGGAGTACACGCCCTGGACTTCGCCAAGGGACTGCTGGACAGGGGCTACCACGCGCCCACCATCTACTTCCCGCTTATCGTTCCCGAGGCGCTCATGATCGAGCCCACCGAGACCGAGAACAAGGAAACGCTCGACAAGTTCTGCGACGATCTCATCGAGTTGGCCGAGCTGGTGGACACCAACCCCGAAGCGCTGACCTCGGCTCCGGTAAACCTGCCCGTGACCAGGCTGGACGAGACCAAGGCCGCCCGGTCCATGGAACTGACAGATGACTTATGATCTCGTAGTAATAGGGGCCGGTCCCGGCGGATTCGACGCAGCCGTTGAAGCCGCCGGACTCGGCCTGTCCGTGGCCCTGGTCGAAAAGGACTTCCTGGGCGGCACCTGCCTCAACCGCGGGTGCATCCCCACCAAGCTCTGGCTCGGGGCCACCTCCGCCGTCGAAGAGTTGCATAACCAGACCCGCATGAAGGTCGCCTCGGGCGAGGTGACCGTAAACTTCGCCGCCCTGCAAAGCAGGGTGCAGAAGCACCTGGCGGGCACCCGCAAGGCCATGGGAATGCAGCTCAAGAAACTCGGCGTGGAATTGATCGAAGGCACGGGCCGCCTGGCGGGAGACCACCAGGTGGCCGTGGCCTCGGCCGACGGGGAGAAGACCCTCGCCTACAAGAAACTGGTGGTCGCCACCGGCTCCCGGCCCATCTTCTTCCCCGGCCTGGAGCCCGACGGCGATTGCGTCCTCGACTCCGACATGTTCCTGTCCATGGAGTCCATGCCCGAATCGCTCATCGTGGTCGGCGCGGGCTTCATCGGCCTGGAAATGGCCCAGGTGGCCCACCGCTTCGGTGCCAAAGTCACCGTCGTGGACGCCATGGACCGCGTGGCTCCCCTGGAGGACCCCCAAGTTTCCAAGGCCCTGGCCGGCGTGTTCAAACGCTGGAAATGGGATATCAGGCTGAACGAGCGCGTGGCCGGTGTGGTCACCCGCGACGGGCGGGCTCTGCTCACCCTGAACTCGGGCGAGCAGATCGTTGCCGACAAGGCTCTGGTGGCTGTCGGACGCGGCCCCGTGACCAAGGAAATCGGCCTGGAGGAAGCGGGCATAGAGCTGCTCTTCAACCAGATTCAAGTGGACGACCATTTCCTGGCCGCACCGGACATCTACGCCATAGGCGACGCCAACGGCCACATCCAGTTGGCCCATGCGGCATCGCACCAAGCCCACTATGTAGCTCTCCACGCCGCAGGCAAAATCGAGACTCCTTACGCCGTCGGCCCGGTGCCGAGCGTGCTTTACGGCTCGCCTGAAGCCATGCGCGTCGGAACCATGGAGAATGAAGCATTCCTGGCCGATTTCGACACCACCGAAGTCTCCGTGGCCCAGCTTGCGGCCAATCCCATGGCCCAGGCTCATGCGGCCACCCAGGGATTCGTCAAGGTGGTCTGGTCCGACGGCAAGGTGGTCGGCGTCACGGCCGTGGGCCACGACGTATCCCGGCTCGTCACCCCGGCGGCCATGATCGTCCATCAAGGCTGGACTTTGAACGACATACATTCGGTCATTTTCCCGCATCCGTCTCTGGATGAAGCCCTGCTCATGGCCCTCAAGGCTGAGAGGAAAAAAGTGCAATGATCCTCGATATTCTCGAAAACACCGACCTCTATGCGGGACTCAACCCCCGCTTCCCCGCCGCCTTCGCCTTCCTGCGCAGGCCGGATTTGGCCGAACTGCCTCTGGGCCGAATGGACCTGGAGGACGGGCTCTATGCGGTGATGGCCAAAGGGCCGGGACGCAAGGCCGAGGACGCGCTCATCGAGACCCACGATCATTACATAGACCTCGCCTACGTCATCGACGGCACGGACAATATAGGCTGGAAAGCGCGGCGCGACCTCGGCCCCTCGGTGGAGGCGTCCGACCCGCGCAATGACGTGGCTTTCTACGCCGACGCGCCCACCCACTGGGCCGAAGTCCTGCCCGGCATGATCGCCGTCTACTTCCCCGAAGACGCCCATATGCCCATGATCTCCGACGGTGAGATACACAAGATCATCATGAAGGTCCGCGTCTGACGCGGTGCCTCCGGCGGCCGGGGGAAGGGGAAGGAACCCCTTTGAAATGGGTTTTCCTTCCCCTTCCCCCGGACCCCCAACCCCTTTCTTTCCTAAACTTTTTGTCGCCGCTTCGCGGGGTCGGCAAATGATTCGGTTTTTCCCCAACGTATTTTTCTAGCTCGAAAGTCGTTTCGGGAAGAGGTTCATCTTTTCGCATACCCACACCCGCGCGGATGCGCATACAAAAAGTTTCGGAGGGTGAGAGGGGATAGGGGGGCCAGAGGCGCCACGACGGACCCGCATGGCGGGTCCGTCTACCCAGCCGCTATCAGCCCAACGAGGTCAACGCCGTTGGATTGTACTCGCCGATGGCGTCCAGGCGCACAGCGGCGATACGCCGTTTTTCGAGCATCTGCATGACGGATTCCGGGTCGGCTCCGAGAAGGAAACCGGGAATGGAGACGGTGTTGGTGAAATTCAGGCTGACCACGGCATAAAGCAGCCTGCAATAGGCGGACGGGAATTTCGGCCGGGCCGAACCATTGATGTGAATGCGCAGTGAACGGCGGAACGGTATCCGGCTCCTGCGAAAGGCGAGCACCTCGCCGAACCGGATCAACGCATAGCCGAATGGCGTATACACCGAGAATCGATCATCGAGAATCTTGACCATGGGCTGTCGGGTCATGACCGCGGCGGCGTTTATCATGGCCACGGCAAACCCCACCATGCTGAAACAATACACTGCGAGCTTGAGGTTCTTGTCGTTCACGAGCTGGAACCCGGTCACAGCCAGCCCGAGACAGAAGGCGGCGATGAAAAGACACCCCCTGAGACTCCGCCGATTGGGATAAATCTTGATTGGCACGTACATGAGCACATCCTGTTTTCGGCTATGATTGCGGCGAACTTGCGCTCGCCCCGAAAGCAGGTACTCCTCCCGCGGGCCATGCGGCCCGAGACCTGAACACAGTCGTTCCCCCGAGCGGTCTTTCTCCGCGCGACAAGGGCGGCGCACGCAACAGGCGCGCTCGATTAAATCGACTTTGAGTGGGATTGCAAACAGACATGTCCGCTCCTCCTGGTGGATCGCACCACCGGAGAAGCAGCCGGAGCATTCAAGCGGACAATAGATTATTTTTCAGGAATACGCAAATTCGGTATTCCGAACCGACCCGATGGATCAGTGCAGGGCGCGACCCTGGGGTTCCAGAGCAAAGAAACCACCCTCCTGCGGAGGCAGTTCCAGGGCCAGAAGCCCTTCCATGGACAGATCGGGGCCGACCCACAGGTTGCCCGGCAATTTGAAGCCGCGAGCTATGCGCTTGGCGTGGTCCAGAGCGATGGACACCTGCTGGAGATAGAGGTCGCGGGGAAAGACGAACTCCACGTCGTGTTCCCAGTCGGGCCGAGGCTCGTCCGGCGGCCACGAGATGGGATTCTTGAGCCGCCAGATGACCGTATCCGCAGTGTGGGAAACCATGACTCCGTCGTCGATGCCCTGGCAGGCGGGGTTGCCGCAATCGCAGGTATAGATGAAAAACTCGCCGGACATGGTGGCCGACGTGACCAGATCCACGGGATCGACATATACCCCGATCTCATGCAGGTACTGCCCGTCCACGGACAGGTTGAAGTCGATATAGCCGTCCTCGGGATACTTCTCATCCAAGGACAGGGTCACGGAAATACGGATGTCGTTCATGCGGTCGGTTCCTCAAAATGCGATTGTCCGGCTCTCGCCACCGGCAAACGGAAGCTAGCACAAAGGGCGAAGGGCCTCAACGGCAATCGGGACCCCCGGGCCGGGGGGAGCTAGGACGGCTTCCGCTCGTGGTCCTCGGCGATCTCCGCCCTGACCGTGGCGGAATTGTATGCCGCGTCGATAGCCAGCTCAGTCAGGGTGCCCACAAGCTTCGGTTCCCTGCCGGAGCTGAGAACGGGAAGCTGAGACACGCCCCAGTCCGTGATTTTGTCCAAGGCGTCCTGTAGTGTGTCGTCCGTGGTCACGGTCACCGGATTGAGCGTGGCCAGATCGTGCGCGATGAGCAGGTCGTTCAACGCGTCCTCGTTGAGCACGGCCCGCAGATCGCGGAAGGAGATGATCCCAGTCAGCCGCCCTTCCTCGTCCACCACGTGCAGATATGGCGCGTTCTGCGTCTTGAATGTCCAGATGATGCCCGACAGGGACATGGACTGCGGTATGGTCACGAAGTCCCGGACCATGACCTCCTTGACCAGCATGTGCGAAAGCAGGTGGCGTTCCCGGCCCGCCTCGATGTCGATGCCGCGCCTGAGCAACTTGGTGGTGTAGATGGACGCCCTCTGGATGGTCGAATTCATGACCGTAGCCGTGATGCAGGTGAGCATAAGCGGCAGAATAATGGAATAGTCCGAGGTCATCTCGAAAATGATGAGGATGGCGGTGATGGGCGCATGAGTGGTGCCCGCCACCAGGCCGCCCATGGCCACCAGGGCGTATGCGCCGGGCATGGCCGTGTATGCCGGGAACAGCCAATGGACCACATGGCCGAAGACCCCGCCTGTCATGCAGCCCATGAACAGGCTGGGGGCGAAAATTCCGCCCGAACCGCCCGAACCCAGTGTCACGCTGGAGGCCGCGATCTTGACGAAAATAAGCACCAACATGAGCGCGAAGGGAGTCTGATTGACAAGAGCCGTGTTCATGGCCCCGTACCCCACGCCGAAGACCTGCGGCCAGACGGCGAAAAGGGAGCCCAGCACGGCCCCGCCGATGGCGGGCTTGCTCCATTCCGGGATGGGGATGGCGTCGAACCGGTCTTCGAGCCAATACAGCGAATTGGTGAAGGCCAGCGCAACAAAGCCGGTGACCACGCCGAGCAAGGGATAAAAGAAATACTCCCAGAGGGAGACAATGGAGTAGGACGGAATGTCAAAATGGGGAAAATCACCGAAATAATAGCGTGAGATGGCCGTGGCCATGACCGAGGACAGGACCACGGGCGAAAACTGCATGACCCCGAAGTCACCGATGATAATTTCCAGCGCGAAGAGCACTCCGGCAATGGGCGCATTGAAGGTGGCGGCGATTCCTGCCGCCGCTCCGCACCCAACCATGGTCTTCATGTGCACCCTGGGGATTTTGAACATCTGCCCTACGGACGACCCAATGGAGGAGCCGATCTGGACCATTGGCCCTTCGCGCCCCACCGAGCCGCCCGAACCGATGGTCACTGCCGAGGCGAAAATTTTGGCCGCGGCCACCCGTTTGCGGATGCGCCCGCCGCGCAGCGCGATGGCCTGCATGACCTCGGGCACGCCGTGTCCCTTGGCTTCGGACGCGAAGAAGCTGACCACCAGGCCGACAACCAATCCGCCAGCCGTCGGCATGACGATTTTCATCCATAGCGGGACGGTCCCGGCAAAGGACAGCCAGTCATCGGTGTTCTGATAGAACACCCATTGCATGTACTTGAGGATCAGCTTGAACAGAACCGCGCCGTACCCGGCCAGAACGCCAATGATGATGGCCAGGAACAAAAAGCGTACATTGGGCCGCCTGAGTTTGAGGAAGAGCGGTTCACTTCGTTCGGGGGCCATTGAATCTCCAAATCGCTCCGGGGGACGGTGTTGACTACGTACGATGGGGGCCTATCTTCCTTGCCTTCGATACTAACCTCACTTTCCCGGCGAGCGCAACGAATTGACCGGAAAACTTGAGCGGAATCGGGAAAAAGGGTAAGCAAAGCCTCCCTGATGAACTCAATCCCCTTTACGGAGAAAACCATATGGCAAAATACGACATCACCCCCATGACCCCCAATCCCGATTTCGACATGATGTATTTCATGGAAGTCGCCGGTGAAACCCGCATCGACGGCGACATCCTCGAAGAATTCGAGGAATTCTGGGACAAATGGGCCGCCGAAAGCCTCAAGGCATATGAACTAAAGAATACCGAGGGCGAAGGCAAATTCGTGCTCATCTTCCTGGACCAGGCTGCGGAGGAAGCCATCGAGGGTATCTGGCAGGACTCCCCGACCCACGGGCTGCTCTTCCACGCCCTGGCCATCACCATGGTCATGAGCTCCGCCCAGGGATTCGTCCCCGAGCTTCAGGAAGGCAAATGCGCTCCCCTGCCCCGCCCGGGCAAAGGCGTGCTTGAAGCCTTCGACACCCTCGGCCTGACCTGGAACGAAGAAGGCTCGGTCAACCGCAAATACGCGGTCCTCACCCCCTATCCCTACACCGGCGGCTGCGAGGTCTGCCACCTCAGCGCCAACTGTCCCAAGAGCACGACAAGGAGCTAGCCATGAGTTTCACGGTCAAGGACGTCCTCTCCATCCAGGTCGCCCCCGCGCTGGGTTGCACCGAGCCGGTGGCTATCGCACTGGGGGCGGCCGCGGCCGTGTCCCTGCTCCCGTCCAAGGCATACGACGCCCTTGAAGTGGCCGTGGACCCCAACGTGTACAAGAACGGCCTGGCCGTATCCATTCCCGGAGCCAAAGGGCTGTCCGGGCTGGACACGGCCGCGGCCCTGGGCGCGAGCGGCGGCGATCCCGCCCTGCGTCTCGAAGTGCTCCAGACCGTCACCGACGAGGACGTCAAGGCCGCCAAGCGGGCCCTGGCCGAAGGCCGGATAGACGTCACCCTCATCAAGGAGCATCAGGGGCTGCTCATCCGCACCAAGGCCAAGGCCGGAGATGACGTGGCCGAATCGGTCATCGAGGGCCTGCACGACAACATCGTCTCCCTGACCCTTAACGGCCGTCCGGTGGACAGTCCGCTCATCCGCACCCGCACCGACGGAGAGCCTTCCCCTGTGGCGGCCATGGAAGCATGGCTCAAGACCCTGACCCTCAACGAACTCATGGCCCTGACCGAACAACTGGACGAGGACGACTACGCCTTCCTCCAGAAGGGGGTGGACGTGAACATGCGCCTGGCCAAACGAGGCCTCAAGTACGGCCTCGGACTGGGCGTGGGCAAGACCCTGGAGCGGCTCTGCCGACAGGGGCTCATCAAGAAGGACATGATGCTCGCCGCGCGTATCCTCGCCTCGGCCGCCGCCGACGCGCGCATGTCCGGCGCGTCCCTGCCCGCCATGTCCTCCGCCGGGTCCGGCAACCACGGCCTGACCGCCATCCTGCCCATCTGGGCCGTCAAGGATTACGTCGAGGGCGTCGAGACCAGGGCCGTGCTCGAAGCCGTGGCCCTCTCGCACATCGTCACCGCCTTCGTCAAAGCGCACACAGGACGGCTATCAGCAATCTGCGGCTGTTCCGTGGCTGCGGGAGCGGGAGCCACCGCCGGGATCACCTACCTCCTGGGCGGCGACGCCCATCACATCGCCGGGGCCATCAAGAATCTCCTCGAAGACCTGGCCGGGATCATTTGCGACGGTGCAAAGACCGGCTGCGCCCTCAAACTCGCCACGGCAGCGGGCACTGCGGTCCAGGCCGCCCTTTTCTCGCTCCAGGGCGTCAACGTCCACCACACCGACGGCATCATCGGCCTCTCCTCCGAAGACACCATGCGAAACGTCGGCACCCTCGCCGTGGACGGCATGATCCAAACCGACCAGACCATCCTTCAGATCATGCTCGAAAAACGATTCTCCGACGTCTAGCAGTCGAAGTCGACCAGACCACGAAAAACGCCGTCCGCAGGTCTCACCTGCGGACGGCGTTTTTCATGCCCCGGCCACATTGTCTTCCTTGCCGAAAAATTCACCCCGCCGCTTCGCAAATCCCGCGAAGGCGTTCACACCAAATTCTCTCGGAAGAAGCTTCCGACTCCCCCCGACAAACGGGACAGGTCGTCAGGCATCCCCGCGCGGCCTCCGAAGGCGTTAAAAATACGCGAGCCGCTGGGGCGGGGTTTTATACTTGAAAAGGCTTTCGACGCGCTCCCGATCGGCTGTGGAAATTTTGAGATTCGAGACGTTGAGAATGCAGCCGAGACCGCCGTATGTCTTGACGGCGCGGTCGATGAAATCGGCATCCACGAATGCGCCTGCAAGCGTGACGGCCCGGGCTCCCCAATTCACGGTAAGGGGAATGTGCGGATCGCGTTCCGGGGCTCTGGTTATGAGGTTGCCGGTCTTAATCAAGGCTTCGAGGACCTTGGCGGGCAACATACCGCCCACGCGGCCGAGGGCTTCGAGAAAGCCGGGCATGATTGCGAAATAGTAATGCTGGTCGATCTTGCAGGCCACGGACCGCCCCGGCATGTTCAGCAGCCAGGGCCTGACCCCGAAGGCCTTGCCGAGTTTTTCCTGTAGATGTTCCACATTCGCCGTATAATCCGCCAACGCCATGCCGTTCTCCCGGTTAAAGGTGGACAACAAAAAACGCCCCGCGAGGCGGGGCGTCGTCAACATTAGTTCGGCTTCTTGTCAAATCTTTTGAGGTAGTCGGCTCGAAGTATTCCGTTTACCCTGCCCTTGATGGCTTCAACCTTGGCCGGATCACCGATCTTGGCCGAAAGAGCCTCAAGCTTCTCGGGTATTATCTTCTGACAATACTCGCTGCGCGCGTAGGTATCCCAATTGACGTGGGTGCTGGTGCTGACCGCGTAGCAGACCAAGACCTTTGCCGCATAAAAATTTTCGTAGGCGGTTTCATAATCGGAAGCCTGCTCGGCGCACCGGCCCTTGAGAAAATAG
Source organism: Pseudodesulfovibrio thermohalotolerans (assembly GCF_021353295.2). Taxonomy (NCBI): domain Bacteria; kingdom Pseudomonadati; phylum Thermodesulfobacteriota; class Desulfovibrionia; order Desulfovibrionales; family Desulfovibrionaceae; genus Pseudodesulfovibrio; species Pseudodesulfovibrio thermohalotolerans. The sequence continues at coordinate 1,342,350 of NZ_CP120635.1, read as the reverse complement.
GCGTAGGCCATGTCCATGGCGCTGCGGGGCTGCGCGATGGTGTTGTCCAGATAGACCTGGGCCCCGGCGCAGTCGCCCTGGCGGACCAGCCCATAACCCGTGTCGAGATCGTTTTTCTGAGCCCCACAAGCGGCGAGCAGAAAAACCATGACCGTCATGACCGTTGCCGTCAAAATCCGTTTCATGTCGAAAGCCCCCTCGAAAAACATCACTTGCAGTTTATCGGCCTCTCTATCCCAAGCGCAACGAGAAGTCCAGACGCTAGATCGAAATGACCAAGGGAACGACCACCGGATCGCGGCCGAGCACCTTGCGGAAAAACCGCCGCAGGGCCGAGCGGATGCGCTCCTTGAGCTTGACCGTATCGCCCGGCGCGATATTTTCGTGCACATCCAGAACGATGCATTTGGCATCGTCCAACAGGTGCATGTACTGCTGCTCGAAAACAAACCCCTTGCTCATGATGTCCGGCCCCATGGATATCTCGCCCGAGGCTTCGTCCACCACCAGGACCACGATGACCATGCCCTCACCCGCAAGAAGCTGGCGTTCCTTGAGCACGCTCTGGCCCACGTCGCCCACGCCTTTGCCGTCCACCAGAATTTTTTCCGCCGCGATGCGGGGCAGAAACTCGATAGTCCCGTCATCGTGGAAGGTCACGGGCTGACCGTTCTCCACCACCAGGGATTTCTCTTGTTCCACACCGCAGTCCACGGCCAGCCTGCCATGCTTGACCAGATGGCGATACTCGCCATGCACCGGAATGAAATATTCGGGCCGCACGGTTTCAAGCATAAGGGTCAGCTCGCCCGCATGGGCATGGCCCGAAGCGTGGATGCCATGCATCTTTTCATACAGGACCTCGGCCCCGAGGCGATACAGATTGTTGATGACCCGATTAATGGCCTTGACGTTGCCGGGAATGAACCGCGAAGAAAGAATGAACAGGTCGTCGGGCCGGACGGAGAGCTGCCGATGCTCGCCCATGGCGATGCGGGACAGGGCCGCCAACGGCTCGCCCTGCGACCCGGTCACGAGGAGGACCAATTGGGAATCCCCATACTGGTCCAGGGAATCCAGCTCGATGAACGTCCCCTTGGGCACCTTGAGGTGGCCCTGCTCTCGGGCCAGCTCGATATTTCGGTGCAGGGACTTGCCGGACACGGCCACCTTGCGGCCCTCTGCGTCGGCCAGGTCGAAAATTTCCTGGATGCGCTGGATGTGGCTGGAAAAAAGGGACACCAGGATACGCCCCTTGGCCGTGTTGAATATCTCGCGCAGGGAGACCTTGATCTCCCGCTCGGTCAGGGCGAACCCTTCGTTGCCCACGTTGGTCGAGTCGGAGAGCATGAGCCGCACGCCCTCTTCCGAAAATTTGCGGAATGCGCCAAGATCAGTGGCATGGCCGCCCAAAGGATTGCGGTCGATCTTGAAATCGCCGGTATGGACCACCCTCCCGGCCGGGGTCTCGATGCCCAGGCCGAACCCCTCGATGATGGAGTGGCAGACCGGGAAAAAATGGAAACGGAAATCACCGAGCAGCAGACGGTCATAGGGACGCACGGGACGCAGATCGGCCCAACGGTCCAGGTCATGCTCCCTGAGCTTGTTCTCCACCAGCCCGAGGGTGAACTCGGAGCCGTAGACGGGAACGTCCACATTCTGCAACAGCCAGGGCAGCGCGCCGATGTGGTCCTCATGGCCGTGGGTCACGATGATGCCGTTGAGCTGGTCCTTGTGGCGCATGACGAAATCGAAGCAGGGAATGACCACGTCCACGCCGAAATGGTAATCCTCCGGAAACATCAGGCCACAGTCCACCATGACCAGGGATTTCCCGCTCCGGTAGAGCATACAGTTCATGCCTATCTCGCCGAGCCCGCCCAGCGGATACAATGTAAAGGACTGTTCAGCCATATCGCACCTACCCTTTTGCCAGCAGTTCCTTGTACGCCTGATTCATCATGGCATACAAATCGTTCTTGAACTGCTCACGCTCCTTGAGGGTGTACCTGGACGGATCGATGACGGGCAAGGCCTTGAACCGAACCACAGGCCGGTTGTCGATGAAGAAATCGCCCTTCCCCATGACGCGCCCGGTGTTGGTCATGACGATCGGGACCACGGGCAGCCCCGCCTTGAGCGCCAGAATCATGGCTCCAATCTTGAACTCCATCAGTTCGTCCAGCTTCGTATTCCGCGTTCCCTCCGGGAAAATGACCGGCGAAATGCCGCTCTTGGCGGTCTCCACCGCCTCATTCAGAGACTTCATGGCCGCACGCCGGTTCTCCCGGTCGATGCAGATATGGCCCGCGTGAGCCAGGGCCTTGCCATAAAGAGGAATCTCGAACAGGGACTTTTTGGCCACGAACCGGATGCGGTTACCCTTCAACAGCTTGAACAGGACCGGAATGTCCAGATTGGACTGATGGTTGCCGATGAATACGTAATGCCCGTTCGGGTCCACCTCGCCCATGTCCGCTTCAATCCGGATGCCGGAAAGCTTCACTGCGGCCGCGCCCCAGGCCAACCCCCAGCGGTCGTACTCGGCAGGCGTGGAGGTCTCCGGGTCCACCTTAAGCATTTTTAATGAATACCAAACAGTTACGGGAACGAGCAGTATGATGAAAAACAGTCGTCGAAGCATGATCCGTCCTTATTGTGCAAACTCCCCCGTAACTAAACCAAAACACTGCATGAAACAAGAAAAGAAAAATCCGTGCATTGCCGGAGAAGCCTCCTGGCCCCCCTTATCCCCTCTCACCCTCCGAAACTTTTTAGAGGCGCATCCGCGCGGTCGAAGGTCAACGAGGAGATTAACTTCTTTTCAAAAGAAAGCCTAACCCCAACAATCCGCAAAATAGAAATATCCAGCCCCCCACGCCTCCGCAAAGCGGCACGAAAAAGTTCAGGAAAGGAAGGGGTTGGGGGGCCGCCGGAGGCATCCCCACAAAAAAAAAGGGCGACGGCCAAGCCGTCGCCCTTTGGGGTCACAGACAATAACGAGATTATTCTTCGACGGCCTTTTTATGGGCGGCGATGACTTTTTCGGTTTCCTGGGGCGGGCATTCCTCGTAGGCGGCAAACTCCATGAAGAAGGTTCCCTGTCCGCCGGTCATGGAGTTGAGGTCCGGGGCATAGCGAAGCATTTCGGCCATGGGCACATGCGCCTTGACCTCGGTGAGGCCTGCCTGGGAGTCGGAGCCGAGCACCTTGCCGCGCCGCGAGGAGAGGTCGCCGATGACGTCGCCCATGAAGGCGTCGGGCACGGCCACGGTGACGAGCATGATCGGTTCGAGAAGGGCCATCTTGGCCTTTTCGCAAGCCTTCTTGAAGGCCAGGGAACCGGCCACCTTGAAGGCCATTTCCGAGGAATCCACGTTATGGTAGCTGCCGTCATAGAGCGTCACCTGGAAATCGATGACGGGATACCCGGCGAGCACGCCGCGAGCGGCGGTTTCCTGGATACCCTTATCCACGGCGGGGATGAACTGGCGCGGGATGGAGCCGCCCACGATCTGATCCACGAATTCGTAGCCTTCGCCGGAGCCCTTGGGGGCCACGTGAATCCAGCAGTCGCCGAACTGGCCGCGCCCGCCGGACTGCTTCTTGTGGCGTCCCTGAATCTCCCGCGCGCCGGTCTTGAAGGTCTCGCGATACGGAACCTTGGGGGTCTTGAGCACGATGGCGGTCTTGTAGCGGCGCTTGGCCTTTTCGACCGATATTTCGATGTGGTTCTGGCCCATTCCGGAAAGCAGAATATCGCCGGATTCCTCGTCGCGGGACAGGGTCAAGGTGATATCCTCTTCGAGGAGCTTGGCCACGGCGGCATAGACCTTGTCCTCTTCGCCCTTTTCCTCGGGCGCAAGTGCGAAAGTGATGAGCTGCGGCGCCTTTTCGGGCCTGGCGAGCTTGAACTCGCCCTTCTCCACCAGGGTGTCGCCCGTGTGGGTGTTCTTGAGCTTGGCCAGGGTGACGATGGCACCGGGCCCCATGGGGGTCTTCACCGGAGCCTGTTCCTTGCCGTTCATGGCCAGGAGCTGTCCCACACGCTCTTTCTCGCCGTTGGAAGTATTCACGAGCTGCGAATCAGGGGAAAGCTCGCCGGAAAGGACACGGATCACGGTCAACTGCCCGGCAAAGGGATCGGCCTGGGTCTTGAAGACGAAACAGGCCAGGGGCTCGTCCGAGGAACTGGCCAGCTCGCTGCCGTCCTCGCCCTGCCACGGCTTGTGGTCCAGAGGTCCGGGGAGCAAATTCTGGACGGTATCCAGAATCATCTGGCCGCCCTGGCAATTCAACGCCGCGCTCACCACAACCGGGACCAGCTCGCCGGAAGCGACGCCTGCCTGAAGGCCCTTGGTGATGTCTTCGGGAGAAAGCTCGCCTTCCTCGAAGTATTTTTCCATGAGGTCCTCATCGCTCTCGGCGATGTTCTCGATCATGGTCTCGCGGATGGTCTCGACCTCGTCGGCGATATCACCGGGGATTTCCCCCTCGGCGACCGCGCCGTCGTCGCCGAACATGAGGGCCTTGCCGGACATCATGTCCACCACGCCCTTGAAATTCTCCTTGGAACCGATGGGATAGTAAAGCAGTGCCGGACGCGCGCCCAAGGCTTCGGAAATGCCGTGGAAGGCCATATCGAAGTCGGCCCGGTCGCGGTCCATCTTGTTGATGACGATCATGGAGGGAAGGCCCATGTCCTGAACCCGGGCCCAGACCTTGCGAGTCAGCGGCTTGACGCCGTCCACGGCGTCGATGACCATGACCACGCCGTCGGCCGCTGTGAGTGAGTAGGAGAGATCGCCCGCGAAGTTGGAGTCGCCGGGAGTGTCGATGAGAAAATGGTCGTTCTTGTTCCACTTGAAGCTGGCGAAACCGGGCTGGATCGAACCGCGACGCTTGATTTCCTCGGGCTCGAAGTCGAGTACGGTGTTCCCCTCTTCGACTTTGCCGAGGCGGTTTACAACTCCCGAGTTGAAAAGCAGCATCTCGGCGACGGTGGTTTTGCCGCTACCGCCGTGACCGACGAGTGCATACGTTCTTTGGGTCTTGAGGTCAGGCATACTTCACTCCACATCGTTTCTGGTTGTCCTTATCGGAATCGCGGAGCCGTCTGCCCCGCGAAAAGCACGGCACTTGGTTTTTAACGGGTTTAGTCCTATAGGAAGACCAACGCGAGAATGTCAAGTCGTGACGTGCTCTCCAACTTTACTTCAAACACTTGAAATACAGTCACTTTTTTACAAGCTTCGCCTTAAAATACCCTCTTTCGCAAACAATATCAATCCGTTGAAGCGACAAAGAGAGAAACTTTCAGGAGTCCACATTGCATCTGACGAACGAGATTTTCACGGCCTCCGCCGAGGCCATCCGGGCCGAGGGCAGCCACCTGTTCTGGGCCGACAATATTACCGAATCACTCAGGAACTCCATTGAGGAGCTGGGGCAATCCGCGCCGGTCCTGGCCTATGCGGGAAGCGACGGGCTGGAACTGGCCGCGGGCGCGGCCCGACTGACCGTTCTGGCCGAACTCGGCAGGCCCGTCCTGGCTCGTCTGGTCGAAGACGCGGACGCTGTGGGGCTCGGCCTGCTCTATCTGGCGGACAACGCCCATCGGCAGCCCGACGACGCCATGCGCTTCAAGGCGTTACAATACTTCCGCCCGCTCATGGACACCGAAGCCCTGAAACGCGATATCCTGCCCCGCCTCGGGGTGCGGCCGAAATCCAAGGACGCCCGGTTGTTCATGGACTGGCTCGAACTGCCCGCCGAATGGCAAGCGCTGCTCGGCCGGGGATTCCTGCCCCTTGCCGCGGGAACCGTTCTCGGGCGCATGTCCGACGCCGACCGCGACGCGGTCCTGCCGCTTTTCTCGGCCATGTCCTGGTCCCGCTCCAACGCGGTCAACCTGCTCACATGGCTCTTTGAAGCCGGTCGAATGGCCGGATGTTCCGTGGCGGAGGTCATGACCCGCGCCGGAATGGACGCCCTGCCCGACCAGGGGTTGTCTCCCAAGGACGCCATCGCGCGGCTGTGCGCGGCTGCGCGTCAGGCCCGATACCCCGAGCTGACCCGCTTGCGCGACTGTTTCGACGCCGCGGCGCGAACCGTGACGAGCGGCACATCCTGGCGGCTGATCCAACCCGACAGTTTCGAGACCAACGGCGCGGAGCTGTCCGTGCGGATCGCCGACAAGGCCCAGCTCGCCAAGGCCATCGAGGAACTGCGGGCCATGGCCGATTCCCCGGCCTGGCAAACCGTTTTCAATCCGGGCGGCGAAGATGAATAGGCTGCCCGCCCACCTGCGCAAGATCGGCCAAGTGTTCGTGGATGAATCCATGACGAACGTTCCCATGGTGCAGCGCGTCCGCGAACGGCTGGCCGAAGGCGGCAAGGGAGATATCCCCTGGACCGTGATTCCGCCAGACCAGGACCGGGTGATCTTCGAGCAAGGCGAAACCCAGGCCCTGTACCTCAAGGAATACAAGGGAAAGTTCCTGAGGTTCTGCCCGGGCACCCGCGCCTACCATTGCTGCGGCTATCGGATCATCCACATCGGCGAGAACTGCCCCATGGCCTGCTCCTACTGCATACTTCAAGCGTATTTCCAGGACCGGGTGCTCAAGATATGGGCCAATCAGGACGACCTGTTCCGGGAGCTGGCGGACGGATTCGGCGCGGACCGGACCACCCGTTTCCGGGTGGGCACCGGCGAGTTCACCGACTCCCTGGCCCTCGAACACCTGACCGGCTACAGCCAAGACCTGGTGCGTTTCCTGGAGGACTACGACAACGTGGTCCTGGAACTGAAGTCCAAAGTGGTGGACCTCTCCTGGATGGACGGGACCACCCGCACGGACCGAGTCCTGCCCGCCTGGTCGCTGAACGCCCCGTTCGTCAACGAGCACGAGGAGTTCGATGTCTCCACCCTGACGGAACGGCTGGAGGCGGCGCGAACCTGCGCCGAAGCGGGCTTCAAGGTATGCCTGCACTTCGACCCGATCATCCGTTTCGACGGCTGGCGTGAAGGGTACGCGGAGATCATCGACCGCATCTTCGACTACGTCAGGCCGGAACAGATCGCCTACATGTCCATGGGCTCCTTCCGCTGTATGCCTCAGCTCAACCCGATCATCGAAGACAAGTTCCCGGAGACCACATACATATATAATGAATTTGTCCCCGGGCTGGACGGCAAGGCCCGCCTGCTGCGGCCCCTGCGCGTTGAGCAATTCAAGTTCATGGTCGACCGGCTGCGCGCCCACGGCATGGAGGAACAGCTGTACTTCTGCATGGAGTCCACCGAAGTCTGGCGCGAGGTCTTCGGCTATGCGCCACAGGATTTCGGCGGGCTGGGCAAACGGCTCATGAATCGCGCCTTCGGCGAATGATGAAGCTCCCGAGAACGTTGCAAACCGGGGAAAAACACGATTTCCCCCTTGCCAATCGCGGAGCAATGCGTTAACTACCCCCGACTTTAAATTCACACATCCCGCCCATAACTCCGGGTGGCCCGTGATGGCACGGGCTCCTTACTGGACCGCGGGATGGACGAAAAACCCAGGAGATCATCATGGCTTACGTTACTATGAAGCAGATGCTGGAGACCGGCGTCCACTTCGGCCACCAGACCCGCCGTTGGAACCCCAAAATGCGCCCCTACATCTTCGGCGCCCGCAACGGCATCCACATCATGGACCTGCAGCAGACCGTCAAGATGTTTGCCACCGCCCATGACTTCATCGTCAACACCGTCGCCAAGGGCGGCAAGGTTCTGTTCATCGGCACCAAGCGCCAGGCTCAGGAATCCGTCAAGGCCGAGGCCGAGCGCGCCGGCATGTACTTCGTCACCCACCGCTGGATGGGCGGCACCCTGACCAACTTCCAGACCATCAAGCGTTCCATCGACCGCCTGAAGACCCTTGAGCAGATGTTCGAGGACGGTTCCATCTCCCGCTACACCAAGAAGGAAGCAGTGGGCATGAACCGTGAGATCAAGAAGCTGAACCTGGCTCTGGGCGGCATCAAGGACATGACCGAAGCCCCTCAGGCCGTTTTCGTCATTGATCCCAAGCGCGAGCAGATCGCCATCCAGGAATGCCGCAAGCTCGGCATCCCCGTCGTCGCCGTGGTTGACTCCAACTGCGATCCCGACATGGTGGACTACATCATCCCGGGCAACGATGACGCCATCCGCGCCATCAAGCTGTTCGCCACCCACATGGCCGACGCCTGCATCGAAGGCGGCGCCATGCAGAAGGACTTCGCGGCCAAGGCCGAAGCCGAAGCCAAGTCCACCGCCAAGGACGTGACCGCTCCCGCCGAGCAAACCGAAGAGAAGGCCGAAGCTCCCGCCGAGGTCGCTACCGAGGAGAACAAATAATGTCGATCACTGCTGCACAAGTTAAGGCCCTGCGCGAAAAAACCGGCGCCGGCATGATGGATTGCAAGAAGGCCCTTGCCGAGTCCGGAGGAGACGAGGAAAAGGCCGTCATGTACCTCCGCGAGAAGGGTCTGTCCAAAGCCGCCAAGAAGGCCGGCCGAGCCACTTCCGAAGGCCTGGTCACTCCCTACGTTTCCGAAGACGGCAAGACCGCCGTCATCTCCGAGCTGCTTTGCGAGACCGACTTCGTTGCCAAGGGCGACGACTTCCAGGCCTTTGCCCAGGCCCTGGCCGAAAAGATCGCCGGTCTGGACGTGACCTCCGGCGACGCCTCCGACCTGCCCGAAGCGGTGACCGACGTTACCGACCTCATCGCCAAGCTCGGTGAGAACATGGGCGTTGGCCGCTTCGCCAAAATTGCCACCGACGGCGTGCTCGGCGTGTACATCCACTCCAACAACAAGCTGGGCGCCATCGTCGAGCTGACCGGCACCGACGACGTTGATGTCGCCAAGGACGTGGCCATGCACGTGGCCGCCATGAATCCGGCCTGCATCACTCCCGACGAGCTGCCTGCCGAAATTCTGGAAAGGGAAAAGACCCTGTACCTCAAGCAGGCCATGGACGAGGGCAAGCCCGAAGCCATCGCCGAGAAGATCGTTTCCGGCCGCCTGCACAAGTTCTACAAGGACGTTTGCCTGGTCGAGCAAGCCTTTATCAAGGACGACAAGCAGACCATCAAGCAGATCCTGAAAGGCGGTGCCGTGGCCAGTTTCCACCGACTGGCGCTCGGTGAAAAGGCCGAGTAACCGAACTGCCGAAAAATTGAAAACGGGCCTCACGGCCCGTTTTTTTTGTCCGGAAAACATGCTATCGCCTTGTGGCGAGACCGTATCGCAACCATTCGACACCCAGGGGTAACAATGACCAAGACGCGTTATTCGCGGATTTTATTGAAGCTGAGCGGCGAAGCTCTCGCCGGGGAACAGCAGTTCGGCATCGAGCCGGGCGCAATCGGCCAATTCGCCAAAGAGATTGCCGAGGTGGCCGCCACCGGCCTGCAGATGGCTCTCGTCATCGGCGGCGGCAATATCTTTCGCGGCATGGCCGCCTCGGCCAAGGGCATGGACCGCGCCCAAGGCGACTACATGGGCATGTTGGCCACCGTCATGAACGCCCTGGCAGTTCAGGACGCCCTTGAGAAAAACGGCTGCGACACCCGGGTCATGACCGCCCTCTCCATGGCCGACGTTGCTGAACCGTATATCCGCCGCCGTGCGCTCAGGCACATGGACAAGGGCCGGGTGGTCATCTGTGCGGCAGGAACCGGCAACCCCTATTTCACTACCGACTCGGCCGCCGCTCTGCGCGCGCTTGAGCTCAAGTGCGACGCCATCTTCAAGGCCACCAAGGTGGACGGCGTATACGACAAGGACCCCGCCAAATACGACGACGCGGTCAAATATGAAACGGTCTCATACATGGAGACCCTGGAAAAGCGGCTGGGCGTCATGGACTCCACCGCCATTTCCATGGCCAGGGACAACAACCTGCCGATCATCGTCTTCAACCTCCACAAGGAAGGCAATATCCGCAGGGCCGCCAACGGTGAAACCATCGGAACGACTGTTCAAGGAGACTAATATGCAAACCGTACTCAACGACGGCAAAAAGAGAATGGCCGGAGCCATCGGCTCCCTTGAAAAAGAATTCGGCAAGCTGCGCACTGGCCGCGCCACCACCGCTCTGGTGGATTCCATCCAGGTGGACTACTACGGCACGCCCACGCCCATCAGCCAGCTCTCCTCCGTATCCGTGCCCGACTCCAAGACCATCACCATCCAGCCCTGGGACAAGGGCGCGTTCGGTGCCGTGGAAAAGGCTATCCAGACCTCCGATCTGGGCCTGAACCCGGTCAACGACGGCAAGATCATCCGTATCACCATCCCGCCCCTGACCGAAGAGCGCCGCAAGGAGCTGGTCAAGGTGGCCAAGAAATACACCGAAGACGCCAAGATCGCCATCCGCAACGTGCGGCGCGACATGAACGACGTCATCAAGAAAATGGAAAAGGACAAGGAAATCTCCGAAGACGACCTGCGCCGCAGCGAAGGCGATGTCCAGAAGATGACCGACGAATACGTCAAGAAGGCCGACGAAGTCATGGCCGCCAAGGAAAAAGAAATCCTCGAAATCTAGCGGGACATTTCTTGAGCAATATGCAAATCCCCACCCACATAGCCATCATCATGGATGGCAACGGCAGGTGGGCCAAACAGCGCGGGCTGCAACGATCCGACGGCCATAGGGCCGGGACCGAGGCGGCCCGCGCCGTGGTCACCCGCTGCCGCGAGCTCGGCGTTCGACACCTGACCCTGTATACCTTCTCCAAGGAGAACTGGTCCCGTCCCAAGGACGAGATCAAAACGCTCTTCGACCTCCTCACCACCTTTTTGAAACGGGAGGAGGCAAGCCTCAAGGAACAGGGTATCCGGCTCAACGTCCTGGGCGAGATCGACGACATGCCCATGGCGGTCCGCCAGGTGCTCAGGCACGTCATGCGCCAGACCGCGAAATGCTCGGAAATGACCCTCAACCTGGCCCTGAACTACTCGGGACGGGAGGAGATCGTCCGTGCGGCCAGAAACCTGGCAGCCAAGGGGGTTCCCCCCGAAGCGATCACCGAGGAGACCTTCGCCGCCGAGCTGTGGACCGGAGGTCAGCCGGACCCGGATCTGGTCATCCGCACCAGCGGGGAGCTGCGCCTGTCGAACTACCTCCTTTTCCAGTCCGCCTATGCGGAGTTCTACTTCACGGACATCTACTGGCCGGACTTTACCCCGGCCGAGCTGGACAAGGCCATTGAGGACCTGAACGGCCGCCAGCGACGCTTCGGCAAGACGGGGGAGCAGGTGGACAATACCTAGCCGCCGACGGACGGCCCTCCCTGTTGCCCCCGCCCGGCAAATAGCGTAGAGGGAATGGATTCGCTTAAATCCATAAACATCACTAACCGCTGAATTCACCTATGGAAAACTCCCCTCACAAGCAACGAATCGCCACCAGTGGCGTCTTGGCCATACTTCCGGCTCTCGCCCTGTTCTTCCAGGGATGGGTTCTCTTCGCGGTTCTCGCCCTTTTCAGTGTCCTGACCCTGTGGGAGTTCTACTCCATGTTCCGGCCCGTACAGTCCATGACCGCCTTCAAATCGCTGGGAGCGGCCTGCACCTTTCTGCTCATGGGCGCATACACCACCGACGATCTTCGCTATCCGGCGATCATTCTGGCAGCGGCCTTCTGGGCGTCGGCCATGATCTTCCTTCTGCGCTACAACAAGGACGTGGCCGCATCTTACCGTCATGCGGCGATCTTCCTGGCCGGGCTGTTCTACATCCCGCTAAATCTGCACTTTTTACTCCATTACAACAGGGTGGAAATCCTGCTGGTCCTCGGAGCGGCCGTGGTGTCCGACACCGCCGCCTTCTACGCCGGGACATGGTTCGGCAAGCGCAAGATTTGGCCGCGAATCAGTCCCAAGAAATCCTGGGCCGGTTCCATCGGCGGCCTGTGTGCCTGCACCGCCGCCACCCTTGCCTGGGGCCTGATCTTCGGTCTGCCCGACGTGGTCTGGTGGAAATGGCTGCTGCTCGGCATGGCCCTGAACATCGCCGCCCAGTTCGGCGACTTCTTCGAGTCCGCCCTGAAACGCTCCCTGGACATCAAGGACTCCGGCGTCATCCTCCCCGGCCACGGCGGCCTGCTCGACCGGGTGGACAGCCTGCTTCTCGTCACCCCCTGTTACGGGCTGATCGCCATGTTCCAGCCTTTCTTCGCCTAGTTCCCGGGACCGACCATGAAAACCTACATATCTTCCTGGCCCGCATCGGTCGCCACTCCGTCGTTCCCGCGCAGGCTCGCCATTCTCGGGGCCACCGGCTCCATCGGCGACTCGGCGCTCAAAGTCGCGGCCAAGCACCCCGAACGGTTTACGGTCAAGGCGCTGGCGGGCGGACGCAATGGACGCAAGCTGGCCGAATTGTGCGCCAGATTCCGACCTGAATACGCTGCCGTGCTGACCAAAGAGGCCGGGCAGGAATTTCTCCAAAACCTGCCCGAGGGCTATGCCCCCGAGCTGCTGGTCGGACCCGGCGCGTATGTCCGGCTGGCCGCCATGGACGAGGTGGACCTGGTCCTCTCCTCCATTGTGGGTGCCGCCGGTTTCGAGCCCACCCTGGCCGCGGCCGAGGCGGGAAAGATGATCGCTCTGGCCAACAAGGAATCCCTGGTGCTGGGCGGCCACCTCATCCGGGCGGCCTGCCGCAGAACCGGAGCCGTGATCCTGCCCGTGGACTCCGAACACAACGCCCTGTTCCAGGGGCTGGCCGGACACGGCAGGGACGAGGAGCTGAAACGGCTCATCCTGACGGCTTCAGGCGGCCCGTTCAGGGGCAAAGACCGGGCGTTCCTCGAAACCGTTACTCGCGAACAGGCGCTGGCCCATCCCAACTGGAACATGGGTGCGAAAATTTCCATCGACTCGGCCACCCTGATGAACAAGGGACTCGAACTCATCGAGGCCTGCCATCTTTATGGCCTGCCGCCCGAAATGGTGGACGTGGTGGTCCATCCCCAATCCATCGTCCACTCCCTGGTGGAGTATGTGGACGGCTCCCAGCTCGCCCACATGGGCAACCCCGACATGCAGGTGCCCATCGCCCACTGTCTCTGCTACCCCGAACGGGTCACGGTGGACGTGCCGCGTCTCCAACTCGCTTCGGTGGGCACACTGACCTTCGAAGAGCCCGACCTTGACGCCTTCCCCTGCCTGCGGCTGGCCCGCGAGGCCTTCGACGCCGGGCCGAGCCACCCCATCGTACTCAACGCGGCCAACGAGATCGCGGTTGACGCCTTCCTGAAGGAACGCATCGGGTTCACCGACATCCCGGCCATAATCGAAGCCGGACTTGACCGTCATGCCCCTGTGGACGTATCCACGCCGGAGACGGTGCTGGCCCTCGATCGGGAGGTCCGGCGGGAAACCGAGGCGCGCCTCTAGCCAGCCATCCGAAAATGGTTATAGTTATCGGAGCCGCACGCTTTTTTCACCAACGCGGCGACACGAGGAATACATGATCACGAGCACCATCGCCATTGTCCTGGTACTGGGCGGACTTATCTTCTTTCACGAGCTCGGCCACTTTGTTGTGGCCCGGATATTCGGCATGGGGGTCAAGGCCTTCTCGCTGGGCTTCGGGCCGAAGCTGGCAGGCTTCACCTCTGGCAAGACCGACTACAAGATTTCCATCATCCCCCTGGGCGGCTATGTGGCCCTGGCTGGTGAGCAGGGCGAGGAGGAATCCGATTTCCCCGATGACCAGCTCTTCCAGAACCGCCCGGCCTGGCAACGCCTCTGCGTGGTTGCCGCCGGTCCCTTCTTCAATTTCCTGCTGGCCTTCCTGATCTACTGGTTCCTGGCCCTGGCCCAGGGACAGGCCGTCATGCTGCCCGTAGTGGGCGGCGTCCTGCCCGACTCCCCGGCCGCCGAAGCCGGATTCGTCAAGGATGACGTCATTACGGCCATAGACGGCGTGCCCGTAAACTCCTGGACGCAGATGGTCGAGACCATCCGCGCCGCCGAAGGCAAACCCCTCAAGGTAGTGGTGGATAGGACCGGCGAAACGCTGTCCCTGACCGTCACCCCCCAGGTGAACACCTTCAAGAACCTGTTCGGCGAGGATGTGACCGTCCCCATGGTCGGCATCAATCAGGCCGGACAGATGCGTTACGAGCCCATTGACGGCCTCGGTATCTGGCCCGCCCTGGCGCATACCTGGTACATGTCCGAGGTGGTGGTGAAGGGATTCCTCTCCATCATCGAACGGCTCATCCCGGTGGAATCCGTTGGCGGCCCGATCATGCTCGCCCAGATGGTCCACCAGTCGGCACAAAACGGCTTCTTCGATCTGCTCGGCATGATGGCGCTCATCTCCATCAACCTGGCGATCATCAACCTCCTGCCCATTCCCGTTCTGGACGGCGGCCACATCCTCTTCTTCGGGCTGGAGATTGTCTTCCGCAGACCGCTCAGCGAACGTTGGAAGGCCATGTCCATGCGTGTGGGCCTGCTCGTTCTGCTTCTGCTCATGTCCCTGGCCATCTTCAACGATGTCCGCCGGCTCCTGGGCTAGGAAAATCAATGGCCGCACCCAAGACCATCACGCCTCACGACCTGACCCTGGTACTTGCCGGAGCCGAAGAACGACTCCAGCTCGCGCTGGGCCAACCAGGCCCCGACGGCGACTGGCTGCTCGCCTCGCGCCAATGGACCGTACCAGGCCAGTCCGTACGATTCCTCGTTCCGGGACTCCAATCCGTGCTCGCCGAGTTCGGCCTGACCACGAAGGCCCTTGCCCGCATCGCGTGCGTGCGCGGTCCCGGCAGCTTTACCGGCCTGCGCCTTGTGTTGGCCGCCGCCGAAGGACTGGCCGCCGGGCTGAGCCTGCCCCTGGCGGGTATCGACTACCTGCCCCTGCTCGCCTCCGGCCCCGGGCCGTTGCTCGACGGGCCGCTGCACGTCCTGACGTACGCCCGGCGCGGACTGGTCTACATGCAGTCCTTCCGCTGCCCGGATCTGGCCGAGATCGCTCCCCTGGACGCCCTCTCCCTTGAACAGGCCGCTTCGCGCATGGCCGAGTTCGGCGAAAAGGCGTACCTCATGGGCACCGGCCTGCGCAAGAACGCCCCCTTCTTCGAAGAGCTCACCGGAGCCAATCCCGGCTACGTTCTGCTCAACACGGCCTTCGACAACCCCGCGCCGGAACGTCTCCTGGCCGCAGCGGATCTGGCCGAATTCTCCAGTGAATCCATCGACCCCGTCTACGTGCGCCCCTCCGACGCCGAGGCCAACCTGGACCAGATCGCGGCCAAACGCGGCCTGAATCCGGATGAGGCCCGCCGGAAGCTCGAAGCCCTGCGCCAAGCGTAAGCCCGTGAAGAGGTTGCCAGACCAGCCCCCTTGCGGCTAGTCTCGGGTATGCAGACCAACCCCATCCTCCTGGAAGTCTTCAAGAACCGCTTCTCCTCAATCGCCGAGGAGATGGGCGTCACCCTGACCCACACGGCTTTTTCGCCCAACATCAAGGAACGCCGGGATCTCTCCTGCGCGGTCTTCGACGCGAATGGCGACATGATCGCCCAGGCAGCGCACATTCCGGTGCACCTCGGTTCCATGCCCCTGTCCGTCAAAGCCGCAATGGCCGCAATGGAAGAACAGGATGGATTCGCCCCGGGCGACATGGTTATGCTCAACGACCCGTTCAAGGGCGGCACCCATCTTCCGGACATCACCATCGTGGCTCCGGTCTTCGCCTCGGAAGAGAACGAACCGGCATTCTTCGTCGCCAACCGCGCGCACCACGCCGATGTGGGCGGCATGGCCTCCGGCTCCATGCCCCTGTCCGTCTCCCTCTTCCAAGAGGGGCTGATAATCCCCCCGGTGCGCATCGTTCGGGGCGGAAAGACGGACACGGAGCTCATGCGCCTCATCCTCAACAATGTGCGCACCCCGCTTGAGCGCGAAGGCGACTTTTCGGCCCAATTCATGGCCAACGTCACCGGGGTCCGGCGCATGACCGAATGCATCGCGAAATACGGACTCGACACCTGCGCCCACTACGCCCGCGCTCTCATGGACTATTCCGAACGCATCACCCGGCGGGCCGTATCGTCCATCCCGGACGGGACCTATTCTTTCGAGGACTTTCTTGAGGACGATGGCCAGGGAACCACGGACATCGCCATCCGCCTGACCATGACCGTGGAAGGTGACCATGTCCAGCTGGACTTTTCGGGCAGCGACGATCAGGTGCGCGGCAGCGTCAACGCGGTCAGGGCCATCACCCTGTCCGCCGTGCTGTACGTATTCCGCGCCCTTGCGGGACGGGACATCCCGGCCAACGCCGGGTGTATGCGCCCGCTTACCGTGATGACCCGGCCCGGCTCGGTGGTGGACGCCGCATTTCCGGCCGCCGTTGCCGGAGGCAACGTGGAGACCTCTCAACGGCTGGTGGACGTGCTGCTCGGCGCGCTGGCGCAGGCCCTGCCCCGAACCATGCCCGCCGCGAGCCAGGGGACCATGAACAACCTGACCATCGGCGGCCGCAATCAAAACACCCCCTTCGCCTACTACGAGACGCTGGGGGGCGGCATGGGCGCAGGTCCTGCCCACGACGGCGAATCCGCCGTGCATTCGCACATGACCAATACCCTGAACACTCCTATCGAGGCGCTGGAATACGCCTATCCGTTCCGGGTCCGGGAATACGCCATCCGGCGCGGCACGGGCGGCCAGGGACAATACGACGGCGGCGACGGGCTGGTCCGCGAGCTGGAAATGCTGGCTGACGCTGAAATCACCGTTCTATCCGAACGCCGCGCACACGCCCCCTTCGGCGTGAACGGCGGCCAGCCGGGATCACCCGGCGAAAATGTCGTCATCAGCCGAGGCGTCGCGAAAACCGAACCGGGCAAATTCCACCGCGCCGTGCGGGCCGGTGACCGCGTACGTATGGAGACTCCCGGAGGCGGTGGATACGGCGAACCGAACAATTCATGACGTCCTGTTACCGAAAAGTTGATACACTCCAGCCACCAGACCGTCCTACGTCCGTAACTTTGCGGGGCTAGAGCAATTCCCATAAGGAGTTGCCGACATGCCCCCCATACGCGTGCTCTTCATCTGCGTGCACAACAGCGGAAGAAGCCAGATCGCCGAAACATTTCTGCGCAGCCTCGGCCAGGACCGCTTCGAGGTTCAAAGCGCCGGGACCGCTCCCACCGCTGTCACCCCCCTTGTCATGAACGTCATGCGCGAAGACGGCTTCGACCTTGCGAACAACGTTGCGGACAACGTCCGTGACCAGCTCCGCGACAATCCGCCCTACAACTACGTCATCAGCACCTGCGGTCCCGACACCCTCTCGAAATTGCCGCCGCTGCCGCGCGACACCGTCAGCCTCAGTTGGGCCTTCCCCGATCCCGAACTTGTCACCGGGTCGTCCGAGGAACAACTGGCCGCCGCCCGCGCCATCCGCGACGATATCCGCACCCAGGTCATCCGCTTCCTCCACGATCAGACCACCCCCCTCGGATCATGACGTCCAAGGCGTAGCCTTGCCGCGTGCAAACCGGGAACGAGGCCGGGCGGCTCCGCGGAATCGACTCGGCAGACCTTGCCCAGCCTCCGCAACTGCCGTTCGGTTCAACTAATTTTCACCACACGCATGCACATGAACTTGGCTCTGCCAAGTCCGCCCCATGCGGCATGAAACAAAAAAAAGGCCGGTCATGCAGACCGGCCTGAAATATTCTCCCTTGGCGCGGCTCGACCATGTGACTGATGCCGAAGGCGTTGCCGGGAGAATATGCGGGGGGCGTATTACGGAGTGAGCCGCTGGGTAGTGTTCTCGATCTGACGTCCCAGAGGCGTCTGCAGGGAAATTTCCCGTTCCACCTTGGTGATACCTTTGAGCACAGTGGAATGCCTGCGGCCCAAACGCTCGCCAATGGATTTAAGCGACAGCTCGGTATGCTTCCGGGCAAGATAAAAGGCGGTGTTGCGGGCCAGGACGATATCGCGCTTGCGGCTCTTGGAGCGCAACTCCTCTTCGGAGAAGCCGTAGCATTTACAGATGAACTGAATGATGTGCGGAAAATCCGGAGAGGCATTCTGAACCGCGTAGTTCTCAAGCACTTCCCAAGCCAGATTCATGGTCACGTCGCGATTGAGCAGACGCGCTTTGAGAACCAGGTTGTTCAGGCAGCTCTCCAACTGGCGGATGTCAGTGGTGATCCGCTCTGCCAGCAGCTCGGAGACCTCCACCGGGACGGCGACCTGCAACCGGCGGGCCTTGTCCAGAAGGATGCGGCGGCGGGTTTCCATGTCCGGCCTGTTGATGTGCGCCAAAAAGCCCGAGCAGAACCGGGACACCAATCGATCATCCACCTTGGAAAACTCCTTGGGCATGAACGAGCTGGTCAGGACCACCTTGGAACCGCGATCGCGCAGGGCGTTGAGAGTGCAGAGCAGTTCTTCCTGCATCTTCTCCTTGCCCTGGAAAAAGTGGACGTCTTCAAGCAGCAGAACGTCGAGGGACTCACGGAACTGAGCCTTGAACTGATCCACCTGACCGCCCTTGAAGGCCAACACCCAGCGAGTGGCGAACTCTTCGGAGGAAAGGCAGGCTACCTTGAGGTGCTTGCGGTTGGACGTGCGGCACAGCTCGTTACCCACCGATTGCAGCAGGTGCGTCTTGCCCAGTCCGGGACCGGAGCTAAGGAACAGATGGTCGGAGTTGAAGGCAGTGGAGCCGATGGACTTGCTGGCCGCGCAGGCGAGTTCGTTGGAGGGGCCCACGACGAAATCGTCAAAGGAGAACCGCCAGTTTGAAACCGTCACGGGCTTGAGGGTCTGTCCAAGGGGCAGGCCCATGTGCCGGGGGGCACGCTCCGCGACGGCCGATTTGCGGCCGGCCGGGGCCACCACTTTCGTGCCGGGCTGCCGCGCGGCGATGTTGATGGTGATTCGCGGTTCCACGCCGAGCACCTCGGCAGCGGACTCGCGGATAACCTGGAGCAGGCGGTCGCGCACCCAGTTGGCCACGAACTCGTTGGGCGCGGTCAGGGTGAGACGATTGCCGTCCACGCGACCTTTCAGGGGTTTAATCCAGACGGTGAAGAGACCAGCGTTGAGGCTCTTCTCAAGAGAGTAGAGTATTTGCTTCCAGGCAGTGTCGATCATGTTGTGGGAGATAATGTATCAGGGTGGAAGAAACAATTCGCATTATTCAATGAAACGCCGAAGACCAGAACAGGTTATCGACAGTTCACTGAACAAATAACATACTGTAATATATTTATTTATTTAAAAAGCCACAGAGCGCCGACGTTTCAGGCCCGTCCGGTTTGAAACATCGGTGTAACAAGGGTTTTCAGGGGCTCGAAGATCTCTAGAATGCCATATTTTAAACAACTGTTGAAAACTTTTTAAACATGCTTCGGACGATTTTTTGTCTAATTCTCCACGATTTCACTATTTTTCGCCTTCTTTATTTTCAATTTGTGACATCCTGTTTCCTACGCAATCAGGAGTAATTCAGGATATGTCGACACAACCTATTGTAATAATTTGATATAAAAAAATAACAATCATTCCTGTATAAAGCAAACGTCTGCAACCGTCATTTCGATATCCCCCAAAAACCCCGGAACACAAGGGCTGCCGGGGAATCGACCGTTACGAACACGCACAACAATCTGAATTAAATAATATTTTTCACAAAACGACCGAAACTGCAAGGAGGACAAGGCCTCCCGGCGGCGGGAAAAATTCCCGGTCTATGGAAAATTCATTAGTCGGCTTCGTGGCGTGTGGGGTATTTTCCGCAGGCGAATTTTGGTGATTCCGGGCAATATCCAAGCTGCTCGCATCGCGCTCCGCCGTTGGCGAAAATGGCGGGCAGCTTGTCCTTACAGACGGCCAGCATCGCGTTTGCCATGGCCCGCACCTCCCACTGAGCGCGATTGCAACAGCGCAGATGGAAAAAATGATGCAGACTGCGACAGTTCATGGTCATGACGATCTTGGTCTCGGCAGCCTGGGGCAATACGAACCGCGCGTCCTCGTTGGCCTTGGACTGCCGCCCATGGGCCACCAGGATGTCCCGCAGGTCGGAGTAGGCGCTTTGCACCTCGGCCATGAACGCCTCGAACCGCTCCTTGGCTTCAGGGATTTTGGCGATGGCGGGAGGCAGAATGTAGTCCATGTCGTTTTCGGCCACGTACCGCTGACTTTGCTGGGAATAGGAAGCGATGCGGTGCCTGACGATCTGATGGGAACAAGCGCGGGAAATGCCCTCGACGGCGAACGTCATGGACACGTGCTCGATGGGGCTGTCGTGTCCGGACTCCATGGTTTTGGACACGAAGTCCGCCTGGACCTGCGGATCGATCTCTCCGGAAAGCAGCCGAGGCCACATGTCGGCCACGAATCCGGCGTGGTAGCACTGGCGAAACGCGGCGTAGATGAGGGACAGGGCATTGGGGGTCATGGACAGAAACTCGACCCTGAGTTGCTTTTCCGGCATGTCTTGGGCTCCAATAATATATGTAGGTAGGTGAAAAGGTGTCTCTGCTTACCGCAAACCGGCGGGACTGTCACCAGCCCCCCGCGCACCGCTAGTAGCCGATCTTCTCCATGGCGTCGTCCAGCAGGTCCTGCGGTCGTTCCGAGGCCTGAAGGATGAAATGAAGCACGCTGTAGAAGACAGGTTCCACTTCGGCCAGCCGGGCCGAAAGGGTGCGCCACAAATCATCGGCATCCGCGACCCCGTCGCGTTCGGCCACCCTGTTCGAAAGCAGGCGGGTGTCGGCCATGAGATAAAAGACCTTGCCTGCGGAATGGATAAGCGACCCTACCTCGGGAGCGTCGACAAGGCGGTCTTCAAGAACAATGATCGCTCCGCTCCCCCGCAACGCCTCGGCCGCACCCTGCGCATCCTCGGGGACAATCGCGGGCTTGCCGGTGCGCTCGGCCAGCAACCGGGCCAACTCGCGCCGTCCCGAACCGGGCAGCCCGAGCAGAACGACGTTACCGGTATCCTTCCACGTGTCCGCATAGTCCTCGCGCCGCTCGCCCCGGCCATAGGCCTTGACCGCACCGCCATCCTTCACTTCGTACTCTTCGTTGATGAGATATTTGGCCATGCTCTCCTCGACCGTTTAATGTTTTTATTGCCACGGGGACAGTATCAAGTAGGATGGCCGCAAGGCAAACCATAAACCGAACGCCATGCCCAAGGAACTCGTCCACTTCAAAACCGCCGAAAAGACCGCGGCGCGACTTGCCGACACACGATTCGCGCCGGGAATCGCGGCCCGTCCCCAGGGATTGTTCCTCGGGGCCGTGTTCCACGACGCCCTGTTCTTCGGGGCCACGCCACGCGCCCTGCCCATGGCCAAAATGGCCCACCGCATTCACGGGGCGAAAGGCGAGGACACCCACGCCCTGCTCCGACTCCAGGCCCGCCACGCGGCAACCGCCCCTGACCGGGGCCTGGCCGCCGCCCTGCTGGTGGGAATGGCCTCCCATCTGTGGGCGGACACGGTCATGCACCCCATGGTCTGGCATCTGACCGGCGACTATTACGCCGCTTCCCGCCGCGAAAAGTCCCTGGCCCGCCAGCGCCACCGCGCCCTGGAATCGCTCATGGACATGACCGCCTGCCCCGAGATGATCGGCCGCCCGCTCTACCGCATCCGGAACCAGCTCGCCGTCCTCGGCCCGCCCCTGTACACTGCCCTGCCCTTGGCCGGACTGGCCGACCTTGCCGACGTCCGGGAAGCCAAGGCCGCTCCGGCGCTGGCCTCGGCCTTCGGGGTCTTTGCCCGCTTCCAATCGCTTTTCCCGTCCAGCGCGCTGTCCAAAACCCTGTTCGCGGCGTCGGCATGGCTCCCTGACACGGCAAGGGAAATCGCGGCCCTGTTCTACTCCCCCCGCTGGCTCGATCAGGCCGACCGCGTTCAGGGTCCCATCCGTTATCTCGACCCTGTCTCCGGCGACCCCAGGGAGGACAGCCTGGCCGAACTCATGGACCGGGCCGCCGACCGGGCCGCCGAGCTGTGCCGCCGCCTTGAACCAGCGGTGTTCGATCGGGCCGAAGACGTCCTGCCCGAACCCGGCCCGTCCCTCGATTCGGGAAGGCACGGCACAGGTACCCGGGACATGCGCCACATGGCCGGGGACCTGTTTCCGAAGCTCCCGCAACATTTTCGATGACCTATTGCCCAAACAATTGGGATACGGTATAGTTTGCCAATAATTTCCATCCTCAACCAGGAGCCGTAATGAAAAAATTCATCCTTATAGGCACCGGAGTTCTCATCGCAGGCGTAATCGCCGCCGTAGTGCTCGTCATCCTCAACCTCGGCAGCCTGGTGAAGACCGCCGTTGAAGAGTTCGGCCCGCCCATCACCAAAACCGAAGTCCGGCTCGATTCCGCGGATATCTCCGTCTTATCCGGATCGGGGACCCTGTCCGATTTCTACCTGGGCAACCCCGACGGGTTCAAAATGCCCAGCGCCATCGAATGCGGAACCATCCGCATCAAGGTGGATACCAGCTCCTTGACCAAGGACAAGATCATCATCGAGGAAGTCTTCGTGGACAGCCCGGTCATCAGCTATGAGAAGCGGGGCAACACCGACAACTTCCAAACCATCGTCAACAACATCAAGCAGACCGTGGCCAGCGAAAAGAAGCAGGAGGCCAAGGCGGAGGAAGAAAAGACCGGAGCCGAAAAGACGATCCAGATCAATGACTTCATCGTCCGAAACGGTAAGATCAACCTGGGCGGCTCCATGCTCGACGCCTTTGGAGACAAGGGCATGGGCATCCCCCTCCCCGACATCCACATGAAGGATATCGGCAAGGACAAGGAGACCACCCCGGCGGAAGCCTTCGCCCAGGTCCTCGGCGAAATGACCGGCGACGTCTCCGGTGCCGTAACCGAAGTCGGCAAGCAGCTCTCCAAGGCCCTCGGCAAGGCCGTTGAGGGCGCGGGCAAGGCGGGCGAATCCGTTGGCGGCGCCATCAAGGGGCTGTTCGGCGGGTCCGAATAACGCGCGACGATTAGAGCAGTCACGGGCCGCTCCGGCAAACGCCGGGGCGGCCCTTTTCTTCGGCGGCCGCCCTTGCCGGACACGCGGCAAATACAGTAAAGGTCCCAATCATGCCTTCCATCCCGTATACGGCCGAACCGGTCCTCGAAGACGACGCCCTTGCGGACCTGCGCATCCGCACCCAGGGCAAGACCTGGCACCTTTGGGGCCGAAGCGGCCTGAAGCGGGAATCCGAGTTGGCCCGGGCCGTGCCCGACAACGGCCTGCCCGTGCTCCTTGGCGCGGGCCTTGGGCATTGCCTGAACCTGCTGCTCGAACGGGGGCTGCCCGTGGCCGTGGCGGACCGCGAGACCGAACTGCTCGCCCTGACCGGCGCGCTCGACGGCCGCGCTCCCGAATCCTGCCTGCACATCGACGCCCCGAACCCGGCCCGCGCCCTTGACAGGCTGACGGCGTGGCGGAAGGAGCACGGCGGCCGTCCCCTCGTTCCGGTGGTCCTCCCCCTGTACCAGAGGCTCGACCGGGCCTACTACGGCGCGCTGGCCCAAACACTCAAGGAAGGCGCGCCCACCGATTTCTGGTCCATGGCCCGCTACCCGAAATTCCGGTCGTCCCGTCCGCGCACGCTCTTCTTCGACTCCGATTATTTCCTCTGCCGGGAAATACAGGCCGCCCTGCTGCGTCTTGATATACCATGCCGCCCCCTACGGCTGGACGACCGCGAAACCGGCAGCAGCCAATTCATCGAGGGACTTCTCAAGGCGGTGGTGGACTTCCGGCCGGACTTCGTGCTGACGGTCAACCACTTCGGCCTGGACCGCGAAGGCAAGCTGGCAGGCCTGCTCGACGACCTTGGCCTGCCGCTCGCGTCCTGGTTCGTGGACAACCCGCACCTCATCCTCTTCGATTACACCCATCCCGGTGCGGACAACACGGCCATCTTCACCTTTGACGCGGGCAATCTGGACGATATGCGTGACAAAGGCTTCAAGCATGTGCACTACCTGCCACTGGCCACGGACCCGCACAGATTTCATCCCAACGCGGGCTCCGGGCGTCCGGAATGGAAAGCCGGGATATCCTTTGTGGGCAGCTCCATGACCGGCCCGGTGGCCAGAAGCCTCACTCTTGCCGACCTGCCCGCTCCCCTGGCCGGGGAATACGAAGCCGTGGCCGCTGCGTTCGGCGACTCAGGCGAGACCTCGGTGGAACGATTTCTCGGAGCCGAGCGGCCGGACTGGCTTAACGCGCTGCACGGCCTGCCCGTCCGCGAGCAACGTCTGGCCGCCGAATCCCTGCTCACCTGGGAGGCAACCCGGCAATACCGGCTGGCCTGTGTACGGGCCACCCTCCCCTATGCCCCGCTCATCGTGGGCGACGACGGCTGGGCCGGGCTCCTCGGAAACACCGGAGCGAGGCTCCTGCCGCCTCTCGGCTATTATGAAGACCTTCCGCGTTTCTACCCTTGCGCCGACATCAATTTCAACTGCACCAGCCGCCAAATGAAGGGCGCGGTCAACCAGCGGGTCTTCGACGTCCCGGCCTGCGGAGGATTCCTTCTGACAGACCACCGCGAACAGATGGAGGATCTCTTCGACCTGGATCGCGAAGCCGCGGTCTATCGGCGCGTGGAGGATATTCCCGACATGGTGGAACGATTCGCGGCCGACGAGACATCGCGAAAAGATATCGCCCGGGCCGCCCTGCGGCGCATTCTGGCCGAACACACCTACGAGAACCGTCTGAAAAAGCTCCTATCGATCATGCGCGACACGTTCTGCTGACCAGCGCAACACTCCGATTAAACGACATTTTTCCCTCTTTAGCCTGTATAACCGCCGCATTCCGGCGGCGCAGGGGACTTTGTCGCGTCCTTTGATGCCGCGTCTGTCCCGCACCCGTCGAAAAGTATAGCCATCTGTGTGAAATACAGAAGATAAAAATCGTTCATGAAGCCTAAAGTTTTTCCTGTCATCGCCGATGAAGTGGTCAACAAAAGAAGGTTACCCGGCAAAACCTTATATCGCCGGGATATGACCTAGGCATGGAAGCCAAAACAATTTCAAGGAGGAAATTATGTCCCTGGTTATCAACCACAACTTGATGGCGATGAACGCTGCGCGCAACCTGGGTGTCTCTTACGGAAACCTGGAAACGTCCACCCGTCGCCTGTCTTCCGGTCTGCGCATCACCCAGGCTGCGGATGACGCCGCAGGTCTGGCAGTCCGCGAACTGATGCGTTCGGACATCAGCTCCCTTCAGCAGGGCATCCGCAACGCCAACGACGCCATCTCCCTCATCCAGACGGCTGACGGCGCCCTCGGCGTTATCGATGAAAAACTGATCCGTATGAAGGAACTGGCCATGCAGGCCTCCACGGGTACCTACAACTCCGACCAGCGCCTGATCATCGACTCCGAGTACCAGGCCATGGCTTCGGAAATCACCCGTATCGCCAACTCCACCGACTTCAACGGCATTTACCTGCTCAACGGCGCCCTGTCCGGCTCGACCCACGACGGCTCCGGCCTCCAGGCCACCGGCAAGCTGAAGGTCCACTTCGGTACCGGCAACGACTGCGCGGAAGACTACTACTACATCCAGATCGGCACGGCCACGGCCTCCGCTCTCGGTGTCGGCCTCGGCGCAACGGGCACCTCGGGACGCTCCATCTCCACCCAGCAGTTGGCTCAGCAATCGCTGGACGTCCTGAACAACGCGATCATCTCCAAGGATAAGATCCGCGCCAACCTCGGTTCGCTGCAGAACCGCCTGGAAAACACCGTCACCGTCCTGGAAATCCAGGCCGAGAACGTCCAGGCGTCCGAATCCCGCATCTCCGACGTCGACGTCGCGACCGAGATGACCGAATTCGTGCGCAACCAGATTCTGACCCAGTCCGCGGTCTCCATGCTGGCCCAGGCCAACAGCATGCCGAGAATGGCCCTGTCCCTGCTCGGCTAGGCGGCAAAAGCATCGCTGCAAGGCGACTTTCGGGTCGGGCTCCCAAAGGGCCCGGCCCTTTGTTTTTTCAGGCTTTTCTCATATTTTCAGCGTGGCATCATGATTGCAATCCATTTCATACCTAATGGAATGGGAAAAAACTTCCGATCAAGGATGCAACATGGCAGACAGCACGTACACATCAGGTTCGATCAACTTTACCGGTCTGGGGAACGGGACCGACTTCAACTCCCTCATCGACGGACTCGTCGATGTGGAGCGGACCAGAATCACGCGCCTGGAGAACTGGAAGGCAACCTGGGAGACCAAAAACGAACAGTTCCAGGAACTCAACACCCAACTGCTCAGCCTGAAGACCACCCTTGAGGGAATGGACACCCTGAACGAATTCATATCCAAGGGCGTGGCCAGTTCCAACACCAACCTGCTCACCGCCACGGCCGACGCCGAGGCCCTGGAGTCCACCCACACCGTGGTCATCAACCAACTGGCCACCAACGACATCCTGATCACCACTTCCGGCGCCAACTCCCTGGACACGGTCATCGCCTCGTCGGACACCGCGTTCACATTCTCCTACGGCGGAGAATCCTATACCATCGATGACATCCCGGCCGGCACCACCCTTGAGGGCTTCGTCAACCTCATCAACAACCACCCTGATTCCCGAGGACTGATCCAGGCCACGACCATATTCGACGGCAGCGCCTACCACCTGCAATTGTCGGGCAAAGGACTGGGCGCGGACAACCAACTGGTCATCTCCAACGCGGGCTCGCTCACCTTCGGCGCGGGCAGCTTCACCGAGACCCAAAACGCACAGAACAGCCAGATTCGTGTGGACGGCTTCCCTACCTCCAATGCGGGCTGGATCGAGCGCGACTCCAACACCATCGACGACATCATTTCCGGCATCACACTGGACCTGAAGGAAGCCGCCCCGAACTCGGTCGTCAGCCTGACGGTGAACACGGACATCAACTCCATCGCGCAGAACGTGACGAACTTCGTGGATTCGGTCAACACCATCCGGGCCCAAATCATCGCCCTGACCAAGGTGGACGAAACCAAGGGCGGCACCAGCACCGGCGGCAATTCGCTCACGGACACGACCGAGACCAAGGGGTCCATCCTGACCGGCAACTACGGCATAGACATCATCTCCCAGAATTTGAAAAACATCACGGCCAACATCGGCCTCGGCTTCTCGCCATGGGACGAGGACACTCTCTCGGGCGACAAGTATTCCGCCATGTCGCAACTCGGTATCATGACCGACGCCGAACAAGGCTCGGCCACCTACGGCCTGCTGACCATCGATTACGAGAAACTTGAAGAGGCTCTCGAATCCGACCCCACGGCAGTGGCCGAACTTTTCTCCCTTGAGCCTACCGGGGTCAGCC
The DNA here is from genome assembly GCF_021353295.2 of Pseudodesulfovibrio thermohalotolerans. Taxonomy (NCBI): domain Bacteria; kingdom Pseudomonadati; phylum Thermodesulfobacteriota; class Desulfovibrionia; order Desulfovibrionales; family Desulfovibrionaceae; genus Pseudodesulfovibrio; species Pseudodesulfovibrio thermohalotolerans. The sequence goes on along the minus strand of NZ_CP120635.1, from coordinate 1,314,918 downwards.
GGACCACGGACTTCACCTTCACCTCGCTCATCGACGGCACGACCATGCCCGGCGACTACAACATTGAAATCGTCAGCGACGGCTCGCAGATCGTCAGCGCCACCATCAACGGCGAAGAAGCCTCCGTATCGGGCTGGGAGATCACCGGACTGACCGGCTCGGCGAAAGGTATGGCCCTGCGACTGAACAACACCGAAGCCGGAACCTACAGCGGAAAAGTTGCGGTCAAGGCGGGCAAAGCCACCGAGATGATCAACGAATTGACCCAGTTGACCAAACCGTACAACAAATTTACCTATGAAGGCGGCCCGCTGGCGGTCCTGCAAAACAACTACAACGACATCATGGACTCCATCGACGACAAAATCGCCTACGAGGAGACCAGGATCGAAAAACTGGAACGAAACCTGCGCTTGAAGTACGCCCGTCTCGACTCCCTGCTCGGCCAGTACGAGCTTCAGCAGGGACAGCTTGAAGCGGCATTGGCACAGCTTGAATAGAAGGAGTAATTGATGGCCAACCCAGCGAAGGCATATCTGGCAACCCAGGTCGAAACCACTACCCAGGGGGAACTCCTCCTCATGCTCTATGAGGCGGCGATTAAATTTCTCAAGCGGGCCAAGCGGGAAATCGACAACAAGGACTATGCCAAGAAGGGCATTTACATATCCAAGGCCATGGCGATCATCCATGAGCTGTCCGAGAGCTTGAACAAGGAAAAGGGCGGAGACATCACCCCCAAGCTCGGCCAGCTCTACATGTTCTGCACGACCCAACTGGTCAAGGCCAACATCCGCCTGGACAACAAGATGATCGACGACGTCATCAAGATCCTGGACGGACTCCGCTCGGCCTATGCCCAGGTCGTGCCCATCCATGACGGCAAGGCCGCCCCCGGCGATACCGTGTCCACCGGAACCACGCCCAAGCCGACCCAGCCTCCCCTGGCGAAGCCGGTCATGCCCGTCCAGGCGGCAGCACCGATTCCGCAGAGGACCGAGACTCCCAAGCAATCCACCCCCGCGCCGAAACCGACACCAGCGCCGTCCGCGCCGTCCGCGCCGTCCCAACTCCGGACCGCAGCGGCGGCCGCCAAGTTCCGGGCGGCCAACGCCTACAACAACGCCAATCGATAAACGACCGGCCCCCTTCGCGGGGGCCGATTTCCTTGGCCCATAGACGGTCATTTACAACACATGCGGCATGTGTCACTTTTCCGCCATGGATGCATCCCCTGTCCGCGTTCTTCACGTTATCAAATCCCTGGGCCTGGGCGGCACGGAAAAGGTCATGCAGTTTTTCGTGACCAACCTCGACCAGTCCCGGTTCACGCCGGCTGTCTACAGCCCGGCGAACGGCGTGCGCGCGAAACAAATCCGCGCCTCCGGCGTGGACACATTCGTCGGGGGAGACCTCCTCTCCGTGCTAGGCCGATTCAAACCGCAGATCGTGCACGTTCACCGCGCCGGATGGCCCGAGCCAGAGCTGCTCGTCCCCCTGAAGCGCGCCCGTGTGCCCGCAGTGGTGGAGACCAACGTATTCGGCCGCCACGACCCGAGCCCCCAGGCCTCGGTCATCGACCACACCCTGTTCGTCTCCCGCTTCTGCCTGACGCGGTTCTCCCACGCCACGGGCATCAGCCCGCACCCGGGCCGGTACACCTACCTGTACAACCCGGTGGACACGGACTTCTTCGCGAAGGTGACCAGGCCGGACCGGGATTACGACGCTCCCGCTGCCGGACGCATATCCCGTCCCGATCCGGGCAAATGGTCGCGAATGGCCCTGGATTTTCTCCCGCTGCTCGTGCGGGACGTGCCCGACTTCCGCTACCACATCATCGGGGCCATCCCCGAAGCCGTGGAGTTCGTCCGCAAACACGGCCTGGAACGCAACGTGGTCCTCCACGATCCAGTGGAGACCGACGCGGAGATCGCCGCCTTCCTGAACGGTGTCTCGGTCCTGGCCCACGGCAACGATGCGGGCGAATCCTTCGGCCTGGCCATCGCCGAAGCCATGGCCTGCTCCCTCCCCGTCGTGACCCACCCCAGCGAAGGATTGCGCGACAACGCGCAGCTTGAACTGGTGGAACACGGCGTCACCGGACTTGTGGCCAACAGCGCGGAAGAGTATGCCAAAGCCCTCAACTACCTGTTTTCCCATCCGGTCGAAGCGCGAAGGATGGGACAGGCCGGTCGGGACAAGGCCGCACGCCTTTACCGTATGCAGGCCATCACCCGACGGCTTGAGGCCCTCTACCTGGAACTGCTCCGGCGCAAAGGAATCACGCAATGAACCATGACATGATAAGACGATACACCGACGCCGTTCTCGAATTCGGTTTCCGGGGCGATGGAAACGCCCCGCCCGCCGCCACGGTCCCGAGCGCGGAGGAAACAGCGACGTTTGCCGAACGGACGCTGCGCCTCCTGGAAAAAAGTGAAAGCGAAACGCTGATCCTGTTCGGGCTGGAAGACGGCGAACACGCCCTGGCCCTGGCCCGGGAACTGCCCGAGGGCACAAGCCTGCTCGTCTGCGAAACCGATCCCGCCAAGGCTCGCGCCTTCCTGACCGCGACCCCCGAATGGAGCGATCCCGACTCGCGCGCCTCGATTCTGGCCGACACATCGCCCTGGGCCCATCTCTATATATTGAACATGAGCGGAGTGCGCCCGGACAACGCCACCATGGCCTTGAACCCAGCCCTGCCCGAAGACAAGCGCACGGAATACCGCCATCTGCAAAGGCTGTTCATGAACGCCCGGCCGCATCAGGCCATCAACAGCTCGTACCTGAGCCACGTGGGCGTCCAGGCCCCGGACCTTTCCGTGGGAGCCATCCTGCACCCGGACGAACCCGGCCTAGACACCTTTTTCGCCCAGTTCCCGGAATGGGTCCGCGAGGTGGTGGTGGTATGGGACGCCGAATGCGCGCCCGACCGCGACTTCGCCTGCGCCGCGCCGATACGCCATCTGGCCCGCCCTCTGGACGATTTCGCCTCTCAGCGCAACCACGCCCTCGACCACTGCGAAGGGGAATGGACGCTCTTTCTGGACGGCGACGAATCGTTCAGCGAAGACGTCTGGGGACTGCTCACCGCCTGTATGCTCGTCAAGCGGCTTGAGGCGTGCTGGTTCCCGCGCATGACCCTGTACCCGGACGAAACCAGGTGCAAGGCGGGCTACGGGCTGTGGCCCGACCTGCAACTGCGGCTCTTCCGCAAGGGAGAATCCGTGCGATTCAACCGCCCCGTGCACGAACGGCTGACCGGCATCACTGGACGCACGGCCCTGGTCCTGGATGCGCCCATCCTGCACTACAGCCGGTTGCGCAAATCCCCCGAGGAACTGGCCGCTAAGCTCAAGCGGTTCGACGAAACCGGGGGAGGAGCCGTCGAACATGTGCTCAACGAGGACTACCCGACCGTGCCTCGCGCCATGCTGCCCGAAGCCTCTCTTCTCATGGGGTCACTCTCCATGCTCCTCCTGGAGGAAAACCCGGCCTGACGGTGCAGCCGATTGCAGACCGCTTGATTCTGACCTACAAAGTGTATAGAGCGTACATCGTGAAATACACGTCCTTCAAGGAACGACAATGCAAATAACATGTCCCGAATGCAGGTTCACCCGAGAGGTGGACGAGAACAGGATTCCCGCCCGCTCGCAGGTGGCGACCTGTCCCAAATGCCAGACAAAGTTCAAATTCCGCGACCTGCCGGAAGAGGAGTTTCTCCTGGAGGAATCCGAACCGGCCGCTCCCCATGAACCTTCCGCCGCCCCAGAGCCGCCCGCCGCACCCGAACCGGCGGTCAGCCAGGCTCCCGAACCCATGCCCCAGGCCAAACAAGCGCCTGAAGACAACGGCGTTCCCAACCACGAAGCGTCGCCCCGCCCCACGGCGGCCGACAGGGAGCATGAAAAAGCCTTCCCCAACCTGCCCGACCCCGACGACGATTCCAACGACGATTCCAACGACGCCCTGTGGCAGCGGCTGCATACCATGACTCCGCCCGACAAGGGCCGCACCGTACGGGACGAACCCGGCGACGACCACCGTTACGACGCGGAGGAACACAACCAGGAGCAGGAACCCGTTCCCGGCTGGACCGGAGAATTCAACGAGGACTTCCCGGACCCCATGCAGGAAGAATTCATGAGCGAGGATGAGGACGGAATGTCCATGCAGGTGCCGCCGCCCTTCGAGCAGTTGGACCGCTACGGCTTTTTCCACGGCCTCTTCCTGACCCTCAAGCTGGTCCTGCTCTCGCCGCGCCTGTTCTTCTCGGTCATGCCCGTGGGCAACGGACTGTCCAAGCCCCTGACCTTCGCCATCCTGGTCTCCATGATCCAGACCGTGGCCCAGTACGCCTGGGGCGTTGTCGGGCTGACGCCCGGTGTGGACGTTTCCGGCCAGGGGTTGCAGGCCGTGCCCTACGACGCCACCAACGGATTGTTCGAACTTTTGCTCACCCCGGCTTTCGTGGCCCTGTCCCTGTTCGTCATCTCCGGCTTCTACCACGCCATTCTCAGCGTGCTCAAAGCGGGCGACAAGGGCTTCGAGGGTTCATTCAGAGCCGTGGCCTATGCCTACGCGCCCATGATGACCGGCATCATTCCCATGTTTTCCGTGGGATTCATGGCGGGCTGGATGTTCCTTTATGCCGTGTGGGGGCTGGTCCTCACCGCCATCGGCCTCAAGCACATCCACAGGACCAGCTACAGCAAGATCATCCCGGTTCTTTTGCTGCCCCTGCTCCTGGGCATGATTATGGCCCTGCTCATGCTTCAGGGCCAGGTGGCGACCATTTAAGGAAAGCTTATGATCGGATGGTTCAAGCGCAAAATCGAGACCGCCAAGGCCCACCGCAAACTGGCTCGCCAGACCGATCCACGCAACTTCAAGCGCCTGGCCATCGAGATACGCGATCTGGCCTTGCTGGCCTCCCAGCTCAACCCCAGAGAGCGCGACATCCACAAACTCATCCGCAGCATCATCGTCGAGATGGAGCGGCTTTCGGAACTGGCCGACCGGCCCGAGTTCCGAAAGCTCTCCACCGGCAAGAAACTGCTCCTCCGGCAGGGGCTCCAGGAATCGCGCGAACAGCTCCTGGAATCCATCGAATCCGCCCCCTCGCCCACCCAGACCCTCCAATAGATTCACCGGCATACATATTGCTTTGATCCCGCCGAGGATTCCGGCTCCGTCGCAATTCCGGCGGGACATACCGGGCGGCTTCAACCATCAGCCGGTGAATGATATGAAAAAAACACTTCTTTTCAGCATGTTGCTGATTGTCTCCGCGTGCTCTCACGTGGACTTGTCCCTGACGGACCAGACCAAAATCTACACGGACGCGCCCGTCAGGAAATCGGCGCTTCAGGTCTCCATACACCCCAGGGGCAAGCAGTACACGCCACTGACCGCCTATTTCCACCCCTTCGTCATCCAGCAGGAGAACTCGGACCACGCGGCCCTGTCCGCCTCCTTCACCCGGATATTCTTCAATGCCTGGACAGAGGAGCGGTTGTTCTCGACCATGGAGCTGGCCCCCGGCTACGGCTATCAGGGACTTTCCTCAGCCCTGGAGACAGCCCGCCGGCGGGGGGCGGACCTGCTTGTCCTCGGCAGCGTCCCCTATTTCTACGACGGGACCACGCTCGACGACTCGGCCGTGACCATCCAGGTGAACATCTATGCCGCGGGCAGCGGCACCCTGCTGTGGACCATGCTCCAGTCCGGACGCATAGAGCAGCGGAACCCGGACGACTATGTCTATTTCGTCCATGAAACCCGCATGAGCGACAGTCCGTTCAACATGATTATCCGCTCCATCGCCAAGGATATGGCCACTCCTCTCAAGGCGTGGCTGCCCGATCCCAACGCGAACTACCCCTACGCCTCCACCCCGGAGGCGGTGAAGAGCAGCCTCATGCCGGACTCCGCTCAGGACGCGCAGGGCGAAAACCTTCCGCCCGAACAATCCTCGACGACCGGCGCGGCCGCCCGGCCCGACGCGGGGTCGGCAATTCCCGGAGCCAAGTCCGAGGCCGACGAAGACGGCACCCCCAGGCCCGAGGTCGCGGGCCTTGACCTGAACATCCAATTCGACTTCGACAAGGCCACGGTCAAGCCGGAATCCAACGCCGTGCTCGACGCCTTGGGCGAGACGTTGAAATCGCCCGATTACGCGGGACGCAAGATCTTGGTGGGCGGCCACACAGACGCAGCAGGTTCCATCCAGTACAATCTGACCCTTTCCCGGCAACGAGCCGAAGCGGTCAAGGCATACCTGGTGAACAAGTGGAATGTGGCTCCCGAACGCATCGAAGCCGTCGGCTTCGGCAAATCGCGCCCACTGACATCCGGCACGACAGCCAAGGATCAGCAACGAAACCGAAGGGTTGAGATCAGATTCGCCGATTAGACTACGCAATACGCTCTTGACTTTTTAGCAACAGTTATTACCTTCGCTTTGCCAAATGAAACAAGGGGCCAATCCCGGCCTCTTTTTTCGTCTTTTACACCGCGCATTTTGTGTGCTACCTGAGAGACCTTCATTTCACCTGAGAGGTATATTAATGATAGGCATTTCCAAACTGTACTGCGGCGCCGTTGAAGCTTCCGACGCCCTGCGTTACAACCGCGAATCCGGGCAGCTCCCGTCCCATTTGCTTCAATTTTCCAAGGACAAAAAGCCCGTCGTGGTCTGGAACATGACCCAGCGGTGCAACCTCAAATGTGTACACTGTTACGCCCAGGCCGTGGACCCGAGCGGCCACAAGGATCCCATTTCCACGGATCAGGCCAAGGAGATGATCGACGATCTGGCCCAGTTCGGCGCGCCGGTCATGCTGTTCTCCGGCGGTGAGCCCCTGGTCCGCGAGGACCTGGTGGACCTGGCCAAATACGCCACGTCCAAGGGAATGCGCGCGGTGATCTCCACCAACGGCACGCTCATCACCAAGACCAAGGCCCGCGAGCTCAAGGAAGTCGGTCTGTCCTATGTGGGCATCTCCATCGACGGCAACGAGGACGTTCACGACAAGTTCCGCGGCGTCCGGGGCGCCTACAAGCAGGCCCTCAAGGGCGTCGAGAACTGCAAGGCCGAAGGCCTCAAGGTCGGCCTCCGCTTCACCATCAACAAGCGCAACGCCGTGGAGATTCCCCACCTGTTCGACCTCATCGAGCAGATGGACATCCCGCGCATCTGTTTCTACCACCTGGTCTATTCCGGCCGGGGTTCCGAGCTTATCAACGAGGACCTGAACCACCAGGAAACCCGCGACGTAGTCAACCTCATCATGGACCGCACCCGCGCCCTGTTCGACAAGGGACTGCCCAAGGAAGTCCTCACCGTGGACAACCACGCCGACGGTCCCCTGGTCTACTACCGCCTGCTCAAGGAAGACCCGGAACGCGCCAAGGAAGTGCTCGAACTGCTCAAGTGGAACGAGGGCAACTCCTCCGGACGCGGCATCGGCTGCATCTCGTGGGACGGCAAAGTCCACGCCGACCAGTTCATGCGCCACCACACCTTCGGCAACGTCCTGGAGCGTCCTTTCTCCGAGATCTGGACCGATCCGAAGATCGAGCTGCTCAACAAGCTCAAGGACAAGCGTCCCCATGTGGGCGGACGCTGCGCAGGCTGCCGGTTCCTGAACATCTGCGGCGGCAACTTCCGCGCCCGCGCCGAAGCCTACTACGGCGACTTCTGGGCCCAGGACCCCGCCTGCTACCTCACCGACGAAGAAATCACCGGCGAAAAGCTGTAAATAACACGAAGTCCAGGGCGGCCCGGGGAACTCCTCAAAAGAGATTCCCCCGGCCGCCCTTCCTGATTTTCCGCCGCGAACAGCCATGCAGGCCCTGCGGCTTCCGCTCTTTGCACATGTTTGCGAGCCCGCTGAAAAAGCGTATAGAAATCTTCAAATTCAATTTGAAAACGCTTGTCCGGAGTAACTATGATACCTGCTGATTTCCACCGCGGCCGCCGCCTGAGGACCTCCCTCGCCCTGCGCGAGATGGTCCGCGAAAATACGGTCACCGCCAACGACCTTATCATGCCCTATTTCGTGGTCGAAACCGAGGATGCGAACTTCCGCAAGGAAATCGCCTCCATGCCCGGCCAGTACCAGCTCTCCCTCAAGGAGTTGGAAAAACAGGTGGCCTCCGCCGTGGCCCTAGGCCTCAAGGCGTGCATCCTCTTCGGCATCCCCGCCGCCAAGGACGAAACCGGCTCCGGCGCATACGACGACAACGGCATCGTCCAGCAGGCCATCCGGCTCCTCAAGGACCGCTGGCCCGAGCTCATCGTCATCGCCGACACCTGCCTGTGCGAATACACTTCCCATGGCCACTGCGGGCTGGTGAAGAACGAATACGTCCAAAACGACCCGACCCTCAACCTCCTCGCCCGGGCCGCTGTGGCCCAGGCCAAGGCCGGGGCCGACATGGTCGCTCCCTCGGACATGATGGACGGCCGCGTGGCCGCCATCCGCGCCGCCCTGGACGAAGAGGGGCTGGTCAACGTCCCGATCATGTCCTACGCGGTCAAATACGCCTCCGCATTCTACGGTCCCTTCCGCGACGCCGCCGAGTCCGCGCCGCAGTTCGGCGACCGCAAGACCTACCAGATGGACCCGCCCAACGGACGCGAGGCCATGCGCGAGGCCGTGGCCGACTTCGAGGAAGGCGCGGACATTCTCATGGTCAAGCCGGGCCTGCCCTATCTCGACATAGTCCGGCAGGTGCGCGACAATTTCGACACCCCGGTGGCCGTTTACCAGGTCAGCGGCGAATACTCGCAGATCAAGGCCGCCGCCCTCAACGGATGGATCGACGAACAGGCCGTGGTCATGGAATCCCTGGTCGCCTTCAAGCGCGCAGGGGCCGACATGATAATCACCTACTTCACCGAAGACGTACTCAAGGTATTGAAATAATATGAGCGAACATCCCAAAGGCCATCCCGGCGGCCACCCCCACGGCAAGATGCACCCCGGCGCGGAACATGCGCCCAAGAAGTACCTCGACGACGGCGTCACGCCCATCTGCCGCCTGATCGCCTGGGAAGTGACCCGGTCCTGCAACCTCGCCTGCAAGCACTGCCGAGCCGAGGCGCACCCCGAGCCCTACGAGGGCGAACTGTCCACCGACGAGGCCAAGGCGCTCATCGACACCTTCCCGGACGTTGGCTCCCCGATCATCATCTTCACCGGCGGCGAGCCCATGATGCGAGCCGACGTCTATGAACTGATCGCCTACGCCAAGAGCAAGGGATTGCGCTGCGTCATGGCCCCCAACGGCACGCTCATCACCCCCGAGACCGCGCAGAAGATGAAGGCGGCGGGCATCGAACGTTGCTCCATCTCCATCGACGCTCCCGAATCCGTCCAGCACGACGAGTTCCGCGGCGAGGTCGGGGCCTTTGACGCCTCCATGCGCGGCATCCAGTATCTCAAGGACGCGGGCATCGAGTTCCAGATCAACACCACGGTGACCAAGAACAACCTCCATCTGTTCAAGGACATCTTCCATCTCTGCGAGCGGATCGGCGCTTCCGCCTGGCACATCTTCCTGCTCGTGCCCACGGGCCGGGCCGTGGAACTCGGCACCGAGATCATCACCGCCGAGGAATACGAGGATGTGCTCAACTGGTTCTACGACTTCCGCAAGACCACGGACATGCAGCTCAAGGCCACCTGCGCGCCCCACTATCACCGCATCCTGCGCCAGCGGGCCAAGGAGGACGGCATCCCCGTCACCTTCGAGAACTTCGGCCTGGACGCGGTCTCGCGCGGCTGTCTCGGCGGCGTCGGTTTCTGCTTCATCTCCCACCGGGGACAGGTCCAGCCCTGCGGCTATCTGGAGCTGGACTGCGGCAACGTCCGCGAAATCCCCTTCCCGGAGATATGGAAAAGCTCCCCGGAGTTTCTCAACCTGCGCAATCCCGATGTCTATGACGGCAAGTGCGGCCACTGCGAATACGAAAGGGTCTGCGGCGGCTGCCGCGCCCGCGCCCAGACCATGAAGGGCCACTACCTGAAAGAGGAGCCTCTGTGCTCCTACATCCCGAAAAAAAAGCCGAAGGCGTAACCGCGCCTCCGGCGGCCGGGGGAAGGGAGAGGAAAACCCTTTGTAAAGGGTTCTTCCCTCCCTACCTCGGACTCCCATCTCTCCCTTTTCCTAAACTTTTTATATCGCTTCGCAGGGACGGGCTGGGAAGTCAGGTCGGACAGCTTGACCTGAAGCTATTTTTTGAAAGAGAATTGGCCGCGCACCGACGCACCCGCCGAAGGCGCGATAAAAAGTTTTGAAAGGGAGTCCAGAGGGAAAACTTTTTCAAAAGTTTCCCCTCTGGCCGCCGGAGGCATACCCCATGGACGCATACGACAAGCAGATACTCGACATCATCCAGTCCCACTTCCCCCTGGCGTCCCGGCCTTACGAAGAGGTCGGCAAACAGGTGGGCCTGCCGGAAGCCGAGGTGCTCCAGCGGATACGGGCCATGAAGGAGTCCGGTCTGATCCGGCGCATGGGAGCGAACTTCACCTCCAAGGCGCTGGGCTGGCAATCCACACTGTGCGCGGCGAGCGTGCCCGAGGAAAAACTCGACCAGTTCGTGGCCGAGGTGAACAAGCACGACGGAGTGACGCACAACTACCTGCGCGAGAACGAATTCAATGTCTGGTTCGCGCTGATCGCGCCGGACATGGACGCGGTCGAGGCGATCCTCGCCTCCATCACCGAAGCCACGGGCATCAAGGTTCTCAACCTTCCTGCGGACAAGCTGTTCAAGATCAAAGTCGACTTCAAGATGGACAAGTAAGGGAAGATGGAGGGGCCATGCACAAGTTGTACAAGATTTTGCTGCTCGGGCTGGCCGCCGGCATCCTGAACGCCATCCCCATGGTCTTCCTGGACTCCGACTGGCAGGCCGTGGCGGCCGTGCTGCTCCACTGGCTGGGACTGGGCATCATCATCGCCTACGCCCGTATGCCGCTCGAAAGCTGGGCAACCGGCATGTTCATCGCCATTCTCACGTCTCTGCCGCTCGGCATCCTGCTCCACCCCGGGAATGCACTCGGCGTGCTCCAGGTCCTCGGCTTTGCCCTGATCCTCGGCGGACTGCTCGGCTACACAGCCGAACGGCTGATCGCCGACCAACCCTGACCGCGCCCCGGAAAACCTTGCGGTCCCGCCCGCGAGCGGGTACACCTTTGCCAGCAAAAACACCAAGCGGAGTGACGCGAATGATTCTTTCCCCCTCCATGCTCTCTTCGGATTTCGCCAACATGGAATCCGAACTGAAAGCCCTGGAAGCAGCAGGTCTTGAATGGGTCCATCTGGACGTCATGGACGGCATGTTCGTGCCCAACATCACCTTTGGCCCGCCGATCATCAAGGCCATGCGCGCCAAGTCGAATCTCTTCTTCGACTGCCACTTGATGATAAACGACCCTGGCCGGTACATCGGCGACTTCGCCGACGCCGGGGCCGACCTGATCTGCGTCCATGCCGAGGCATGTACCCACCTGGAGCGGGTCTGCGCCCAGATCACCGAGGCCGGGGCCAAGCCCGCCGTGGCCCTCAATCCGCACACTCCGCCCGAGAGCATCCGCTACCTTCTGCCGCAACTCCACATGGTCCTGCTCATGTCCGTGAACCCGGGCTTCGGCGGCCAAAAGTTCATCCCCTTCTGCCTGGACAAGGTCCGCGACCTCAAAGCCCTGATCGACGGGGCCGGAGCCGACACCCTGATCCAGATCGATGGCGGCGTGACCCTGGACAACGCGCGCGAACTGACCCAGGCTGGTGTGGACGTTCTCGTATCCGGTTCGGCGTTCTTCAAGCACCCGCCCTACGGCGAACGGCACAAGGCGTTCCAGGACGCCTGCAAGTAACAAAGGCAACTTTCTCACAGGGGGCTGTCCGGCAGCCCCTTTTTTTTTATTCGAGCGACATCATGGCCCTGGTCAGTTTACGAGATATTTCCATCAATTTCACGGGAACGGTGCTGCTGGACAAGGTGTCCATGCAGATCGAGCCTGGGGAACGCGTCTGCCTGCGCGGACGCAACGGCGAAGGCAAATCCACGCTCCTGTCCATCATCGAAGGCGTGACCCAGCCGGATTCCGGCTCGATCGACTATGCGCGCGGTTCCCGAGTGGCCATGCTTCCCCAGGAAGTGCCGCAGGAGCTGGCGGGCACGGTCTACAACATCACGGCCCAGGGGCTCGGCGATGTGGGCGCGCACCTGGCAGCCTATCATGACGCCGCCCGCGCCATGGCCGATTCACCGGAACCGGACCAAGCCCTTGTGGACCGTCTGGAACGCGCCCAGCTAGCCTTGGAAGACGCCGGGGGATGGCCGCACCACCAGACCATCGAAGCGGCGCTCTCCCACCTCAAGCTCGACGGAGACGAGCTGTTCGCCTCCCTGTCAGGCGGAACCAAACGCCGCGTGCTCCTGGCGCGCGCCCTGGTCTCCACTCCGGACCTGCTCATCCTGGACGAGCCCACCAACCATCTGGACATAGATTCCATCGCCTGGCTGGAAGACTTCCTTCTGCGGCGGAATACGGCCCTGCTCTTCGTCACCCACGACCGCGCCTTCCTGCGCCGTCTGGCCACTCGCATCGTGGAACTTGACCGGGGACGGCTGACGAGTTGGGAATGCGACTACGAGACCTATCTGCAACGCAAGGACGACGCCCTGTCGGCCGAGGCCAAGCAGAACCACAACTTCGACCGCAAGCTGGCCGAGGAGGAGACCTGGATCAGGCAGGGCATCAAGGCCCGCCGCACCAGGAACATGGGCCGGGTGCGCGACCTCCTGAAAATGCGCGAGGAGCGCAAGACTCGGCGGGAGCGCGTCGGCTCGGTCAAGATGACCGTCCAGGACGCGGAGCGCACGGGCAAGCTGGTCATAGAGGCCAAGGACCTGTGCTTCGGCTACGACGACGTTCCGCTTATCTCGAATTTCTCCGCCACGATCATGCGCGGCGACAAGGTCGGCTTCATCGGACCGAACGGCGCGGGCAAGACCACCCTGCTCAAGATACTGCTCGGCGAGCTGAAACCGCAATCCGGCTCGATCCGTCACGGGGTCAACCTGCAAGTCAGCTACTTCGACCAGCTTCGGGAGCAGCTCGACGAGACCCGCTCCGCCCGATACAACGTGGCCGAAGGCAACGACTTCGTGGACATCAACGGCAACCGCGTCCACGTCATGACCCACCTCAAGAATTTCCTGTTCACCCCGGACCGTTCCAAGGTTCCTGTGGGCGTGCTCTCCGGCGGGGAGCGCAACCGGCTGCTTCTGGCCCGGCTGTTCACCCGGCCCTTCAATGTCCTCGTCATGGACGAACCCACCAACGATCTTGACGCCGAGACCCTGGACCTTCTGGAAGAGTTGCTCATGGACTATTCAGGCACCCTGCTGCTGGTCAGCCACGACCGGGAATTCCTGAACAACGTGGTCACTTCGACCATCGGCTTCGAGGGGAACGGCCTGGTGGCCGAGTATGTGGGCGGATATGACGACTGGCTCCGCCAGCGTCCGGAGGAAGCTCCGGCTCCGGCAAAAAGCTGCAAGGCCGCCCCCGTGGAAAAGCCAAGGTCGTCCAAGCGAAAACTGAGCTACAAGGAAAAGTTCGAACTCGGGAAAAAACGGGACAGGCTCAAGGAAATGCCCGCTCTCATCGAGAGGCTGGAGTCCGAGCTCAGCGAGTTGCAGAAACGCATGTCATCGGCCGATTATTACAAGAATTCCGGTGAAATGATGGCCAAGGATCAACAACGCCTGGAATCCCTTGAGTCGGATCTTGAAATCGCCTATGAGACTTGGGAAAAACTCGAAACCGCCCTTGAGGGCGTGGAGCTGGACTGATGCTGAAAGCCCTGACCATCCGCCACGCGGACATGGACGATCTGACCGCCTGTCACACCATCGAGGCCAACTGTTTCCCGCCCTCCGAAGCCGCATGGGCCAGCAGCCTGCGCAACCGCATAGAGCAATACCCGGACGGATTCCTGGTGGCCGAATGCGAAGGCCGGGTGGTCGGCCAGGTAAACTCCGGCTCCACCAATAAAGACGACATCACGGACGAGGAATTCAAGCAGCTCATCGGGCACGATCCGGAAGGCCGCAACCTGGTCATCTTCTCGCTCTCCGTGCACCCTGATTTCCAGCGGCGAGGCATCGCCGGAAAACTTCTTGCCAACTTCATCGGACACGCTCGCGACCTCGGCAAGGCCGCGATCAAGCTGCTCTGCAAGGAACCGCTCGTCCCCTACTACGCCCGTTTCGGCTTCGCGGACGACGGATTGTCCAGCTCCTCCCACGGCGGAGCCGTATGGCACGCCATGACCCTGGAGCTGGAGGACTGACAGACCGCTCCTCGAAAAAACGAAAAGGCTGCCGGGAAGAATCCCGGCAGCCTTTTTTTGCTGTCCGCCCGAGAGGCTACCACCCCTTGGACTTGAGAATCTCGTTGACCTTCTTCTCGGTCTTCTTTTCCACGATGACCATCTTCTTGGCCTGAGCCTTCTTGATCTTGTCGGTCAGGGCGTCGATGTCCGCGGGCTTCTCCATGAAGTCCATGGCTCCGAGCTTCATGGCCTGAATGCCCGCTTCAAGAGTGGCCTGGCCGGTGAGCAGGATGACCTGCATGTCCGGGTTGCCCTTCTTGATGACCTTGAGCATCTCGATGCCGTTCATGTCCGGCATCTGAAGGTCCAGCACTATGGCGTCGTAGTCGCCCGATTTGATCGCGTTGACGGCGTTGTCGGCATTTTCGGCCGTGGTCACATCCATGCCCCGGATCTCCATCCGCTCGGACAGAGCTTCGAGGAATTCCACTTCATCATCGATAAGCAGTACTTTTTCTGCCATTTTTACTTCTCCGATCAGGTATGAAGTTGTCTTACGCGGGAGCGCCCGTAGCGGCAAGCCGCAATTCACTGGCCCCGGTCCTTTCGTTCACCTCGACACGAACGCCCATGGCCCGGGCCAGATCGGCGAACGGTTCGTCATTCCTCAGCGGCGCATCCTTTCCGGGTACGGAAAGGGAGAACGATGCGCCGCCTTCAACGGGCGCGACAGCGGCAATCAGCGAGTCGCCCGGTTTCATGGAGTCAAAGGCCGCCGCGAAGGAGGAGTGCAGCAGCCGCGTCAGATCAAAGGGACACGCGGCCATGGACACGGGCTCACAGTCGCCCATGGACAGCTTGATCTGCCGCATATCGGCAAAACGGGAGGTCAGGGCCACAGCCAGGTTCAGGGCCTCGACCAGATCAAGCTCACGAACATCCTCGTCGGTGGAGTGCGCGAACGCATTCATGTTTTTGACGATGGCGTCGCCTCGCTGTATCTGTCCCTGGATGGAGTTGGCCGCGCTCTTCAGCCGCTCCGGCCGGAGGGGCATACCGCGCTCGGCCATGAGCGTGAAATCCTCGATCAAACCGGCCGCCTCGTTGATGACGGCGAACACATTCTTGATCTCATGGGATACGGATGCGCTGACACGCCCGAAGAAACGCAACCCGTCGCGGGTCTCGCAGAGGGTCTGGCTCATGGTCACTCCTTTGTCCTTACTCCGTCGCCTTTTGGATCAGGGCGACGAGGTCTTCGAGCTGGATGGGCTTGATAAGATAATTACAGCCCGCCGCGCAGCCCGCCTTGAAATCCGATTCGGAGCCGTGACCGGACAAAAAAATGAACTTCATGTCCGGATGCTTGGCGGCCATTCGCTCCATAAGATCCAGGCCGCTCAGCCTGGGCATTTTCATATCCAGAACAGCCACGTCATAATCATTGGCGTCGGCCATCTCCAAGGCCGTTTCACCGTTGTCCGTCCAGTCCGCTTCCAGGCCGCGGAATCCGAGCCGCTCGGCCATGGCGGAAACCAGTTCCACTTCGTCGTCTACCAAAAGTACTTTCATACTATGCCTTGTCTTTCCTGTTGTCTTCGGGCTTGGCCCCCTTGAGAGGCATGACTATGGTGAAAGTCGTGCCCTTGCCCACCTCGCTCTCGACAGTCATGGTCCCCCCCAGTTCCTGGACCAGACCGTAGGTGATGGACAGGCCGAGCCCCGTGCCCCCGGACTTCTTCTTCGTGGAGAAGAACGGATCGAAAATGCGCTTGATGTCGGACTGAGGAATGCCGCACCCGTCGTCCTCCACCACAAAAATCAGATGGTCGCAGGCCGTTTCCCTGGCGGAAATATACAGATGACCGCCATCGCTCATGGCCTGAAAGGCGTTATTTACCAGATTGAGAAAAATCTGCTGCAACTTGCCCCGGTCGGAGATGAACGGAGGCAGGTTTGCCGGCACGTCCATCTCGATGGAGATGGAACGGTACTCGGCTTCCTTGCGCAGGAAATCGATGACCTCATTGGCCAAATCGTTGAACTCGATCTCATCCATCTCCACGTCGATATGCCGGGCGAAGCTGAGCAGCCGCTTGGTGATCTTGCCGCACCGGGCCACGGAACTGAGGATGGAATCGATATTCCCGAGCAGCCGATCGTCGTTGGCGTACTCCTGCCTGTAGACGAACAGGTCGCGGATCAATCCGGCCTTCTCGTTGATGATGGCCAGCGGATTGTTGATCTCGTGGGCCACACCCGCCGCCAGCCGTCCGATGGAAGCCATGCGGTTGGTGTGCTCCATGCGATGCAGGGTGCGCGCCCGGGTCTGATCCGCGATGTAGATCTTGTTGACCATATAAGTGGCTACGCCCACGATGACCAGCAGGATCACGACGATACTCGTTATGAGTATCCAGAGCAGCTCCATGCGTATGGTCTGCAACGGCTTCATCAGCTCACGGGTGCGCTTGACCACGAGAACGATGAACGGGGTGTCGTGAACGTAGGCGTAACCGACCGTGTACTCCTCGCCGTTCCCGTCCCGGACCTGCTGCACGCTGGTCTTATCGGAATAGCCGGGAATGGTCAGGTCCACCTTTGTCAACAATGCGCCGTGCTGCTTGGACGGGGTCTGGATGATGCCGTCGCGGTCGACCGCGAAGGCATCGCCGCCGCCCGGCAGATCCAGGGAAGTCAGGATGGAATTGAACTGGTTCGTGTCCAGGGTGGCCCGGAGCATGTAGTCCTGCCCGTTCCGTTCATCCCTGACCTTGCGCGAAATGACCAAATGCGGCTCGTCGCGGAATCCGAGGAAAACGCGGCTGATGTAGGAGCCGTGGGTCATGGTTGTGGCAAACCCTTCCTGGCCGCTGTAATCGCGGCCGAGCAGGTCATACGGACCAATGTAGGCGATCTGCTGGCCCTTGGCGTCGATCACGCCGATATCCACGAACCCGCCGAAACTCTGTTGGAGGGAGGACATGACCTTGGCCAGGTTATCCTCGTCGCGCAAGGCCGCGATGCCCTGGTTCTTAATCAGAAACTCCAGAGCCTTGGACCGCTCCTCCAGGAAGTAGGCCACGGACCGCCGGGTGTTGGAGGTGGTCCTGGCCGCGCGAAGCAGGTTCTCGGACTCCAGGGAATGCCGGGTGACGTTGTAGTCGATGAAGGCCATCACCATCAGAGGGATGAGCGCCACCAATGCCAGCAAAATGATGGCGAAGCGCCAGATGCGCCGGTAATCGAAGAGGCTCTTGCCTGCTCCGCCGTTGCCATCCGTATCCCAGAACTGCGGTCGTATCTTCTCGAACAATGCCATGACGCCACCCGGCTTTAGCGGTTACTTTCCTGCCCGGATCTTTTCATTGGCCGCCTTGAGCGTCTCGCTCAGGACGTCGATGTTCACGGGCTTGTGCAGATAGGCGAACGCGCCCAATTCCATGCACACCTTGCGATCGTCCTCCGAACCGTGGCCGGTCAGGATGATGACCTCGATGTCGGGATGTTCACGCTTTACGCGACGCAGGACCTCGATGCCGTCTATGCCGGGCATCTTCAGGTCGAGGATCATGACTTCGGGTTCGTCTTCTTGGACCAGATTCAAGGCGGACTCGCCATCGTAGACCACGGCCGACCCCATGTCACGCATCATCAAACGCTCGGACAGGGTTTGGACGAACTCGCGTTCGTCGTCCACCAGCAGGACCTTGGAAGGCACTTCGAAGTCCATCTTGCGATAGATGTCGGTCTGATGGAATCCCTTGCCCACCTGACACTCCACGGCCAGGACGCCTTCCACGTCGGAGACGATGCCCTTGAGCTCGCGTTCCAGCTTCTCCAGCAGGAGCACATGCTTGTTGATGGTCAGGGTGATGGTTCCCTTGCTTGCGCTCACCAGGACGTTGTGGCCCTCCCTTGCGAGCACGGTCTCGACCCGAGCGGCCAAGAGGAAGTCCTTCACGGCTGCGCGGGAACGGTCCGTGACCTTGACCACGGCGTTGGAGAGCTGCTCGACGATGAGGTCGGCGGAACGTTCAACGCCTGTGGCGGCCACGGGCAGGACCAGGTCGTACAGGGTGCCGGCCCACGGGTCGTCGGTGCCGCGCAGTGCCTTGACCCAGGCGGCGCGGTCCTCGTCGTCCTTGCGGATGAGCTTCATGGCGTGCTTCTCCGCGAAGCCCTCCTCACGCTCGGCCACGCCAAGGCGGGCCTTCATGTCGGAAATGAGGCAAACCTTGAGGATGTGGCCGATCTCGGGATCGGGCAACTGGGAAGCGAACCCGGGAATGATGATATTCTCGCCGTCGATCAGCCTCTTTGCCACGGCCAGGCGCATCCAGGCGATGGCCTGCTCCTTTTCATGGCTGAAGGCGTTGAAGACCGAGGCCTTGGCCTGAAAGGCCCGTGCGATGCGGTCCTCGGCCAGGCCGGACAGCTTGGAGGCGTCGGCCACGATCTCCTGATCGGTGACCAGGCGGCAGTCCGTGGCGTCAACGACGCGCTTGACCACCACTCCGGCCTCGCAGAACAATCCGTTGAAAACGGTAATGACAGACATATTGACTCCCTTTTCTCGCCTTAGGCCAGGCGGCAAACAGTGGTGAGAGGACAGTTATCTTCCTGACCATCCTGGTGCGCACTCTCGTGCGTGGCGCAGATGGCGTTCTCCATGGTGGCGTAGACGTGATCCTTGCCGATCTTCTCCAGCAGGTGGGTGCGTTCCAGCACGGCCATGACCGACTCGTTCACGCCGCACAGGGAGATATCCAGACCGCTGGACCGGACGCGGTCCACGATCAGCGACAGGGCTTCCTCGCCAGAGGCGTCCATGTCGTTGATGCCGTTGGCCACGATAATGATGTGCCGAAGTTTGTCGTTGCCCATCATCCGCTCGGTGATCTGATCCTCAAGGAAGCTCGCGTTGGCGAAGAAGAGCGGACCGTCGAAGCGGACCAGGGCTATGTGGCGACACTCCCTGAGGCCGAAGGCCGTGGCGTCGCGAAGGGACTTGTCCTCGGAACGGGACAGGGTGGCGACGCGGGGGCGCATGGACTTGTACAGGAAGACAAGCAGGGACAGGACCACGCCGACCATGATGCCCTTGTCCAGATGCGGGGCGAAAGCCAGGGTGCAGAGGAAGGACAGGATGGAGATGGCCCCGTCATACCACTGCGCCTTCCAGGCGTGAATGAAACCCGAAGCGTTGATAAGCCCGATGACGGCCATCATGATGACTGCGGCCAGCACGGCCTGGGGCAGATGGTAGAGTAACGGGGTGAAGAAAAGCAGAGCGATGACGACCATCAGCGAGGTGAACACGCTGGACATGCCGGTGACCGCGCCCGCTTGCAGGTTGACCGCCGAACGCGAGAAGGAGCCCGAAGCCGGGTAGCTCTTGCCGCAGGCGCCGAGGATGTTGGCCAATCCCTGGCCGATGAGCTCCTGGTTGGGGTCGAGACGCTGTCCGGTCTTGGCGGCCATGGCCTTGGCGATGGAGATAGCCTCCATGAAGCCGAGCAGGGAAATGATCGCCGCGAACGGGACCAGGTGCAACATGACCTCGAAATCGAGGGAAGGCGCGCTGATGGCCGGGATGCCGGAAGGCACCGAACCGACGACCGCCCCGCCGCCCATCATCTTCAGGGCAGCGGTGTCGAGCCTGCCGTTGCCTACCTTGACCCGCCAGGTGCGTCCGTCGGAGGTCATGCCCGCCGGGATCGCGTCCTTGGCAAAGAAAAGCAGGCTGCCGTCGGGCTGTTCAACCCCGGTAAGCAGGGTCTCCCGAAGCTCGGAGCGCAGTTCGTGAGCCTGGAGCTTGAGACGGGCCATCTTGACGTTGACCACGCTCTGATCGTGCTCGATGTCGAGAATCCCGACCGGGTCCCCACCCTTCTCGGCTTCCTTCATGGCCTTGCCCAGAGCGGTGCGCTGCGTGGCCAGATCATCGATCCCGGCCACTGCGGTGTTGAAACCGTTGATGGCTTCGTGGACTGCGGGGACGCGGATGGACTCCAGCGGAGCCTTGGCGTCGTGATTGAAGCCCAGTCCCCAGGAAAGGGCCGTGGTCACCACGACCGCCACGAGGACGTTGGGAATCTTCGGATTGACGCGTTTGAGCACGATCATGATGCCGAACGCGAGCGCTCCCATGGCCAGCGTAGGCCAGTGGGTGTAATGCACCGCGCTCTCGACCACGCGGATGATGGTCTCGTAATGATGGTCGGCCTTGTCCACATAAACGCCGAACATCTTGGAAAGCTGGGAAGAAGCGATGATGATGGCCGCGGCGTTGGTAAAACCGTTGACCACGGGGTGGGACAGGAAGTTGACCACCAGGCCGAGCTTGAGCACGCCGAGCAGGAGCTGGAAGATGCCGACCATCAGGGCCAGCAAAATGGCGTAGGCGATATATCCCTCGCTGCCTGCCGTGGCCAAAGGCTCAAGGGAGGCAGCCGTCATGAGCGAAACCACGGCCACCGGCCCTGTGGCCAATTGACGGCTGGAGCCGAACAGGGCCGCCACCAGGGGGGGAAGAAAGGACGCATACAAGCCGTAGTAGGCAGGCATACCCGCCAACTGGGCATAGGCCATGGATTGGGGGATGAGCACGAGGGCAACGGTCAGCCCCGCGATGGCGTCGGCACGGAGCGCCGCCATGTTGTACCCTTTGAACCAGCCGATGAAAGGGATTATCCGTGAAAGCATTCAGCCTCTTCCTTGGATTATGCCTGCAACATCCTGCGGCATGTGCGCATCAGTTCGTTGAACAGCGCGCCCGCATCGTACAGGTTGTAGTTTTTAAATCGAACCAGACCATCTGCCATCGTAAACAGAATGAGCGCCGATTTCCTGGGATTGATTTCCAAGCTGATGGAGCCGTCCTCCCGCCCCGTCACGATAGCCTTCTCGAAGATGTCCACGAGGCAATTGTAGATATCCTCCAGGTTCGCCCTGAACTCCGGATTCGACTCGGAGTACTGGTAGAGAAAGTGACGGTGAAGGAGCAGGAACTTATCTTCCATCAGACCGGCCAGATAAAGATAGAAAGAGACGACCTCCTCCGTCATCTCAAGACCCGACTTGAACGGCCTGTTCTCCAAGAACCGTTCAAATTGGTCCACTATCTCGTCCCTGGTCTTCTCAAGGATCGCGAGCAGCAAGCCCTCCTTCGTCTTGAAGTGATAGAAGATCGTCCCCTCGGCCACCCCGGTGAGGCGGGCAAGTTCCTGCCCCGACGTGTCCGCAAACCCCTTGTGAGCGAACATGAACGTGGCGACCTTGAGGATGGCTTCCTTCTTCTTCATGCCTTTGATCCTTTTTTCCCAATCTAACCGAGTGTCCACTCAGTTTTTTCTCTAATACTGGATAAAACGGCACAAAGTCAAAGAAACGGGCTAAACTGAGTAAACACTCAGTTTCACAAGCAAGGGCCATAATATCATTGAAAAAGTCGAGGCATCGGAATTGGCCTAACAGAAAAAAAATGAAAAAAATTGCCCCTTGGCGAGCCGTTTTTTCTGCCTAAAGCACCTCAGTGCACCACGGCCGGGAGATCCTATGAAACGAGGAGGAAAAGAAAGATCGTCACGGACGACAGGGACCGGCAACCAAAAGGAACTCCGACAAAAAAGCCCCGCCCGGTAGATCGGGCAGGGCTTGGCTTTTCAAATGACGAATAGACTAGCTCAGCCAGTCGTCGCCTTCCTCGATGGGGGCAAAGCCCCGGCGCATGGTGTTCTCGCAGACAAGGCGCGGGTCCATGAACTGGAGCAGGTAGTCCGGGCCGCCGGACTTGGAGCCCACGCCGGACATCTTGAAACCGCCAAAGGCGTGGCGTTCCACGAGCGCGCCCACCGAAGGCTTGTTCAGATACAGGTTGCCCACGCGGAACTCCCTGGACGCCCGTTCCAGGTTGCGCGGACTGCGGGAGTAGATGGCCCCGGTCAGAGCAAACCGGGTGGAGTTGGCGATCTCCAGGGCCGCATTCATGTCTGCGGCACGCATGACCGAGAGCACCGGGCCGAAAACCTCTTCCTGCGCGATGCGGTGTTCCTTTGTGATATTTTCAACGATGGTCAGGGGCACGTAGCAGCCGCCGGAGGCCTTGAGATCGTCGGAAACCTCGCGCTTGACGAGCACGCTGCCCTCTTCCTCGGCGATCCCGACGTAACGCATGACGTTCTTGCGGGCGGCCTCGTCCACCACCGGCCCCATGTAGTTGGCCGGATTCTCGGCCGGGCCGAGCTTGACGGACTTGGCTGCCTCGACGAGACGGCTCACGAAGCGGTCGTAGATGGCGTCGAGAACCACGGCCCGGGAGCAGGCCGAGCACTTCTGTCCCTGGAAGCCGAATGCGGAATAAAGCACGCCGAGCACGGCCTCGTCGAGATCGGCGTCGTCATCGACGATGATAGCGTTCTTGCCGCCCATTTCGGCGATAACCCGCTTGCAGTGCTGCTGGCCGGGTTGAACCACGGCGGCGCGTTCCTGAATGCGCAGGCCGACCTCCATGGAGCCGGTGAAGGCGATCACCGCCACGTCGGGGTGGTCCACCAGATGATCGCCCATGACCGAACCCCGGCCGGGGCAGTAGTTGAAGACCCCGTCGGGCAGACCTGCGGCCTTCCACATGTCCACCAGGGCACGTCCCACGCAGGACGAGGAACCGGCCGGCTTGTAGACCACGGGGTTGCCGCAGACGATGGCGGCAGAGACCATGCCCACGGAGATGGCCATGGGGAAGTTCCAGGGCGCGATGACGGCGGCAACGCCCTTGCCCTGATAAAAGAGGTGGCTCATCTCGCCGGGAGCCCGGCCCATGCGGCGCGGCTTGCCCAGGCGGATCATCTCGCGGGCGTAGTATTCGAGGAAGTCGATGGCCTCGCCCACGTCCGCCTGAGCCTGATCCCACTGCTTGCCCACTTCGAGGACCTGGAGCGCGGCCATTTCGTGGACGTTGGCCTTGAGATGCGCAGCGGCCTTGAGCAGAACCTGCGCCCGCTCCTCGGGCGGAACGTCGCGCCAGACCGGATAGGCCACCCTGGCCGCCTCCACGGCGGCGTCGACCTCGGCCACGCCCGCCTGGCAAACGGAACCGACAATCTCCCCGGGGTTTGCCGGATTGTAGGAATCCAGCACGTCGTCGGTGGTCACGTCCCGGCCGTTGATGAAAAGCGGAACCCGTCCGCCCATGGCGGAACGAATTCGGGCGATGGACGCGGGATACGCTTCACGCTCCGCCGGAACGGTGAAGTCGGCGGGCGGGAAGTTCCTGAACCGGGGCAGCCCTTCGCGCTCTTCCTGTCCGGTCCTGCACTTGCCCTCAAGCTGACGGCGCAAGGTCTCCGAGGGATTTTCAAGCAGACGCTCCATATCCGCTTCGTCGGCGAAGGTCTGCTTGAGGAAGGACTCGTTGGCCGTGTTTTCGAGCAGCCGCCGGACCAGGTAGGCCATGCCGGGAAGGAGATCGCCGTAGGGGCAGTACAGACGCACGCGCCGGGCCACGTTCTTGAGCCCCTTGCGCACGGGTTCCGCCATGCCGTAGAGGACCTGGAACTCGTAGCGGTCCTCCGGCACCTTCAGCTCCGTCGCGTTCTCCATGACCGAGGAGATGGTGCGGATGTTGTGCGAGGCGCAGGCGAAATGGCAGATGTCATGATTTTCAAGGATGTAGCGGGACACGCGCTCGTAGGCCATGTCGGACTCGGGCTTGTGGGTCCAGACGGGCACGGGCCAGTCGTTCTGCTTGGCCAGCACGGTTTCGTAGTCCCAATAGGCCCCCTTGACCAGCCGGATGGACACCGGAAGACCGGCCTCACGGGCCCAGTCGATGAACAGGCGCACATCCTCGTCCACGGTCTTGAGATAGGCCTGGAAGACGATGCCCAGATGCGGATAGTTCGGGTACTTGAGCCGCAGCCGCTTGTAGAGCTCGACCGTGGCCTCCTTGTACTTGAGCTGCTCCATGTCGATGCACATGAAACCGCCCATCTCCATGACCTTCCTGTACACCGGCTCGATACTGCGGACCATGCCGTCCACGGTGCCCTCCACGTCCACGGGCTTGGACTGGGAATAGAAGGCCGACGGCTTGACCGCCACGTTGACCTTGGGCGCATGACCCCAATCCTGGTCGCCGGAGGAAGCGTCGAGCGGTTTCCACTTGTCCAATTCCTTATGTATGGCGTCCAGGACTTCCAGATAACCGTCGCGGTAGGCCTCGGACTCCACTTCGGAGACCGTGGCCTCGCCAAGCAGGTCGAGGACGAAGGCGAAACCGTCCTTGCGCAGTTTCTTGATGCCCTTGACCGCCTCCCTGGCCTCCTGGCCGATGATGAACTGGCGGGCCATGGACTCGATATTGGAGCGGATGGTCTTGTTCAGGACCTTGGCCACAAGGCCGCCGCCGAACTTGGTCTTGGTGGCGCCCCATTTGAGCACGTCGGGAATGTTGGAATCTTCGCCCGCGAAATATTCTTCGATATGGCGCGACAGGGAATCGGACGTGTTCAGGTACGGAAGAACGTCAACAAATCTGAACATCTGAACCTTGAAATCTTCGTTTTTCATGGCCCAGTCCATGACCTTTCCGGTCCACCAGCCCTTATTGAAAACCGAAGGAGATTCTCCCGAAATGGACGAAAAAAACTCCCTGCCCCGAGCGATTATTCTCGGATCCAGGGAGGTCGGTGTTGCGGACATTGCTGACTCCTTGTGCGTCTAGTCGTTTTCGTGGGGCAGCGGTATAATCCTCGACTCCTTGACCGTGGTTAGCACGATGGTCGAGTTGGTGTCCCTGACCGGCCCGATGGTCCCGAACTTGGCCAGCGTCGTCTGCAACGCCTCGGTGTCCTCGACCCGAACCTTGACCAAATACGAATCCCGCCCTGCCGTGTAATGAACCTCCAGAACCTCGGGGAACTCGGCCAGCTTCTCGCCGACCTCGGTGGCGCCCACGCCCTCTTCCACCCGGATGGAGGTGAAGGCCGTCAAGCCCCGCCCCAGAGCTTTGTGGTTGACAATACATTCATAGCCTTTGATGATTCCGCTCTTCCTCAGCTTGCGCACGCGCTCCAAAACGGCCGAAGGAGCCTTGCCGACCTTCCGGGCGATCTCGGCATTGGATACCTTTCCGTCTTCCTGAAGGATATTCAGAATCTCCAAATCCAATTTGTCAATCTTTCTGTTATTCATAGAATAAAGGAATAATATTCTTCCACAATCTTGTCAAGCATCTTCCGCCCCCCCAAAGAACGCGGCCGCACATACAGCTTTTCTTTTTCCGCGTCCTCGGATAATCTTACAAATAGACAGGGTTGGGCCAACCCCATAGCCCCAAAAAGGACACAGAGCCTCATGAAAGCCAAAGACAACCACAACCGGACCGACGCGCAGGTCTCCATCGCCGTCCAGGGCGACGGGCTGACCATAGCCCTGTCCGGCCGCCTGGATGCGGCGGGCACGGCCTCGGTCTGGAACGAGGCCGTCAAGGGCGCGTCTTCCGCAGGATTTGCCAGGCTGATCGCCGACTGCGGCGGAGTGACTTATATGGACGGCTCGGGCGTGGCCCTGCTCCTCAAACTGAAAGAACTTTGCGCCGGGAAAAAGGCCGCCATCGATCTCGCCAACCTGAGCGAAGAGGACAGGGGACTGATTTCCCTGACCTGGGAATCCACTCTTCCGGAACGGCGCGACGGTGACACGGAAAGGCGCGACGCCGACGACGGGACTTCGGCCGGAGATCTTTGGCGCAACACCCGCGAAATGATCGCCTTCGTGGGCGAATCCTTTTCCCTGATCGGCCAGGTGATCGCCCACCCGCGCCAGATCCGATGGAAAGACGTAGCCCTGGCCTGCATCAACGTGGGCGTGGAGTCCATGTTCATCATCGTGCTCATAGGCTTCCTCATGGGGCTTATCATGTCCTTCCAGTCCGCCATCAGCCTGCAACGGTTCGGCGGCGAGATATTCGTCCCCAACATGCTCGGCCTGGTCATGTTTCGGGAGATGGGCCCGCTGGTCACCTCCATTCTCCTGGCGGCCCGTTCCGGCTCGGCCTTCGCCGCCGAAATCGGAACAATGAAGATCAATGAGGAACTGGACGCCCTGACAACCATGGGGCTTTCCCCCATGCGTTTTCTTGTGGTTCCCAAGATTATCGCTACGATTCTCATGGTCCCGCTGATGACCATGTTCTTCAACCTGGCCAGCCTGGTGGGCGGCGCGGTGGTCATGCTCTCCATGGGCTACCCCCTGGTGACATTCACCTCGCGCGTCTTCTCCTACCTCAGCATGACCGACTTCTGGGGCGGCATGGTCAAGGGACTGGTCTTCAGCTTCCTGGTGGCGGGCGTGGGCTGCCTGCGGGGCATCCAGACACGTTCCGGCGCAAGCGCCGTGGGCCTGTCCACCACCAGCGCCGTGGTCTCCGGCATCATCCTCATAGCCTTTGCCGACGGCCTCTTCGCCGTGGTGTATTACTACTTGGGAATATAGATGGGCGGCATGACGGACGAAACCCCAATCATCAGCGTGCGCAACCTGACCTGCGGCTACGGCGACCACGTAGTGGTGGACAACGTCACCTTCGATGTCCACAGAGGCGAAGTCTTCATCATCCTCGGCGGCTCGGGCTGCGGCAAGTCGACCCTGCTCAAGAACATGATCGGCCTGGTGGAGCCCATGTCCGGCCAGGTCCATTTCGGCGAGGATGAACTAACCTCGGCCAGCGACGACGCGCGTCAGGCCATCATGCGCAAATTCGGAGTCATGTATCAGATGGGCGCGCTTTTCGGGTCCATGTCCGTACTCCAGAACGTCATGCTCCCGCTGGAGGAATTCACCGACCTTCCGCCCGAGGCCATCGAACTCGTCGCCCTGTCAAAGCTGGCCATGGTAGACATGGAGCACGCGGCCTACAAGATGCCCTCGGCACTGTCGGGAGGCATGAAAAAACGGGCCGCCATCGCCCGGGCCATGTCGCTCGATCCAGGCATCCTCTTTCTGGACGAGCCAGGCGCGGGCCTGGACCCCATTTCCAGCGCGGTCCTGGATGACCTGATCCTCGATCTTTCAAAAAACCTCGGCATCACCTTCGTCATTGTTACCCATGAATTGGAAAGCATTTACAAAATAGCGGACCGAGTCATCATGCTCGACAAAGCGGTCAAATCCATCGTGGCCGAAGGCGATCCCCGCGTGTTGCGGGACACATCGGACAACCTGTTCGTCAAACGATTCTTCCACCGGCAGCCGAACATAGGCGTCCCCGAACACGATCCGGCCGAACAACCGTCAGCCCAAGGATAGGCCATGGTACGCAAAAAAGATTACTTCAAGCTCGGACTCTATATCGTCCTCGGCACGGGAATGCTCCTGGCGGTCGTCATCATCCTCGGAGCCGGACGCTACTTCCAGACGTCCTATCCCCTGGAAACCTACTTCGACGAATCCGTCAACGGGCTGTCCGTCGGCTCCCCGGTGAAACTGCGCGGCGTCCAGGTAGGCCGCGTGGCCGAGATCAACTTCGTGACGAACATCTACGAACTTTCCCACACCCACGAAGTGCGCTACGTCTACGTCCGGTGTGAAGTCAACCCGGACCTCTTCGAGGAAATGACCGAGAAGGAATTCAACGCCCATATCGAACGAGAAACCAAACGCGGAATGCGCATCCGGACCACCTCCCTGGGCCTGACCGGCCAGCTTTTCCTGAACACGATCTACGAAGACCCGAAGGCCAATCCGCCCCTGCCCATCAAATGGACCCCGAGATATGCCTATGTCCCGTCGGTGCCGTCCACCCTGAGCCGGATCGAGGAAGCCTTCACCACCATCAGCAAGACGCTGAGCGGCCTGAAACAGGAAGACATCGAATCCATCATCACGGACGTCAAATCCATCGTCAACACCCTCGACAACTTCATGAAGGCCGAGGGGGGCAAGGAAGCGGGCGCCAAAATCCTCGACATCCTCCGATCCACCGAAAGCATCCTGGCCCGCTCGGACGAGATCCTCGCTGATCCCGCAGCCGAAACCATCATCCCGAACACGGCTTCGGTCCTGGCAAACGTCAACCGGATCACCGAGGAATCGGCGGACGACATCATCCAAACGGCCGCCGAAGCCAGACAGGCCATCGCGGGCTTCAAGCAAGCCACTCTCAACCTGAGCAAGGCCATGGCCGACCCCCGCATGGACGAAGCCATGGACAACATAGCCCCCACCCTGGACAACATTTCCAAGGCGTCGGCGGCCCTGGCCGCAGCCGTGGGCAAGGTCCACATCCTGGTCAATCGCCTCAATGGGGTTGTCGCCTCCGAGGAGACGAACATCCGCTCCATCCTTGAAGACACCAGGGAAATAATGCTGAACGTCAAGGAACTCACGGACGAGGCCAAGCGGTATCCGTCCGGTCTGTTTTTCGGCACTCCGCCGAGCAAACCTCACCCCGAGAACAACTAAAGGGTGTCCGCCATGAAACGATACGTCATACTCGCCGCCGCGCTGATCGCGGCCCTGGCAGCGTCCGCCTGCGTCAAGCTGGGCGCTCAGCCCCTGGATAAGCGATTCTACCAGATATCCCCTGTGCGAACCGCTCAAAAGGCCGACGCCCCCAAGGACATCATCCTTCTGGTCCGCCGTCTGTCGGCCTCCGACCTGTACAATACCCGCGAGCTGGTCTACAGGGGGGCCGACGGGCATATCGAATCCGACTTCTACAACAAGTTCTTCGTTCCCCCATCCAACATGCTGACCACGGAACTACGCCGCTGGCTGAGCGCGTCCGGCCTGTTCAAGCATGTCATCGAACCGGGCAGCATGGTCGTGCCGGGGCTGACTGTGGAAGGGGCGGTCAACGCCCTGTACGGCGACTACTCCGCCGAACAGCCCGCAGCCGTGGTCGAGATGCAGTTCTTCGCGGTGGACGAGTCCACCCAGGACAACGCGATCGTCTTTTCAGGGTCGTACAAGGAACGCATCCCGATGTCCTCGACCGACCCGGACGCCCTGGTCCAAGCCATGACCGTGGCCGTCCAAAATATTTACGCAAACCTTGAAACCGACATGGCCGCCGCGCCGCTCAAAGATTGATGGCCAAGAGAAAAAGCACCTATCGTCCTGAGGAATTCGACGAGTTCGAAGATCGCCCAAGCCGCTCCCAACTCAAGCGCGACATGATCGCCCTGCAACAACTCGGAGCCGACCTGGCGGCGCTGGGCGACAAGATCGTCAAGGAAGCCGACCTGCCTCCCGAGGTGGAAAAGGCTCTGCTGCTCATCAAGACCATGACCAAGCACGAGGCCAAACGACGCCACATGCAGTATGTGGGCAAGCTCATGCGCACCTTCGACACCACCCACGTATGCGAGCTGGTGGAGGCCGCCAAACTTGGCCACTCCATCAAAACCAACGAGTTCAAACGGGTGGAATCCCTCCGCGACCGCCTCGTCGGCGGCGACGACGACCTGCTCCAGACCCTTTTCGAACACCACCCGGAAGAGGGACGGCAACTCCGCCAACTGACCCTCGGCGCGCGCCGCGAAAACGCCAACGGCAAGCCCCCCAAGAATTCCCGCGCCCTGTTTCGCCTTCTCCGCAGTCTGCCGGACGAGAACTGACCGGACGATCAAAATGCTTCATATCCAGCCGCCGGAGACCCGAAAAATCGGATGAGGGCCTTGACGGCGGGGTTTCAAGGATTATCTTTGCTTATTGAATCAACGACGGCCTGATCGCCGCATCCAAGGAGATGATATAGATGGTTATCCACGAATACGCCGGCATCGTCACGGAATTGCCCGACAGGGATTGCCCGCATTGCGGAAAGCGGCTGGACGCCTGGCTGGCGCCGCCTGAAACGGGTTGGGGGGTCATCCTCATCTGCAACAACAACAGTTGCCCGCACTATATCGGCTCCGAGACCGACATCCTGCACAAACGCGACGATTCTCATCTGGGTTGCCGCTACGCGGAAGACCCGGCCAACGGATTCAAGCCGGTCAACGTGCTCGCCGTCTGCCCCCACTAGGGTCATATTTCATAGAACACCGAGAAAAGGGTCCAGCGAAAGCGGGGCCCTTTTCTCGTTTCAAAATCCGAAACCGCCGATACGCTTCATCCGAATATGTGATGGCGGCCGCTATTCCCTTCACAGATGAACAATGTTAGATGGTTCGATCACATTGTCAGGAGTATGTTCATGGTGTTTATCGAAGGGAAAACGCGCGCATTGGCGGCACTTTGGGCCGCTGTGCTGCTGTGGGCCAGTTCGTTTATAGTTCTCAAGATCGCCTTTCAGCGCTTCGATCCCATGGTGGTCATTTTCGGCCGCATGTTCGTGGCCT
Organism: Pseudodesulfovibrio thermohalotolerans; assembly: GCF_021353295.2. Lineage (NCBI taxonomy): Bacteria > Pseudomonadati > Thermodesulfobacteriota > Desulfovibrionia > Desulfovibrionales > Desulfovibrionaceae > Pseudodesulfovibrio > Pseudodesulfovibrio thermohalotolerans. Next base: position 1,284,196 of record NZ_CP120635.1, on the reverse strand, counting down.
CGCTCTGCTTTCTGCTGGTCTTCAAGAACCTGCGAAGGATCGACTATCAGCCGGGCGACTGGAAGCTGCTTGCTTTCATGGGCATCTGCGAGCCCGGGCTCTATTTCGTATTCGAAGCCATGGCCCTGACCTACACGGACGCCTCTCAGGCCGGAATGATCTGCGCCCTGCTGCCGCTCATGGTGGCCGTGGCTGCCCGCCTGACGTTGAAGGAGCCGCTGAAATGGCGAACCGTCGCCGGATTCTGCCTGGCCATCGTCGGCGCGGTGATCCTGTCCAGCGTAGCCGAGCCAACGGCCACTGCCTCCAACCCGACGCTCGGCAACTTCCTTGAGTTTCTGGCCATGGTCTGCGCCTGCGGCTACATGATCTCCCTCAAGAAGCTCACTCCCCGCTACAGCCCGTGGTTCCTGACCATGGTCCAGGCGTTCGTGGGCTCGGCGTTCTATTTCCCGCTCCTGTTTCTGCCCTCCACCGAGCTGCCCACGGCCTTCGACTTCACCGGAGTCGCCGCCGTACTCTATCTGGGAGTATTCGTGAGCCTCGGCGCCTATGGGATGTACAACTACGGGATGTCCAAGATTCCCACGGCCCAGGCGTCGGCGTTCATCAACCTCATCCCGGTCATCACCTTGGGCATGGGGTTTGTCCTGCTGGGAGAACGACTCAACTGGATGCAGTACGCGGCCTCGGCCCTGGTCATCGCCGGTGTCTATGTCAGCCAGGACGCCAAGTCGAAAAAAGCCGCTTCGACCGACTAAATCCGGATGAAAATATCCTCGCGTCCACAGCCTGCTTCGGTCAGCAGACGCGAAACCGCCTGTATCCCGGCCTCTCCGACATCCAAGCTGTAGTCCGTAACAAAGGTCTCTATGTGGGTACGGATGACCGAGGGGCTCAACTCCTGGGCGTGCCCCCGAATATAGTCACGCCCGGCCTCGGGCTTGCGGCGGGCGTACAGCAGGCTCTGGCGAATGGCTTCGTTCATGCGCCGAGCCGTTTCCTCGCCCAGCGACCGCTTGATGGCGATGGCACCCAACGGGATGGGAAGTCCCGTATGCGCCTCCCACCACGCCCCCAGATCAAGCACCCGGTACAGACCGCGCCCGGCGAAGGTGAATCGTCCCTCGTGAATGACCACGCCCGCGTCCGCCAGCCCCGCCTCGACGGCGGGCATGACCTCGTCGAAGACCATGGGCAAGCGCGTGACCGATATGTTGACCTCACGACAGCACAGGCCGAAAATCAGATTGGCCGTTGTCCGCTCGCCCGGAATGGCCACCTTGCAGCCGTCCAGGGACGCGAACGGCCTTGACCTCCCCGCCACCAGCACGGGACCGGCCCCGTAGCCCATGGCTCCGCCCGCGCGCAAAAGCACGTAATCATCTAGAATGGACGCGGCGGCAGCCGTGGATACCTTGACCACGTCCAACGCGCCTTGCGCCGCCAGTCCGTTGAGTTCCTCCACGTCAGCCAGAGTCACGTCGAGCCCGCCCGGCCATGGGACAAGCCCGGTTGTAAGCGCATGAAAGATGAATGTGTCATTGGGACAGGGAGAATAGCCGAGAGTCAGTGTTTCTTGCATCACAACATACCGCTTTTACTGATTTTCACCACCATACTTGACACGATTGCCGCGTGCCTGTAATCAAAGTGACCACTTGGTCACCACTAACGAAAGCAAACGAAAAGCGCAAGTACGTATAGTATGACAACAAAAAAAACCTTTGAAAACCTGCCGGAAGAAAAGCAACGTCGCGTTCTGGACGAAGCGACGGTAGAATTCGCCGAGCACGGCTATCATCAGGCGTCCATCAACCGCATTGTGGACCGTCTGGGTATCGCCAAGGGATCGCTGTTCAAATATTTCGGCACCAAACAGGGATTGTTCGAGCACATCTTCGGCCACGCCGTGGCCGGTTTCAAAAAACCGCTCAAAGCCATCCGCGCCACGCCCGACCTCGATTTCTTCGAGCGCATTGAGCAGAGTTTTCTGGCCGGGGCCAAGTTCGTGGACGAGCACCCCAACCTTTACCGCATCTATCTGAAGATGCTCTTCAACGAGAATTTTCCGTTGCGCGAACGCTTTCTCGGCGAAATCCGGGGGGCCAACGCCAAGTACCTCCGCCAGCTCATCGAGAACGGCATCAAGGCCGGAGAGCTTCCGGTCTCTCTGGACGTGGACATGGCAGTCTTCACCCTGCACGCGGTCATGGACCGCTTCCTCCAGGGATACGCCGTGCCCTCACTGGACAACGGGCTCGCCCCGGCAGCCAACCTGCAGGCCCGCGCCCGCGCCCTGGCCGCATTCCTGCGCCATGGCCTGGCCGACACCCCTTCACAGGAGTAACCGCATGAACCTGTTCAAAAGCGACTATTTCGACAACATGAATCTGGCCGACATCCGGGACAAGGTCGAGACGGGCCAACGTCTCTCCTTCGAGGACGGCCTGCGTCTCTTCCGCTGCCCGGAACCGCTGGCCGTGGGCGCGCTGGCCCATCGCGCGCGCACCCGCCTGCATGGCGACAAGGCGTTCTATGTGGTCAACCGCCACATCAACTACACCAACGTCTGCGTCAACGGCTGCGTCTTCTGCGCCTACCAACGCGAGGAGGGGCAAAGCGGCGGCTTCGTCCTCACCCGCGAGGATGTCCTTGCCAAGCTTGAAGCGGCCCCGCTTCCGCCGCGCGAGGTCCACGTCGTGGGCGGCTGCCACCCAAGGCTCGGCCTGGCCTATTTCGAGGACCTCCTCAGCACTGTCCGCGACCGCTATCCGGACGCGATTCTCAAATGTTTCACCGCCGTGGAAATCGCCCACTTCGCGAGCCTGGAGGGCATCTCCACCCGCGAGGTCCTCTCTCACCTCAAGGAAGCCGGACTCGGTATGCTGCCCGGCGGCGGAGCCGAGATTTTCGCTCCGGATGTCAGGGAACGGCTCTGCCCGCGCAAGGCCACGGCGGACGAATGGCTGGCCATCCACGAAGAAGCCCACGGACTCGGTCTCAAGACCAACGCCACCATGCTCTTCGGCCACATCGAATCCCTGGAGGACCGCGTGGACCATCTTATCCGGCTCCGCGAATCCCAGGATCGTGGCGGCGGCTATACCTGCTTCATCCCGCTCCCCTTCCTGACCGAAAACAGCCAGCTCAAGATCGATAACCCGCTGACCGGACTTGAAGAGTTGCGAACCATCGCCGTGTCCCGCCTGCTCCTCGACAACATCCCGCACATCAAGGCCTACTGGGTCATGCTCGGCGTCAAGCAGGCCCAGGCCGCACTCAAATTCGGGGCGGACGACTTCGATGGCACCGTCATCGAGGAAAAGATCGGGCATGAGGCCGGAGCCACCTCCGAACAGGGACTGACCAGATCCGAACTCGAAGACATGATTCGGGGCTGCGGCTGCACTCCCGTCGAACGCGACGGCTTTTTCAACGAAGTGTAACAACACCTTCGCCTCCTCCACCCGACGCGAGCCTTCTGAAATACTTCGGGGCGGGCAGGGACGACAGGCTAGCGCTTGCGAGAAACACCATGAGTGAACTGAAGAAGATATTCGAAAAAGTTTTGGACGGCGAACGCATCGATTTCCAGGAGTCCGAACTGCTGTATGCCGAAGCGGATTTTCACGCCCTCGGCCAGTTGGCGCACCAGGTACGGCTGAACAAGCATCCTGAGCCGCTGGTCACGTATGTGGTGGACCGGAACATCAACTATTCCAACGTCTGCGTCTGCTGCTGCAAGTTCTGCGCATTCTACCGCGAACCGGGCGACAAGGACGGGTATGTTCTCTCCTTCGAGGAAATCGGGCGCAAGATTGACGAGACGGTCGCCCTCGGCGGCACCCAAATCCTGATGCAGGGCGGGCACCATCCGGACCTGCCCTTGACCTGGTACGAGGAAATGCTCCGCTGGATCAAGGCGAATCACCCCGTGCACATCCACGCCTTTTCTCCGCCCGAGGTAGTCTTCTGGAGCGAAAAGGAAGGCATCACCGTGGCCGAGGTCATCCATAGGCTGCGCGCTGCCGGACTGGACTCCATTCCCGGCGGCGGGGCTGAAATCCTGGTGGACGAGGTCCGCTCCCGAGTGGCTCCCAACAAATGTCCGTCCGACCAATGGCTCGGCGTCATGGAAGAAGCTCACAACCAGGGGCTGCGCACAACCGCGACCATGATGTTCGGCCACCTGGAAACACCGGCGCAACGTTTGGAACACCTTTTCCGTGTGCGGGAAGTTCAGGACAGGACCGGCGGATTCACCGCCTTCATTCCCTGGACCTTCCAGCCGGACCACACCGCCCTCTCCCGTTGCCGCAAGCTCACGAGCGTGGAATATCTGCGCACCCTGGCCGTCTCCCGCATCGTTCTCGACAACGTGGACAACATCCAGGTCTCCTGGGTGACCATGGGGCCGAAAATCGCTCAGTTGGCCCTTTATTTCGGCGGCAACGACTTCGGCTCGACCATGATCGAGGAAAACGTGGTCAAGGCCGCAGGCGTCGCCTTCCGCCTCTCATGCGAGGAAATCCACCGCCTCGTCGAGGGCGCCGGGTTCATTCCCCGGCAACGCACGATGGACTACACACTGATGGAGACAAAGTAATGTCCGTTCGTCTCGGAAAAATCGGCTATCTCAATGTCCTGCCCATCTATCATCCCCTGGAATCCGGCATCCTTCCCCTCGACTGCGAAGTGACCTCCGGCCCACCCGCCGAACTGAACAGGCTCATGGATGCTGGCAAGCTCGACCTTTCCGCTGCCTCCAGCGTGGAATACGCCCGCCACGCGGATAAATACTACCTCATCCCGGACATCGCCATCGGCAGCCGGGGCCCCGTGCAATCCGTGCTGCTCCTGAGCCGCCGCCCGGTGGAGGAACTGGACGCCGAAACCATCTTGGTAAGCTCTCAGTCACACACCTCCGCCGCCCTGCTCCGCGTGCTGCAAGCCAAGCTGTGGAAGATCAAAACCGGCTTCGTGACTGACAACGCCACTGCAATCCTCGACAAAGGCGAACGTCCCGAAGCCATCCTGTGCATCGGCGACGAGGCGCTGAACCTTCGGTACCACCCGGACTATCCCCACCGAATCGACCTGGGTGAGGCATGGCGCGAACTGACCGGACTGCCCTTCATCTTCGGCGTCTGGATCGTGCAGCGTGAAAGCTGGGACCGGGATCGGGAAAAAGTTAAAAAGGCAGCGGAGATGCTCCTGAAAGGCAAACGCTGGGGCGTGGAAAACATCGGCGACGTCTGCGTGATGGCTGCCGAAGAGAGCTGCCTGAACGACAAGGAAATGTGCTCCTACTTCGACGGCCTGGTCTACGATCTCGGCGCCGAGGAGCAAATAGGGATGAAGACCTTCTACGAAAGCCTTGTGGAAACCGGGATCATCGACCGCGTTCCGGAGCTAGTCTTCCTGCCGGAAGCGATCTAGCGAACAAAACCGACGAATGCCTTCAACGCCGGGAACATGTACCGGCCGCCGTGGTGGATGAGATAGAACTCTCTGCGCCCTTCCAGGGCCGGGGCGTTGATGCGCACCACCTCGCCGCTGTCGAGCAGCGACTGGGCCGCCAGCTTGGACGTGAAGCAAACGCCCACGCCGTGCACGGCGTGCGCCAGACTCTCGCACGTACCTTCAACCCGGCAACGAACGTTCAGATTCTGCAGGGAATAACCGGCGCCTTTCAAGGCGTCTTCCAAAACCATCCGCGTGGCCGACCCCTTGACCCGCATGACCCACGGCAGTTCGACCAGCCGGTCCAAAGACGGCTCACGTTCAGCAGGCAGCCAGGGAGCGTCGGGCGAAGCCACCAGAATGGTCTCGTCGCGGGCCAGCAGCGTGGAGGTCAACTCCTCTTCTTCGGGCCGTTTGCCGACAATGCCGACAGGCCAGTCGCCGCTGGCCACCCGCCTGATGACTTCGCACGAGTCCGCTGTATGGACGATGAACGAAACTTCTGGGAATTTTGCGGAAAAGGACTTGAGAAGCTCCGGCAAAATGGTGTGAGAGGGGATGGTGCTGCAACCGACCTGAAGTTCGCCCACAACCCGGTCACGCAGGACCTCGATGGCCGCTTTGGCCCGATCCAGGCTGCGGAAGACACTTACCATGCTCTCGTAAAGGACGTCACCGGCCTGAGTAGGCATGATCTTGCGGCCAAGCCGGTCGAACAGCTTGACGCCCAACTCGTCCTCAAGATTGGCCACATGGGAACTGATTGTCGGCTGCGAGAGGAACATGGCCTCCCCGGCCTTGGAAAAACTCTGAAGTTCGTACACCTTGCAAAATGCTTCAAGCTTTCTGATGTCCATGTAACCAATCCTATAAATTGACAAAATCTATAATAGGAAACAAAAAAAGGGCAGGCGCGGAGCCTGCCCTTTCTTATTTATTCTTCGTCAGCCTTTTTTTCGGCTTCAGGTTGAGCCTTGGGCTCTTCCTTCTTCTCGGCCTTGGCGGGAGCCTTCTTGGGCTCTTCCTTGGCCGGAGTTGCAGAAGCCGACTTATCGGCCTTTTTGGTCAGTTCGATGATGACCATCGGAGCGCAGTCGCCCTTGCGGGGCTGGGACAGCTTGACGATGCGGGTGTAGCCGCCGACGCCGCCTTCGAAGCGCGGGCCGATTTCGTCGAAGAGACGCTGAACCATCTGATGGCTGCCGAGGACCTTATAAGCCTGGCGGCGAGTATGCAGGTCATTGCGCAGCGCCATGGTGATGAGCTTGTCGACAATGCGGCGGAGCTCTTTGGCCTTGGCTTCAGTGGTGCGAATCTGCTCGTAGGTCAGGAGCGCGCGAGCCATGTTCTTGAACATGGCGGCACGGTGCGAATTGGACCGATTCAGTTTGCGACCGGACTTTCTATGCCTCATTTTTCTCTTTCCTCTTCAACCATTCCTGGTATTTCTTGTCAAAATCCTCGACCGACATGCCAAACTTGAGGGCCATGCCGTCCAGAACACGGCGAATTTCGTCCAGAGACTTGCGGCCGAAGTTCTTGGTCTTGAGCATGGTCTGTTCGGTACGCTGGACCAGTTCGCCCACAAGCTGAATGTTGGCGGCCTTCAAGCAGTTGGTGGCGCGAACCGAGAGTTCGAGCTCGTCAATGGACTTGAAGAGGTTCGGGTTCAGATCGATGGAATCGTCTTCTTCCTCATGAGTTTCGGAAGCGGATTCATCGAAGTTGATGAACACCGAGAGCTGGTCCTTAAGGATCTTGGCGCTGTATGCACAGGCATCCTCGGGAGTGACGGAACCGTCGGTCCACACTTCCAGGATCAGTTTGTCATAGTTCGTCATCTGGCCGACACGCGCCTGTTCGACGGAGTATGCGACCTTCTTGACGGGGGAGTAGCTGGCGTCGAGGACCATGGAGCCGATTTCGTCGGTCAGTCCCTCATGCATGTCGGCCGGAACGTATCCTTTGCCCATGCGGACTTCCAACTCCATCTTGAGGGGGCGATTCTCGGTCAGGGTGGCGATAAGCTGATCCTTGTTCAGAATGGTGACATTCTGATTCTCCTGGATCATACCTGCCGTGACCTGCCCCTTTTTGTCGGCTTCGAGGACCAAGCGCTGAGGCTCGTCCGTGGTCATGGCTATGCGAACCTGCTTGAGGTTAAGCACTACCTCGGTCATATCCTCAAGAACCCCGGGCATCGTAGTGAATTCATGCTGCACTCCCTCAATGGAGGCGGACACGATGGCACACCCCTGCATGGAGGAGAGAAGAACCCGGCGCATGGCGTTGCCGATGGTGGTGGCATAGCCGCGCTCCAGGGGTTCGCAGATGAATTTACCGTACGTCTTGGAGGACTTGGGATCGCGCGAGAGAGCCTCGGGCTTGACCAATTCGCTCCAATTGCGGGTGTTGATGAGTTTGTCGCCGTTCTCAATAAGCATGTAGTCCCCTATTTACTTGGAGTACAATTCGACAATCAGCTGCTCGTTGATCGGGAACTGGATGTCTTCCCGGCTCGGCATGGCCTTAACCGTGCCCTTGAAGTTGGCGCCGTCGGACTCCAGCCACTCGGGGCAACCGCGGCGAGCAATGACTTCCTGGGCCTCGTTGATCACAGGGATCTTCCGGGCTTCCTCACGAACTTCGATGACGTCTTCGGCTTTGACCTGCATGGACGGGATGCTCACGCGGCGGCCATTGAGCTTGAAGATGCCGTGGCGGACCAACTGGCGAGCCTGGTCGCGGGAGTTGGCGAAGCCGAGGCGGTAGATGACGTTGTCGAGTCGGCGTTCCAGAAGGAACAACAGATTGTGACCGGTCACGCCCTTCATGGCGTCGGCACGGTGGTAATACATCCGGAACTGTCCTTCCAGGACGCCGTACATGCGGCGGACCTTCTGCTTCTCGCGAAGCTGGATGGCGTAGTCGGACATCTTGTGGCGCATCCGACCGGCGTGTCCCGGAGGATAGGGGCGCTTCTCGTAAGCGCACTTGTCGGTGTAGCAGCGATCACCCTTGAGGAAGAGCTTCTCCCCCTCACGGCGGCACAGCTTGCATTTTGCTTCAGTATATCTTGCCACGATTTTTCTCCTTAATTAGACCCTGCGGCGTTTGGGCGGCCGGCAACCGTTGTGGGGAATCGGAGTGATGTCCCTGATGAAAGTGACCTTGAAGCCGACGTTGTTGATGGCGCGCATGGCGGCTTCACGTCCGGACCCGGGGCCCTTGACGTAAATGCCGACGGTACGCATGCCGGAATCCTGGGCGCGCTTGGCGGCAGCCTCGGCAGCCATCTGAGCCGCGAAAGGAGTGGACTTGCGGGAACCCTTGAAGTGAGCACCGGCAGAAGCCCAGCTGACGACATTGCCCTTCACGTCGGTAAAGGTCACGATCGTGTTGTTGAACGTGGCCTTGACGTGGGCAATACCGACGGGAATATTCTTCTTTTCTTTTTTCTTCCCAGAGCGACGGGGTTTAGCCATTGCCTTTTCTCCGTTGAATAAAAGTCTTGTAAAACGCCCGCACGTTCAGGAACGCGCTGGCGATAGTCGCATGTCGAGTTATTTCTTCTTGCGGCCCATGACGGAACGACGGGGACCCTTGCGGGTACGGGCGTTGGTCTTGGATTTCTGACCGCGAACGGGCAGGCCGCGGCGATGACGCAGGCCGCGATAGCAACCAATGTCCATCAGCCGTTTGATGTTGGTGGTAATCTCACGACGGAGGTCACCCTCAACCTTGTAGTTGTTTTCGATCTCGACGCGGATCTGGTTGACTTCTTCGGCAGTGAGGTCATCACTGCTGGTCTTCCAGTCGATTCCGGTGGAGTCGAGAATCTGCAGGGCCATGGTCCGGCCGATGCCGTAAATGTACGTCAACGCGATGTCGATGCGCTTGTTCCTCGGCAGATCAACGCCAGCAATACGTGCCATAGTTATTACCCTCTATCCTTGACGCTGCTTGTGCCGGGGATTTTCGCAGATCACCCGCAGCACACCGTTGCGCCGAATTACTTTGCACTTGGAACACATTTTCTTAACAGAAGGTCTGACTTTCATGACCATCTCCAATGTCTAAATAACAATAATGCCCATACCCCCCTCTCGGGGGGTGGCCTTTTAAACGAAGCTGTGTTTTCTACAGCCTTTTCGAATAAAGTGCAAGCCCGAATTTCAGGCCCCCGCAGGAGCTAGTCGGACACGCTCAGTATTCTTGGTCCATCGGAGGTCACAGCGACGGTGTGCTCAAAGTGCGCGGAGTACTTCCGGTCCTTGGTCACAGCCGTCCATTTGTCCTCTAGAACGTCAACCTCATACGACCCAACCGTGACCATCGGCTCAATGGCAAGCACCATTCCGGCCTTGAGAGGAACGCCGGAGATGCCCTTGGGAACGAAGTTGGGGATCTCAGGCTTCTCGTGGAGATGACTTCCGATCCCATGTCCTACAAAACGACGGACTATACCGAAACCGAACCCTTCAACATATGACTGGATTGCCGCGGAAATGTCATAGAGGTTGTTACCGGGCACGGCTTGTTCGATACCCTTATACAGAGACTCACGGGTAACATCCATGAGTTTTTGGCTTTCCTCGGAGACCTGGCCCACCCCGAAGGTGCGGGCGGAGTCGCCGTAAAATCCGTGGTAGACTACGCCCATGTCGAAGCTGACGATGTCGCCCTCTTCGATGATGCGGGTCTTGGACGGAAAACCATGCACAATTTCTTCATTAACCGAGCAACACAGGGCATATGGAAAGCCCTGGTACCCGAGGAATGCCGGACGGACGCCGAATTCGTCGCACCGCTTCCGGCAAATTTCCTCGAAAAGCATGGTGGGAACGCCCGGTCGGACGTTCTCTCCCAGCTCGTCGAGTATCTTGGAAACAATACGATTGGCCTCACGCATGAGGCCAATCTCTTTATCGTTCTTGACGAAGACGCCCCGGAACTTTTTCAAAACTAGCGCCTGCCTTTAAGTTTGTTACCTTTCCCCATTAATCCCTCGTACTGGCGAGAGATCATGTAGGATTCGATCCGGCCCATGAAATCCATGGCCACGCCGACCACGATCAGCAGCGAGGTGCCGCCGAAGTAGAACGGGACGCCGAACTTGCTAATCAGGAACATGGGCAAGACGCAGACCGCGGAGACATACAGTGCGCCCCACAGGGTGATGCGGGCAAGCACTTTGTCGATGTATTCGCGGGTGCGATTACCCGGGCGGATGCCCGGGATGAAGCCGCCCTGCTTCTGGATATTCTCCGCAATTCCCTTGGGATCGAACATGATCGCCGTATAGAAATAGCAGAAGAAGATGATGATGCCGATGTACAGGATGTTGTACAAGACGGAATCAGGCCGGAAGTAGGCGGAGAAGTCCTGCAAATACTTGTTGCTAGAGAACTGGGCAAGCGTTGCAGGAAACATGAGAATAGAAGAGGCGAAGATCGGCGGAATAACACCTGCGGTGTTGATCTTCAACGGCAGATGCGTAGTCTGGCCGCCGAACATGCGCCGCCCCTGCTGACGTTTGGCATAGTGAATCGGAATACGGCGCTGTCCGCGCTCCATGAACACGATGAAGGCCAGAGTGGCCACCATCACGACGATAAGAAGGAGCAGGATGAACAGCGAAATCTCGCCAACGGTCATCAGTTGCAGGGTGTTTATCACTGCGGCCGGGAGGCCGGCGATGATACCTGCATAGATGATAAGGGAGATGCCGTTTCCGATGCCTTTTTCGGTCATCTGTTCACCCAACCACATCAGGAACACGGTGCCCGCGGTCAGGGTAAGGATCGTCATCAGCTTGAAGCCGATCCCGGAATAGAGAACCATGGGCGCGCCCGTGGGCGAACTCATGGACTCCAAACCGGTTGCGATGGCAAAACCCTGCACGATGGTAATAAGCACCGTGCCGTATCTGGTGTACTGGGTGATCTTCTTGCGGCCGGCCTCGCCCTCCTCCTTCTGGAGCCGCTTCAGCTCGGGGCTGACCACGGTCAGAAGTTGAAGGATAATCGAGGCCGAAATGTACGGCATGATACCCAGGGCGAAAATGGACATCCTTTTGAGTCCACCGCCGGAGAACATGTCGAAGAGAGTGTTCTGCGCCTGAGCGAAGAACTCGGAAAGCGCAGCACTATCGACGCCTGGAATAGGTATGTGTATGCCCAACCGGTAGACAGCGAGCAGTGCGAACGTCCAGAGCAGCTTTTTCCGCAGCTCCGGCAACCGGGCAATATTATCAACTCCTGACATCGTATCAGTACCCTTCCGAATCAATAGTGAGTTTATGCTTCAATGGCCTTGGCGGTACCGCCGGCCTTGGCAATCTTGTCGGCAGCGGACGCGCTGAAGCGATGGGCTTCAATGGTCACGGCCTTCTCGACTTCACCGGTGCCCAGCACTTTGACCGGAGCGCCGTCTTTGACGACGCCGCGCTCGTACATGTCGGCCAGGGTGATCTCGTCCTTGCCTTCGAACAGGGCAATCAGACGGCCCACGTTCACGGCTTCGTATTCTTCACGGAAGGGATTCTTGAACCCGCGCTTGGGCAGACGGCGGGCCAGAGGCATCTGGCCGCCCTCGAAGCCGGGACGAACGCCACCGCCGGAGCGGGCGTTCTGACCCTTGTGGCCCTTTCCGGCAGTCTTGCCGGAACCGGAGCCAGAGCCCCGGCCTATGCGCTTGCGGTTCTTGTATTCTTCCGGGAAGGCGTAGAGTTCATGAAGTCTCATGATTCAGTAACCTCCACCAGGTGTCTGACCTTGTAGATCATTCCGCGGATGACAGGATTGTCATCGTGCTCTTTGACCTGATTGATCTTGTGCAGGCCCAGGGATTCCAGGATCTTCACCTGGTGGGGCTTGCATGCGATCTTGCTTTTGATCTGCTTGACTTTAATCACGGCGCTATCCTTCTACTTTCTGGGAGTGGATACCGACACGCCGCGCAGGGAGGAAACCTCTTCAGCGCTACGCAGGGACTCCAATCCGGCCATGGTGGCACGCAACACGTTATGCGGGTTGTTAGTGCCGATGGCCTTGGTCAGGATGTCATGGACGCCGACAGCCTCCATGATCGCACGAACGGGGCCGCCGGCGATGATGCCGGTGCCTCGGCTGGCAGGCTTGAGCACAACCCGGCCAGCACCATAGCGTCCCAGAACCTCATACGGCAGGGTGCCGTCCAGCAGAGGAACATTGATCATGTTCTTCTTGGCTCGCTCGCTGGCCTTACGGATGGCTTCGGGCACTTCGTTGGCCTTACCAAGCCCGTAACCGACTCCTCCCTCACCATCGCCGACGACCACCAGGCAGCTGAAGCTGAAACGGCGGCCACCCTTGACAACCTTGGCGACGCGATTGAGGTAGACGATTTTTTCAATCAATCCACTTTCATTCTGTTCCATTGTTCTTTCCTGGTGACTAGAATTTCAGCCCGCCTTCACGGGCGCCGTCGGCAAGAGCTTTTACCTTGCCGTGATAGATATATCCGTTCCGGTCGAAGACACAGGTCTCGATCTGCTTGGCCAGGGCGGCTTCGGCGACAGCCTTGCCCACCTTGGCGGCGGAGTCCTTGTTGGCCTTCAGAGTTTCGCCGTCCTTGTTCAGCACCTGGGTGCTGACCGAGACGAGCGTCACACCGTTCACGTCATCGACCAACTGAGCATAGAGATGCTGGTTGGAGCGATAGACGACCAAACGGGGCCGGGCTTCGGTGCCGGAGATCTTCTTTCTAATGCGGGGCTTGCGAAGAAGCCGCTGTGCATTCTTGCTTTTGCTCATGACTTTACCCCTACTTGGAACCGGACTTACCGGCCTTGCGGCGAATGACTTCGTCGAGATACTTGATGCCCTTGCCCTTGTAGGGTTCCGGCAGACGCACACGACGAATCCGAGCCGCAACTTCACCGACAAGCTGCTTGTCGATGCCTTCGATGGTCAGCTTAGAGCCTTCCACCTTGGCGTCCAGACCTGCGGGAAGATCGAACTCGACCGGATGGGAATATCCGACGTTGAGCACGATTTTCTTGCCCTGCACGGACACCTTGTATCCAACGCCGATGACTTCCAGGGTCTTGCTAAAGCCCTTGGTCACGCCGTCCACGCAGTTGGCGAGCAGGGTCCGACGAAGACCGTGCTGGCCGCAGGAGCGACGGGAATCATCCACGCGGGAAACGTACACCTTGCCATCCTCCACCTTATACTCAACGGACGGATCGACCGGAGTATTCAAGGAGCCCTTGGGACCCTTGACCTGGATTTCGGAGGCTCCGACAGACACCTCGACACCCGAGGGGATGTCGATGGGATTCTTTCCTATACGAGACATAACGGAACCTCTTTACCAGATTTCGCAGAGCAGCTCGCCGCCGACATTGGCCTCTTTGGCCTTGGCGCCTTCAAGCAGCCCTTTGGAGGTGGACACGATACAAATACCGATGCCGTTCTGGACTCGGGGGATATCAGAAGCACCAACGTACACGCGGCGACCGGGCTTGCTGACCTTACGAAGGCCAGTGATAAGCGGTTTGCCGTCGGCGTACTTGAGGGTAATACTGATGTCCCTGTCCTCGACAGCGTAGTCGGTGATATAACCTTCTTCCTTCAGGATACCCGCGATCGAGGACTTCATCTTGGAAGCCGGTACGGCGACATCAGTGTGATAGGCGCAGTACGCATTCCGGATGCGGGTCAACATGTCGGCTACAGGATCAACAACAGCCATTTCAATTCTCCTTAATTACCAGCTCGCCTTGCGGACGCCGGGCAGTTCGCCGGCGAGAGCCTTGTTGCGGAAGCAGATACGACAAATGCCGTACCGCCTCAGAAAAGCCCGAGGACGGCCACAAATCGGGCACCGATTGTAAGCGCGGACCTTGAACTTGGGTTTGCGGCTTGCCTTAACGCGTAAGCTTGTTTTGGCCACTTTCCGTCCTCCTACTTTTTAAAGGGCATGCCAAGGAGGTCAAGAAGGGTCTTGCCTTCCTTGTCGGTCTTGGCCGTGGTGGTCACGGTCACGTTCATGCCCTTCACCAACTCCACCTTGTCGATGTCAAGCTCAGGGAAGATGGTATGTTCCTTGATACCCAAGGTAAAGTTTCCGCGACCGTCGAAACCACGGTCGGGAATACCGCGAAAGTCGCGGACCCGGGGCAGAGCAAAGCTCACGAGCTTGTCATAAAAGTCCCACATGCGATCGCCACGGAGGGTGACGCGGCAACCGACCGGCTGGCCCTCGCGCAGTTTGAACTGCGCGATGGACTTTTTGGCCAGGGTGACCACGGCCTTCTGACCGGAAACGGCGGTCAGCTCGTCAACAGCGGCATCAATGAGCTTGCTGTTCTGGCTGGCGACGCCGAGGCCGATGTTCAGGGAGATCTTCACAATTTTGGGGATCTCCATGGCCGAGGTGTAGCCGTACTCCTTCTGGAGTTCGGGGACGACCTTTTCGTTATACAACTTTTCGAGACGTGTCATACTGATACCTATTTGAAGGTCTCGTTGCACTTCTTGCAGAAGCGCACCTTCTTACCGTCTTCAGTCTTCTTGTACCCTACCCGCGTGGGCTTGGTGCATGCATCGCAGACCACAGCCACATTGGATACATGGATAGGGGCTTCCTTCTCGATAATGCCGCCGGGCTGCTGGGCATAGGGGTTGGCCTTGGTATGGCGCTGGACCATATTGACCTTCTCGACCAGGACTTTGTCCTGTTTACGGAAGATCTTCAAGACCTTACCGACCTTTCCCTTATCCTTCCCGGCGATGACCATGACCTTGTCGTCTTTACGGATTTTAGTCTTCATCATCATTTCCTTACAGAACCTCGGGAGCGAGGGAAACGATCTTCATGAAACCGGCGGCGCGCAGCTCACGAGCCACGGGACCGAAGATACGGGTCCCGACGGGCTCAAGGTTGTTGTTGAGCAGCACGGCGGAATTGTTGTCGAACTTGATGAAGGAGCCATCGGGACGACCGAGTTCCTTCTTCGTGCGAACGACAACCGCCTTCATGACCGAGCCCTTCTTCACCTTGGAATGGGGCATGGCCTCTTTGACGGACACTACGATAATATCTCCGACGCTGGCATAGCGGCGCTTGGAACCACCGAGCACCTTGATGCAGGCGACCTTCTTGGCCCCGGAGTTGTCAGCGACATCGAGATTGGATTCAACCTGAATCATGTGATTTCCTCCTAATCCCTAGACGGCTTTTTCGAGGATCTTAACCAGGTGCCAGCGCTTGCGCTTGGACATGGGCCTCGATTCGACAATCTGCACCGTATCGCCAACACCGCAATCATTGGCCGGATCGTGGGCCATGAATTTCTTGCGGCGGCGGATGTACTTCTTCAGCAGCGGATGCTTCACCAGGGTCTCGACACGGACGACGATGGTCTTGTCGGCCTTGTCGGAGATCACCAGGCCGGTGAGCAGGCGCTTGTTGCCTTGGTATTTGAACTCAGCCATTTCTTAAGCTCCCTGTCGTTCCTGCTGAATAGTCAGGATACGGGCGATGGTCTTCTTGACGCCGGAGAGAGCCTTGGTGTTCTCCAGCTGAGCGGTCGCATGCTTGAAACGCATGGAAAACAGCTCGTGCCGGGATTCCTTCAGCTTCTCAGCCAGTTTGGCGTCATCCAATTCACGAAGTTCTTTGGAAGTCATCTTACAGACCCTCCTTCACAACGATGGTCGTCTTGATCGGCAGCTTGTAGGAAGCGCGCTTGAGGGCTTCCTTGGCGAGCTCGATATCGACGCCCTTCACTTCGTACATGATGCGGCCCGGTTTCACCGGCGCAACCCATCCGTCGGGAGCGCCCTTACCTTTACCCATGCGGACTTCCGCGGGCTTGGAGGTGACGGGGAAATCAGGGAAGATGCGGATCCAGACCTTACCGCCGCGCTTGATGTGACGCATGATGGCGACACGAGCGGACTCAATCTGCTGGCTGGTGATCTTTCCGTGCTCCAATGCCTTCAGGCCGATATCGCCGAAGGACACTATGTTACCCCGTTGGGCCTTGCCTCTGAGGCGGCCTTTCTGCCGCTTTCTGAATTTAACTCTTTTTGGAGCGAGCATTACTGTTGTACCTCTTTGTCCAGAATCTCACCCTTGAAGATCCAGACCTTGACACCGATGACGCCGTAAGTGGTGGCCGCTTCGGCGAAACCGTAGTCGATGTCGGCACGAAGGGTGTGCAGGGGCACACGCCCATCACGGTACCATTCGCCACGTGCGATTTCAGCTCCGGCCAAACGGCCGGCACACGCGACTTTGATACCCTCGGCGCCGAATTTCCTGGCAAGGCCCACCGTGCGCTTCATGGCACGGCGGAAGGCAATACGACGTTCGAGCTGCTGGGCAATGTTCTCAGCTACGAGCTGAGCTTCAACCTCCGGTCGACGGATCTCGTTGACCTCAATGGTGAACTCGGTTTGAAACTTGTTGCGCAATTCTTCACGCAACTTTTCTATCTCTACACCCTTGCGGCCGATGACGATACCGGGACGCGCGGTGTGGATGATCAGGCGAATCTTGCCGCCGGCCCGCTCGATTTCGAGACGGGAAACGCCGGCCTGATACAGTTTTTTCTTGACGAACTTGCGGACCTGGTCGTCCTGGAAGACGAACGCAGGGTAATCCTTTTTGCTGTACCAGCGGGACAGCCAGTTCTTGTTATACCCCAGACGAAAACCGTAAGGATGTACTTTCTGTCCCATACTACTGTTCCTTGACTACGATGGTAATGTGACTGGTACGCTTCCGGACGCGGTAGGCGCGGCCCATGGCACGCGGCTGGATACGCTTCCAGGTAGGACCTTCGTTGACAACGACCGAATCGACGATCAGAGAATCAACGTCAACACCAGGCATCTGCTCCGCGTTGGAAACGGCGGAATACAGCACCTTGCTGAGAATGGCGGCGGGCTTCTGCGGAGTGAACCGCAGGATGTTCAGGGCATCTTCGACGCCCTTGCCCTTGATGTTCTCGGCAACGATGCGGGTCTTACGCGGAGACACGCGGATGAACTTGGCAACTGCTTTGGCTTCCATTATTTACTCCCCCTACTTTTTCTTGTCGGCAACGTGGCCGAAGTAGGTACGGGTCGGGGAGAATTCACCCAGCTTGTGACCGACCATATTTTCGGTCACAAACACGGGGATGAACTTACGGCCATTGTGGACTGCGAAAGTCATACCGACCATCTCGGGGACGATCGTGGAACGGCGGGACCAGGTCTTGATCACGCGGCGATCCTGATTTTCGGCAGCCACTTGGATTTTCTTTATCAGGTGACCGTCGAGGAACGGACCCTTTTTAAGAGATCTAGGCATTGGTTATACTCCTACTTCTGGCCGCGGCGTTTGACGATGAGCTTCGAGGAAGCCTTCTTCCTGTTCCGGGTCTTGTAACCCTTGGCCGGGGTACCCCACGGGGACACCGGATGGCGACCACCGGAACTACGGCCCTCACCACCACCCAACGGGTGATCGATCGGGTTCATTGCCACACCACGGACCTTCGGGCGACGGCCAAGCCAACGATTGCGTCCGGCCTTACCGATCTTGATGTTCTCGTGATGAATGTTTCCAACCTGGCCGATGGTGGCGCAGCAGGTGGCCAGCACCTTGCGAACCTCGCCGGAGGGCATACGCAGAAGAGCGTACTTGCCTTCCTTGGCGATCAGCTGGGCATAGGTACCGGCGGCGCGGCAGAACTGGCCGCCCTTGCCCGGGTACAACTCAATGTTGTGCACGATGGTACCGGTCGGGACCTGAGTCAGAGGCATAGCGTTGCCGGGCTTGATGTCGGCACCCTCGCCAGCGGCGATGACATCGCCCTGGGTCAGGCCGACAGGGGCCAGGATGTAACGCTTCTCGCCGTCCGCATAATGCAGCAGGGCGATACGGGCGCTGCGGTTCGGATCGTACTCGATCTCAGCAACCTTGGCGGGCACGCCGATCTTGTTCCGCTTGAAGTCGATCAAACGGTACAGGGATTTGTTGCCGCCGCCGCGACGACGCATGGTCACGCGGCCGTTGTTGTTGCGTCCGGCCTTCTTGGTCAGGCCTTTGGTCAGCGACTTCTCGGGAGTGGTCCGGGTAATCTCCGCAAAATCGGAAACGGTCTGGAACCGGCGTCCCGGAGAAGTAGGCTTCAGCTTACGGGTTGCCATGGGTTACACTCCTTCGAAGATTTCGATTTTATCACCAGCGGCAAGCTTGACGTAGGCCTTCTTGTAACCGGGGATGCGACCACCGGTGAGTCGGCCGAACTTCTTGCGGGGCATGGCTTTCTTGCTCACGATATTCACGGACTCGACTTTGACGTCGAAGGCTGCTTCAACGGCCTTCTTCACCTCGATCTTGTTGGAATCGGGGTGGACGTAAAAAGAGACGTGATTGGATTGCTCCTTGGCGTCGTTGGCCTTCTCGGAGACCACGGGCTTGAGCAGGACTTTCGAATAATCCATTACTTCAACCTCTCTTGAACGTCTTGGGCGGCGGACTCGAGCATAACCAGCTCGGGGTACAGCAGCACGTCGTAAACATTCAGCTTGTCGGCCTCGATGACCTTGATGTGCGGCATGTTGCGCGCAGACATCGTCAGGGTCGAATCGGCATCCTTGGCGACGATCAAGGTCTTGTTCAGGCCGAGGTTCTTGGCGACTTCAGCGAAGGCCTTGGTCTTGATCTCGGGGAGATCGATGGACTTGACCACCGTCATCTTCGCTTCGGAGACGCGGGAGGACAGGGCCATCTTCAGGGCCAGCTTGCGCACCTTCTTGTTGACCTTGAAGGTGTAGTCGCGGGGCTGCGGGCCAAACACGGTGGCACCACCGCGCCACAGGGGCGAACGGGTGGAGCCGGCGCGGGCGCGGCCGGTGCCCTTCTGGCGCCACGGCTTGCGGCCGCCGCCGGTCTTCAGGGCACGGTTCTTGGTGGCATGGGTGCCCTGGCGCTGGGAAGCGCGCTGGGCGCGGACGACCTGGTTGAGGATTTCAGGCATGATTTCAACCTCGAAAACCTCGGGAGCCAGCTCGATGTCGCCCACCTTATTGTTATTCTGATCTACAACTTGAATTTTTGCCATGACGTATACCTCTTAGCCGTTCTTGCGGATCATGACGAGGCCATTGTTCGGGCCGGGAACCTGGCCCTTCACCACGAGAACATTGTCCTCGGGCCTGACATCGACGATTTCCACGTTGCTCAAGGTCACGCGTGCGTTACCCATCTGGCCGGGCATCTTCTTGCCCTTCCAAACACGGCCGGGGAAAGTCGCGTTACCGACGGAACCGGGAACGCGATGCACCTTCTCGGCACCATGGGAGGCGCGGGAGCCAGCGAAGTTGTGACGCTTCATGACGCCCTGGAACCCCTTACCCTTGGAGGTACCGGTAACCTTGACCTTTTCACCGGCGGCAAAGATATCGACGGTGATCTCCTGGCCCAGTTCATAGCCTTCCACGGCCTCAAGGGGAAATTCCTTGAGGAGGCGGTACAGGTCTTTGCCTGCCTTGGCCATGTGGCCCTTCATGGGCTTGTTCACCTTGCGCTCGGGAATGGAATCATAGCCGAGTTGCAAGGCGTTGTAGCCTTCCTTGTCAGTGGTCTTGATCTGCATGACCGGGCAAGGTCCCGCCTCGATAACGGTCACGGGGCAGATGGTACCATCGTCCTTGAAAATGCGGGTCATGCCCAGCTTTCTGCCAAGCAATCCGAGAGTCTTAGCCATAACTATACTCCTAGAGCTTGATCTCGACGTCCACGCCGGCGGGCAGCGAAAGCTTGCCCAGAGCGTCAACAGTCTGCTGAGTGGGTTCAAGGATATCCAGAAGACGCTTGTGAATGCGCATTTCAAACTGCTCGCGGGACTTCTTGTCCACGTGAACGGATTTCTGGACGGTGGTACGATGAATGTCGGTGGGCAGCGGCACGGGGCCGGCAATAGCCGCACCAGTATTCCGGGCGGTGTCAACGATTTCGGTGACAGCCTTGTCCAGAATACGGTAATCGTATGCTCTCAGTTTAATTCTGATGCGATCGCTCGCCATCGAAGCAGCCATAGTGCTTTCTCCTCAAAGGATTTATCTTTACCGCGCCCGAAAGAAAAAGGCGCCGAACCATGCGGCGGACGGGATGAATACACCCACGCCACCGCACTGTCAAGCAAAGGGAAAATCCTCGGCTCTACGTTTAATCGTTTCCTTTCATCAATTCTTCGGCCAAGTTGTTCGGCAACCGCTCGTAGTGATCGAACTGCATGGTGAAGGTGGCCCGGCCCTGAGTCTTCGAACGAAGATCAGTGGCGTAACCGAACATCTCGGACAGCGGCACGAAGGACCGAATGACCTGCACGCCGGTGCGGGCTTCCATTTCGCCCACGCGGCCGCGGCGGCCGTTCAAGTCGCCCATGACATCGCCGAGGTAGTCCTCGGGGGTAACAACTTCAACCGACATGATCGGTTCGAGCAGCACCGGCTTGGCGCCTCGGCAGGCTTCCTTGATGGCCAGAGAACCGGCGATGTAGAAGGCCTGCTCGCTGGAGTCGACTTCATGGTAGGAGCCGAAAACGAGCTTGACCTTAACATCAACGACCGGGAAACCGGCCATGATGCCGTTCTTCATGGCATCCTGGATGCCCTTGTCAACGGCGGGGATGTATTCCTTGGGAATCACGCCGCCCTTGATCTCGTCAACGAACTCGTAGCCCTTCTCGGAGTTGGGCTCGATTTCGATGACGACATGGCCGTACTGACCACGGCCACCAGACTGCTTGGCATGTTTGACATCAACCTTGTTCGGCGCGGAGATGGTCTCTCGGTAGGCCACGCGGGGAGCGCCCACGTTGGCGTTCACGTTGAACTCGCGCAGCAGGCGGTCAACGATGATTTCGAGATGCAACTCACCCATTCCGGCGATCAGGGTCTGTCCGGTCTCCTCGTCGCCCTTGACGCGGAAGGAAGGATCCTCCTTGGCCAGCTTGACGAGAGCGGCGGACAGGGTGTCGCGGTCTGCCTTGGTCTTGGGTTCGATCGCCACTTCGATAACCGGCTCCGGGATGTCCAGGGACTCCAGAACCACGGCGCGCTTGAGGTCGCACAAGGTATCGCCGGTGGCCATGTTCTTGAGGCCGACGGCGGCAACGATGTCGCCGGCGTATGCCTCTTTAATTTCCTCACGCTTGTTGGCGTGCATTTTCAGAAGACGACCGATGCGCTCCTTCTTGCCGGTGGCCGCGTTCATGAACGTGGCGCCGGACTCGATCTTGCCCGAGTAGAGACGCAGGAAGGTCAGGTGACCGACGAACGGGTCGGTCATGAGCTTGAAGGCCAGGGCGGCCATGGGCACGTCGTCGTCGCAGGGGCACTCGACGACCTCTTCGGTCCTCGGGTCGGTGCCCTTCATGACTTCGATGTCCAAGGGACTGGGCAGATAATCGACGACGGCGTCGAGCAGAGGCTGCACACCCTTGTTGCGGAACGCGGTGCCGCACAGCACGGGGCAGATGGCCAGCCTCGTGGTGGCCTTGCGCACGCCCTCGCGCAGTTCTTCCGGAGTCAGCTCCTCTTCGGCCATGTACTTTTCGAGGAGAGTTTCATCCTCTTCTGCGATGGCTTCGATCATCTCGGCGCGCATCTCTTCGTACTGGTCCTGAAGCTCGGCCGGGACCTCGGTGGTGGTGAAGCTGGCACCGTGGTCCTTGTGATCGTAGATGTAGGCCTTGCCTTCGATGAGGTCGACGACGCCATCGAAATCGTCTTCGGCTCCGATGGGAAGCTGAAGAGGAACCGGCTTGGCGCCGAGGCGGGTCTTCATCATGTCGACGCAACGGAAGAAGTTGGCGCCGATGCGGTCCATCTTGTTGACGAACGCCATGCGGGGAACGTGGTAGCGGTCAGCCTGACGCCAAACGGTCTCGGACTGAGGCTCGACGCCCGCAACGGAGTCGAAGACGGCGACAGCGCCGTCCAGAACGCGCAGGGCACGCTCGACTTCCATGGTAAAGTCAACGTGGCCGGGCGTGTCGATGATGTTGATGCGATGATCGCGCCAGAAACAGGTGGTCGCGGCGGAAGTGATGGTGATGCCGCGTTCCTGCTCCTGAACCATCCAGTCCATGGTGGCCTCGCCGTCATGGACCTCACCGAGCTTGTGGGACACGCCGGTGTAAAACAGAATTCGCTCAGTAGTGGTAGTCTTGCCCGCATCGATGTGGGCCATGATACCAATATTGCGTTGTTTCTCTCTGGGTACTTGTCTCGCCACTGTACTACTCCGTGACTACCAACGGTAGTGAGCGAAAGCCTTGTTGGCTTCAGCCATCTTGTGGGTATCTTCACGCTTCTTCACAGCGCCGCCACGGTTATTGTAAGCGTCCAGCAGCTCGCCGGACAGGCGGGCGACCATGCCCTTCTCGCCGCGGCCGCGTGCGTAGGCGATGGCCCAGCGAATGGCCAGGGCGGTCTGACGGTCGGGACGAACTTCCATGGGCACCTGGTAAGTGGCGCCGCCAACACGGCGGGACTTGACTTCCAGGGCCGGACGGATGTTTTCGAGGCACTTTTCAAAAGCGCGCAGGGGATCTTCGTTCGTCTTCTCGGCCAGGATGTCGATGGCCTTGTAGAAAATTCTTTCCGCAGTAGACTTCTTGCCGTCCAGCATCAGACGGTTGATGAAGCGAGTGATGAGCTTGCTGCCGTATACGGGATCCGGCAGGATCTGCCGCTTGGCGACAGGACCTTTGCGAGGCATTTCTTTCTCCTTGAGTTTCGGCCGGGGGGACATTATTTCGGGCAGCCTCCGCCCTACTTTGTCATCCCTCCCCGGGCAATGAAAATGAAGCTATAACCTTATTTCGGGCGCTTGGTGCCGTACTTGGAACGGCCGCGGCGACGATCGTCGACACCGGAGGTATCGAGAGTACCGCGGACGATGTGGTAACGGACACCGGGAAGGTCCTTTACACGGCCGCCGCGGATCAGAACCACGGAGTGTTCCTGCAGGTTATGGCCCTCACCACCGATATAGGCGGTGACTTCCATGCTGTTGGTCAGACGCACACGGGCAACCTTACGAAGTGCGGAGTTCGGCTTCTTCGGGGTCGTGGTGTACACCCTGGTGCAAACACCGCGGCGCTGAGGGCATTCCATCAGGGCCGGGGTCTTCTTCCGCTTGGGCTGCGCTTCGCGGCCTTTACGGATGAGCTGGTTAATAGTGGGCATTCATCCTCCAATCATTAGTTAATACGCTACCTGTGCGCAAATCATGCGCAAAGAGGACCGGAAGTACTCCATTCAACCGGACGTTGTCAAGGTGTTTCGCCCGGAGATTGGGTGTACTTTTCGGTCAAGACCTTCAAAAAAGTTGGAGAGGCAGGGCCTCTCCAACTTTTTCAATCTGTTATATCAATTGCTGCGGAGTTATAATTCCAGCAGCGCTACGCCGACGGCACGTCCACGAGAAGCGGTCTTTCCTCCAACTCCTCCAGGAATTTGTCGGGACGTTCGGTCTGGTCGGGAACGCTGATCTCGGCATCCGTGTACTTGCGGAAACCGGTTCCGGCGGGCACCAACCGACCCACGATAACGTTTTCTTTCAGGCCGCGCAGCTGGTCGGACTTGCCCTTCAGCGACGCCTCGGTCAGGACCTTGGTGGTCTCCTGGAACGAAGCTGCCGAAATGAAGGAGTCCGTGGACAGCGAGGCCTGCGTGATGCCAAGCACCAGGGTTTCGGCCACGGCGGGCGTTCCGCCCTCGGCAATGACCCTGGAGTTCTCCTCCATGAACCGCTGCTTGTCCACCTGCTCTCCCATGAGGAAAGACGTGGAATTCGGATTCAGAATGGAGACCTTCTTGAGCATCTGACGCACGATGATTTCAATGTGCTTGTCGTTGATGTTGACGCCCTGGAAGCGGTACACGTCCTGGATTTCCTCGACAAGATAGCGGGCCAGGAACTTCTCGCCCTTGATCCGCAGGATGTCGTGCAGCTCCGGGGAGCCTTCGGTCAGCAGATCGCCGGCCTCGACGAAGTCGGACTCCTGGACGGTGATGTGCTTGCCTTTGGGAATGAGGAATTCCTGAGCATCGCCGGTCTCGGGAGTAACGACGACCTTGCGCTTGCCCTTGGTCTCGGCACCGAAGGTGACAATACCGTCGATGGAAGAAAGCACGCCCAGATCCTTGGGCTTGCGCACTTCGAAGAGCTCGGCAACGCGCGGCAGACCACCGACGATGTCCTTGGTCTTGGAGGACTCACGCGGCTTACGCGCAATGACGTCACCCGCTCGGACCGTGTCGCCGTCCTTGACCATGAGAATGGCGCCGACAGGCATGGCGAAGTTG
The DNA here is from genome assembly GCF_021353295.2 of Pseudodesulfovibrio thermohalotolerans. Lineage (NCBI taxonomy): Bacteria > Pseudomonadati > Thermodesulfobacteriota > Desulfovibrionia > Desulfovibrionales > Desulfovibrionaceae > Pseudodesulfovibrio > Pseudodesulfovibrio thermohalotolerans. The sequence continues at coordinate 1,259,363 of NZ_CP120635.1, read as the reverse complement.
GCATCGATATCCGTACCGGGCCGATGCACGGCCTTGCCGTCCTCGCCCAACAGGGTCACGGCCGGACGGAAGTTGGTCGTGCGGTATTCCATGATGGTGAAGGACGCCTTGGAGGTACGGTCCTCCTGGACGGTCTTCCCTTCGATGATGTCCTTGAACTTGATGGTACCGGACACGTCGACGATGAACGGCTCCATGTATGGATCCCATTCCGCCAGCGGGGTGCCCTTCTTGACCTCCTGCCCTTCATCGACCAGCAGACGCGCGCCGGAAGGCAGCACGTACTTCTCGCGCTCGCGGCCCTGCTCGTCGACAATGCCGACCTGGCAGCTCTTGCCGAGCACCATCTTGTCGCCCTCGGAGTTGACGACGGTGCGCATACGCGAAGTGATGACGCGGCCGTTGTGCTGCGATTCGATGCTGGAGGACTCGATTTCCTTGGATGCGGTGCCACCGATGTGGAAAGTACGCATGGTCAACTGAGTACCGGGCTCGCCGATGGACTGTGCGGCGATGATGCCGACGGTCTCACCGACGTTGACCAGATGCCCGCGGGCCAGGTCTCGGCCGTAGCACATGGCGCAGACGCCGTGCGCGGCCTTGCAGGTCAGGCCGGAGCGGATGACGATGGAGTTCACGCCGGAAGCGTCGAGCTTCTTGGCGTATTCGTCGTCGATCATGGTGTTGGCGGGGATGACCAGCTCGCCGGTCTCCTCGTCATAGGTATCGAACATGGTCACGCGGCCGAGAACGCGCTCAGCCAGGCGCTGCTTGATCTCGCCGCCCTTGATGTAGTGAGTCAGTTCCAGACCGTCCACGGTGCCGCAGTCCAGTTCGGACACGGTCACATCCTGGACGACGTCAACCAGACGACGGGTCAGGTAACCGGAGTTGGCGGTCTTGAGCGCGGTATCGGCCAGACCCTTTCGTGCGCCGTGGGTGGAGATGAAGTACTGCAGGACCGAGAGACCTTCGCGGAAGGACGCGGTGATCGGGGTCTCGATGATCTCGCCCGAAGGCTTGGCCATGAGTCCGCGCATACCGGCCAACTGACGCATCTGGTCCTGGTTGCCTCGGGCGCCGGACGTGGCCATCATGTAGATCGGGTTGAAGCTCGAATTGACTTCGGTCTTGCCCGTCTTCGGATCGGTCAGAACGTCGGTGGACATCTCCTTCATCATTTCGTTGGAGATGTCGTTGGTCACCTTGGTCCAGACGTCGACGACCTTGTTGTATTTCTCGGTACGGGTGATGATGCCGTCCTGGAACTGGTTCTCGATCTCGTCCACCTCGGCGTTGGCCGTGGCCAGCATCTTCGGCTTGTTGTCCGGGATCTTGAGGTCTTTGACGCCGATGGTCACACCGGCGCGGGTGGCGAACTCGTAACCCAGGTCCTTGATGCGGTCACAAAGAATGACCGTGGCCTTGGTGCCCGCCAGACGGTAGGCGCCGGAAACCAGGGCAGCGATGTTCTTCTTGTTCAGGACGGTGTTGACCAGCTCGAACGGGACCTTCTCAGGCAGCAGCTCGGAAACGATAATGCGGCCGGTTGTGGTCTCGACGATCTCGCCGTTGATGCGCACCTTGATGCTGGCGTGGATTCCCACCGCACCGAAGTCGTAGGCGGAGATAACCTCTTCCGGAGAAGAGAAGATCATGCCCTCGCCCTTCTCGAAGGAACGCGGCGTGGTCAGGTAATACAAGCCGAGGACGATATCCTGCGACGGGTTGATGATCGGCGAACCGTTGGACGGGCTGAGGATATTGTTGGAGGACATCATCAGCACGCGGCACTCGATCTGCGCCTCGACCGAAAGCGGAACGTGCACAGCCATCTGGTCACCGTCAAAGTCCGCGTTGTATGCGGAACAGACGAGCGGGTGCAGCTGGATGGCCTTGCCCTCGACGAGCAGCGGCTCGAAGGCCTGAATGCCGAGGCGGTGCAGGGTCGGGGCGCGGTTGAGCATGATCGGGTATTCGCGGACCACGTCTTCCAGGATATCCCAGACGACCAGGTCTTCGCGCTCGACCATCTTCTTCGCCGACTTGATGGTGGTGGCGATTTCGCGCTTCTCAAGCTCGGAATAGATGAACGGCTTGAAGAGTTCCAGGGCCATCTTCTTGGGCAGGCCGCACTGGTGCAGCTTCAGCTTCGGGCCGACAACGATGACCGAACGGCCGGAGTAGTCGACGCGCTTGCCGAGCAGATTCTGGCGGAACCGGCCCTGCTTGCCCTTGATCATGTCGGACAGGGACTTGAGCGGACGGCCGTTGGTGCCGGTGATGGCGCGGCCGCGGCGGCCGTTGTCGAACAATGCGTCGACGGCCTCCTGCAACATGCGCTTCTCGTTGCGGATGATGATCTCGGGCGCGCCGAGTTCAAGCAGCCTTTTCAACCGGTTGTTACGGTTGATGACGCGGCGGTACAGATCGTTGAGGTCGGAGGTGGCGAAACGGCCGCCATCCAGAGGAACCAACGGACGCAGCTCGGGCGGAATGATGGGAATCACTTCCATAATCATCCACTCGGGCTTGTTGCCGGACTCCAGGAAGGCCTCGACGATCTTGAGTCGCTTGGTGATTTTCTTCTTCTTGGTCTGCGACCGGGTGGTCTGGGACTCCTCGCGCAATTCGGCGCGCAGGGTCGGCAGATCGAGGGCCTGGAGCATGGTGCGAACGGTTTCCGCGCCCATGCCCACGGTCAGGGCGTCTTCACCGAAATGGTCGATGACCTGGAAGTACTGATCCTCGCTGACCACCTGGTGCGTCTTGAGCGGGGTCTCGCCCGGATCAAGCACGATGTAGGAGTCGAAGTACAGGACCTTTTCCAGGTCGGCCATGGTGATGTCGAGCAGCGTGCCGATCTTGGACGGCAGCGTCTTCAGGAACCAGATGTGCGCCACAGGCGCGGCCAGTTCGATATGACCCATGCGCTCGCGGCGAACCTTGGAAGCGATGACCTCAACGCCGCATTTTTCGCAGACAATGCCACGGTGCTTCATGCGCTTGTATTTACCGCAGTTGCACTCGTAGTCCTTCACGGGACCGAAGATTTTGGCGCAGAAAAGACCATCACGCTCCGGTTTGAAGGTTCGGTAGTTGATGGTCTCGGGCTTCTTGACCTCGCCGTAGGACCACTCGCGAATGGTCTCGGGCGAGGCGATGGATATCTGGATAGCCTTCAGGTTACGGCCTTGGGCAGCCGCATTCGGCGCTCCACGCAAGGTGAACAGATCGTCCAACGTCATGGATATCCCCTATCGTAAAAAGTTATATCATGCCCGGCCGGCCGAATAAGGCCGGCCGGGCCAATTACCTTGTTTTGTCCGGGCCTAGTCCACCAGCGGCTGAGGCCCCGCCGGAACGGCTGCGGGCTGCTGCGGCTGACCGGGACGCTTGCGGTCCTCGTAGTGCAGGGTCACATCAAGACCCAGCGACATGAGTTCCTTGACCAGGACGTTGAAGGATTCCGGCAGACCGGCTTCCAGGAAGTTGTCGCCCTTGACGATCTTCTCGTACATCTTCACACGGCCCTGCACGTCATCGGATTTGACGGTCAGGAATTCCTGCAGAAGATAGGCGGCGCCATAGGCCTCAAGGGCCCAGACTTCCATCTCACCGAGTCGCTGGCCGCCGAACTGAGCCTTACCGCCCAGAGGCTGCTGCGTAACCAGGGAGTAGGGGCCGGTGGACCGGGCATGGATCTTTTCATCAACCAGGTGGTGCAACTTGAGATAGTACATGATGCCCACGGTGACCCGGTTGTGGAACGGTTCGCCGGTACGGCCGTCATACAGGATGAACTTGCCGTCCGAAGCGAGTCCGGCCTTTTCCAGCCAGTTCCAGATGCCCTCTTCCTCGGCGCCGTCGAAAACCGGAGTCTTGGCGACGATGCCGTTCTTGAGCTTCTTGACCGCTTCCACGAACTCCTCATCGGACATGCTGTCGATAAGCTCATTCATGTCGCCGGTGTCGAGGATGGACTTGACCTCCTCGCGAATGGCCGCGATGGAGTTTTCACCCTCTTCAAGCGTCGCCTGAAGCTGCTGGCCAAGCTTGCGTCCGGCCATGCCCAGGTGCGTTTCCATGATCTGCCCGATATTCATACGGGAGGGAACGCCCAGGGGGTTCAGAACGATGTCCATGGGAGTGCCGTCTTCGAAGAACGGCATATCCTCTTCGGGCAGGATGCAGGATACGACACCCTTGTTACCGTGACGGCCAGCCATCTTATCGCCCACGGAGAGCTTACGCTTCACCGCGACGTAGACCTTGACCATCTTGATGACACCCGGAGGCAGATCGTCGCCCTCGGTCACCTTCTCGCGCTTCACATCATAGATGTTCTTGATGAAGGCGACCTGCTGCTCGTAGTCGGCCACGACCAGCTTGAGCTGATCGTTGACCTCGCGGTCGAACAGGCCGATGAGCTTCTTGACCGGAACGGAGTCCACGGCCTCGCGGTCGATAACCTCCCCGGTCTTGCCCAGGGTGGCTTTCTTGGGACCGGCGAGGTCCTTCTTCAGCTTCGCACCCTCCAGCACGGTCCAAACCTTTTCGCGGATGGCGTCGGTCAGGGCGGCGATGTGCTTCTGCTCCTTGACGTCGAAGGCCGACAGCTCGGCGTCCTCGATAGCCTTGGTGCGGTCGTCCTTCTCGCCGGAACGGCGGTTGAAGACCTTCACGTCGACGATGGTGCCGGAGATTCCCGGCGGAACCTTCAGGGAGGTGTTTTTCACATCGCGTGCCTTGTCGCCGAAGATGGCGCGCAGCAGCTTCTCCTCGGGGGTCAACTGGGTCTCGCCCTTGGGCGTGATCTTACCGACCATGATGTCGTCCGGTTTGATCCGGGCGCCGATGCGGATAATGCCGCATTCGTCGAGGTTACGGAGCATCTCTTCGGAAACGTTCGAGATGTCTCGGGTGATTTCCTCGGGTCCGAGCTTGGTGTCGCGAGCGACCAATTCAAACTCCTCGATGTGGATGGAGGTATAGACATCCTCCTTGACCATGCGCTCGGAGATAAGAACGGAGTCCTCGTAGTTGAAGCCGCACCAGGGCATGAAGGCAACCAGCAGGTTCTTGCCCAGGGCAAGCTCGCCGTGATCGATGCCCGGACCGTCGGCCAGGACATCGCCCTTCTTTACCCGCTGCCCGACCTGAACGCGAGGCGTCTGGCCGAAGCAGGAGTTCTGGTTGGACTTGTGCCACTTCTGCAGTTCGTAATGCTTGGAACCGCCGGAGTTGGGGTACAATCCATTATCGTAATTGATGATGATGCGCTCTGCGTCCACGTAGTGGATCACGCCATCCTCCTGGGCCAGGACACAGGCCCCGGAATCACGGGCGACCGGGCCTTCCATGTCGGTGCCGACGAGCGGCTCCTCGGCCTGGAGAAGCGGCACGGCCTGACGCATCATGTTGGAGCCCATGAGCGCGCGGTTGGCGTCATCGTGCTCCAGGAAGGGAATCAGCGCGGCGGAGATGGAAACCGTCTGGCTCGGGCTGATGTCCATGCAGGTAACGTCCTCGGCCGCGGTCAGCTGGACATCGCCAGCCAGACGCGCGTTGACGCGGGCGTTGATGAAGACGCCGTTCTTGTCCAGGGGAGCGTTGGCCTGGGCCACCACTTCCTTGGCCTCCTTGGAGGCGTCCATATAGGAGATATCGTTGGTGATCTTCTTGTCCACCACCCTACGATACGGAGTCTCAATGAAACCGTAGTCATTGACCTTGGCGTAGGTGGTCAGGGAAACGATCAGACCGATGTTCGGACCTTCCGGGGTCTCAATGGGGCAGATACGGCCGTAGTGGGAAGTATGCACGTCGCGCACTTCGAAGCCCGCACGCTCGCGGGTCAGGCCGCCGGGTCCCAACGCCGACAGTCGGCGCTTGTGAGTGACCTCGGAGAGCGGGTTGGTCTGGTCCATGAACTGGCTGAGCTGGGAGGTTCCGAAGAATTCCTTGAGCACAGCGGCAACCGGCTTGGGGTTGATGAGATCATGGGGCATCAGGGTGGCCACTTCCTGCAGGGACATACGCTCCTTGATGGCGCGCTCCATGCGGACGAGGCCGATGCGGTACTGGTTCTCGACCAATTCGCCAACAGGGCGGACACGGCGGTTGCCCAGGTGGTCGATATCGTCGGCCGGACCGTGGGTATCCTTGAGGCGCATCAGTTCCTTGACCGCAAGGAGAATGTCCTCGTTGGTCAGGGTACGGATGGAAAGGTCCACATCCTGGTTCAGACGGGAGTTGAGCTTGTACCGACCCACGCTGGAAAGGTCATAGTAGTCGGAAGAGCGGAACAGGTTCTCAAAGAAGCTGGCCGCAATCTCGGGCGTGGGCGGGGAGCTCGGCCGAAGCCTGCGGTAGATCTCAATCTGTGCAGTCTCCATGTCCGTGGTCTTGTCGAGCAGCAGCGTGTCGCGCAGGGAGGAGGATACCTCCATGCCATGCGTGTGCAGAACATCCAGATCCTTGATCTTGGCGTCGCGAAGGCGGTCGATGAGATCCTGGCTCAGTTCCTCGGCGGCCTCGGCGATGACCTCGCCGTTCTTGTCCACGATATCGCGGGCCAGGAACAGGCCGATCAGGGAAGTTGGATCAACCTCGATAGCCTTCACTTCGTGGCGAACGAGTTTTTTCCAGGCGCCCTTGGTGATGTCGACGCCCTTCTTGAGAATGACTTTGCCGTCGACTTCCACATCGGTGTAGGCGGTTTCCTTGCGGTACTGCTCAGCCACGACCTTGCGCATGACCTTGCTCTTGAGCAAGGTATAGGATTCGACGTCGTAGAAGTAGTCGAGAATATCGGCGCGGGAGAGTCCCATGGCCTTCAACAGAATGGTCACGGGCATCTTGCGGCGACGGTCGATGCGCACGTACAGGATATCCTTGTGATCGAAATCGAAATCGAGCCAGGACCCGCGCATGGGGATGATGCGGCTCGAATAAAGGACCTTGCGGCTGGAGTGGGACTTGCCCGAGTCATGCTCGAAAATGATGCCCGGGGAACGCTGCAACTGGTTAACAATGACACGCTCGGTGCCGTTGATGACATAGGTGCCCTTCTCTGTCATCAGCGGAAGCGTGCCGAAGTATATGTCCTGTTCCTTGATGTCGCGAATCGTGCGGTTGTCGGTCTCTTCATCCACGTCAAAAACTACGAGACGGACGGTGATACGGATGGGCGTCTCGAAGGTCAGACCCTTGGAGATGCACTCATCGACGTCGTATTTTGGTTCGCCGATTTCATAGGACACGAAATCAAGGCTAGCGGTCTTGTTGAAATCTTCAATGGGAAAAACGGACCTGAACACACCCTCAAGCCCGAAGTCGCCCCGGCTGGCCGGCGGGGTATCTGCCTGGAGGAAACGATTGTACGAATCCACCTGGAGCTCCAGCAGATGCGGGATGGGGAGCGTGTTGACGATTTTGCCGAATTTTTTTCTCAGTTGACCCATTGTACCCTCATGCATGAGCGGTTGATGGTTGGGGCGCGGGGCGGGGAGCCCTTACCCTCTGTCTGGCGCAGCGGCCTGTCAGAAAGACCGATGCGGAAATTGGGTAGATAAGCTGTAGCCGGAACCAAAAACCCGGCACACCGACGAGGAGCAGATTCGCATCATACAGCGCTGAAACCCAATGTCGAAAGGCGATTAAACGATTATATATACATACAGAGCAAAGAGCGCAACGCCCTTTTCAAGAGGGCGAGCGCTCTTTGCTATGTTAGCTTAACGCGTTGAAGTTACTTGACTTCAACTTCGGCGCCGGCTTCCTGCAGCTGCTTGGCAGCCTCGTCGGCCTCATCCTTGGAGACGCCTTCCTTCAGGGCCTTCGGAGCTTCGTCGACCAGAGCCTTGGCTTCCTTCAGGCCCAGGCCGGTGATGGCGCGGACAGCCTTGATGACGGCGATCTTGTTGCCGCCGGCGGAGGTCAGGACAACGTCGAACTCGGTCTTCTCTTCCTCGGCGGCGGCTTCGCCACCGGCGGCCGGAGCGGCGATGACGGCAGCGGCGGGGGCAGCAGCCTCAACGCCGAACACGTCTTCGAGTTCCTTGATGAATTCGGAAAGTTCCAGGACGGTCATGTTGCCGATGAATTCGACAACCTGCTCTTTGGTGATATCAGCCATGATAAATCTCCTTGAAATTGATTCGCTTTGAACCTTGGGTTTACGCGGCTTCCTTCTGTTCCTTGATGGCGGTCAAGGCATACAGGAATTTGCGCTCGATGTTGGCGAACAGACAGACGAAATTGCGAGGTACGGCCTGCATCGTGCCGAGGAGGGAACTCAAGAGCTCAGGCTTGCTGGGCATCTTGGCGAGTTCCTTCACGGCGTCGCTGTCAAGAAATTGGCCTTCGAGGGTACCGAAACGCATGGCGAACTTTTTGTTCGTCTTGGCGTAATCGGACAGCGCCTTGGCAAGGGCAACGGGATCTTCGTACCCGAGCGCAATGGCGCAGTTCTCTTTAAGGTGTTCGCTCAATACACCATGATCGGTGTCATTGAGAGCCAACCGGGCCAGGGTATTCTTGACGACTTGGTAATCGACGCCGACTTCGTAGCACTTGGAGCGCAACTGGGTCATTTCCTCAACGGTCATGCCCTTGAAGTCGGTGACGACGGCGATGCTGGCGCGCGAAGCTTTTTCGTGCAGCTGCTCGATGATTTGGGCTTTTTCTTGCCTGTTCATCTACCACTCCTCGTCTTAGGCCCGGAAAGCAGGTCAAAGCGTTGTCTGAGCAGGATGATTAAGGGGACACAGCCCCACCTGCCTTCTCTGACTCAACCTTCCGTGCGATTATCTACTGGACCCCCGAAGGGGTCCGGCATTTCATTGGTTAATTAAACTTCGAGAAACTTGCGAACCGTCAAGGGGTCAATCTTGACGCCAGGGCCCATGGTGGAGGAAACGGCCAGCGCTTTCATGTAAGTACCCTTCGCGGAGGAGGGCTTCATGCGCACGACGATATCCAGCAGAGCCTTGAGGTTCTCAAGCAGCTTATCAGCGCCGAAGGAAACCTTGCCGATGGGGGCGTGCAGCACGCCGGCCTTGTCGACCTTGAACTCGACCTTACCGGCCTTGAGTTCGGACACGGCCTTGGCCACGTCCATGGTCACGGTGCCGGTCTTGGCGTTGGGCATCAGCCCACGGGGACCGAGCACGCGGCCGATCTTGCCGACCACGGCCATCATATCGGGTGTAGCCACGGCCTTGTCGAAATCGAGCCAGCCGGACTGAATCTTCTCGACCAGTTCATCGGAACCGTAGAAATCGGCACCGGCTTCCTTGGCCTCGTTTTCCTTCTCGCCCCGACAGAAGACGGCGACGCGGATGTCCTTGCCCAGTCCGTTGGGCAGGCTGACGGCGCCACGGATCATCTGATCGGAGTATTTCGGATCGACGCCCAGGTTGATGGCCACATCCACGGTCTCGTCGAACTTGGCATAGGCACCGGCCACAGCGGCCTTCACGCCCTCTTCCACATCGACGCGCACTGCGGTGTCACGATCACCAACGGCGTTGCGGTATTTTTTTCCATGCTTAGGCATACTTCTCCACCTCACTAGGCCTTGACTTCGAGGCCCATGCTGCGGGCGGTGCCCTCAATCTGAAGCATGGCGTGCTCGATGTCATTGGCGTTCAAATCGGCCATCTTCAACTCGGCGATCTCTTTGATCTGCGCCTTGGTGACCTTGCCGACCTTGACCTTGTTCGGTTCACCGGAACCCTTCTCAAGCTTGGCGGCCTTCAACAGAAGCACGGCAGCCGGAGGGGTCTTGGTGATAAAATCAAAGGAACGGTCCGCGTACACGGTGATGACAACCGGGATTATCAGACCCTTCTGGTCCTGCGTCTTGGCGTTAAACGCCTTGCAGAACTCCATGATGTTCACGCCGTGCTGACCCAGGGCCGGACCGACCGGCGGAGAAGGGTTCGCACTGCCAGCGGGAATCTGCAGTTTGATCTTTCCTAATTCTTTCTTAGCCATTGTATTCCTCGATGAGAAATTTCGCTGTTAGCGACAATCCGGGCTATCCCTTGTCCACCTGGACAAAATCAAGCTCCACAGGAGTCTGACGCCCGAAGATAGAGACGGATACTTTGAGCTTGCCCTTGTCGTAATTGACTTCTTCCACAACACCGTTGAACCCGGAAAACGGGCCATCGATGACCCGGACCTCGTCGCCGCGTTCGAAGTTGAACTTGGGACGAGGCTTTTCCTGGCGGCTCTCCATCATGTTGAGGATGTTCTCCGCCTCGCTATCACGCATGGGAGTCGGGCGGTTCTTGCCGCCGACGAATCCGGTCACGCGCGGGATGGACTGGATGAGATGCCAGGAATCGTCGGTCAGGATCATCTTGATCATGATGTAGCCCGGATAGAACTTGCGGGTCGAAGTCTTCCGCTCACCCTTGACCATCTCGACGATCTTTTCGGTGGGCATGACGACTTCTTCGATAAGGCCCTTGTCCTGTCCGGTGCGCATCATTTCACGCACGGTCTGTTCCACGCGCTGCTCGAAACCCGAGTAGGTGTGAACTATGTACCAGCGTGCACGAGGCGCTGCGTGTTCCATTATGGCATCCATGTTGCGTTCCAGCCTTTGCAAGTAGCTTTGGTCCTAGGAGAGGATGGTCTCGACGATCTTGGAGAGCGCCAAATCCACAACGCCCAAGTAGAGAGCGATGACCACGGAAACGACCAGCACGGCGATGCACGTGGTGACGGTCTCCTTGCGGGTCGGCCAGACTACCTTTTTGATCTCGACTTTGGACTCCTCAAAGAACTCCTTGAGTTCCGTGAGTTTGCCCTTCAGACCGGCTGCCTGGGACTGTACGGCCTGCTTTTCAGCGGCCTTCTTGCCTTTCTTTTTGGCCATATCTCTTTATCCCAAATTATTGAGCGTGTGGCGGGGTCCTGCCGTTTTACGAGCAAGACCCCGCACCGCTTTCAAAGACTTAGTTGGCAGGGGCAGAGGGATTCGAACCCCCAACATCCGGTTTTGGAGACCGGCGTTCTAGCCGTTGGAACTATGCCCCTGCTCTATCGAATCTACTTGGACTCTTTGTGGAGAGTGTGCTTCTTGTCCCAGGGACAATACTTGGACACTTCCAGACGTCCGGTAGTATTCTTCTTGTTCTTCTGCGTAGCGTAGTTCTTACGCTTGCACTCGGTGCATTGCAGCTGAATGTTGACTCGCATGATTACTCCATGATCTCGGTGACGACACCGGCACCGACGGTGCGGCCGCCCTCGCGGATAGCGAAGCGCAGACCGACTTCCATGGCGATGGGGGCGATCATCTCAACATTGAAGGTGGCGTTATCGCCGGGCATGACCATCTCGACACCGTCTTCCAGGGTGACGACGCCGGTGACGTCGGTCGTACGGAAGTAGAACTGCGGACGGTAGCCGGAGAAGAACGGGGTGTGACGGCCGCCCTCATCCTTGGACAGGACGTAGACCTCGGCCTTGAACTTGGTGTGCGGAGTGATGGAGCCGGGCTTGGCAGCAACCTGGCCGCGCTCAACATCCTCACGCTTCACGCCGCGGATCAGCAGACCGACGTTGTCACCGGCCTGACCCTGATCGAGCAGCTTGCGGAACATCTCGACACCGGTGCAGGTGGTCTTGATGGTGGGCTTGATGCCGATGATTTCGATTTCGTCGCCGACCTTGACAACACCGCGCTCGACACGACCGGTGATAACGGTACCACGGCCGGAGATGGAGAAGACGTCCTCAACGGGCATCAGGAACGGCATGTCGATGTCGCGCTCCGGCTCGGGGATGTACTCGTCGCAGGCGGCCAGCAGGTCGAAGATGGGCTTGGCGGCGGGATCGTCGACGGAGTCGCACTCCAGGGCCTTCAGAGCGGAACCCTGAATGACCGGAATGTCGTCGCCGGGGAAGTCGTACTTGGACAGCAGCTCGCGGATTTCGAGCTCGACCAGTTCCAGCAGCTCTTCGTCGTCGACCATGTCGCACTTGTTCATGAAGACGACCATGGCGGGCACGCCGACCTGACGAGCGAGCAGGATGTGCTCACGGGTCTGCGGCATGGGACCGTCGGTGGCGGCGCAAACCAGGATGGCGCCATCCATCTGGGCGGCACCAGTGATCATATTCTTAATGTAGTCGGCGTGACCGGGGCAGTCCACGTGAGCATAGTGACGCTTTTCGGTCTCATACTCGACGTGGGCGGTGGCGATGGTGATGCCGCGTTCCTTTTCTTCGGGAGCCTTGTCGATCTCGTCGAAGGCAACAAATTCACCCTGACCGGCCATGGCGGCCAGCTTGGTGATAGCAGCGGTCAGCGTGGTCTTACCATGGTCAATGTGACCGATGGTGCCGATGTTGACATGAGGCTTGCTACGTTCAAATTTAGCTTTACCCATTTCAGTAACCCCCTGGATCAATAAAGTTGTGTAGGTTTCTATTTCTAAATACTTGTGGACAGCGCAAAAACAAACAAAAAAACCGTTCTGGAGCTCACGACCGGATTTGAACCGGTGACCTCATCCTTACCAAGGATGTGCTCTACCGACTGAGCTACGTGAGCAAAGCCACTCACTGTGTATTATGATGGAAGAAGAGAGACGGCTTAGTGGAGCGGGAAACGGGACTCGAACCCGCAACCCTCAGCTTGGAAGGCTGATGCTCTAGCCAATTGAGCTATTCCCGCTCACTCTCTGTAGTCCATCAGCGACCCTGATGCCGCCTCCTACAGTGTGACTCGAAAAAAAAGTGGTGGTGGGGGGAGGATTTGAACCTCCGAAGGCGTATGCCGACAGATTTACAGTCTGTTCCCTTTGGCCACTCGGGAACCCCACCATTTTATCTTACTGGAGCTGGCGATGGGACTTGAACCCGCAACCGGCTGATTACAAATCAGCTGCTCTACCAATTGAGCTACGCCAGCCAACCGGGAACGAAGTCTATATACGCCGCGATGTCAAAAATCAAGAGTTTTCAACGACCTTTTTTCCCGCATCCCGGGAAGTGTCGTCTTCCGCTCGAAGACGGGCCGGTTTAATTAGAAAAGCGACAGTTTGTCAACCCTGAGGCGGCTTTTTTTTAAAATTCTTTTCAACCTTGGCCATTTCCACGGCCTTCCCCTTTCCCCTCGTGCTCATATCTGTTTATAATAATAGCCCTACGGACGCGTATAATCTATTATAGAATCTTGTCGACAACTCACAACCAATAACAAGCCCATGAAACTAACGGCCCTTCTCCTTGCCGCATTCGCTTTGCTCGCCCCCTGCCCCGTCATCGCAGGCGGTCTCGTCGTGATGACCCACGACTTGGCCGGCCAAGCATACGTGGATCAGGACAACTGGGAACTGCGCGGCATCGAGCACACGGGCAAACGCGCCTTCAATCTGGAGGTCGTCCGGGAAATCATGCTCGCCATCGGCAACAAGGGGCGCATCCGGGAAGTGTCGTTCGCGCAGGGGATGCAAGCCCTCACCTCCCGGCCCGATACGGTATTCTTCAACGTATACCGTACCCCGCAACGCGAGGAGCGGTTCAAATGGGTCGGGCCGCTCCAGCGGGAGATCGACTATCTCTACGGCCTCCGGCGAAACGGCCCCATCGGCGGACTCGCGGAAGCCAGACAGGTCCCGGCCATCTGCGCCGTGGACGGCAGCCAGCATCACGCCACCCTGCTCGAACTCGGTTTCAAGAACATCGTGCCCGTACGCACCTATCTCCAATGCTTCGCCATGCTCAAAGAAGGTTCGGTCACCCTGGCCGTCTCCTCCGAAGAAACCCTGCTGCGCAAACTCCGCCAGACGGAACTCCCGGCCTCCGACATACGCCGCGTGTCCGAACCATTGCTCCAGTCCGCGGGCTATATCGCCTTTTCCCCGGAAGTGGACGACGCCGTGGTTCGCAAGTGGCAGGCCGCCCTGAACGCCCTCATCAGCTCCGGACGATTCCAGGAACTTTACGAACGCTATTACTGAGTTAATCCCGGCCCGATCTCTTTTTCTTTGACTCACACACGCCCAACCCGTATGTGCATCCCGTCATGAACCGTTTTTCCATCACACCCGATTCCCCCTGGCTGGCCCCTCTGGCGGGCTACTCCGACCTCCCCTTCCGTATGCTCGTGCGCAAGTACGGATGCGGCGTGGCCTGCTCGGAGATGGTCTCCGTCAAAGGCATGGCCTTCAAGAACTCCGGAACTCGACGACTTATCGCCACCTGCCCCGAGGACGACCCCATGGTCCTCCAGCTCTTCGGCTCCGAGGCGCAGTATTTTCACCCGGTCATGGAGAAACTGGTCGGCATGGGGTACCGCAACTTCGACCTCAACGCCGGTTGCCCGGTGCGCAAGGTCCTCAAGTCCGGCTCCGGCGTGCAACTCATGGAGGATCTCGACAAACTGGTCGAACTGGCCTCCATCATGGTGGCCAAGGCCGCCGAGCACCCCGAGGGCGGCCGCGTGGGCGTCAAGTTCCGCCTGGGCTTCAACAAAGGTGAGGAAGTCTTCCTCGACCTCGCCCGGAGACTTGAAGACGTCGGCGTGAACTGGGTCACACTCCACCCGCGTTACGGCAGGCAAATGTTCGCGGGACAGGCCAACTGGGCGAAACTTGCCGAACTAAAAAAGGCCGTGTCCATCCCGGTCATCGGCTCCGGCGACCTGTTCTCCGCCGAAGACGGCGTACGCTGCATCGAGGAAACCGGCATCGACGCCATCATGTTCGCCCGGGGAGCCCTCTTCGATCCCCCCATATTCGCCCGCTACGCGGCCCTGCGCAACGGCTCTCCCCTGCCCGTGCGCGACGGCGCGTTCCTGGCGGACATAGTCTGCGAACACATCCGTCTGACCAGGCTCTTCGAAGGAGACGCGCGCTCCTTCCGCAAAATCCGCTCCATCATCCCCCGCTACGCAAAAGGCCTCAGGGGTATCCGCTCCCTGCGGGCCTCCCTGCTACAATGCGAAACCTGGGAGGACCTGGAGCAGGCGGCGGCCGTCATTCGCGATTTGCAACCCGCCGATCCCGAAACCGACTGGCCCCCTGTTGACGAAATTTGCCGATAGCGTTTACACACACCCCTGTTGCCTTAATCATTCCACACCCTTGACAAGGAAACGATATCACCATGGGCACCCAGTCCACCGACATTCTGCTCGAAGCGGGCACCAACGAACTGGAAATCGTCGAATTCTACCTTGAAGAGGAACCCAAGGAATCCGCCGACGTAGAAGCCAACCAGGAAGACCAGGCCCTCGGAAATGGGCACAAACCCAGCCGCAAGGGATACTACGGCGTCAACGTGGCCAAGGTGCTGGAGATCATCCGGATGCCCAAGGTCACGGAGATGCCCGAGGTTTCCCACCCGTCCGTGCTCGGAGCCTTCAACCTCCGCTCCCGGATCATCCCCCTGCTCGACCTGTCCATCTGGCTCAAGAAAAAACGGGTGGAGAACGAACCGCCCAAGGTCATCGTCACCGAATTCAACCAGGTTACCTCGGCCTTCATGGTCTCCGGCGTGACCCGCATCCACCGAATCTCCTGGGAAGACGTGGAAGCTCCCAACAAATACGTGTCCGCCCTGTCCTCGGACTCCATCACCGGCGTGGTCAAATTCGAGGACCGCATCGTCTTCATCCTCGATCTCGAGCGCATCGTCTCGGAACTCAATCCCGCCATGCGTCTCCAGTTCGACGACAACTTCGTCCTCGACGGCTTCTCCGGCTACAAGGCCCTCATTGCCGACGACTCCCCGCTCATCCGCGAAATGATCCGCGACATGCTCGGCCAGGCTGGATTCCAGGTGGAAAAGACCACCAACGGTCGCGAATGCTGGGACCGGCTGCTGGAGATCAAGAAACGCGCCCAGGACGAGGAACGCCCCATCACCGACTACGTCCAGGTCCTTGTCTCGGACATCGAAATGCCCATGATGGACGGCCACCATCTGTGCAGACGTGTCAAGGAAGACCCGGTCCTGCGCAGTCTGCCCGTCATCCTCTTCTCCTCGCTCATCACCGACAAGCTCCGTCATCGAGGCGAAACCGTGGGCGCGGACGACCAAATCTCGAAACCGGAAATCACCCAACTCGCCCGCCGCGCCGCCGCACTCATCGAAGACCGCAAGGCGCAGGCCAGGTAGACGGACCGGCTTGGCATAATCTCACAAGACAAAGGGGCTCGGCTTTGCCGAGCCCCTTTGTCTTGTTTTTGAAGAGCCTCCGGCGGCCAGAGGGGGAAACTTTTGAAAAAGTTTCCCCCTCTGGACTCCCCCTTCCAAACTTTTTGGCGCCGCTTCGCGGAAATTCGAATTTAGTGTTGTTTTTTTCATTTCATCAATCGCCAAAAGTCAGACCATCATTTGAAAAGAGATTAATCCCTTCGACGATCATTACCCGTGCGGATGCGCACGCAAAAGGATTCGGGGAGTAAAATAAGGACAGGGGGCGGCCCGCCAAAACAAAAGGCCCGGCTTATGCCGGGCCTTTTGTTTTTCTTGCAGACATAGCGCCTAGCAGATTCGGGGGAGCTGTTCGCCCTCCAACATGCCGAGGAGCCGCTTGCCGCCGAGCGGAGTGACGAGGACGACCTTGCCGGGGTTGGCGTCGGTCATGGTGCCGATACGGCGGGCGTCCTGGCCCAGGGGATCGGCGCGCATGATTTCCAATGCCTTGTCGGCGTATTCCCCAGGCAGAACGCAGAGGAACTTGCCTTCGTTCGCAAGGTACAGAGGGTCGAGACCGAGAATGGAGCAGCCGCCCTTGACCTCGGCCCGCACCGGGATGTCATTTTCAATCAGCTCGCAGCAGACGTTGGAACTCTTGGTGATCTCGTTGAGAGTGGTGGCCAAGCCGCCGCGGGTAGGATCGCGCAGGACATGCACCTCGGGCAGCTCGCTAACAAGCTTGACCAGCAGGTGGTTGAGCGCGGCGGAATCGGACTGAACCTTTGCCTCGAAATCGAGCCCCTCGCGGGTGCCGAGCACGGTCAGGCCATGGTCGCCGATGGTCCCGGAGACCAGCACCGCATCGCCCGGGCGGGCGGCGTCGCCGCTGGGAGCCGGGTCGGCAATGACATCGCCGATGCCGGTGGTGTTGATGAATATCTTGTCGCAGGCTCCCTTGGGCACGACCTTGGTATCGCCGGTGACCACCTTGACCCCGGCCTTGCGGGCTGCCTCGCCCATGGAGGCCACGATCTTCTCCAGATCGGCCATGGGAAGCCCTTCCTCGATGATGTAGCCACAGGTGATGTAACGCGGAATGGCGCCCATCATGGCCACGTCGTTGACCGTGCCGTGCACGGCGAGCGAACCGATGTCGCCGCCGGGAAAGAAGATCGGGTCGACCGTGAAGGAGTCGGTGGACATGGCCACCTTGCCGGACAGGGAAAGCACGGCCGCGTCGTTGAGGCGGTCGAGTTCGTCGTTGCCCAGGTGCTTGAGAAAGAGTTCGGAGATAAGGCGCTGGGAAGCGCGCCCGCCGCTGCCGTAATCGAGTAACACCTTGTCAGACATGTCTAATCCAATTTGTATTTGTAGTATGCCGCACAACTGCCCTCGGTGGAGACCATGCACGGGCCGACCGGATCGGCCGGGGTGCAGGCCTTGCCGAAAAGAGGACACTGATCGGGCTGCTTGACGCCCTTGAGAATGTCACCGCACTTGCAACCGGGCAAGGACGGACTTTCCTTGATTTCGATGCCGAATTCCTTCTTGGCGTCGAACTGCTCCCATTCGGGGCGGATTTCGAGGCCGGAGCCGGGGATCAGCCCCAGGCCGCGCCAGAGGGCGTCGCAGGGCTCGAAAACCTCATACATGATTTCCAGGGCCTTGGGATTGCCGTTCTCGCCGACGATACGCGTGTAGTTGTTGGACACATGCGCCTCGCCCTTGTTTCGCCATTCGATCATCTGGTTCAGGGACTGGAGGATATCCAGGGGTTCGAACCCGGTGACCACGGCGGACTTGGCGTAATCGCGGGCGATGAACCGATAGGGTTCGACGCCGATGATGGCCGAAACGTGGCCGGGGAGGATGAAGCCGTCGATGTTGATGGCCTCGTCGGAAAGGAGCGCGTCCAGGGCGGTGGGCACGGTCTTGTGGAAGCAGAGAATCCGCAGGTTCTCGATGCCCTGCTGGCGGGCCATCTTCATGGTCCCGGCGATGGTCGGCGCCGTGGTCTCGAAGCCCACGCCGATGAAGACCACCAGATCGTCCGGATTTTCCTTGGCCAGCTTGAGGGTGTCGAAGGGCGAATAGACCACCTTTACCCGCGCGCCGTCGGCCATGGCCTTCTTGAGGTTGCGGCCCTTGTCGCCGGGCACGCGCATGAGGTCGCCGAAGGTCGCCATGATGACCTTGTCGCGTCCGGCCAGATCAAGGAAGGCGTTGACCTCCGACTCGTGGGTGACGCAGACCGGGCAGCCCGGGCCGCTCAGGTGCACCACCTTCTCAGGCAAAAGGGAACGCAATCCGCTCTGGAAGATGGCCACGGTGTGGGTGCCGCAAACCTCCATGAAGCGCAGCTCACGGTCCAGCTCGGATTCCATCTTGTCGAGGATTTTCCGGCACAGGTCAGGATCACGAAATTTTTCAAGTAATTCGAAGCTCAAAGCATAATCCTTTAGGCTGATTGATGAACCGATTTCTTTAGGTTAGCGACAGTCATATACTCTCTGAATGATATGAGCAAATGAAAAACCGGCAGATTCGACCGGTAGTTACGATAAAAGCGAATTGCCTCCGGCATTGCAACGCGCTCGTGTCCGCGACGGGAACCGCCGCATCGCCGACAGCCGAGGATTCCGCCGTCCGTCGACCGCCTCCGGCCCATCACCCGCATGGCCCCCGGAATTCAGGAAAAAGAATGGTCTGTGATAATGCCGCCCGGTTTTTCCCGTGCCCGCCAGCTTTATTTTTTCCGGCCGTGCTGATAGATTGAGGATATCGGATGCGCTGGTGCATCCCGGCCAACCAGACGCGCTCCGCGCACGCACGCCATGTCTGTCAAAGAAAACGCTTCCCGACCCGTCGGCCGGTACATATCGCCTCTCCCCCCACCGCCGCCCGCCGCGCATGTTCCCGGACAATTCGTCCCGGACGACGCGCAGTGCTTCCGGTACTGGGAGCAATTCGCCATGCTCGACAACGTGGCCGAGCACAGCCGCATGGTGGCGTCCGTCGCCACCTGTATCGCCGAACGGGCCGTTGATGCGGGCATGGATGTACACGTGCCGACGGTTCGCGCCTCGGCCCTGCTCCACGACCTGGCCAAGACATACTGCATCCGCCACGGCGGCAACCACAGCCAACTCGGCGGCGCCTGGGTGGCCGAATTGACCGGAAACCCGGTCATCGCCTGCGGGGTGAGCCATCACGTCTACTGGCCCTTCGACATGGATCTTGCGCGCTACTTCACGCCCCTGGCCGTGCTTTACGCGGACAAGCGGGTGAACCACAACGAGCTGGTGTCCATCGAGGACCGCTTCCGGGACCTCATCATCCGATACGGCATCCCGATGAACCTCCAGGACCGCATCAACGAAACCAAGCGGCAGGCCCTGGAACTGGAACAACTTATATGCGACACACTCAAGGTGGACCTCAATGCATGTGATTTTGATAGCGGGCGGCTGGTCTGACGAACGCGACGTTTCCCTGGTCGGAGCGAAGAAGATTCGGACCGCCCTGGATGAACTCGGCCATGAAGTGACATTTTTCGACCCGGCCGACGACTTCCGGAACCTGCTCAACATAGCCAAAAGCGCGGATTTCGCCTTCATCAACCTGCACGGCGAACCGGGCGAGGACGGCCTCATCCAGGCCGTTCTGGACAAGGCGGACTGTCCCTATCAGGGGGCTGGTCCCGCCGGTTCCTACCTGGCCCTGAACAAGGCCGCCGCCAAGGAGGTCTTCGAGGCCAACGGCATCAAGACCCCGGGCTGGCAGCTCATCACCCCCACGCAGGGACGGGAGACCCCGCTGGAACTTCCCCTGCCCGTATTCGTCAAGCCGGACAAGGGCGGCTCCTCCTTGGGCATGTCCCTGGTCCGCACGGCCGAGGAATTCCCGGCGGCGTTGGACAAGGTCTTCGCCATGTGCCAGTCCGCCCTGGTGGAAACCTATGTCCACGGTGTCGAACTGACCTGCGGCATTCTCGGCAAGGAGGCCCTGCCCCTCGTCATGATTACTCCTCGGGACGGGTCCGACTTTTTCGATTACGACAACAAATACGCCGCCGACGGAGCCAAGGAAATCTGCCCTGCTCCTGTGGACGAAGCGCTGTCCAAATCCATCCAGGAGCAGATGCTCGTCGCCCACGCGGCGCTGGGCCTGACCGGCTACAGCCGGGGCGACTTCATCGCCACCGCCGACGGCGAAACCTACCTGCTGGAAGTCAACACCCTGCCCGGCATGACCCCCACCAGCCTGCTGCCCCGAGCCGCGGCCCACGTGGGCTACTCCTTCACCGAACTGATCGGCGAGCTCATCCGGCTCGGCCTGCAAGGCAGGGGCTAGATGGGAAAAACCGGCGTGAACATGGGCCTGCGGGCCTACGGGCTGGTCTGGAAGGCCGTCCTGCCCCTGCTCAGGTTCAACGGACGGCTCAAGGACGGCTGGGAGCAGCGCACCCTGGACGGCGGCCTGCCCGCTCCGGCCCACCTGTGGATACAGGCGGCCAGCGGTGGCGAGGCCTACCTGGCCTGGGAAATCCTCAGGCATCTGCGGCCCTCCGCATCCGGCCCCCTGCGCGTGCTCGTGACCACCAACACCCTCCAGGGGCACCAAACCCTGGTCCGGGCGGCGGACGAGATCAACGGCCGCAAATCCGGGCTGGCCGTGCAGCCGTGGTATTTTCCCTTCGACGATCCAGGCCTCATGCGCCGCATGATTGAGCGGGTGCGGCCGGAGTTGGCCGTCATCCTCGAAACCGAGATATGGCCCGGCTTTCTATCCGCCTGCAAGACCGGCGGCGTTCCCGTGCTTCTGGCCAACGGACGCATGACCACCAAATCACTGGCCGGATACATGACCTGGCCCGCCCTGTTCCGCGAACTCGCGCCGGAGCGGATAATGGCCGTCTCCGAGACCGATGCCCGCCGCTTCGGAACCCTGTTCGGCCGCGACCGAGTCCAGGTCATGCCCAACATCAAGTTCGACCGCATGGGCGACGCCGGTCCCATGGCCCGCGCGGGCAATCCCCTCAAGGACCTGATCTCGGCCAAGGACGATTTCGTCATTTTCGGCTCGGTGCGCCGGGAAGAACTCAACGACGTCACCCGGCTGGCCGCCGGACTCCTTTCCGCGCGCCCGGCCACAGTGCTCGGCCTGTTCCCTCGCCACATGCACCACCTGGACCTATGGCGCGCCGCCATCGACGGAGCCGGGCTCAACTGGGTCCTGCGGTCCCGCCTGACCGAAACGGCCAAGCCCGGCACCGTGATCCTCTGGGACACCTTCGGCGAACTGGTCCCAGCCTACGGACTGGCCAAGACGGCCTTTGTGGGCGGCTCCCTGGCCCCGCTCGGCGGTCAGAATTTTCTGGAACCCCTGACCTGCGGTGTGACCCCGGTGACCGGACCTCACTGGAAGAATTTCGCCTGGGTGGGCCGCGAAATCATCGAATCCGGCCTGGCGGTGGAAGCGTCCGATTGGCGGGACGCCCTGGAATCGCTAACAAAGATTCTGGACAACACGCCGCCGCGCAAACAGATCGCCGCCGCGGCCGGACAATATATCCGGGACCGCAGGGGCGGCGCGGAAGCGGTCGCCAAACAGGTTGCCGATTTTCTCAATAACGATTAAACACGCAACGCAGCAGCAATGAGCGAATTCCCCGAATGTCACGGCATCATCCCCGCAAGGTTCGAGTCCTCGCGGTTCCCGGGCAAGCCGCTGGTCGAGATCGACGGCAAGCCCATGTTCTGGCACGTCTACTCGCGGGCTTCGGCCTGTCCCCAGATGACCAGCGTCACCCTGGCGACGGATGACGAACGCATCCATGCAGCCGCGCGGGAACTCGGCGTGCCCGCCGTCATGACCCGCTCGGACCATTCCAGCGGCACGGACCGCGTGCTCGAAGCGGCCAGGACCCTGTCCATTGACTCCGACGCGGTAGTGGTTAACATCCAAGGCGACGAACCGTGCCTGGAGCCGGACATGCTCACCGAGCTGGTGCGGCCCTTCTCGAACCGTCGGGTGCGGGTGGCCACGCTGGCCACATCCATCGGCCCGGACGAGGCGGCCTCGCCCGATCGCGTCAAGGTGGTCCGCGCAATGGACGGGCGCGCGCTTTACTTTTCGCGCTCGCTGGTGCCCTTCGACCGCGACGAAAAGCTGCACGGCTTTCTGCTGCACATCGGCCTTTACGCCTTCCGCATGGAGGCGTTGGAGCGGTTCGGCAGGCTGGACCCGAGTCCGCTGGAGCTCCGGGAGAAACTGGAGCAACTCCGTCTGCTTGAGGACGGCATCGATATTTACGTAACCGAGACGCGGCACACCTGCCACGGAGTGGACAGGCCCGAGGACCTCGTCAAGGTAAAGACCATTCTGGAGAATCATTGATGAAAGCGATCCTTGCCCTCGAAGACGGCACGATTTTCAAGGGAACGAGTTTCACCGGGCAGGGCGAAGCCTCCGGTGAGGTCATCTTCAACACGGGCATGACCGGCTACCAGGAAATCCTGACCGACCCGTCCTACACCGGACAGATGGTCACCATGACCTATCCGCTCATCGGCAACTACGGCGTCAATCCCGAGGACGTGGAATCGCACAAGGTCCAGGCGGCCGGATTCATCGTCAAGGAATGCTGCAAGAAGCCGAGCAACTGGCGTTCCGCCATGTCCCTGCCCGAGTATCTGACCCAGGCCGGCGTCATGGGCATCGAAGGCATCGACACCCGCTCGCTGACCCGCCATCTGCGCATCAACGGCGCCCAGCGCGGCTTCATCGCCACCGGTGACGCCGATCCCGCGGAACTGGTCGAAAAGGCACGCTCCATCGAAAATATGGAAGGCCTTAACCTGGCCGACCGCGTGTCCTGCGAAAAGCCCTATACCTGGAACGGCAAGAAGCCGGTCTTCATCGACGACATGAAAGACTTCGCCTGGAAGGGCAACGGTCCCAAGCTCGCCGTGTACGACTTCGGCATCAAATGGAACATCCTGCGCCTCATGGAGGAACAGGGCTTCGACATGATCGTCCTGCCCTCCCACTACACAGCGGCCCAGGTGCGCGAACTCGGCCCGGACGCCGTGTTCCTGTCCAACGGCCCCGGCGATCCGGCCGCCGTCACCACCGCCGTTGAAGCCGCCAAGGACCTCTGCCAGGACCTGCCCGTGGCGGGCATCTGCCTCGGCCACCAGATTCTCGGCCTCGCCATGGGCGGGACCACCTTCAAGCTCAAGTTCGGCCACCACGGATGCAACCATCCGGTCATGGACCTCCAGACCGAGAAGATCGAAATCTCCTCCCAGAACCACGGGTTCTGCGTAGACGTGGAAGGCCTGGACTTCCTGGAAAAGACCCATGTGAACCTCAACGACAACACCCTTGAGGGATTCCGGCACAAGGAAAAACCCATCCTGGCCATCCAGCACCACCCGGAAGCGGGACCGGGCCCCCACGACAGCCGCTATTTCTTCCCGAGATTCCGTGATATGGTCAGGGAAAGCACCGGGCTATAGCCCAAAACCTCAGCCAGGAACGAGCCATGTCCACCGATCTGATCAAGTCTCGAAAGAAGCTGAACTCCGTCTCCACCCTCCTGAAAAAGGGCAAATACATGCCCGCCGTTCAGGCGGTCCACGACGGGCTCATCCTCTTTCTCAAGAATCAGGTCATGAAAAACGAGCGCGAGGAGTTCGAAGACATCCTCAAACGGGTTACCTACGTGCTCAATTCGGACAAGGAGCTTCGCAAGATATACCCCCTGGTCATCAGCTACGAACCGGGACAGGAACGTCCGCTGCTCGACGCCATGCGCGAGCTTCTGCAGGAGCTGCAAAAGGCACTCAACGAAGAGGTTCAAAGCGATCTGGAGGCACTCAACGCCCAGAAAAAGGCCGAGCTGGAAAAAGGCCAGACACATCTGGACGCCCAGGAATGGGAAAAGGCCAACGCCATCTTCGACCAGCTCGTCCGCACCTTCAGCGGAGATTCGGAGCTCAAGGCGGACATAGCCGACCGCTACCTCAACGCGGGCCGGTACAAAGAAGCCTACGCCATGTTGGACGACGCCCTCAAGGACGACCCCAACGCCATCCACCTCTACAATCGCATCGGCATGGTCCTGCGCAAGATGCAGGACTATGAAACCGCCGAGAAGTACTACCTCAAGGCGCTCACCCTGACCTCCGACGACGAATACCTGCACTACAACATGGGTCGGCTCTACTACGACTGGCGCAAATGGGCCAAAATGGCCAGCTCCGCCAACAAAGCCGTACAAATCAACCCCGACTTCGCCGAAGCCGTGAAAATGCTCAAGTTCGCCCAAAAGAAAATGAGCTGACGGCAGCCGAATTCCACCGCATTGAAAAAAGAAAGGGCTTTCTGCTGAAAGCCCTTTCTTTTTTTGCCTCCGGCGGCCAGAGGGAAAGAGGAGAGAGGGCACCCTTTGCAAAGGGCTTCCCTCTCTCCCCTTTACCCCTGGACCCCCTATCCCCTCTCTCCCTCCGAAACTTTTTGGCGGCGCATCCGCGCAGCAGAAGGTTCGCGAGAAAAATCAGCTTCCCTTCAAAAGGAAAGCTAACCCCGGCAAGCCATAATAAGGGAATACCCAACGCGCCGCTCGCACCCGCGAAGCGGAACCAAAAAGTTTAGGAAAGGAAGGGGTTGGGGGTCCGGGGGAAGGGGAAGGAAGCCCTTTTCAAAGGGTTTTCCTTCCCCTTCCCCCGGCCGCCGGAGGCATTCAGCCTCTACAGACGGCTTTCGATGAACAATGCGGCGGCGAAAAGATCGTCGCAGACGTGGTCCGCGCGATGGCCGCATTTGGCTTCCTGCTGCGCGCCTTTTCCGGTTCGCACGAGGATGGTGGTTGCGCCGGTTTTCCGGCCGAGTCCGATGTCGGCGGACTTGTCGCCGATCATGAATGCCTGCGCGGGATCGAAGTCGAGTTCGATAGCGGCGCGTTGCATGAGGCCGGGCTTGGGCTTGCGACAGTCGCAGCCCGCCTTGGGCTCGTGCGGACAGAAAAACACGCCGTCGATAATCACGCCCTGGGCCGCGAGCAGTTCGACCATGCGCTGATTGCAGGCCCGGACCGAGTCTTCGTCGTAATACCCACGCCCGATGCCGCTCTGGTTGGTCAGCACGGCCAGGCCGAAGCCCATGCCCTGCATCCGCTTGAGGCCCTCGGCGGCCTGCGGCAGGAGTTCCACCCTGTCGGGCTCGTGAAGGTAGTGCTTGTCCACGATGATGGTCCCGTCACGGTCCAGAAGGACGTACCGTTTGAACATGGTCATCACCTCGTTTTGCCGACGAGTTTACGGAGCATGTCCAGCGCGGCCCGGAAGCTGTCGATGGACGCCTCGCCCGTGCCCACCAGATCGTATCCGGTGCCGTGATCGGGAGAGGTGCGCGGATAAGGTAGCCCCAAGGTAACATTCACGGCGCGGCTGAAATGAAGCAGTTTGAGCGGAGCGAGCCCCTGGTCGTGATACATGGCCAGCACGGCCGGATAACGTCCCTGGGCCGCGAAATGAAAAATGGTGTCGCCCGGCACGGGACCAGCGACCTGAAGACCTTCAGCGGCAGCCTGTTCGAGGGCGGGAATGATGGTGGTGATCTCCTCGTCGCCGATGCGGCCGGACTCCCCGGCATGGGGATTGAGGCCGCAGACCCCGATGGGACCTTCGAGACCGAGGGTGCGCACAAAATCGGCGGTCAGGCGCAGGCAGTGCAGAATGCGCTCCCGGGTAACCAGGCCGGGCACATCCCGAAGCCGGGGGTGGGTGGTCACAAGGCTGACCCGCAGCTTGGGCGAAGGATCGTCCGGGTCGTGTCCGCACAGATGCATACACACGTTGTCGCGCCCCACGCCGAGCTTCTCCGCGAGAAACTCCGTATGCCCGGGAAAGTCGAACCCGGCGGCGTTGAGCATGGCCTTGTTCAGGGGGCAGGTCAAAAGCCCTTGCGCCAGTCCGGCCTTGAGGACGCGAATGGCCGTGTCCAGGCTGACGCCTGCGGCAAGTCCGCCCTCGCGGCAGGGGCAGGCCGGGGGGAATTCGACGCCGTCGAGTTCGGACGGCTGATACAGGTAGACGCCGGGCCCCTTGTCGGCGATCTGCTCCGGAGAATCAAGCAGGGAAAAGAAACGGGGCGCGTCCAGTCGGGCCAGCTCACGATCCAAAGCCGAAGCCGGTCCGAGAAGCAAAAATCGGTCGGAGGTCCGCCCGCCGTCCAGAAAATGGCGGGTCGTCAGCTCGGGGCCAAGGCCGCAGGGGTCCCCGAGGGTTATGCACAGGGTTCGCATTATGATATCACCTTGAAAGCGGTCTGTCCGGTCAAGCCCGGTCCGGGGAAGCTACTCTGGCCCCAACGGCAAGTCAATGCGCGTCCGGTCGGCGGTCCCGGCGGGCCAGAAAATCCGCCAATATCCGCGCGTGGTCAAAAGCCAGCTCGGGCCATTCGCCCAGGGGAAAGACCCTTGCCACGGCCGCATCGTCGCCCGCCTGGAGCCGGGACGGGTCCTCGGCCTCGCCAGTGTAGACCACGCTCATGGTATGTCTGCGCGGATCGCGGTCCGGGTCCGAGTAGACCCCGAGCAACCCGGTGAGGCGCACGTCCAGCCCGGTCTCTTCCTTCATCTCGCGCACCGCGGCCTGCTCACAGGTTTCGCCGTAATCCACGAACCCGCCGGGCAACGCCCACCCAAGCGGCGGATTGCTCCGCTCGATGAGGACCACGCCCTCCCCGCCCTCCGGCAAGTCCATGGCTATGACCACGTCCACCGTAGGGGCTGGATTCCTATACACCTCGATTTCGCCCCCGCAGTGGGGACAGACCCGAACTTTGCCCATGACATGCTCCATTGGCTGATTCACCCCCGGACTGTTCACAAACTCGACCGCCAAGTCAAATCCGGATCGGCCGGATTCCACTTTTTTTACCCGGCCCCCGCACGCCCTGCGCCCCCTGGTCAGCCCCCAATCCGCCAACGTCGTTGCGAGACGAGCAAAGCTGCTTTTCATAACATACTACATTTATTGTATATTAATACACTCGCCACACCATACGAGAAAGGCTTCATCGGACCGTCCGATGAAGCCTTAATTATCTCGTGTGCAAAAAAAGGAAGAACTTGCCTTGATTAAAGCAACTGCCGTGCCAACCGATCGCAAAGGCCTTTAAATGCAAATAAGCTCAATTAATTCATACGATTATCAACTCACAAAAAGACAATAAAAAAATCCCGCACCCTTGAAAGGGTACAAGATTTTTTACCCGGCCCCGAAAAAGGTCCATTAACCGTGTATGCGGGTTCAAGTTTTTTGACCCGCCGGACGCGATCAGGCGTTGCGCACGGCCACGGAGAATCCCTTGTCGCAAAGCTTCTTGATGGAAATTTCACCCTCACGGATAATCTCCAGCTTGCTCGAACCGAGCATCCGGACCACGGTGGACGCCTTGTGTCCGCGCGGCCACGGCGGGTCGAAATAGGACCCGTCCACCATATCCAGCAGCTTCGAATCGATATCCTCGGGCAGGGCCGCTGCGGGCTTGCCGGACAGATTCGCGCTGGTGGCCACGATGGGTTTGCGGAACCGGCGGGAAAGTTCGGAGGCAAAGGGATGGCCGGACCAACGGACCGAAGTGTACCCCTCTTCGTCGGAAAGCCAGGAAGGGAGTTCGGGCAGCGCCTTGACCAGAATGGACAACGGACCGGGCCAAAACGCGGCCGCCAGGTCCAGGAGGGAGCGGGGTTTCTCGGCTGTAACCAAAGCCAACATGTCCAGGCCGCCGATTATCAGGGGAAGAGGCCGTTCCTCGGAACGCCCCTTCACACTGGCCACGCGGTCGCAGGCCGCTGCGCTGGTGGCGTCACAACCCAGCGCATAGAGAGTTTCAGTAGGATAGATCACGATGCCGTCTGAACGCAGAACCTTGAGCAACTCTTGCATGACAGCCTCCTTATCTCGAATACCATTCTGTTTTAAGCGATTCCAGTTCCTCCCGTGAAAAGGAGGGATTGTCGTACATGCCTGCGGCGTCGCGCTGGACGAACGCCTGATAGAGAATGATGGCCGCGGCCACCGATACGTTGAAGCTCTGCACCATGCCCTGCATGGGGATATAGATTTCGTCGGGAGCGAGCTCGGCCAGCTCCGGGGATGTGCCCCGGTGCTCGTTGCTCAATATGATCGCGGTGGGTTTGGTGAAATCGAAGTCCATGACCGGCCGCGCCGATTCGGAGAACCCCGTCCTGAGGATTCGAGTCCCCTGCGCCTTGAGGTGACCGACCATATCGGCGGCGTCCACGTGGCGTGTAAGCTCAATCCATTTCTTGGCCGATCCAGAAGTCTTCTTGGCCAGGTCCGGCCATTGGGAATCCGTATAGTACAAATGTACCCCGGCCACCCCAAAGGCATCGCAGCTTCTGAGAACCGCCGAGACGTTATGAGGGTCCCAGATGTTGTCCATGATCAAGGTCAGGTCCTTTTGTCTCCTGGCCAACACCCCGTCAATACGTTTCTTCCTGTCTTCCGTAATCTGTCTGATCATGCGGCGTTGGTATCCATTATGCAGCCATTTGGCAACCCCGCATCGCGCTTTCCAATCGGGCAAACGTCAAGATTATAATGTGTTGAGAACAATTAATTCCTATCATTATATTGACATTTTTTTGATATACATAGGAAAAGAAAACTTGAATCCCTTTCCCCGGCAAGAAGCGGAGAATAAAATGCGTGCACTTATTGTCGAAGACGAATTCCTGAGCCGAAAGGTTCTGCGGTCGTTCCTGATGACCCTGTTCGATGTGGACATCGTGGTCAACGGCCGGGAAGCGGTCGAAGCCTTCAAATTGGGCCATGACGAAAAAAGGCCCTACGACCTTATCCTCATGGACATCATGATGCCCGAGGTGGACGGCATTGAGGCATTGCAGCGAATCCGGGATCTCGAAACGGAAAACGGCTACCGCCCGAGGGTCAAGGTTATCATGACCACGGCCCTGGACGATCCCCAGACGGTCATCCGAACCTTCCATGACGGCGAGGCGTCGGCCTACATCGTCAAGCCGGTCGCCAAGGACAAGCTGTATGCCGAACTGGAAAAACTGGGACTTCTGCACAAGTAGGACCGAGGATCAAGCATGAGCGAAGACCCGATGGTCGAGGAGTTCTTCTCCGAGGTCAACGACAAGTATTACCCGCAGGTGATGGAGGGGCTTGAACTGCTTGAGAACGGCGACCTCGGGCAGGGCATAGAGATACTGGCCCGTCCGCTGCACACCATCAAGGGCGTCACCGGCTTCATGTCGGGATTTGAAGAGGCTTCCCACTTCACCCACAAGATCGAGGACTTTCTGAAGAAGGTCCAGTCCGGCGAAGTGGATTCCTCTCCGGACAACGTCACCCTGCTCTCGCGCGGCGTGAACATGATCTTCCAGGTACTCGAACAACTGCGCGTCGGCGATACGGACACCGAAGAGCGCGAAGAGGTCCTCGGCTTCATAGCGGCGGCGTCCGCCGTAGGACAGAACGAAGCCGAAGCAACCGGAGCCGGCGTGGACACGGAGACCGTAAACGGGGTGACCGTGATCAAGGTCAACGACCCGCGCGTCCATCTGGACGCCCAGTTCAAACCCATCATCTCCGCGATCTTGTCCATCGAACCCGGCGACCCCGTGCTCCTCGACCTGGGCGGAGTGCTGACCTTCGGGTCCGGGGCATGGGCCGCCGTGGCCAGCATGGGCGTCACCTTCAAAATCGCCGCCTGCAACGTTTCCCCGGACGCCCGACAGACGCTCATAGGCTGGGGATTCGACAAGACCATCTCCGTATACCCCGACCGCGAGACCTATTTCACGACGCAATAAGGCGAGACAATGCAGGACAGCATCATTCAGTGCATCGAGGACATAGAACGGCGGATTCTAGAAGTGGACGCCACGGGCCAGGGGGTGGAGGCCGTGGTGGACGCTCTCGGCCTCTCGTGTATGCAGCTCTCCTCGGCTGGGGTCATCGCCCTGCTGGACATGCTCAAGGACGGCATCACGCCCGTCAACGGCGACATCGTCACCGCCATGCTCAACATCTGCGAAGCGCAAAAGAAATTTTTCTTCGCCCTGGGCGGCCTGCTCGAAGGCAGCGGCGATGCCCTGGCCAAGATCAAAACCGCACCGCCCGCCCCGGCTTTTGAGGAAAGCGAAGAGGAAGCGGCCCGGGCCTTCGAGGAGCCGCCCGCCGCCAAAGCCGGAGTTCCTGAAGCTCGCGCCGAAGAAACCGAAGAAAAACCCAGCCCGGAAGCCGACGCCAAATCGAACGCCAAGCACGCGCCGCAAGGCATCTCGTCCATTCGCGTTCCCACGGACCGCCTGGACCGGGTCATCGAACTGGTTGGCAAGCTCATGGTCACTTACGCGGTCATCGCACAGGGCGGAGCCACCAATGTGACGCAGATGGCCTCCAGCCTCCGGGAACTCGACAACGTCATTTCCAAGCTCCAGCAAGAGGTCAACGCCATTCGGCTGGTGCCGCTCAAGCAGATTTTCATGCCCATGCACAGGCTGGTAAAAAGCCTCTCCCAAAAAATCGGCAAAAAGCTCGACTTCGAGGTCCGGGGCGACGATCTGGCCCTCGACAAAACCATAGTCGAAAGCCTCAACGAGCCGCTGGTCCACCTCCTGCGCAACGCCGTGGACCACGGCCTGGAAGACCCCGAGGGGCGCAAGGCGGCGGGCAAGCCCGAGACCGGAACCGTGTCCCTGTCCGCCTGGCGCAAGGGCGACAACGCCTTCATCCAGGTCGGCGACGACGGGCGCGGGCTCGATCCCGACCGAATCCTGTCCAAGGCGCTTGAAAAGGGGCTGGCCGATCCCGACAAGGAATACTCCAAGGACGAAATCCTTCAGTTCGTGCTTCAGAGCGGTTTCTCCACCGCCGAAAAAATCACCGATGTCTCCGGGCGCGGCGTGGGCATGGACGCCGTGGTCAACGCCATCAAGGTCGCCCTGGACGGCGAAGTGTCCATCGAGAGCGAGCTGGGCAAGGGCGCGAACTTTACCATCTCCATCCCCCTGGACCGATCGGCCAACGAAGGCATCGTGGACGCCCTGGTCTGCCGGGTCGGCGGCGACACTTTCATCATGCCCAGCCGCGATGTGGTGGAAATCTACATGCCCCGGCGCAACGACGTGGTGGAACTGCCCGACGGCCGCGAGACCGTGGACGTGCGCGGCGAGATACACTCCCTGCTCCGACTGGCGGACCTCCTTGAACTGACGCCGGAGATCGAGAACATCGAGATGGCCCAGGCCATCGTGGTCCGGGTCGGCGATTACAAGGGCGCCATCCTGGTCGACGAGGTGCTGCGCCAGCAGCAGGTGGTCATCACCGGGTTCACCGTCCCGGTGGAGGAAATCTTCAACGTCCCCATTCTCGGCTATGGCATGATGGGCGAATCCGACGCCCTGGTCATCGACGCCGAAGAGATGATCCGCCAGTTCCAGGAACGCATTGCCGAAACCGCCCGGACCTCCTTGACATGAATACCGAGGAAAGCATACTCCACTTCAAGTTCAGGTGTCCTCGGACTCAATAGGGAATCCCGTGAAAATCGGGAGCGGACCCGCCGCCGTGACGTCTCGCTGAACCGTTTCCATTCATGCCACTGGGGTCGACCTGGGAAGGCGGAAACGGGAGGGACCAGCCGGAAGACCTGCCTGGAACGATCACAAGGACCTGCCACGGTGGTACGTGGGCTTGCCGCCGAGGTATTGAAGGGATAATACGGGTTCTCTTCCTCTGAATTCGAAGAGGAAGAGGCTTTTTCTTTCCCTCCCCGCCCCATTTTCGGAGAACATGATGACAGTTGTCAGAAACATTGTCTTCTGCCTGCTCGCCCTGTTGCTGACCGTCCCGGCCCAGGCCGGGCACCACGACGAACAACCCGTCAAACAGGCCATCGTCCTGGCCGCCTTCGGCACTTCCTACCCTGAAGCGGTCAAATCAATCCTGAACATCAAGGCCAAGGTGGAGAAGGCCCACCCCGGCGTCCCCGTGCGCCTAGCCTTTACCTCCAACATCATCCGCAAGATCTGGCAGGGCCGCCAGAACGACGAGGCCTGGAAAGCGGCGCATAAGGACATTCCAGCCGAAGTCCTCTACGTCAAGCATCCCCTGGCCACCATCGCGGACCTTCAGAACGACGGCTGCCGCGACATCACCGTGCAATCCCTGCATGTCTTCGCGGGCGAAGAGTTCCACGACCTGATTACCCTGGTGGGCGGACTCAAATCCATCCGCACCCTCAAGGCCAAGAACATGCCCTTCGCGCACCTCTCCCTCGGCCGCCCGGCCCTCGGCCTGCCCGGCGAGGAGTATCCGTACACCGAGGACATGGCCCGGGCCGCCAAGACCCTCAAGACCGATGTGGACCATGCGCGCGAACTGAACGCCGCCCTGGTTTACATGGGCCACGGCAACGACTTCTTCTCCACGGGCATCTACGCGGAATTCCAGAAGGTGTTGCAGGCCGAATACGACTACCCCATCTTCATCGGCTGCGTGGAGGGATTTCCCGCCTTTGACGACATGGCTGCGCAACTCGCGGCCTCCGGCAAGAAGGACGTCCTTCTCAAGCCGTTCATGATCGTGGCCGGCGACCATGCCTCCAACGACATGGCCGGCGACGAGGACGACGCATGGAAGATCATGCTGACCAAGGCTGGCTACAAGGTCGCCACCGACCTGCGCGGCCTGGGAATGCTCGACGGCTGGGCCGACATCTACGTGAACCACCTCAACGACGCCATGGCCAAGGGCCCGGGCGTGAACTAGACGCATGTTGAACGCCGCCTCCCGCACCTCCCTTCGCAACGGGTTGACCGTCGCCCTGCTCGCCGCTCTGCTGGCCGGGCTGGCGCTGGCCGCCTGCGCCATGGGAGTCATCAGCATCCCGCCGGGCGAAGTCCTGCGCGGATTGCTCGACGGAGTGCGGGGGGCGGCGGATTCCATGGACGGCATGGTGGCGGGCATCCTTTTCGACGTCCGGCTTCCGCGCATCCTGACCTGCGCCGCGGTGGGCTTCGGCCTGGCCGTGGCGGGCGCGGTCTTCCAGGGGCTCCTCCTCAACCCGCTGGCCGACCCGTTCACCCTCGGCGTCTCCTCGGGCGCGGCCTTCGGCGCGGCCCTGGCCCTGCTCCTGGGATTGTCCTTTTTCGGCCCGGCCACGCTCATGACGCTGGCCTTCGCGGGCGCAGCCCTCACCCTGGCCGCGGTTATCGCGCTCGCCGGGCGCGACGGCGAGCTGGCGCCCACCTCCCTCATCCTGGCGGGGGTCATCGTCTCGGCCACCCTCTCGGCGGGCATCAGCTTCATCAAGTATCTGGCCGACGAACGAGTCTCGGTCATCGTCTTCTGGCTCATGGGCAGCTTCGTGGGCCGGACGTGGAACGACGCGGCCCTGGCCGGGACCGCCTCCCTGCTCGTCTTCGCGATATGCCTCTACTTCGGACGCGACCTGAACATAATGAGCCTGGGAGCGCGTTCGGCGCGGAGCCTGGGCGTGAACACGGGACGCGTGCGGCTGATCCTGCTCGTCGCCGCTTCGCTGGCCAGCGCGGTCTGCGTGGCCGTGAGCGGAATCATCGGCTTTGTAGGCCTCATCGTACCGCACCTCATGCGCATGATCGTGGGCCCGGACAACCGCTGGCTCCTGCCCGCCTCAGGCCTTGGCGGGGCCATACTTCTTCTGCTGGCCGACACCGTCACCCGCGCGGCCCTGCCCCACGAGGTGCCCATCGGCGTGCTCACGGCCATCATCGGCGGCCCGGTCTTCTGCTGGATATTCAGCCGCTCCAAGAGGCTCGCACGTGGATAGCGCGATCTTCGCCAGCCAGGACCTCGGCTTCGCCTACGATTCGGCCCAGGTCCTCCACGGCCTGGATTTCGATCTGGGGCCGGGCCTACACGGCGTGGTCGGCCCCAACGGGTGCGGCAAATCCACCCTGCTCGGCCTCCTGGCCGGTCTGCTGTCACCCACAGCGGGCGCGGCGCGGCTCAACGGCGAAAATATTTCAGACTTTCCCCCGTCCAGGCTGGCCCGGCTCTGCACCCTGGTTTCACAGGACCAAACGCTCCGTTTTCCCTTTACCGTGTACGAAACCGTACTCATGGGGCGGCATCCGCACATCCCCCGGTTCAGCCGCCCCTCAGCCCGCGATATCGAACGCGTGGAGGACGCGCTGACAGCCATGGACCTTCAGAGGTTGCGCGACCGGGCCGTGGCAGACCTGTCAGGGGGCGAACGCCAGCGAACCGCCGTGGCGCGGGGGCTCGCGCAAGACACGGCCGCCCTGCTCCTGGACGAGCCCACCTCGGCCATGGACATCCGCCATGCCATGTCGACCATGGAGACGCTGCAACGCCTAGCCGAAAACGGCCACACCGTGGTGGCCGTACTCCACGATCTCAACCTGGCCGCGCGCCACTGCGACAGCATCCTCATGCTGGACAAAGGGACCGTTCATGCCTATGGCAACGTGGCCCGGACACTCACCCCCGAAAACATCCATGCGGTCTTCGGCGTCCGCGCGGCCATTCTGCAAACCGACAACGGACCGCATATCGCCTTCATCCAAGGAAACAGACCTTGAAACGCCTTCTTTTCACTCTTGTTTTCGTCCTGCTTCTCTGCTCCACCGCCCGCGCCCGGACCATCACCGACGACTCGGGACGGACCATCTCCTTCGACGCCCCGTTTACGCGAATCATCTCCCTGTACGGCGCGCACACCGAAAACCTGTTCCACCTCGGGTTGGACAAGCAGGTCATCGGCGTATCCCCGGGCGAGAACTACCCCGCTGCGGTCTTGTCCCGACCGACCTTCAACGCCCGCGACGGCGTGGAGAAATTTCTGGCCGCCAAGCCCGACCTGATCCTGATCCGGCCCATGCACTGGCGCGCCTATGGCGGACTGTGGAACGCGCTGGCGCGCCACGGCGTCACCGTGGTCTCACTGCAACCCGGCTCCATCGACGCCGTGTACGGCTACTGGCGGGCTCTGGGCAAACTCACCGGCCGCGAGATGCAGGCGGAATACATGATCGAGGACTTCCGCGAGGGAGTGCGCCGAGCCGAGAACCGGCTGGCCACCATTCCCATGGGCGAACGGCCCGGAGTGTTCTTCGAGTCCATTCACCGCAAGATCGCCACCTTCTCGCCCGGTTCCATGCCGCTGTTCGTCCTGGAAAAAGCCGGTGGAGTCAACGTGGCGACCGACGCCAAACCCCGCCACGGCACCAACATCGCGAACTACGGCCTGGAACGGCTCCTCGCCAAAGGCGGCCGAATCGACGTCTACCTAGCCCAACGCGGAACCATGAACGACGTCTCGGTGCAGGACATCGTCAACGGCCCGGCGGCGTCACGCATCAGAGCGGTCCTGACCCGCAACGTATTTCTGGTGGACGAACACCTGGTCTCACGGCCCACCATGCGGCTGCTCAAAGGCATCGACACCGTTTTCCAAATTCTCCATCCCTAGGCCCCAGTTGACCTTCCCACGCAAAACAGACAAAGTCGGCTACCGACAAAAACATAACGGACATTCATCGTGACCAAGAAAGGCACACTCTACGGCATCGGGGTAGGCCCCGGCGATCCCGAACTGCTCACCCTCAAGGCCGTGCGAATCCTCGGCGAGGTGGACGTGATCTTTGCCGCCGCCTCCACCAAAAACGACTATTCCACGGCCTACGCCATCGCCAAGCCCCATCTCAAGGACCATGTACGCATCGTCCAGCTCGGCTTCCCCATGACCAAGGACGAGGACGCGCTCAAGGCCGCCTGGCGCAAGAACGCCGAGGTCGTGGCCGAGGTTCTGGACAAGGGCCTGGACGCCGCCTTTCTGACTCTGGGCGACCCCCTGACCTACTCCACCTACGGCTATCTCCAGCGCACTCTGCTGGAAATGAACCCGGATTTGCGGCTGCGCGCCGTGCCGGGCATCACCTCCTTCCACGCCGCCGCCGCGCGCATCGGCCTGGTCCTGTGCGAATCCAAGGAGTCCCTGCTCATCACCTCGGGCGTGGCCGATCCCGCCCGTCTCGAAGAACAGCTCAACACAGCCGACAATGCCGTCATTCTCAAGGCGTACAAAAATTTCGAGGAAATCCGGGACCTGCTGAACAGACTCCGCCTGGGCGACACCACGGTGCTCGTCTCCCGTCTCGGCATGGACGAGGAATCCATCCTCATGGACATCAACGACGCCCCCAAACAGCCGCACTATTTCTCGCTGGCCCTGGTCAAGAGGAAGAAGCCGTGATCCGCGCCGCCATCGTCCTGGCCGCCTTCGGCTCGCGCCACAAGAACGCCATGGCGTCGCTCGCGCACATCATGGAGCGCGTGCAGGCCGCCTATCCCGACCTGCCCGTGCGCGTGGCCTACACCTCCAAGACCATTCGGGGACACATGAAACGGGCTGGCGAGGCGGTGGACTCCGTGCCCACCGCCCTGGACAGGCTCCTCGACGAGGGCGTGACCCACGTGGCCGTACAGTCCCTGCACCTCATCCCCGGCACGGAGTTCCACGAGCTCCTCGGGCTGGCCAACGAGCTCATGCTCCGCGAGGACGGCTTCCGACGGGTCGAGGTCGGCTTCCCCCTGGTGGCCGGGGAAGCGGGCATCGAGGAGGTGGCCGACGCGGTTCTGTCCATCGCCGAACAGGGCAAGGGCGAAAACGACGCCGTGCTGTTCATGGGGCACGGCACCAAGCACGACGGCAACGTCTATTACGAGGCCCTGCACCGCGCCTTCCAGGAACGCGACCCGTCCGTACACCTCGGGGCCATGGAGGCCGAGCCCGGCATCGACGACATCCTCGAACGGTTCAAGCGGGACGGAGTCAGGAAGGCCCATCTCCTGCCCTTCCTTTTCGGCGCGGGCTGGCACGCCGCCCGCGACATGGTCGGCGATGGGGAAAACAGTTGGAAGACCCGCCTCGAACGGGCGGGCATCGAATGCGAGGCCGTGCTCAGGGGCGCGGGCGAATACGACATCCTCGTCGACATCTGGCTCGGCCACCTTCACGACGCCATGAAGCGCATGAGCCGCTGCTGACGCCCCTGCACGCCGCCCATCTCTCCCTTGAACCATCCGCCGCCGTTCCCCGGAGCGGAAAGACGGGGTTCGGGCGGCCCTCCCACCGCATAACCGCCGGGAGCCCGGCATTCCCGCCGTTTACACAACTCGGCCCTTGGGCTAGTCTGCGCGGACCGATGGAGACAACGTGAGCATACTGATTCATACCCATGACGGCGGCCGGTTCGCTCTGGAGCCCAAGCCGGGCGACACCCTGGCCCGCACCATTTTTCTCTCCCGGCTCTGGCACGGCGTTCCGCTGTGTTCGGGCCTGGGCAAGTGCGGCCTCTGCCGCGTGCGCTTCGTCAAGGACGCGCCCGAACCGGGCCGCGACGAGTTGAAGAAGCTCGGCCGGGACAAGCTCGCGCAGGGATGGCGGCTCTCCTGCCTCCATCCGTCCGAACCCTGCGAAATCGAGCTGCCCGAGCCGGTGCGCAGCCAACGGGCCGTGCGCTCCCTCGGGGAAGGGGCGGGAGACTTCGCCCTGGCCGTGGACCTCGGCACCACCTCCATCCATTGGACCGCCCTGGTCGACGGAAAGGCCGTGGCAACGGGCCGGGAACTCAACCCGCAGATGGGCATGGGCTCCGAGGTCATGTCCAGGCTGGCCGCTGCCGCCACCGCCGAGGGACGGTTCGTGCTCCGCGCCCTGGTCGCCGACCGCATTTCCGAGCTGGCCGAGACAGCCTCCCGCAACCTGGGCGGAAACTGTATCGGGCTGGCAGTGTCCGGCAACCCGGCCATGACCTACATCCTGCTCGGCATGAAACCGGACGGCCTGGCATCCGCTCCCTACGAACTGACCTATTTCGGCGGCGACGAACGGCGGCTCGGCCCCGGGCTGCCTCCAGCCTACATCCCGCCATTGCTCGCGCCCTTCGTAGGCGCGGACCTGTCCGCCGGACTGACCGCCATCGAGTTTGGCAACGCGCCCATGTACCCCTTCCTCCTGGCCGACCTCGGCACCAACGGCGAATTCATCCTCGCCCTGTCGCCCGAAAAACGGCTCTGCGCCAGCGTGCCCATGGGACCGGCGCTGGAGGGCGTGGGGCTGTCCTTCGGACGCACGGCCGGACCGGGGGCGATCACCGGCTTCACCCTGACGCCGAAGGGGCTCGACATCCACTATTTCGACAGCTCGAACGCGGAACGGACCGGCATGACCGGCACGGGCTACCTGGCCCTGGCCGCCATCCTGCGCGCCCACGGCGTGCTGGACGAAACCGGCCGATTCGCTGAAGGCGCGACTCCCCTGGCGGCCAGACTGGCCAAAAGCGTCTCAACAGAGGAGGAAGAGCCGATCTTCGCCGTCAACGCGG
Source organism: Pseudodesulfovibrio thermohalotolerans (assembly GCF_021353295.2). Taxonomy (NCBI): domain Bacteria; kingdom Pseudomonadati; phylum Thermodesulfobacteriota; class Desulfovibrionia; order Desulfovibrionales; family Desulfovibrionaceae; genus Pseudodesulfovibrio; species Pseudodesulfovibrio thermohalotolerans. The sequence continues at coordinate 1,220,725 of NZ_CP120635.1, read as the reverse complement.
ACGTCCGCTTTCCGGCCTCCGACGTCGAAGAAATCCTCAAGGTCAAGGCGGCCTTCAACCTGGCCGTGTCCGCCCTGCTCAAGGCTGCGGGCATCGGCCCCGGCGGCCTCGCCGAGATCCATCTGGCGGGCGCGTTGGGCGAGCACGTTTCCCCGGCGGACCTGGAGACTCTCGGCTTCCTTCCCCCCGGCTGCGCGGCCCGAACCGTAAAGGCGGGCAACACGTCGCTCCGCGGCACGGAACTGTTTTTAACCAACCCTGCGGCGCGGACCTTTGCCGAGTCCCTGCCCCATGGACTGACCCGGGTGGACCTGACCGGAGACGCCGAATTCGGCAACCAATTCATCCAAAGGATGCGTTTCAGCTATGTCGATTGACGGCCTGTTCCCCAACCTGACCGAGGAAAACGCCGGGCATCTCGCCCGGTTCGAAGACATCCTCAAACGCGTGTGGCCCCTCAAGGGCAAACACCGCGAGCACTTGAAGTACGACATCCGGGACATGTCGCGCAGCCTGACCAATGAACGGTCCACGCGGCGCAAGGAATACATGACCGACGCCAAGTTCCTGTCGCCGTATCTCTACTATTTTCTGCCCTGGAACCTCTTCCGCCTCTCCCGGCTGTTCTCGGGCCTGGAAATGGACGTCCCGGAAAACGGGCACGTGGCGGACCTGGGTTCCGGCCCCCTGACCACGGTGCTGGCCCTGTGGATGGCCCGCCCCCATCTGCGGGACCGGCGGCTTGATTTCACCTGCCTGGACATTGCTCCCAAAACCATGAACACGGGCGTAAAGCTCTTCCAGGCGCTGGCCGGGAAAGACTCGCCCTGGCGCATCAAGACCGTAAAGGCCGGATTCCTGGACCACATCCGCGAAAGGGCCGATCTCATCATGGCCGCCAACGCCTTCAACGAGCTTGACTGGTCCGGCCGCACCACCCGGCCCCAGGCAGAGAAGCTGGCCACGCACCTGGTCGGCGCCACCAAGGACACCGGACGCATCCTCATTGTCGAGACCGGAGTACGGCTGAGCGGCCGGATCGTCAGCGAAATGCGCGCCCAACTGCTTGGAAAGGGCTACAAGCCCATCGCGCCGTGCCCCCATGCCCAGGACTGTCCCATGCCCGCCCTCGGGCAGGGAGCCCCGTGGTGCCACTTCAACTTCTCCACCAAAGGCGCGCCCGATTGGTTGAACGCCATCTCCGCCGAAGCCTCCCTGACCAAGGACAACGCGTCCCTCAACTTCCTCTACCTTTCGCCCGGCGGCGCGCCCGAACGGGGACTGGTCCGGGCCATATCCGAACCGTTCAAGCTCCACGGCGGCAAAGGACAGTACGCCTGTTCCGACCGGGGGCTGACCCTCATCGACTACCCGTCCGGCACGCGTCCCCTCTTCCCTGGCCAGGCATTCGCGCCCGAGTGGCCCGCCAACCCGAAGACCGACCTCAAGTCCAAGGCGCTCATCCTCCCCTGCAAATCCCGGGGCGGCAAATGAGGATAGTCGATCTCGGACTCATCGGCTACAAGGAGGCCGAGGCTCTGCAATTGAAGACGCTGGACGCGGTGACAAGCGGTGAGCAGGAAAACACCCTGTTTCTGCTGGAGCACCCCAAGGTCATCACCCTGGGCCGCCAGGGCGGGGCCGAAAACCTGCTCCTCGACCCGGCGCAACTCGCGGCGCACGGCATCGAACTGGTCCAGACCACGCGCGGCGGGAACATCACCTGCCACTTCCCCGGCCAGTTGGTTGCCTACCCGATCTGGCGCGTGGAAAAGCGGCCCGGCGGGATGCGGAAGTTCTTTCACGACATGGAGCAGGCCGTCATGGACACCTGCGCGCATTTCGGGGTCGCGACCATCCGGCGGCCCAAGCACCCCGGCGTCTGGGTGGACGAAACGCGCAAAATATGTTCCATGGGCATCGGCGTGCGCCGCTGGGTCACCTACCACGGTCTGGCCCTGAACGTGGCCCGCGACACAAATCTCTTTAACGCCATAACCCTGTGCGGCATCCAAGGCGCGGTGCCCACCTCCCTGTCCGCCGAAGCCGGGCGGGACTTCGACATGGAGGAGGTCAAGCATGTCTTTGAAAACGCCTTCGCAAAAACCTTTGCGGATTCCGCCGTGGCTGCGGATCAAGCTGCCCAGTAACGAAAATTTCTCCAACACCTCGGACCTCATCGGCGACCTGCGGCTCAACACGGTCTGCCAGTCCGCCAAGTGCCCCAACAAGTGGGAGTGCTTCTCCAAGAACGTGGCCACGTTCCTGGTCATGGGAGCCATTTGCACGCGCAATTGCGCGTTCTGCAACATAACCTCCGGCGACCTGGAACCGCTGGACCCGACCGAGCCGAGCCGCGTGGCCGAGGCCGCCCGTCGGCTCGCGCTGAAACACGTCGTCGTCACCTCGGTCACCCGCGACGATCTTCCGGACGGCGGCGCGGCCCACTTCGCGGCGACCATCCGAGCCATACGCGGAGCCATGCCGGATTGCACCGTGGAGGTGCTCATCCCGGACTTTCAGGGAGACGAGGCCGCCCTCGCCGCCGTGCTCGACGCCCGACCCAACGTGCTCAACCACAACCTTGAGACCGTGCCGGGCCTGTACAGCGACATCCGGCCCCAGGCGGACTACCGCCAGTCCCTGGACCTGCTGCGCAACGCCAAGCGCATGGCCCCGGCCATTCCCACCAAATCCGGCATCATGGTCGGCCTGGGCGAAACCGACGAGCAGATCATGACCACCCTGGACGACCTGGCGGCCATCGACTGCGACATCGTGACCATCGGCCAGTACATGCAGCCGAGCCGCTTCCACCCCATGGTCAAGCGGTACGTGGAGCCCGAGGTGTTCGACATGTATGCCGAGGAGGGCCGGAAACGCGGCATCCGCCACATGTTCAGCGCCCCGCTGGTCCGCTCCAGCTACAACGCCGCCGACTTCGTGTAGCGGCATCCCGCCCTTTCCAAAACAACGGGGCCGGTGCGAAGATCATTCGCACCGGCCCTGTTGTTTTCGTCCGGCAGGCTCCATGGCCACTCGGACACCTTTCCTGTCCCGTGACGCCTAGAACACCCAGTCCCGGATTCGCAGATCGATGGTGGGGATGCCCCGAAAACGGTCGATCTTGGGGGTGAAGGCAAACCGCATGGTCCGGCCGTGAACCGCGCGGGTCAGGGTATCGGCCATGCGCCATGCCTTACCGGGCAACTTGGTACCGGTCTCGGTGTCCTCCAGGACCAACTTGACGTGCTCTCCCTCCCTGCCGAACAGGGCGTGTTCGGCCACACGCACCGGCTTGGTGGCGAAGACCGGCTCGGGATTGCCCATGCCGTAGGGCTGAAGCATCTCCAGTTCCTTAAGCAAGGTGTTGTTGATGTTGGAAAAGGCCAGCTCATGGTCGAGCTTGAGCGTGGGCGTAAGCGGCTTGGGACCGAGCTTCTCGATGACCCGATCGTTGAACCGCTCGCGCAGGGCCTTGAGATTCTCCGGCTTGAGGGAGACGCCCGCGGCCTGGGAGTGTCCTCCGAATCCTTCCAGCACGTCGGCCACGTCGGCCAGCCCGTCGTAAAGATTGAACTCGGAGATGCTCCGGCCGGACCCCTTGAGCAGTCCTCCCGAGGACTCGGGCGTGCAGAGCAGCAGCGTGGGCCGGTAGTATTTCTCGACCACCCGCGAAGCCACGATGCCTATGATTCCCGGATGCCAATGGTCCGCGTGCAGGACCAGTCCGGCCATGTGGCGCATGGACTCGGCCTGCTCGAAGGCCTGCTCGGAAATCTCCTGCTCCTGGCGGCGGCGTTCCATATTGATGGCGTTGAGCTCCTCGGCGATGGGCATGGCCGAATCGAAATCCTTGGCGAGCAGCAGGCGCAACGCCTTCTCGGGATCGCCCATGCGTCCGGCGGCATTGATCCGCGGGGCAAGGTGGAACCCTATCTGCCCAGCCCCCAACTCGGCGCGGCGGTCGTAATCGCTGACCACCTTGAGAGCGGCCATGCCGGGCCGTTTGGCCTCCTTGATGACCAGCAGCCCGTTCTTGACCAAAATACGGTTCTGGCCGGTCAGCTTGACGATGTCGGCGATGGTCCCCAACGCCACAAGGTCGAGCAGCGGACGCACGTCCACGGGATCGCCCGGCAGGAGCCGGTTCAGGGCCACGACGAGCATGAAGGCCACGCCCACCCCGGCCAGATCGTCGCATGGCCCGCCTTCCGCGAGGCGCGGATCGCACACCGCATGGGCTTCGGGCAGGGTCTCGCCGGGCAGGTGATGGTCCGTGACCACCACGGTCATGCCCAGCTCCCTGGCCCGGGCCACGGGCGCGCTGTCCGTGATGCCGCAGTCCACTGTCAGCAACATGGTCGCGCCCTGCTCGTGGAGATGCTCCACGCCGGGAACATTCATGCCGTATCCTTCCTCCATGCGGTTTGGCAGGTGGTGCATGACCTCCATGCCGCGCATGGCGAAAAACTCCTTGATTACCGCCGTGGCCGTGATGCCGTCCACGTCGTAATCGCCCCAGACGGCCAGCTTGCGGCCCTCGTCAAGGCCACGGGCCAGGGTCTCGGCGGCCTCGGTCAGGCCGGGCACCTCGGCGGGGTTGGCCATGTGCCGAAGCAACGGGCTCAAAAAGCGGTCCATCTCGTCCACGTCGGACAAACCCCGATTCCAGAGAATCTCCACAATAAGCGGCGAAACGTTCAATTCCTCGGCCATGGCCGCCGTTGACGACGGAGCGGTCCCCTCATTTCGGGGCTTCCAAATGCAAGGCAATATGATGATCCCTATGTTCAGAAAAACACGTTAACGAATTGTTCGACATCGTCCGAGTCAGCCAGTTCCTCGGCGACTTCCAGAAGATCGTCCATGTCCACTTCCACGGCCTGGCAGAGTTCGTCCAAACGCTCCACGTACGGCCCTTCGGGCTCGCCCACGGCATGAACCACGCAATCGGCCAAACAAACCACGTTGGACTCGTTGGAATGCGCCGGGGACAGATCAGGCGAGTGATGCCAATTGACCGGCTCCACCAGCACGGCGGGCAAATCCCAGGAACGCAGCACCAGCGCGCCGATGACCGCATGGTCCAGGCCCCAGTACTCCTCCTCGGCGTCGCTGTCGGACAGCATCTCGTTCTCGGCAAGCTCACGGATGGCGGCCCAGTCGTCGGGCCGTTTCAAGGCGGTTATCAGCTTGCCGAAATCGTGAAGCAGCCCGGAAGTGAAAAGGCTGTCCGGCTTGCCCACATCGGTCATGTCGGACAACTCCTTGGCCACCATGGCCACCATGAACTGATGGGCCCAGTATCTCCCAAGGTCGAAATCCTCGGGCAGGCTGTACCGCTTGGTCAGCCCGTCGATGCCCAGCGCAAGGACAATATTGCGAATCTCGGACATGCCCAGCACCGCAGCGGCGCGCGATACCGTCTGAATTTCGGCTTGAAGACCGTAATAGGCGGAATTGGCCAGCCTAAGGATGCGGGCGGTCAACCCCTGATCCCTGCTCAGGGTCTCGCCCACGGCCTCAAGAGAAGCCAGGCAGCCCTCGCCGGTCTGGAAGAACAATTGGCGCAGGATTTCCGGCGAAAACGGCAGGTCGCCACGCATACGCGGAAGCTCCTGGAGGAAGCCCTGGATCTTGTCCTGGTTCATGAACACTCCTGCCCCGAGCCCTTCTTCGGCTCACCGGACCCCTTAATCCAGCTTGATAGGCGTGGAAGGGGCCGGTTTTTCCCCGCCAGCCGCATGGGTATCGTTCCCGGACCGGGAAGCGTGCCGCACAGCCGACACGTCCGGCCCCTCGTCCTTGCCCACGTACCCTTTTTCCTGGAGAAAAGCCCAGAATTTCAGGCTCGCTTCCAGCCCCGGATTCAACTCCAGGCTCTTGAGCAGGTACTTCCGACACCCCTCTATGTTTCCTTTCTCAAAGTAACAGCGGGCGATATTGTGGTAGAGGTGCTCGTCGTTCTGGACGAGTTGCTCGGCCCGAAGATAATACTTCAGGGCCTGGTCGTACATCTTGTTCTTCCGCATGTTGATGCCGAAGTCGTTGAACAGGTGTTTATGCTCGGCGTCGAAGGCGGCATCAAGGTCCACCAGACGCTCGAAGATGTCGTTGGCCTTGGCCTGATCGCCCCGGTCGAGGTACGTCAGCCCCAGGCCGAAGTTGGCCCGGACGTTTTCCTCGTCGATGTCCATGGCCCGCTTGAACTCGAACTCGGCCGAATAGGCCGCGCCCCGCTCGCGGTGCTTTTCACCGCGCACAATGGCCCCGTCCAGCTCCTTCATGGCCGGATAGACGGTGGAGACGTAAAACTCAGGTTCGGGATTGAACTTGGTCAAAAAATCTTCGCGCGGCACGGACCGCTTCGGGCCGGAGGGCACGTAGTTGCGGTTCAAAGGCTGAACGGAAATTTCGCCGGACTCCAGCTCCTCGACGTCCCAGTAGGTCTTCTGAATCGTCTTGCGCTGCGTGGTCCCCGTGCCGACCCTGGCGACGGTCTGCGTGGAGAAGACACCCTTGATCCTCTCCGCGCCGTCGCGCACTATCTCATGCCTCGTTCCGGCATCCTGCTCCCGATCGGCCATCCGTCTCTCCTATCGCGCCCGGCTCATCTCCTCGATGATCGCCCGAGCCGCTTCTTCGGGCCGCTCCGCCTTGGTGATGGGCCTGCCCACCACCAGGAAATCCGACCCGTTGCGCACAGCCCGCTCCGGAGTGACCACCCGCCGCTGATCCCCGGCCTCGGCCGAAGCCGGGCGAATGCCGGGGGTGAGGCAGGCAAACGAACTCCCGCAAGCCGCCTTGATCCGCTCCACTTCCAAACCGGAACAGACCACTCCATTCAAGCCATATTGCTTGGCTTTCACAGCCAGGTCAAGGGCCATCTCGGAAGGGTCCGGGGCGCTCTCGACGGGCAGATCGCCCGCCGCCATGCTGGTCAGCATTGTCACGGCCAGAACCAGAGGAGGCGTCTGTCCGGGGGCGACGCCCTCGGCGCAACCCTCCATGGCCGCCCGGGCCATGCGCTCTCCGCCCAGGGCATGGATGTTGACCATGTCCGCGCCCAGCCGAACGGCCGAACGCACCGCGCCCTGCACGGTGTTGGGAATGTCGAAAAACTTCAAATCCAGGAAGACCTTGAACCCCAATTCCTTGAGTCCGGAGACCATCTTGGGGCCTTCGGCCGTGAACAGCTCCAGTCCGACCTTCATCCACGGCGCGGTCCCCCGCAGGGTCCGAGCCATGGACAAGGCCGAATCAGCATCCTTGAAATCCAGGGCGACGACAAGTTCAGCCATTGTTTTCCCAAGTCTTCATGATGTTGTCGAGAATGCCGGGCCGAAGAGACGGCTTGCATTTACCGGCCAGATAAACGGCCTTGAGTTCGCTGTAGGCTTCTTCAAGGGTCTCGTTGACCACCCAGTAATCGAACCACTCGGCCTGGGCCAGCTCGCCCGCGGCATTGGCCAGACGCTTGGCGATGGACTCCTCGGAATCGGTGCCGCGTCCTTTCAAGCGACGAACCAGCTCCTCGCGGGACGGGGGCAGCAGAAAGACGAAAGTGCCCTTGTAAAAGGTCTTCCGAAGCTGTTTTGCGCCCTGCACGTCGATGTCGAAGAGTACGTCCCGCCCCCGGTTCAACATTTCCTCAACAGGCTTGGTGGCCGTGCCGTAGAAATTGCCGTGCACCTCGGCCCATTCGCAGAACGCGCCGCGGCTGCGCATGGCGACAAAGGTTTCGCGAGAAACGAAATGATATTCCCGGCCGTCCTGTTCATCGCCGCGCGGGGCGCGGGTGGTGTAGGAGACGGAAAACCCGAAGTCCGGGAACTCCTCGCGGAGCATGGAAATGAGCGTGCTCTTGCCGGTGCCGCTGGGCGCGCACACGACAAGGACCTGCCCCAGCCTGAATTTGGGATCGTCCAGAACCACCTACTCCCCCTCGTCCGCGCTGAACCGTTGCCCGATGGTCTCGGCCTGGATGGCGGAGAGGACAACGTGGTTTGAATCGGTGACGATGATCGCCCTGGTCTTGCGGCCCTGGGTGGCGTCAATGAGCCGCCCTTCGGCACGGGCGTCCTCGCGCAGCCGCCGCATGGGCGCGCTGGACGGATTGACGATGGAGATAACCCGGTCAAGCACCACGAAATTCCCGAAACCGACGTTGAGTAATCCCTGTTTCTGCATGGCCACCTACTCGATGTTTTGCACCTGTTCGCGGCAGCGTTCCAGCTCCGCCTTGAAATCGACCACCAACCGGCTGACCTCGGTATCCTGCGCCTTGTTGCCACAGGTATTGATCTCGCGGAAGGTCTCCTGGACCAGGAAGTCGAGCTTCTTGCCCACGTCGTCCTTCTCGGCCAACACCTCGGCGAGGCGGTCAAGATGGGCGTCCAGCCGGGTCAGCTCCTCGGAAACATCGAGCTTGTCGGTGAGATAGGCCACCTCCTGAAGCATCCGATCCTCGGAAAACTCGGCGTTGGCCGATTCCAGCATGTCGGTGATGCGCTGGCGCAGGCTCGCCTTCTTGGCTTCGAGGATTTCCGGCACGCGCTCGCGCACCTTTCCGGCCAGTTCACGCAGGGTGGCGAACCGGGCCGTGAGATCGGCTACCAGTGCGTCGCCCTCCCGGGCGCGGGCGTTCACCCAATCGCGCAGGGCCGCTTCCAGTCCCCGGTTCAGGCTCTCGGCCAGCCCCGGATCGGGCTCGTTCCCGTTATCGCGCCAAAGGGACGGCATGGCCAAGACGCGGTTGTAGTCCGGCGTAAAGGTTTCGCCACGGCTCGCGGCCAGCTTTTCCATCTGGCGGAACATGGCGGCGGCCATGGTTTCGTTGAAGGACACGCCGAGCACTTCGGCGTCCAGGACCTCCAGGTTCAGGGATATGTCCACGCGGCCGCGCGAGGCGTAGGTGCGGACCACCCGTTCCCAACCGTTCTCCAGGGAACGCAGGGAGCCGGGCATTCTCCATTTCACATCCAGAAACCGGCCGTTGACGCTTTTGATCTCCCAGACATGGGTCCAGGCGTGCTCATTTGTCTCGAACCGACCGAAGCCGGTCATGCTTACAGGCATATGCTTTTCCTTATGGTTGGAAGCCGCGAGTTGTGCGAATCTATCACTTTTGCGGCTTGCTCAGCTTGTTTTTATACGACAGGCGCAGCTTTGTCAGCCGCGTTTTCATGGCCTCGCCGGCGTAGTCCGGAAAGGTCCAGGGAAAATCCACCCAGTGTTTACGCTGCCACATGAGGGTCAGGTCGGCCCATATGCCGTCCTTGAGGTAGACGCGATGGGAAAAATTCTTGCCCGTGGCCAGCACCAGGCTCTGCTGGGTGATAAAGCCGGGGTCCAGATTGAACAGCCGTCGGCCCTCGCTCGCGAACCGCTGCTCCACGGAGTTGGTCCAGAGCTTTACGTCCGCCAGCTCGTCCAGGGGACGCAGCTCTTCGAACGCCAGCAGCCGCCGGGTGATGGGCGCGCCCAGCTCGGCGTCATAATATTCGGTCTCGGTGAAGGCGAACTCCTCCGAGGCTTCGAACGGACCGAACCGGCCTTCAAGCTCCACGCTCACCAAAGGCCAGAAGACGCCCCAGTCCGCGCTCAACACGGAAATCATCAGCAGGCCGGGATCGGGAATCCTGGGCGTGCTCATGCGTCACCGTCCTCAAAGAACTTCTCGACGATCATCACGCCCCTGTCCACGCGCACGGGCCTGGCGCGGACCAGAGAGCGCGGCTCCGCGCCCGGCGGCTCCGCAAAACGGCAGGCCGCATAATACTCGGAAACGCCGCGTCCGCGTCCGTCCTGCACCAGGACGTCCAAATGTTCCAATTCCAGTAGCCCCTTCAGGAAAGCGGACTTCTTCGCGCTCACGAGCTTGCGCAGACGGGCCGCGCGCTCCTTGCGCACCGGCACGTCCACCGCGTCGGGCAACTCCGCCGCCCGGGTACCGGGCCGCTCGGAGTAGGGGAAAATATGACCGTAGGTCAGCGGCAGCGCGCGGCAAAGCTCCATGGTGTTCTCGAACTGCGCCTCGGTTTCGCCGGGGAATCCGGTGATGAGGTCCGCGCCCAATCCCATGACGGGCCAAAACCTCTTGAGCCGCTCCAGGAACTCCACAGCGGACTGCGGCGAGTAATGGCCGCGCCCCATGGCCTTGAGCACGTCGGGGTCGCCGCTCTGAAGGGAAAGATGAAGCTGCGGACAGACCAGCCGCGAACGGCCAAGCACATCCAGCGCCTTGTCGGTAAGTTGCCCCGGCTCTACGGACGAAATGCGCAGTCGCGCCCGTCCGGCCCAATCGAGGCCAAAGATCGTTTCAAGACGGGCCACCAAATCCCAGAAATCCGGTTTCCCGTCCAGATCACGCCCGTAGTGGCGCAGGTTGATGCCACTCAGGATCAGCTCGCGGAACCCGGCCGCCAACAGCCTGCCGACCTCGTCCTCCACTTCGGCCGCCGGGCGGCTCACGGAGCGTCCACGCGTCAGGGGCACAATGCAGTAGGAGCAGAAATGAGAGCAACCGTCCTGAACCTTGACCACGGCCCTTGCGCGGTCATAGCCCTTGATGGAAAATGGCGCGAACCGGGGCTTATCCTGACCGCTCTCCTCTCCCTCCGGTCCTTCCAGAAGCTGGGGCTTGTCCGCCTGGCCCACCACCCGGATCACGCCCGGGAGCTTGGCCAGCTCGGCGGGCATGACCTGGGCCGCGCACCCGGTGACGATGATTCCGGCTTCGGGGTTGTCCCGATGAAAACGGCGCACGGTCTGGCGCAGATCGGCCACGGCGTTGGCGGTCACGGCGCAGGAGTTGACGAGAATAAGGTCCGCCTCGCGAGGATCATCCACCTCGCGGGCCTCCCGCCCGGCCCATGCCTCGGCGATGGAACGGGTTTCGTACTGGTTGATCTTGCACCCCAGGGTGGCGGTGTGGAAGGTTGTCATGCTAGAATTCGATAGTCCGGTTTGTAAAAATATTCGTCCACGTTAGCCGAGGTGGGACCCATGAAGCAAATGCATAGCGCAATTTCCCGTTCAGGCACCACATTTCGAGCCTTGAAAGCCTTCGCCGCTCTGCTGGCCGCCCTGCTCCTCGCGGGATGCCAGGGCTCCTCCTTCGGCGTGGGCGTGGGCATGGGAGGGGGCAGCGGGACCCGCGTGGGCGTGGGCGTGGGCGCGGGCACGACCTCCGTGGGAGTCGGTGCGGGCGGATTCGGCGTATCCCTGAATTCCTACGGCGACTTCCTGAACAACGGCCCGAACGAGGCCTATCTCAACAACAAGGCGGGAATCAAGCAATTGAACGACGGAAATTTCGATGCCGCCCGAAAAATTTTCACCGACACCCTCGAAAAATACCCGGATTTGCCCGACTCCACCTATTATCTCGGCCTGACCCTCATCTACCAGGGGGAGCGCGAAGCAGGCTTCGGCCTACTCAAAACCTACAGGGAACCCCTCTATTACAGGGCCACCAGCGCGGTGCAGCGCATGGCCGCCTACCTGGAAAAGAAGCCGGAACTGACCGCCGAGAAAATTCACAAGACCATGAACAAGGAACGGCGCGAGGGATTCGACTGGGACCGCAGGGAACGGCTGGAACGAAATCGCGACACCTGGTAGCTACAGCGCCTCCTCGATAATTCCGCCGCCGAGGACGGTTCCGGCCTCGTCATAAACCGCCGCCACCTGCCCGGGAGTCGGCCGGGTGTGCGCCTCCAGAAAATCGAAGAACAGCCTGCCGCCGGTCAACTTCGCCGTAGCGGGCTTGGCCTTCTGGCGATAGCGGGTCTGGACCAATACCGTCTCGGGCCAGGTCACGACAGGGCACATGAGATTGACCTGACCGGCCACGCACCCGCCCGCGGACAGATGCTCCCTGGTCCCGACGATCAGGGTGTTGGAGGCGACGTGCTTGTCCAGCACATAGAGCGGCTCCGACCAGGCTATGCCCAATCCGCGCCGCTGGCCCTGGGTATGCCGCCACAAGCCCTGATGCTCGCCGATAATCCGTCCGTCCGGCAACGCAGCCGGGCCAGGGCCGGGCATGTCGCCGCGCGAGGTCAGAAAATGTTGATAGTCGTCGTCCGGCACGAAGCAGATCTCCTGACTCTCGGACGGCAGCGGCGGGGTCAGGCCGTGGGCCGCGAGAATGGCGGGGACATCCCGCTTGAGGGTCCGGGCCAACGGGAATTCCGCCAGCCGCAGTTTCTCCGCCGGAACCATGGACAGGAAATAGCTCTGGTCCTTGGTCACGTCCTCGCCGCGCACCAGCATCCTCCCCTGCTCCCGCTCCTCCATGCGCACGTAATGCCCGGTCGCCAGCCGCGTCGCCCCAAGGTTGCGGGCCGCGTCGAAAAGCACCCCGAACTTCATGCGCGGGTTGCACATGGCGCACGGGTTGGGCGTAAGTCCGGCCCGGTACTCGGCGACAAAGGGCTTGATGACCCGATCGTCGAAAGACTCGTGCAGATCAAGGGCGTGAAAGGGTACGCCGAGCGCGGCGCAGGCCTCGGTCAGACCGGCGACAACCCGCTCCCAACCCGGATTCGGGGGGAGAAAATGCCCATGCACGGCCATGAGGTCCTCGCCCCGCTCCTTGAGCAGGGCCAGCGCCAACAGGCTGTCCATGCCGCCCGACACGGCCACGGCTCTGGTCATACGGCAGCCTCCAACACCCGGAGAAAACGGAAGTCGCAATTCCCGACGCGGGATGCGCCCTCTCCCCTTCTCCGGGACCGCGCTTCCTCTCCCCGCCGAAATTCATCGGGCGCAACAAGCGCGGGGGAACAGGATGAAATACAGGTTGTACACGACACGACTTTTTACCTTAACACAGAAGCAATACAGAAAAAAGCCGGTCACGGGCAACCGCCCGCGACCGGCTTCGCGTCAATCGTCTACCGGCTACAGCTCCGGCATGGACAGGGGCGGCAGTGCGCGCTCCAGCCGTTCGGCCACCGAGAGCATGTCCGCCTCGCTGAAGGCCGGTCCCATGAGCTGGAGCCCGACCGGCATGGCGGAATCCTTGCCCAGCCCCACGGGCAGGGACATGCCGGGGATACCCGCAAGGTTGGCGGAAATGGTGAAGATGTCCATGAGATACATCTGCAACGGGTCAGCCTTGTCGCCCTTGACGAAGGCCGTGGTCGGACAGACCGGGCCCGCGATGAAATCGCACTGGGTGAACACCTTTTCAAAGTCTTCGCGCAGAAGCCGGCGAACCTTGGCAGCCTTGTTGTAGTAGGCATCGTAATAGCCGCTGGAGAGCACGTAGGTGCCCATGATGATGCGCCGCTGCACCTCGTCGCCGAACCCTTCGGTACGGCTGGCGGTGTACATGTCGATAAGCTCCTCGGCCTTCTTGTTGCGATAGCCGAAGCGCACGCCGTCGAAACGAGACAGGTTGGAAGAGGCCTCGGCCATGGCAATGATGTAATAGGTGGCGATGGCGTACTCGGTCAGGGCGAGCTTGACCGGCACGGTCTCGGCTCCGAGCTTCTTCATCTCGGCCACGGCGTTCGCGCACGCCTCCTTGACCTCGTCGTCCAGCCCCTCGCCCCAGTATTCCTCGGGCAGGCCGATCCGAACGCCGTTCAGGTCGTCGCGGCCCAACGCGGCCAGGTAGTCGGGAACCTCGACATCCACCGAAGTGGAGTCCTTGGGGTCGTGCCCGGCCATAACCTGGAGCAAACGGGCGGCGTCCTCCACCGACCGGGTCATGGGACCGATCTGGTCAAGGGACGAACCGTAGGCAATGAGCCCGAAACGGGAGATACGGCCATAGGTGGGCTTCAACCCCACGATGCCGCAAAAGGACGACGGGGTGCGGATGGAGCCGCCGGTGTCCGTGCCGAGCGCGCCGAAGCACTGCCCCGCCGCCACAGTGGCCCCGGAACCGCCCGAGGAGCCGCCGGGCACCCGTTCGATGTCCCACGGGTTGGCGGTCATGAAAAAGGCGGAGTTCTCGGTCGAGGAACCCATGGCGAACTCGTCCATGTTGGCCTTGCCGATAAAAACCGCACCCGCCTCCTTGAGCTTGGCGACAGCCGTGCCGTCATAAAAAGGCACGAAATTTTCGAGAATCCTGGACCCGCAGGTGGTCTTCACACCCTTGGAGGCCAGCAGATCCTTAAGTACGATGGGCACGCCCCACAACGGTTTGGACGCGTCGGGACCGGCGGCGTCCATTGCCTCGGCCTCCTTCATCGCCTCCTCGCCCATGACGGTGATGAGCGCCTTGACCTTGGGCTCGGTCGCCTCGATACGGTCCAGGCAGTGCTTGACCACCTCGACAACCTTCACTTCCCCGGACTGAAGCAGGGCCGCAATCTCGGAAAGAGTCTTCATATACAGTTCAGACATTAATCAATCCTGAGTGATATCAATATATTAAACAATACGAGGGACAATGAAGAACTGGCCGTCCTGCTTGGGAGCGTTGGCCAGGATTTCCTCGCGCTTGTAGTCCTTGCGCACCTCGTCCCGGCGCAGCACCGTGGTGTGCTTGACCGGGCTGTACAGGGGCTCCACCGCATCGGTGTCGAGTTCGCCCAATTTGTCCATATAGGCGAGGATGTCGCCGAGTTGCCCGGCGAACAGTTCAAGCTTGTCCTCGGGCAGGTCGAGCCGGGAGAGGCGGGCGACCTTGGCCACTTCTTCGGGACTGATCTTCATGGGATTCTCCTTTATTGGTCATGCCGACCATCGTGTCGGCTACCGGTTGGGACGGGAGACGGCCTTGCCCTCTTCCTCCAACCGCTTTTCGTAATTTTCCATGCGCTTCTCGCGCCGGGCCTGGGCTCTGGCGATACGTTCGGCGAGCTTGTCGGGGTCCACGATCCGCTTGCCGTTGCTGGCCGGAGTGAACAAATACAAATCCTGGCTGGCCGTTCCGTTCTCGTCCCAGGCCATGGGAGCCATGCTGAACTCCATGTCGGCGGCCTTGCCGATGCGGCCGTTGACCAAATCGCTGTCCCAGGAAGCGGGCAACGAGCCGAAACGACCGGCGAAACGCAGGAAGTCATAGCCCAAGGCGACCCAGAAGTCAGCCTGCCCCAGTCCCTCCTCGGTCAGAGCGGATTGAAGGGCCTTGCCGCCCTCGGAGGCGTCCCACCATGCGCCGGGACAGACCGCCAGACGGTAGTAATGTTCGTCCACGTCCTTGGCTTCATTGAGCGCGCGGCTCCACAGGCCGGGACCGAGGAAGACCAACTGGTCGCCCTCGTAGAAAAAGAAGTTGGGCAACAGCGTCTGGGCCTGCCGCCAGCCGTCGGGGATGAACACGGCCCCGAAATCCGGCATGGGCAGGGGCACATCCTTGTTGTTGCTGAAATCGGAAGGCACGTTGAGCAGCTTGCCCACACGACCTGTCCACTGCTTGGGCGCGCGCGAAGGATAGGACTGCATCCCCTTGATCTGCCCTCCAAGCGGCGCGGCTTCCTCGTAGAAGGTCTGGGCCATGGCCCGACCGAATTTCTCCTCGGGATAAAAAACGGCGAGATCGGTGATGCCGAGCCTTTCCACGGTCAATCGAACCAGGCTGCGCACCTCGTCGTTATGGCTGGTGAAGAACCGCCAGGCGTCCCGGCCCTCGGCCAGATCGCCCAGGGAGGACAGGAAGGCGAACACGGCCCGCTTCTTGAGCACCCCGGCGGCCGGGGAATCGGACTCGTAGAACCGCTTGAAGGCGTCGACGCGCAAGGGACCGCCAACCACGGTGAAATGGGCGGGCAGGTTGGCCAGCCGGGACTCCCAGCCGGGTGCCTCGGTGTTGATGACCTTGAGTTCCACATCAACGCCTTCCTGGGCCAGTTGCCACTGGGCCAGTCCGGCGCCGCGCAGAATCTTGACGCCCACCTTGGCGTAAGGCCCGGTCACGGGCAGAGCCAGAGCCAACCCGATGCGCGGAAGGCCGAAACGGGCCTCCAACTCGGCCAGCTTGTTCTGCAACGGGATGAGGTCGGCCAATTCGCCGGAAGCGGCCAGATCGCGCAGGGTGCGCCACGACGCGGACCACGCTTCGGGCTCGGTCGCCTTGCGCACGCCCAGCTCGAACGCCGCCAGGGCATACGGGAAGCGCCACTGGTTGGCCGGAGTGACCGCCATGGCCAAACGGCTCAATTCGACATCGTCCATGGCGGACAGCCGCTGCGAAAATTCCTGCTCGAACAGAGACTTGGCGATGTTGTCCGGGGCCTGCTCATAGAACTTGCCCAGCACCTCCATGGCCTGTTCGGGATCGTCGTGGGTCCGATAATATTCGCCATACCACAGGGCCACCACCTGCCTGGTCTCCCACGGCACGGTGGCGCTGCCGAGCACCCACTGCAAGTGGTTGTTCAGCCGCTCGGTCTTGCCCAGAGCGGCCATGGCGTCAAGGTAGAGCCGCTCCCAATCGGCCCGTTCCAGAGCCGAGGTGTCGAGGTTGGCCCATTGCTCCAAGGCGATGCGGGCCTGATGATAATGGCCGTTTTGCGAAGCTCCCTCGGCAAGCCGGGAATAGATGGTGGGCAGTTCGCTGCGGACCAGATCGCTTCGCTCCAGCGCGGCGGCGTAATACAGCTCCACGGCCTCCCATCGTTCGGCCCGCCATGCGGCGTCGGCCTCCACCAGGAGGTTGGGGGTGGACAGCATGTCCGCGCTCTTGACGGGCGGCGTCATGGGCGCGCAGCCCCAGGCGAGGAAAGCGATCAGCAACAGGGCGGCAAGTATCTTGACGGTATATGCGGTATGTTTCATGGGGGCGGCTTGGTGGCTTGGCGGTTCGGTCCCGGCCATCGGCCGGGGCCAGATAAAAAAACCCGGCCCGCAATACTGCGGACCGGGTAATGCTATACTTCGCTTGGCCTGTGAAGGCAAGCCGAACTACTTGACTTCGGTGTAGTCGGCATCCACCACGTCGTCGTCATCCTTGGCCGCGGAACCGGCTTCGGCTCCGGCCGCGCCCGCTGCCGCACCGGCATCGGCGTTGGCGGCGTTCTGCTGGGCATAGAGCTGTTCGGCCAGCTTGTGCGAGGCCTGGGCCAGTTCGTCGGCCTTGGCCTTGATCTGATCGACGTCCTCGGCTTCGAGAGCCTTCTTGACGGCCTCGATCTTGCCTTCGATGTCGGCCTTCAGGGCCGGATCGACCTTGTCGCCGAGGTCGCGCAGGGACTTCTCGGAGGTGTAGACCAGGGTATCGGCCTGGTTGCGGGCCTCGATGAGCTGCTGCTTCTTCTTGTCCTCGTCGGCATGGGCCTCGGCGTCCTTGACCATCTGGTTGATCTCGTCCTCGGACAGACCCGAGCTGGCCGTGATCTGGATGGACTGCTCATGGCCGGTGCCAAGGTCCTTGGCTCCGACGTGCACGATGCCGTTGGCGTCGATGTCGAAGGAGACCTCGATCTGCGGCACGCCGCGAGGCGCCGGCGGAATGCCGGTCAGCTCGAAGTTGCCGAGCAGCTTGTTGTCGGCGCACATGGGCCGCTCGCCCTGGAAGACCCTGATGGACACGGACGGCTGGTTGTCGGCCGCGGTGGTGAACACCTGGGACTTCTTGGTCGGAATGGTCGTGTTGCGCTCGATCAGGTGCGTCATCACGCCGCCCATGGTCTCGATGCCCAGCGACAACGGGGTCACATCGAGGAGCAGGACGTCCTTGACGTCACCGGCCAGAATGCCGCCCTGAATGGCAGCGCCCATGGCGACAACCTCATCCGGGTTCACGGAGCGGTTGGGCTCCTTGCCGAAGAAGGACTTAACCTTCTCCTGGACCAGAGGCATACGGGTCATGCCGCCAACGAGGATGACCTCGTCGATGTCGGAGGCGGACAGACCGGCGTCCTTGAGAGCCTTCTTGCACGGTCCGACGGTGCGGTCGACCAGGTCCTCGACGAGCTTTTCGAGCTTGCCTCGGCTGATCTTGACCATCATGTGCTTGGGACCGTTCTGGTCGGCGGTGATGAACGGCAGGTTCACCTCGGTCTCGACGGAGGAGGACAGCTCGTGCTTGGCCTTCTCGGCGGCTTCCTTCAGCCGCTGCAGGGCCATGCGATCCTTGGACAGGTCGATGCCGTTCTCCTTCTTGAACTCGTCCACCAGGTATTCGATGATGCGGTGGTCGAAATCCTCGCCGCCCAGGAACGTGTCGCCGTTGGTGGCGCGCACTTCGACGACATTGTCGCCAACTTCCAGGATGGAGATATCGAACGTTCCGCCGCCGAGGTCGAAGACCGCGATCTTCTCGTTGGCCTTCTTGTCGAAACCGTAGGCCAGCGACGCGGCGGTGGGCTCGTTGATGATGCGCTTGACCTCAAGACCGGCGATCTTGCCCGCGTCCTTGGTGGCCTGGCGCTGCGAATCGTTGAAGTATGCGGGGACGGTGATGACCGCCTCGGTAACAGGCTCGCCGAGGTAGGTTTCGGCGTCCTTCTTCAGCTTCTGCAAAATCATGGCGGAGACTTCGGGCGGAGAATACTTCTTGCCGCCAATCTCGACCCAGGCGTCCTTACCGTTGCCCGCGACGATCTTGTAAGGGCAATGCTCCCGCCACTTGTTCACCTCGGGAGAATCCGAGGAGCGACCCATGAGCCGCTTGATGGCGAAGACCGTCTTTTCGGGGTTGGTCACGGCCTGACGCTTGGCGATGTCGCCCACAAGCCGTTCCTTGTCGGTGAAACCCACAACGGACGGAGTGGTCCGGCCGCCTTCGGGGTTGGTGACGCATTTCGGATCCTTGCCCTCCATGACGTAAACACAGGAGTTGGTGGTTCCAAGGTCGATCCCTATGATCTTACCCATATTATGTCCTCCTAAATATGAAAGTCGTATTCGACGTAAATTTCCGTTACTTTCTTCAATAATCACGCGTCAGCCCTTGTAAAGGCCGGAGCGTCAAAAAACCTACACCTTGTTGACCATGACCTTGGCCGGGCGAAGCAGGCGTCCTTTCAGGCGATAGCCGTTCTGGATCACCTGGGCGACCTGGTTGTCGGACAGCGAAGGCTCTTCCACTGTGCCGACGGCCTCGTGGATCTCGGGGTCGAAATCGATGCCGACTTCGGCCTGCACGGCTTCCAGACCGTGAGTCTTGACCGCGCCCAGAAAAAGCTTGCGGGTCATGTCCACGCCGACCACGAAATTCTTGCACTCGGGAGAAAGGTTGTCGGTGTGGGCCAGAGCCAGGTCCAGGTTGTCGAGGACAGGCAGCAGGTCGGCCAAAACGGACTCGCCCGCGTACTTTCTGAGTTCCTCGGCCTCCCGGAACAGCCTCTTCTTGACGTTCTCGGAGTCGGCCAGGGCGCGCAGCCGGGTGGCTTCGGCCTCCTTGAACACGTCACACTCGGGACAGACCGACTCCTTGCACAAAGCGGCCAGCTCTTCCTTGCTCAGAGACACCTCCGCCTGCTCCTCGGCGGGCTCGTTCTCAGCCCGGCCTTTGGGAGCCTGCTCCTCGGGGTCCTGTTCCTCGAATATCCGGCCATCTTCGTCATACAGACCATTGATGGGCACTTCGTTTTTGTTTTTAGCCATGAAATCAATTCCTTGAGAAGCGGATTATGTAATGAAAAGGCTCGCTGGGAGCGAGACCTGATGGGAAAATAAGCATGGGGATAAGGTTGTCAATGGGGCTCATTTCATTTTAATATATGTAAAAAATGTGAGGCAATTATGACTGATTTAATTTGTGATTCATTGCGTTTCTTTACAAATACCGTCGAGAAAAAAGGCAGTTATACATACAATTTTTTAAAAGGTTTCTGGGAAAACTCTTCGGGAGTACCGCTGATAGATGATGCAAACGGGGTCAATCCCGGGACTAAGAAATGTGATGTAGAAACTGGTGAAGATGTTAAGGGCGAATAGTGACTACTATTACACCTCATACATTGATTTTATCGCATTCACTTGATTATTCATGCGATTTTATTTGTAGAATTTTAAATGATAATAATATTCCTTTTTTTCGTTTAAACCGCGATCAATTTCATAGCGTTAATATACTTCTCGAACCAGCCAAACCAGAACTAACGATTCAGAACGGTGATTTTACGGTTTGCATTAAAGAAGAGTCACTCTACTCTATTTTCTATAGAGCTCCAACTTTTCTACGTGAAAACAAGAGATACGAATCTATAGGTGATGAAATCTCAACAACACAATGGGCAGCTTTTTTAAGAAGCCTAGTTGTTTTTGAGAATATCTTATGGGTAAATTCACCTGACGCAACATACAAAGCAGAAATCAAATCATGGCAGCTTAAAAAAGCCTATGAAGTGGGATTAAATATCCCATATACGATAGTTTCAAATGCTCCTCATTTGATTAGTAGCCACATACCAAGCCCAAAAATTGCTTATAAAAGCATTGATACTTTATATATACAAAAAAAAGACAGCGTTGGATTTTTATATACTAACTTTATTGACAATGAGACTCTTTCGGAACAAGCACGGTTAGTAGCTCCATTGTCTTTTCAAGAGGCACTCCAACCAAAGAATGATCTGAGAGTCACTGTCATTGGCAATGAAATTTTTCCGTTTTCAATTGAAAGTGATTTAGGCCCAATCGAAAACGATTGGCGACTACAAAAAAACGACCTACGTTACATCCCCACATCCCTACCAGATTCTCTGGTCGAAAAATTACTTCGTTTAGTAGAATTACTGAACTTAAGCTACTGCGGGATAGATTTAATTGAACGCGATAATCAATTTTATTTTATTGAAGCAAATCCAACCGGAGAATGGAGTTGGCTTATGAGGAACACCGGTATCAAACTGGACCAAAAAATAGTTAGCCTATTGGCAGGGACCAATGTCCAATAGACTGTTACAACAAATTCTTCCTACATGCCTAGCACTCCAGGCCAGAAGAATATTAGACCGCAAGATTCAATCGGATAGAAAATTACTGTCTGAAAAGACTGTCAACATACGACAAATCGAAGACCTTGATCTACTAACTGAAAATTTAAAAGAATTATACTATGACGAACTCAGGAGGAGGGAAACAATTGAATCTAAAGCGGGTGCCTTGTTTTCAATAAATTCGATAGTTATACCCCTATTGGTTATAGCATACAACACGACAAACAACCAAAATGGAAGCAATACTGGCATCATAATTGCGAATATACTGCTAGCAATCTCTGTTGTGTATCTGACTCTTTCTGTAACCAATGCAATTCTAGCCCAGAAAATATCGGCAACATACAAATTCACAACACAAGATTTAGAAATTGATACTGGAAAATTTCAATCAATAACCAGCATTGATCTAAAAAGAAAATCCAAAATATATTACATTTCAACAAGATTAAATGTTTCTACGACTGCAATAAAATCAAACTATGTTTACGCAGCTCAGATAGATTTGAGAAATGGAATTGTAATTTCAATAGTGGCCCTTGTGCTCTTAATTTTTTCCTAACATATTACATTTGGAACTCGCCGTTCTCGTAGATCAGCCTGGGGCTGCCGTCCACAAGCCAGGCGGTGACGCGCTTGGGCTGGGTGTTGACCAGGTCCCAATGCATGTCCGAGGAATTGAAGCCGAGCTCGTACTCCAGCTCGGGAGTGAGCAGCTCGGGCGGGCCGGAAAAACTCTCCAGCACCGAGCCGCCCAGGGCGATATGGCAGTTGCCGTGCTCTCCGCCATAATTCTCATCCGGCAGGGTGTGAGCCATGAAACGGTCCACGCGGGAAAACCGTCGGTCGGTCAGGGAAAACTCCCCCACCCTGCGCGCGCCCGCGTCCGAATAAAGCTGCTGCTGGACAAACATCTGGCCGCTCCCTGCCTCCACGCGGGAGGCGATGCCACCGGAAAAATCCAGGGCCATGCCCGCGACAAGGTGTCCGTAGCGGATGGTCGGCTGGTCAGCGTAATAGGTTCCGTCCACCTTGCGCGCGTCCGGAGCCACGTAGATTTCATACCCCGGAATGTTGGCCCCGTTCACGCCCACGAAACGGCGGTTGTCGCCGATGCCCACGGTAAGGTCGATATCCTCGGACTCCACCTTGACGCTGCGGATTTCCATGGCGTCGAGCCAGGCGCAGACCTCGCCCGCCTCCCGCTTCAGCCGCCGCCACTCGGCGACAGGATCGGGCATGTTCAGCCAACAGGCGCGCTTCAGGGCGTAGGCGTACTCGTCGAGCGTCATGCCCGCCCCCGCCGCCAGGGCCTCGGTGGGATAGAGGCAGGTGGTCCACCCCATGGCCCCGGACTGCCTGCGCCGTTGCAGGATGCGCCGGTTGGGCGCGTCGGCGCGTCTCGCTTCCGCAATGGTGCGCGGGTCCACCGTCTGTAGATAGGTCAACTCCTCGGGAGCGATGATGTTGATGACTCCGGCGATCTGGGAATAGAGCTCGGCCAGGCCGGGCTGCTGGAAAAGAAGTTGTCCGTAGCTGGAATTGAGATACCGCTCCATCTCCATGTACGGCGTGGGCTGGGCCATGGCTACCGGCATGAGATGCATGTCCATGAGCCTGGAATAGACCGCCTCGGCCAGGGCCAGTCCCGGAATGTCGTAACGGATGAGAACCGTCTCGCTGTTGCGCAGTGGGCGTTCACGGGACTCGTTCAGGGCCCAGGTCAGGACCTCGGCGTAATTCTCCATATCGGTCTGGTCGTACAGCGGCACACAGGCTCCTCGGGTTCGCGCCGCGAATCGGGCGGTAGGTAAGAATAGCCAATCAGGAGCGGTCCGGGCAACCGTTTTTCCCCCGGGAATACGCCCGCGCCGCTTTACTTCGCGGCCACGTGGCCGTACACCGGACCCATGCCCGTACTGCCCATTCCCGACTATCGGCCGCCCTTCCCGTTCGCCTCGGGCCACCTGGCCACCCTCTACCCGCCGCTCTTCCGGCTCGCGCCCCTGGCCGCGCCCGTGACCGAACGCGTGGAGCTGGCGGACTCAGACTTCCTGGACCTGGACTGGCACCGCTCCCGCACCGGCGAGAGCGACCGGCTGGTCATCATCAGCCACGGTCTTGAAGGAGATTCGCGGCGCAAGTACGTCCTCGGCATGGCGGTCATGGCCAACCAGGCGGGATGGGACGCGGCCTGCTGGTCCCAGCGCGGCTGCGGCGAGGAGCCCAACCGGCTGCCCCGCTCCTACCACTCGGGCGAAACCGGCGACCTGCACGAGATCATTCTCCACTGCCTGTCCACGGGCCGTTACGGCAAAGTGGTCCTCATAGGCTTCTCCATGGGCGGCAACCAGACCCTCAAATATCTGGGCGAGGAACCCGGCCGCGTACCCCGGGAAATAGCCGGGGCCATGGCCTTCTCCACCCCCTGCGACCTTGGCGGAGCCGAGCGGGTCATCTCGGCCCACCGTATCTATTTCGAATATTTCATGCGCGGCCTGCGCCGGAAGATGCGGGAAAAAGGCGAACGGTTTCCGGAACTGGTGGACGCGTCGAAACTCAAGGGCATCCGCACCCTGCGCGACTTCGACGACAGGTTCACGGCTCCCCTCGGCGGCTTCGCGGATGCCGCCGACTACTACGCCAAAGCGTCCTCTCTCCAGTTTCTGCGATCCGTCCACGTGCCCACCCTGCTGGTCAACGCCCAGAACGACCCGTTCCTGACCCCGACCTGCTTCCCGGTGACCGAGGCCATGTCCAACCCGGACCTGTTCCTCGAAATGCCCCTTCACGGCGGTCATGTGGGGTTCATCGCCAAGGACCACGATAACGTCTACTGGTCGGAACAGCGCGCCAAGGCGTTCCTGAAGGAAATAGCGGCCTGATCCCCCGCCATAGTTAAAAAAGCCCGCGTACAGATTTGCACGCGGGCTTTTGCCGTTTCAGGAAACGCGGCCTAGTTGAATCTGCACCGCTTCCGGACGGCCAGCAGGGCCGCCAGCGGAATCAGGGTGCCAAACACGCCGAGAACGCCCAAAATGTAGGGTTTGTGATCCCAATCCATGGAGATAAGCTGCATCGCCATGGCCGCGATGAAAAATATCTCGAAAGTAAGGATGCCCGCGGCCGCGCCCACATCCGAATCCACCTGGTCGAGGATCATGGAGTTCGAGATGGGCCGGGAAAAGCCCACGCTGAGAGACATGCAGAACATGGGCAAGGCCAGGGTCAGGGGGGTACGCCCGCCAAGAACGAACATGAGCACGGTGGATGCGAAAAGGAAGACGAAGGTTGCGTAGAGCATACTCAACGGCTTGTACGTGCCCACCAACCGGGTGCAGACGAAAGACCCGAGCATAAAGCCAACGGCGTTGGCCCCGAAATAGATGCCGAAGGCCTGTTCCGACAGGCCCAGTTCGTTGATGTACATGTCTGCCGAGCCGCCGATAAAGGCGAAATGGGGCAGGGACATGAGGGCGAACCCGGTGGCCAGGACCGTGAACGGCAGGTTCCGAAGCACCAACCGGTAGCGCCCGGCCACGGCCAGGAAACCGCCCTGCGTGAACTCGGTGAGCGGCTCCTTGAGGCGCAGCACCCCGTACAGCCCGATAAAGGCCATGCCCACCTGGACGATGAATATCCAGCGCCAGGACGCGAACTTGAGCATCAATCCGCCGATGGACGGGGCCAGCATGGGCCCCAGGGCCATGATTACCCCTATATAGGCCAGAATTTTCTGCCTTTCCGCTCCGGCATAAAGATCCTTGGACAAGGCCAGGGCCAGCGACGCCCCGGCCGCCGCGCCTGCGGCCTGCAAACAGCGAAAGGCAAGCAAAAATCCGATTGTGGGAGCCAGGGCGCAGCCGAAAGAGGCCACTATGAACAGAATCAGCCCGCCGACAAGCACGGGCTTGCGGCCGAACCGGTCGGACAGAGGGCCGTGTATGAGCAAAAAGACGCTGAACACGCCCATGAACAGGACCAGGGAAAGGTTGGCCGTGGCATAGGTGATGCCCCACAATGCCTGCAATGTGGGAATGGCGGGCAGGTACATATCGGTGGAAAGCGGCGGAAAGGCCGCCAGCAAAGACAACAGGATCAGGTTCGGCATGGGCTCCCCAATAAAAAGTTGAAGGCGCAACTTTTCAAGAACATGGCCGGGATGTCAAGCGACATTTGGGCCGCCCCCGGACGGCGCAGCCCAAAAAAGGCCGGCGTCCGTTCCCGGACACCGGCCTGTTGCGTCGTTTCTTCCCGTCTTACGCGAAGACAAGCTCCCCTTCGCGTTCGTCCACGGTGACGGTTTCGCCATCGGACAGCTCGCCCGCGATGAGCCGCTTGGCCAGAGGCGTCTCCAGGTTGTGCTTCAGGTAGCGGTGCAGAGGCCGCGCGCCAAAGGACGGGTCGTAGGCCGACTGGGCGATAAACGCCTTGGCCCGATCGGTCAGTGTCAGCCCGATGTTGCGGTCCTCAAGCCGGGAGCGCAGGCCCCTCACGAGCAGCTCGATGATGCCGATGAGCTGATCCTGGGTCAGTGGCCGGAACAGCACGGTCTCGTCCACACGGTTCAGGAACTCGGGCCTGAAGTGGCGGCGCAGGACCTCGCGCACCTGGTCCTCGACCCCGGGCTTGAACTCGCCCGTCGCATTGATGCCGTCGAGCATGAACTCGGCCCCGAGATTGGAGGTCATGATGACGATGGTGTTCTTGAAGTCCACGGTCCGGCCGTGGGAATCCGTCAGCCGCCCGTCGTCGAGAATCTGCAGGAGCACGTTGAACACGTCATGGTGCGCCTTCTCGATCTCGTCGAACAGAATGACCGAGTACGGCTTGCGGCGCACGGCCTCGGTCAGTTGGCCTCCCTCGTCATACCCCACGTAGCCCGGAGGCGCGCCGATGAGCCGCGCCACGGTATGCTTCTCCATGTACTCGGACATGTCGATGCGGATCATGTTGTCCTCGGTGTCGAACAGGGCCGAGGCCAGGGTCTTGCACAGCTCGGTCTTGCCCACGCCCGTGGGGCCGAGGAAGATAAACGAGCCGATGGGCCTGGTCGGGTCCTTGAGTCCCGCGCGGGCGCGGAGCACGGCGTCGGCCACGGCCTGGACGGCCTGATCCTGGCCTATGACCCGCTCGTGCAGGGTGTCGGCCAGCCGAAGCAGCTTCTCGCGCTCCCCTTCCATGAGCCGGGTGACCGGGATGCCGGTCCACTTGGAGATGACCAGGGCGATATCGTCCGGACCGACCTCTTCCTTGACCATGCGCGGAGCATCGCCCGTGGCCAGGGACTCGTTGCGATCCGCCAACTCCTTCTCCAACTGGGGCAGCTTGCCGTATTCCAGCTCGGCGGCCCGGTTGTAGTCGGGAATCCGCTTGGCCTCGTCGATCTCGCGGCGGGTGGCCTCGATCTCGCCCTTGAGGGCGCGGAGCCGCTCGATGGAGGACTTCTCATTCTCCCACTGGGCGAGCATGGCGGCCTGGGACTCCTTGAGCTCGGCCAGCTTCTTCTCCAGATCGGCCAGCCGCTCACGGGACGCCTTGTCGGACTCCCGCTTCAGGGCCTCGCGCTCGATCTCAAGCTGCATGACCTGCCGGTTGACCGTATCCAGCTCGAAGGGCTGGGAATCGATCTCCGTACGAATCAGAGCCGCGGCCTCGTCGATAAGGTCGATGGCCTTGTCCGGGAGCTGCCGGTCGGTGATGTACCGGCTGGACAGGACGGCCGCTTCCACGATGGCCCCATCGGCAATGCGTACGCCGTGGTGCACTTCGAACCGCTCACGCAGTCCGCGCAGAATGGAGATGGTGTCCTCGACGGACGGCTCCTCCACGAGCACGGTCTGGAAACGACGTTCAAGCGCCGGGTCCTTCTCGATGTACTTCCGGTACTCGTCCAGCGTGGTCGCGCCGATACAATGCAATTCGCCGCGCGCCAGCATGGGCTTCAGAATGTTGCTCGCGTCCATGGCTCCGTCGGTCTTGCCCGCGCCCACGATGGTGTGCAGCTCATCGATGAACATGATGATCTGCCCGGCGGACTCGGCCACTTCCTTGAGCACGGCCTTGAGTCGCTCCTCGAACTCGCCACGGTACTTGGCCCCGGCGATCAGGGCGGACATGTCGAGGGAAAAGACGGTCTTGTCCTTCAGCCCCTCGGGCACGTCGCCCTTGACGATGCGCTGGGCCAATCCCTCGGCGATGGCGGTCTTGCCGACGCCGGCCTCGCCGATGAGCACCGGGTTGTTCTTGGTCCGGCGGGAAAGAATGCGGATAACGCGGCGAATCTCGCTGTCGCGGCCGATGACCGGGTCGAGCTTGCCCGAACGGGCCTCCTCCACCAAATCACGGCCGTACTTCTTGAGCGATTCATAGGTGGCCTCGGGATTGTCCGAGGTCACGCGCTGCTTGCCGCGCACTTCCTCAAGAGCGGTCAGGACCTTGTTCTTGTCCAGGCCGAACTGCTTGTTGACCTTGCCCACGCCGGTGCTGGACGGCTCGTCCATGAGGACCACGAACACGTGCTCCACGGAGACATACTCGTCCTTCATGCGCTTGCGCATGTCGTCGGCGGCCACAAGGGTCTTCTGCATACGCGGCGTGACCACGATCTGATCCGGGCGCGCGCCCGAACCCGTCACGGACGGCATTCTGGAGATCTCGGCGTCGATAGCCCCGAGATAGGCATCCGGGGCCACGCCGAGCTTGCGCAGGATCTGGCCCGCAAGGCCGTTCTCCTGCGCCACCAGGGCGTGCATGAGATGTTCGCAGTCTATCTGCTGGTGCCCGTTCCGAATGGCCAAATTCTGGGCCTCGGAGACGGCTTCCTGTGTTTTACGAGTGAACGTATTGATATCCATATGATTACCTCCTCGCGAAATATATCGGTCAGACGAACCTTTTCAATTCCTCGACTTCGGTTTCCAGCTCTTCGACCCGTTCGAGCAGATCGACGATAATGGACCCGCCGTAGACCGAGACTTCAAGGTCGCGGACCAGGCGCATGAGCTTGTGGATGCGATACACGTCCTTGAGCCGGAACAGGTATTCCTCGGCCCCGGTCTTCTTGGGGCTAATCCAGCCGAGGTCGACCAGCTCGCTCACTTCGGCGGGTTGGATGGCGGTCAGCTGGACCAATTGGGCCCAGGCAACGTATTCACTGCGTTCGGGCAGATTGAGGCCCGGCAGATGCATCATCATTTCCTGCAATCTTTTCGTGGTCATCGTCGCACCCCTAGAAACTTCTCGGCTTGAATGCCGAGGTCTTCTGCAACTGTTCGAACAGGTCGCGTTCCTCGGCGGTAAGCCGCTCGGGGACCTGGATCATGATACGCACGTACTGGTCGCCCTTCTTGGCGCCGGAGCCGAGGCCCCTGCCCTTGATGCGCAATTTCTTGCCCGAGCCGATGCCCGGCGGAATCTTCATCTCCACGGCCCCGTCCAGGGTGGGGATGCGCGCGGTGGTACCGAGCGCGGCCTCCCATGGAGCCAGGGGAAGATCGAGGATGACGTCCGATTCCGACACCTTGAACATGTGGTGCGGCATAAGCCGAATCTTCAAATACAGGTCGCCCTTGGGACCGCCGTTCATGCCGGGGTTGCCCTGACCCGCCAGACGAATCTTCTGGCCGTCCTTGATGCCCGCGGGCACCGTGACCTCAAGGGTCTTGGTGGTCATGCGCGGGAAGCCGTCCGGCCCGGCGGTCTGCTCCTGGAGGGAGATGGACTTCTTGCCGCCCCGGTAGGCCTCCTCAAGAGACAGCTCGTAAGAGGCCTCGGAGTCCGCCCCCCTGCGGGGACGCGGCTGATAACCGCCGCCGAAGTCGCCCTGCGAAAAACCGCCCTGGTGGAAGCCGCCGCGATAGCCTGCGCCGCCGCCACCGCCGCCGAAGATGGTCTCGAAGAAGTCGGAGAAACCTCCGCCTCCGCCTCCGCCTCCAAAACCCCCGCCGGAACTGAAGTGGACGTTCTCATAGCCCGGCGGCGGCTGGAAGTTCTGACCATGCTCCCAGTTCGAACCGAACTGATCGTAAAGCTTGCGCTTCTTCTCGTCCTTGAGGACCTCGTAGGCCTCGTTGATCTCCTTGAACTTGTTCTCGGCTTCCTTGTCGTTCGGGTTGAGATCGGGGTGATACTTTCGGGCCAGCTTCTTGAAAGCCTTTCCAATCTCTTCCTTGGAAGCGGAACGCGGCACTCCGAGGAGTTTGTAATAATCTCTATATTCCATTAGAATCTTATCCCTTGGTGCTGACTTTTTATAATTTCTCCAACGCCTACCTAAGGTAATATGCCTTTGCGGGGTGTCAAGACCGCAACCACGACAAAAAGGTAATTTTCCACAGAGTTATCCACAAACGTTTATAGGAGAAAACCATGCATCGCCCCACACCTCCCGCTCAATGCGCGCTGATCCTTTGCCTGGCCCTCTCCGCCATCGCCTGGACCCCCTGGGGAGCCATTTACGGAAGCGCGCGCGACGAGCGCAGCGTCGGCGATCAGGCGGCGGACAAAAAGATATCCCTGACCATCAAGACGGCCCTGGCCGACAAGGACTCGGCTCTTGCCCTCAAGGTCCACGTATATTGCTTCCTGGGACAGGTCTATCTGGTGGGCGCGATCAACGACACGGCGTTCAGGAGTTTCTCCGTAAAGACAGCCAAGGGAACCTCGGGAGTGAAGAAAGTCACCCAATACTTCGTGGCCGAATCGGACACCACGACCGCCGACCTGGAGCTGGTGGCCAAGGTGCGCACCGCACTCATCGGCAACAGCGACCTGAGCTCCACTCAAATCGAGCAGGAGGTCATGAACGGCGAGGTGGTCCTGATCGGAATGGTCAGGACAAAGGCTGACGCGGCCCTGGCCGTGAAGGTGGCCAAGTCCGTGAAGGGCGTGCGCAAGGTCACGTCCTTCCTGATTCCCTCGAAGTAAAGATGGAAGACGGCCCGGCCGGGGGATGACCGGGCGCGAAAAGGTCAGGCCGCCGAACGATGCGCAGCGGCGGGACGGCACTGCCCCCGGTTGAGGGCGTCCACCAGATCGTGAGCCGAGTTGACTGGCACGGTGAACCGCGTCGGACATCGGCCCAACTCCGCCAGGGTGTGGGCGTCGGAACCGGCCACGGCGATCATGTCGTGCCCCGAAGCCAGTTGCAGGGCCTGCTGATTCTCGGCGGCGGTGTTGCGCCCGTTCCTCACCTCGGCGATGCCGCACAGCCCCAGCTCGAAGACGGCCGGGTCAGCCGGACGCCAGACGCGGCACGGATGGGCGGCAACGACCGCGCCCCCCAACTCGCGGACACGGGGGAGCAGGCTCTCGGCGGACAGCCCTGCGGGCAGCGACCGAACGTCGCCGAAAACGAGATAATCGCCCTGTTCCGTGGTGTACTCCATGCCCACGATCACAAGCAGCCCGTCGGGCTGGAATCCCTCCCGACATTGGGTCAGAATGGACATGGTGTCGTGATCGGTGATACACACGCCGTCAAGTCCCTTTGCCCTGGCATGGGCGAGAATCTCGGACGGCTTCAGGACGCTGCACGGCGAACAGGTGGAGTGGACATGAAGGTCTATCAGCATATAGAACATACTACACCCGCAATCCGCCATTACAATGAGATTATATTAATGAGACAGATCGTTTCCATTGGGCATCTCGATTGCAGTGCCGGGGCCGTCCATGCCTGACACCTGCATCCTCATCCTGCTCGACGGCCTGGGCGACCGCTCCCACCCGGTCCTCGGCAACCGGACCCCGCTTCAGGCTGCGGCCACGCCCTGCATGGACAGGCTGGCCTCCCTGTCGGCCACAGGGCTCTACCACGCCGCCAGCTTCGGCCAGCCCCTGCCGTCGGAAAACGCCCACTTCGCCATGTTCGGCGGGCTTCCCGGCGAATTCCCCGGACGCGGAGCCCTCGAAGCGTTGGGCGCGGGCATCGACCTCGGCCCGGACGACGTGGCCCTGCTCGCCCATTTCGCCCACATCGCTCCGGACGCGCGCGGCCGCCTTACCCTTGTCCACGACAAATCCCCCGCAACGCCCGGCGAAACAGAAACGCTCTTCACTGCCCTGCCCCCTTTCGAACGCGACGGCGTGACCGCCACCCTTCACCCCGTTGGCGGCCTGTTCGGGGTCCTGGTCCTGCGCGGCGAGGTTTCGCCCTTCGTCACGGACACCAATCCCATGGTGGACGGACGGACGCTGCCCCGCCCCCTGCCGCTCCGGGATCACGCCCACGACCCAGCGGCGCGACGCACGGCGGAATTCCTGACCGCGTACCTGTCCCGGGCGCACCGCATCCTCGCCGATCTTCCCCTCAACCGCGAACGGGAACGCTCGGGTCACATCCCGGCCAACGGCCTCGTCACCCAACGGGCCGGGCGGCTCAAGCCTTGCCCCGCCCTGCGCGAAAGATACGGGCTGCGGGGGCTGTCCATCGCCACGGGGGTCATGTACGCGGGGCTGGCCCGGTTCACGGGCATGGAATTTCTCAAGGCCCGCGACACCGGCGACGCGGGAGCGGACCTGGCCGACCGGGTGCGGCTCGCCCTGGAACGGGCGGACGACTTCGATTTCATCCACGTACACACCAAAACTCCGGACCAGGCCGCGCACCGCAAGGACCCGGAAGCCAAAGTCCATGTCATCGAATCCCTGGACCGGGGCCTCGCCGAGGTGGCGGACGACATCCTAGCCGACTCCCGCCTGCTCCTGGCCGTGACCGCCGACCACTCCACCCCGAGCAGCGGCGCGCTCATCCATTCGGGCGAGCCGGTGCCGCTCATGTTCGCTGGTGAAGGCGTGCGCCGGGACACAACGTCCGCATTCGACGAGATTTCCGTGGCCGGAGGCGCGCTCGGCTGTATGCGCGGCCGCGAATTCATGTTCACGGTCCTCAACCACCTGGACCGCGCCCGACTGGCAGGCATCCACGATACCCCAGATCCCGTGGAATACTGGCCGGGCGACCACCTTCCGTTCATCCTCGATCCCCAGGAGTGACCATGCATCCACTCGGTTTTATCCACGGACGATTCCAGGTCCTGCACAACGATCACCTGACCTACCTGCTGGCGGGGAAAAGGCTGTGCGAAAGGCTGATAATCGGCGTGACCAATCCAGACGCGGCCACCACGCGCGATGAGGCCACCGATCCCGACCGCTCGGCCCGGGAGAACAACCCGCTCACCTTTGAGGAACGCAAGGCCATGATCGAAGCCGCCCTGGTGGAGGCCGGGGTGAGCAGACATGAATTTTCGGTGGTTCCCTTTCCCATCAACTGCCCGGACCTGCTCAAGGACCGCGCCCCGCGCGATGCGGTGTACTACCTGACAATCTACGACGACTGGGGCAGGGAAAAGCTGAAGCGATTCCAATCTCTCGGCCTGGACACCCATGTCATGTGGGAACGGCCCGAAAGCCAAAAGGGCATAAACGGCACGGATGTGCGCGCGGCCATCCGCGACGGGTTGGAATGGCGCAGCAAGGTGCCTCCGTCCGTGGCGGCCCTGGTGGAGAAATGGCGTCTCGCCGAACGATTCAGGGAGATGTGACCGCGCCTATGCGGAAGGCGGCTCCGGATTCTCCGGGTCGTAGTCCTTGGTATCGCGGTTGTAGCAGTAGCGGCACCGGCCGGGCCTGCGGAACCAATGGATGAGAATGATGCCGGTGACGAACCCGCCCACATGCGCCCACCAGGCGACCTCCTCCGTGCCCGCCGCCGCGGAATACACCCCGGAAAGAAGCTGCGTGACGAACCAGAATCCCAGGAACAGCGACGCCGGGATACGGAAAATGAAAGGAAAGAAGAAGACGGGAACCAGAGTAAGAACCCGTCCATGCGGATAGAGCACGATGTACGCCCCCATGATCCCGGCGACGGCTCCGGACGCCCCCACCACGGGCATGGGCGAAGTCCGCTCGAAGGCCATGTGCATGGCCACGGCGGCCAGTCCGCAGAGCACGTAAAAGAGCACGAACCAGCCGTGTCCGGTCACGTCCTCGATATTGTCCCCGAATATCCACAGCATCCACATGTTCAGGATGACATGCAGCCAGCCCCCGTGCAGGAACATATAGGTCAGGAACGGCCAGCCGAGGGTGTCCGGGTACCCTGCCCAGGCCGCCCATCCCGGCTCGAAGAACCGGGCGGGGACCACCCCGAACAAGTGGTAAATTCTGGCCACGGACTGCGGCGGCAGGCTCTCGACGAAAAGAAATACCAGGGCGTTCAACGCGATAATGGCCACAACGGCATAGGGCCGCGTCACACGGGGCACATTGTCGCGGATGGGGATCACGCCTTGCCCCTCTCTGCGTCCAGCTCGGCGGCCAGTTCCTGCCACAGGCCGTCCATCCAGTTCATGAACTCCCGATTGCGCCGGTCCCAGGCGGCCAATGCCGTCTCGTCCAGATGGCGCGCTCCGTCGGCCAGCTCGGCAAGTCCCTTGTCGTTATCCACCACATGGCCGCAAGCGGCGAGCTTATCCGCCTCGGGCCACTGCCAGGAGTCGAATACGGCCAGGGTCTCGGGCGAGAGACGGCGCAACTCGCGCAATTCGCCGGTTCGCTTGGACTCGGGACAGCGCACTCCGGCCACGAGGTCCACCGCGCCGGACTTGTGCCATCCTCCTTCCAACAGCAGGGGAACCTCGGCATAGGCCACGGGTTCGTCCCGATGGACCTTGAAGAATTCCTCGCACCGATGCCGGACCATGGGATGAACCATGTCCATGACCTCCCGGCGGATAGGCTCGGACTCGCACATGGCCGCGAACAGCCCAGGCTTGTCCACTCCGCCGCCGTCCAGGGTATACCGGCCGCCGTACCGCTGCCGGATCATGGCCGCGCCGTCGCCGCCCGGCCCGTACAGCTCGGCCACGCACTCGTCGGCGGAGAAGCAGGGCCGCCCCATGTCGCGCAACGCCCTGAGCAGGGCGGACTTGCCGCCGCCCGGCATCCCCACGATGCCCACCCGCAGGCACTCGCGCGGCAGTCCGGCCAGGAGGGTGCGAAAGTCCTCGGGCGGCTCCTGCCACCGGGTAACGGGTTCGCCCGTGACCGGATGGGGAACCGAAAGATAGAAGGCGTGGAGCATCTGGCGCGGAGCCAGCCCGGCCAGCCGGTCGGACCTGCGGGACCACTCGGCGTTCTCGCGCGGGCCATAGGCCGCGTCGCCGAGCAGCGGATGCCCGATGTGGGCCATGTGAACGCGAATCTGGTGAGTTCGGCCGGTATGAATGCGTATGGCCGCCAAGGAGGCCAGCCCGCGTGGCCCGGTCCAGAGCACCCGATATTCACTGCGCGCCTCGCGGCCGCCCTTGGGCACGACGGCCATGAGTGTCTTGCGGCTCGGGTGGCGGCCCATGGGTGCGTCGATGCTCCCTTCCGCAGGCTCGGGACGCCCGTGGACAAGGGCCAGATAAACCTTGAAAACGTTTCGTCCGGCAAAATTCCCGGACAGCTTCAGCCTGGCCGCCTCGTTCCTGGCCACGGCCATGAGCCCGGAGGTGTCCTTGTCCAGCCGGTGAACTATACCGGGCCGCTGGCCGTCCATGCCGCTGCTTTCCGCCGCGAGGTCTGGCCAGCGATACAGCAGATGGTTAACCAGAGTGGGGCCGGGCTCGCCGGGAGCGGGGTGGGTCGTCACCCCGGCGGGCTTGCAGACCACAAGCATATCCTCGTCCTCGAACACGACCTCGATGTCGCCCTGGACCGGCTCGGGCGGAGCCTCGCCCGGCTCGGGACCGGCGGCTCCGATAGTCACGGTCTGTCCCACGGCCAGCTTTTGTTTTCCCTTGGTCGCGACCTCGCCGTCGACGCTTGCAAGGCCCGCCTCGATCCAGCCCGAGATCCGCCCCCGGGAAACGCCCTCCCCGGCCAGTTCGCGGCCCCAGAACTTGTCCAGGCGAATGCCCGCGTCAGCGAGCGAAACGGTCCGTTGCCATTGCTGCTCAATTTTCTCTTGCGTCATGGAGTCCTTGATATACCGGGAATCATTGGAAAGCAAAATTCATTTCTCAACTATACGTTCACCTGTCGTAAAATTCACCCTTGACCCTACCTCTGCATGTACGTAGAAAAAAGAAATTTGCGCAATTGAAACTTTCCTTAGATATTATCAGAACCCATTTACCAAAGAGAGGCGATAATGGCCTTACACCTGGTTGACCACCCGCTGATCCGGCACAAGGTAGGTCTGCTCCGTAGGCACGACATTTCCACCAGCCACTTCCGAACTCTGGCCAACGAACTCACCCGGTTGCTGACTTACGAGGCAACCAAGGATTTCGAAACCGAGAAGGCCACCATCAAGGGCTGGGCAGGCGACGTCGAAATCGACCGCATCAAGGGCAAGAAGGTCACCGTGGTACCCATCCTGCGCGCAGGCCTGGGCATGATGGACGGCGTGTTCGACATGATCCCCGGCGCAAAGGCGTCCGTGGTCGGCTTCTACCGCAACGAGGAAACCCTGGAGCCCGTCCAGTATTACGTCAAGCTGGCCAAGAACATCGACCAGCGCATGGCCCTCATTCTGGACCCCATGCTGGCCACCGGCGGCACTCTGAACGCCACCATCAAGCTGCTCAAGGAAGCGGGTTGCCAGTCCATCCGCGGCCTGTTCCTGTGCGCCGCTCCCGAAGGCGTGGAACGGATTCTCTCCGAGCATCCCGACGTCGACATATACACGGCGGCGCTGGATGAAAAACTCAACGACGTAGGATATATCATCCCCGGTCTTGGAGACGCGGGGGACAAGATATTCGGCACCAAGTAGGCAAAGGGCACGCTAAGAAGCGTGCCTTTTTTTGAGAGCGACGGGGCAACACAGGAGTCGGGGGGCTCCGCAACCAAGAGAGAGGAGATGGTAACAATGAGCGACGTTCATTCCACCGAGTACAATTTCAAACCGAAGGACGCGCTGCTCGGCGCGCAGATGCTCTTCGTGGCCTTCGGCGCGCTGGTCCTGGTGCCGATCCTGACGGGCATCGATTCCAACGTGGCCTTATTCACGGCGGGCATAGGCACCCTGCTGTTCCAGGTGGTCACCAAGGGTAAGGTGCCGGTCTTCCTGGCATCGTCCTTCGCCTTCCTGCCGCCGCTGTTCGCGGCCCAGCAGGGCGAGTTCACCTATCCCGAAATCATGTGCGGCCTGGTCGCGGCAGGCGTCCTGTACATAATCATCAGCCTGTGCATCCGCTTCTTCGGCGCGGACTTCCTGCACAGACTGCTGCCCCCCATCGTCACCGGCCCGGTCATCATGCTCATCGGCCTGATCCTTGCTCCCGTGGCCGTGAACATGGCTCTAGGCCACAACGGCCAGGTCTGGCTGGAACCGCAGATTCCGTCCATGATCGTGGCGGGCGTCGCCCTGTTGACCACCATCATGTTCTCCCTGCTCGGCAGGGGATGGTTCAAGCTCATCCCCATCCTGCTCGGCATCACGGCAGGCTACACCTGCTCCCTGATCCTCGACGCCACCGGCATGACCGCCTCCATGTACGATTCCTTCGTGGCCTCGGCCGTCGACGGAAAGATCGGCGGCATGGGGATAGCCCCTGGATGGACAAAACCCTGATCTCCCTGGCACCCGTGCAAAACGCAAAACTTTTCGCCATTCCGAACTTCTCCATGCCCACCTGGAGCTGGGAGGCCGTCCTCTACGTGGTGCCCATCGCCATCGCGCCCGCCATTGAACACTTCGGCGACGTCCTGGCCATCGGCTCCATCTCCGGCAAGGACTACGTGAAGGACCCGGGCATCCAGAACACCATGCTCGGCGACGGCCTGGCCACCTCCCTGGCCTGTATGCTCGGCGGCCCGCCGAACACCACTTACTCCGAGGTCTCCGGCGCCGTGGCCCTGACCCGCGCCTTCAACCCGGCGATCATGACCTGGGCGGCCATCACCGCCATCCTGCTCGCCTTCGTGGGCAAGCTCGGCGGCTTCCTCAACACCATTCCCATGCCGGTCATGGGCGGCATCATGCTGTTGCTCTTCGGCGCCATCACCGTCATCGGCCTGAACACCCTGGTCCGCGCACAGCTCGACCTGCTCCTGCCGCGCAACATGATAATCGTGGCCATCATCATGGTCTTCGGTCTCGGCGGCATGGTCCTGAACATCGGCATCACCGACCTCAAGGGCATCGGCCTGGGCGCCATCGCGGGTGTGGTCCTCAACCTGCTCCTCCCCTGCAAGGACTGCAACGAGGAAAACGATCCCGCCGAACTGTAAGGCAGAACACAACACCCGGTCCCCTCGCCATGGGGACCGGGTTTCTTCCGCCGCCGGGACGCCTCCCGGCTTCCCGCCCAGGAGTCCTCGGCAAGACTCGGGCAGCATCCCCAAACCGCTCATGTGCTCCCAAAACCGGATGCGGCCGCGACCGAACGGCCTGTATTCCGCGCCCGCCCGCCGTAGAGGCAGGCATCACGGATTCTTTTCCGATGGACCGGGAGTAGGTTAGCGGCTATCATGCGCAAATCAGGAGGAATGACCCAATGCGCGAGACGGTGACCGGCCTGGTCCTGACCTACAACGGCGAGCGTCTGCTCGAAAAATGCCTCAAGTCGCTCGATTTCTGCGACGAGCTGCTGGTGGTGGACTCCCAGTCCACGGACCGCACCTGCGAGATCGCCGAACAATGCGGCGCGCGGGTCATCGTCCGGCCGTGGCCCGGCCCGGTGGACCAGTTCAAGTTCGCCCTGGGCGAAATCGGCACGGCCTGGATCATCTCCCTGGACCAGGATGAATTCCTGACTGAGGAGCTTCGTCAAAACATTCTGGAAAGCCTCGGCAAAAATGAACGGATGGCTGGCTACTACGTTCCCAGAAGCTCCTTCTATTTCAATCGATTCATGAAGCATTCCGGATGGTATCCCGACTATCTGTTCCGCGTGTTCCGTTCCGGCAAAATGAACGTCACGGCCTCGGGAGCGCACTATCATTTCGAACCACGCGGCGAAAGCCGGAAGCTCTCGGGGGATATCCTCCACTACCCGTACGAGTCCTTCCGCCAGCACATGGACAAAATCAACTACTACGCCGAGGAAGGCGCGGCCGCCCTTCGCGAAAAGGGCCGGAAAGGCGGTGTCTGCCGGGCCCTGCTCCACGCCAAGATGCGATTCATCAAGCTCTACCTGCTCAAGCTCGGCTTCCTGGACGGCACAGCCGGGCTATGCAACGCACTGGCCGGATTCTACTACACCTTTCAAAAATACATCCGTGTGGAAGAGAACGGAAAATGGGGCGACGAATAATCGAAATTCCACCACGTCTCTTCAATAAATCTGTTCCGATATTTTTCTCCTTGTGCTAATCATTCCCAAGACGAAACATACCCCCTGCTTTTTGGAGGAACCATGGAATTCAATATTGCCCAAATTACCGATACCCTGACCAGCTACATGACCCAATACGGTCTCCGCATTGTCGTCGCGCTGATAATATTCGTCATAGGACGAATCATCGCCAAGGCCGTCGCCAACGGCTCGCAGCGCGTCATGCTCAAAGCCAAGGTTGACGAGACCCTGGCCTCGTTCCTGCGGAACATCATCTACTACGCCCTGATCGCGGCGGTGGTTATCGCCGCCCTTGGCCAAGCGGGCATCAACGTGACGAGCTTCCTGGCCGTACTCGGCGCCGCAGGCCTGGCCGTCGGCCTGGCGCTCAAGGACTCCCTGTCCAACTTCGCGGCGGGCGTGATGCTCATCCTGCTCAAATTCTTCCGCAAGGGAGACTACGTCACCGCAGGCGGCGTTTCCGGCACGGTCACCGCCATCAATATCTTCAACACCGTGCTGACCACTCCGGACAACATGGTCATCACCGTGCCCAACTCCGCCATCCTCGGCGGGACCATCACCAACGTCACGGCCAACGACACTCGCCGCGTGGACCTCGTTTTCGGCATCGGCTACGGCGACGACCTGCTCAAGGCCAAAAAGACCCTGGAGCGCATCGTGTCCGAAGAGCCTCGGGTCCTGGCCGAACCGGCCCCGACCATCGAAGTGTCCGAACTGGCCGACTCCTCGGTCAACTTCGTGGTCCGTCCGTGGTGCAAGACCTCCGATTACTGGGGCGTCTACTTCGCGCTGACCGAGAAGGTGAAGCTTGTCTTCGACCAGGAAGGCATCTCCATTCCCTTCCCGCAGCAGGACGTGTACATGCACGCCGTGGACAAGAACTAGACACGGCGCGACCGTTTCCTGTCCGATTTCACGCACAACGATTACCAAAGGCCCCGGCTCGAAAACGAGCCGGGGCCTTTATATTGCCCGATATCCGGCGAACCTGTTCATGACGCGAGGGCTATCCCTTATGCGCGTTTCTGCATCCTTCCCGGCCACCTGAACGATAGACGTTTCATGCGGGCAAATCGCTCTCATATGAGAAATTAAGCGGCAGTGAGTTCAGGACCTGACCGCAAACCGCACTGACAACCCAGACACGTCCCCAAGCCGTCTGCCGCGCGGATTATGCGGGACAGCGCCCAGCCGAGACGCGCCATAATGCGCCTTTACCGTTGCCGCAGGGGAAATCGCGCCCCTTACAGGCGCAACACGTGCACAAAAAAAGGGCACCCGCTTGCGGATGCCCTCATTATTGATGGTCTTGTCGCTCTACTGGGCGTCGATCCAGGCGTTGGCTTCCTTGACGTTCAGAGTGCCCACGTAAATGGCGCGGCCCGAAATGGCCCCTTCCAGTCCCTTGCCGGACAAGGGATAGAGGTTCTTGATGTCGTCGAGGGTATGAACGCCCCCGGCGGCGATGACGGGAACGGAGGTCTTGGAACAGAGCGCGGCTAAGGCGTCCAGGTTGACGCCGGTCTGCATCCCATCCCGGGCAATGTCGGTATACACGATGAAGCAGATACCCTCGGCTTCGAGCCTGGGCAGAACATCGTCTATGGTCAATCCGGCGTCCTCGACCCATCCCTTGGTCTTGAGCTTGCCGTCCACCGCGTCGAGAGAGACGCCTATGCGGCCGGGCAGGGCCTTGCAGAGGTCGGAAAAGAGATCCGGGTCCTCAAGGGCCATGGTGCCGATAATCAGCCGGTGAACGCCCGCCTCGATGTATTTCCGGGCCGTGGCGATATCGCGGATGCCGCCGCCGAGCTGGACCGGAATATCTATCGCGGAACAAATGGCCTTGATAAGCTCAAAGTTCTTGGGCACGCCGGAGAAAGCACCGTCCAAGTCAACCACATGAAGGTAGCGCGCGCCGAGGTCTTCCCAATAGCGCGCCTGGGCGACGGGGTCGGAGGCGAATACGGTGACCTCATCCTCCTTGCCCTGTGCCAGACGGACGCATTCACCATTTTTGATGTCGACAGCGGGAAAAAGAATCATAATCCGAGTTCCATGAGTTTTTCGTCCATGCCGTCCTGGGCCAGTCGGGTGGCGGTCACCCACTTGCCGCCCCGGGCAGCGTACTTCTTGGCGTTATAAAGGTTTTCCAACAGCGCTTGTTGGGTCTCCTCGTAGCGGGAGCGGATCATCCGTTCCTGCTTGACGTCGATGAGGTAAAAATCGATGGCCACGGATGCCGGAGTCTCGACGCCCATTTCGCTGCCCACCCGTTCATGCCAGGTGGTCAGTTGGGGAACGAGCAGATAATCGGCCTGGATGCACTTGCCCACGCCGAGCCAATATTTCCAAGCGGACACCTTTGGCTTGCCGGAATCCTCGAAAACGACCACGTCCTCGCACTGCCTGACGGCGTCCGGGGTAATGTAGTCGAAGACCTGGTGCTCGTGCAGGGTATCGGCCAGGATCATGTCGAGAGTCTCGATGGTCCCGGCAGGAGCGGGCTTGCCCTCTTCCTCAAGATAGCCTGCCAACAGCTCCCAGTTGTAGGTGGGGTTCGTGAACCCGGCCACGGCGAGCTTGCCCTCGGGGCGCGGCACGGCGGCGGTACGCGTTGACTTGCCGCAACCGGCGACGGCCAACAATACCAGGCAGAGAAGACCCAGGAAGGCGAAAACAGCGGAACGTTTCATCAGTCGAGACTCCCTTTGGTGCTGGAAACTCCCTTGCGGCCTATGGTCGCCGCCTGGGCTAGGGCAAGGCCCAAGGCCTTGAAGGCCGCTTCCAGCAGGTGGTGACCGTTTTGGCCATACTCAAATTTGACGTGCAGGTTCATGCCTGCCTTGAATGCCAGGGATTTCAGAAATTCACGCCAGACGTCCTTCTCGTCGCCCGCGATGATGGCGGGCAGGAGCGCGTCGTCGTAGACGATATACGGACGGCCCGACAGATCGACAACCACTTCGGCCAGGGCTTCATCCATGGGGACCTTGACCGAGGCAACGCGGTTGATGCCCCGCTTGTCGCCCAAGGCCTCGGAAAACGCCTGCCCCAGACACAGGGCGATGTCCTCAAGACTGTGGTGGGTATCGATCTCCAAATCGCCCTTGCAGGTCAATTCGAGGTCGAACCCGGCCCAGAAGGCGCACAGGGTCAGCATATGGTCGGCGAAACCGATGCCGGTGTCGACCTTGACCTTACCCTCTCCGTCGAGATTCAGGGTCAGCTTGATGTCCGTTTCCTTGGTGGTCCGTGCCACGGTGGCCTGGCGCATGGCGCACTCCTTTCCTGTAGAACGTGAGCGTTATCCCCATACATAGAGGAAAAGACTAGAAAAAGAAACAGGGCAGGCACCGGCTTTCGCGATGCCCGCCCTGGTTTGGACAATTAAACCGGCTCCTCTCCGTCGCCTTCGGCGGCCGCGTCCAGTTCGGCCTCGGCCTTGGCTTCGGCCTCGGCCTGCTTCTTCAAGTGGCGTTTCTCCTTCTTGCCGAAGAAGAAGGCCACCCAGACGCCGACCTCGTAAAGAACAATCAGCGGGCCAGCCATGAGGCACTGCGTGAAGGGATCAGGCGGAGTCAGGACGGCCGACAGAATGAAGGCGCACAGGATGGCATATTTGCGCTTCTTGCGCAGTCCGGTGGAGGACGCCAGCCCCAATCTCGCCAGGAAGAAGATGAACAGCGGCAATTCGAAAACCAGGCCGAAAGCGAATAGCAGCTTCAGGCAGAAACTCAAATATTCATTGAGCTTCGGAACGAACTGAATGCCCTCGTTGGAGAACCCGGCAAAGAAGTCGAAAGCGTAGGGAAAGACCTGGAAGTAGCCGAACAACGCGCCGCCCGTGAAGAACAGCCCCGAGAACAGGGCCATGGGCACCATCCATCTGCGCTCGTGCGAATAGAGCCCGGGCGCGATGAATCCCCATATCTGCGCAAACACGTACGGGCTGACCAGGAACAGGCCCGCAACGATGGATATCTTGATATGCGCGAAGAACGCTTCAGCAGGATAGGTGTACTGGAAGTGACCTTCCTTGGCCACCGCCATGAGTGCCTTTTGCAAGGCGGCCATGAATATCTGCATTTGCTCGGGATGATTGAAGCCGTTGTCGGTCAGCATCTTCTGGAAGACGATGCCGAAATCCCGATAGAACTCGGGCGTGAGCAACGGGTTGGCCGCGGCCTGCTTCTGGAAGACGTCGATCATCGGCTGCATGAGGATGTCAAACATCTGCCCGGCAAAGGAATAACAGGCGATCATGCCCACGCCCACGGCGATGAAGGCGCGGGTCAGGCGGGCGCGAAGCTCGCCGAGGTGATCAAGAAGGGACATCTGCGCCCCTTCGCCGTCCTCAAGCTCCTCGTCCTCGTCATCCTCTTCATCTTCGTCGAGCGCCTCTTCGGGCTCCTCGTCGGGCACGGCCGGAACCGTGCCGTCGGCGGGATCGTCCGTCCCGTCGCCGCCGCCCGCGCCGTCCGCTTCGGGAGCGGCCGCGTCCGCTTCGTCGGAAACCTCTGAAGCATCGACGCCCTCTTCCGAAGGCTCGGCAGCGGAGAGTTCGGGCACGCCATCGCCCTCTTCGGATGACTCCGGCAGGTCGTCCGGCGCACCGGATTCGTCCGCGTCCAGCGCGGTATCCCCGGCTCCGTCCCCAACGGAATCGACAGGCTCCTCGTCCACCAGGGACGGATCCTCGTCGGGTTCCACGGGGGTCTCCACAAGAGACTCCTCTTCAGGGCCTTTGACGTCGTCTTTATCGGAACGCATTCGACTTTAGGCCTTTTTCTCTTCGGACTCGGCTTCGGGGGCCGGAGCCGCCTCAGCGGCCTGCTCGACAGCGGGCTCTTCCTTGGCCTTGGCGGCCTTTCGGCGGGCCAATTCGGCGTCCACTTCCTTCTTGCGGGCCTCAGTCTCGGCCTTGGTGACTTCGTCATCCAGGGTCGACTTGACTTCGTTGCCGACACGCTTGAACTCCGCCACGCCCTTGCCCAGCGACCGAAGCAGCTCGGGCAGTTTCTGGGGGCCGATGACGATGAGCGCCACCACGCAGATAATCAGTAACTCTGGTCCGCCTATTCCAAACATATGCTCACCTGAATATTCGGTTTAGTCTCTCGGATTATTCCCACTCGATGGTGCTCGGCGGCTTGGAGGAGATGTCCAGAACCACCCGGTTCACGCCCTTGACCTCGCGGATGATCCGGTTGGACATGCGGGCCAGGAGTTCCGAGGGAAGCCGGGACCAGTCAGCGGTCATGGCGTCGAGTGAATCGACGATGCGCAGCGCGATGACGTTCTCGTAGGTACGATCATCGCCCATGACGCCCACGGTCTTGAGCGGCAGGAGCACGGCGAAGCCTTGCCAGACCTTGCGGTACCAATCGGAGGCCTGCATCTCGTTCTGGACGATCTTGTCCGCCAGGCGGAGAATCTGGAGCCGCTCCTCGGTAACTTCACCGATGATGCGGATGGACAGGCCCGGACCGGGGAAGGGCTGACGCCAGATGATGTGCTCGGGAAGCCCCAGCTCGTAAGCGGCGCGGCGCACTTCATCCTTGAACAGCTCGCGCAGGGGTTCCACCAGCTTGAGGTTCATCTTCTCGGGCAGGCCGCCCACGTTGTGATGGGACTTGATGACCGCCGAGGGGCCCTTGAAGGATTCGGACTCGATGACGTCCGGGTACAGGGTGCCCTGTCCCAGGAACTCGA
Organism: Pseudodesulfovibrio thermohalotolerans; assembly: GCF_021353295.2. Classification (NCBI taxonomy): domain Bacteria; kingdom Pseudomonadati; phylum Thermodesulfobacteriota; class Desulfovibrionia; order Desulfovibrionales; family Desulfovibrionaceae; genus Pseudodesulfovibrio; species Pseudodesulfovibrio thermohalotolerans. Next base: position 1,176,852 of record NZ_CP120635.1, on the reverse strand, counting down.
CCCCTTCGATGGCCTTGGCCTCGCGGTCGAAGACCTCGATAAACTTGTAGCCGATGAGCTTGCGCTTCTTTTCCGGGTCCTCGACGCCCTTAAGGTCCGCCAGGAACTCGTCCGAGGCGTCGACCATCTTGACGTTGAGGTCGAAATGCTCGGCCAAGAAGCCGATGACTTCCTCGCGTTCACCCATGCGCAGCAGCCCGTTGTCCACGAAAATGCAGTGCAGGTTCTTGCCTATGGCCTTGTGCAGCATGACGGCGGCCACGGTGGAGTCGATGCCGCCGGACAGGCCGAGCACAACCTTGGCGTCGCCGACCTGCTCCTTGAGAGCATCGATGGTCGTGTCGACGAAGGACGCCATGGACCAAGTGGCCTTGAGACCGGCGACCTTGAACAGGAAGTTCTGGAGGATGAGGGCACCGTCCGTGGTGTGGGCCACTTCGGGGTGGAACTGAAGAGCGTAGAATTTCCGCGCAGGATCACCCATGGCAGCGAACTCGATGGAATCGGTCTTGCCCATGGGCAGGAAGCCCTCGGGCAGCGCCTCGACCCGGTCGCCGTGGGACATCCACACGGTCAGATCGTCTTTTTCCTCGACCCCGTCGAACAGGACGCTGTCGTTCAGGGCGGTGAACTGGGCGCGTCCGTACTCGCGGTCGGTGGACGCAACCACCCTGCCGCCGAGCTTGTGGGCCATGAGCTGCATACCATAGCAGATGCCCAGAACGGGAATGCCCATCTGGAGATATTCCATGTTCAGATCGGGGCAGCCGCCTTCCAGAACACTGGAAGGGCCGCCGGACAGGATCAACGCCGAGGGCTTGAAGGCCTTGACCCGCTCGGGGTCCACGTTGCAGGGGTGAATCTCTGAATACACCCCGGCCTCGCGCACTCGGCGCGCGATCAGCTGAGTGAACTGACTGCCAAAATCAAGGATAAGTACTCTATTGTCGTGCATGAGTTTCTCTCTAATTCACAATGGAACAAATGAAAAGGCGAATTAACGCTCCCGCGCCGGGGGGGCGGCGGTTAGCTGTCGCCCCGATAATTGGGGGACTGCTTGGTTATCGTCACGTCGTGGACGTGGGACTCCCGAAGACCGGCCGAGGAAATCTGGACCAGCCTGGACTTTTCAAACAGTTCACCGATATTGGCGGAACCGGTGTAGCCCATGCCGGAACGCAGGCCGCCAATGAACTGGTACAGAGACTCGCCCACCTTGCCGCGATAGGGGACGCGGCCCACGATGCCTTCGGGAACGAGCTTCTTGGACTTCTCCTGGAAGTAACGGTCCGAGCTGCCCTTCTTCATGGCGTCGATGGAACCCATGCCCCGATACTGCTTGTAGGTGCGGCCCTGGTACAGGATTGTCTCGCCCGGGGACTCCTCGGTACCAGCCAGCACGGAACCCATCATGCAGGAGTTCGCGCCCACGGCCAGTGCCTTGACCACATCGCCGGAGTACTTGATGCCGCCGTCCGCGATGATGCACTTGTCGGCCTCGCGAGTTGCCTTGCCCGCTTCCATAACCGCGGTTATTTGCGGGACGCCCACGCCCGCCACAATGCGGGTGGTGCAGATGGAGCCTGGGCCGATGCCCACCTTGACGGTGTCCACGCCGGCTTCGATGAGGGCCTTTGCGCCCTCGTAGGTGGCCACGTTACCGCCGACGAGCTGAAGATTCGGGAAGGCGGCGCGAAGCGAGCGGGCGGACTTCAAAATGTTCTCGGAATGGCCGTGCGCGGAATCGAGGACCAGGAAATCGGCACCGGCGTGCAGCAGGGCCTCGGAGCGGGACAGGCATTCCGCCCCCACGCCGATGGCTGCGCCGACGAGCAGACGGCCTCGGCCGTCCTTGACCGCGTCGGGGTACTTGTTGTGCTTGTCGATATCCTTGATGGTGATCAGCCCTTTCAGGCGGTTCTCTTCATCCACCACGAGCAGCTTTTCGATGCGATGCTGGTGCAGCTTGCGCTTGGCCTCTTCCTTGTCGATGCCCTCGGGGACGGTGACCAGGTTGCGGGATGTCATCAGTTCGGAAACCAGGGGCTTGTCATCCCTCACGAACCGGATGTCGCGGTTGGTGATGATGCCCACAAGGTGGTCGCCCTTGACGACAGGCAGGCCGGAAATGCGGTACTCGCTCATGATGGCCTTGACCTTGCCCAGATCGTCGTCGGGGTGGACGGTGATGGGATCGGAGATCATGCCGGATTCGGACTTCTTGACCCGGTCGATCTCCCTGGCCTGTTCTCGAATGGACATGTTCTTGTGGATGACTCCCGCGCCGCCGTGACGGGCCATGGAGATGGCCATGCGGGACTCGGTGACGGTGTCCATTGCTGCGGAGATCAGCGGAATGTTCAGTTTGATCTCAGGCGTGAGGTAGGTGGAAACGTCCACCGCATCGGGCAGGACGTTGGAATATCCCGGCAACAGCAGCACATCGTCAAAGGTTAAGGCTTTATCAAGTATTTTGCTCATGTCATTCCTCCAGAGCGTTTTGATGACTGTATATGACAAGGCCGAGCGTATCGCCCGGCCCCGTTTTGATCCGTTATAGACCCAGGTAAGCCTGTTTCACCTGCTCGTTCGCGAGGAGCTTGTCGCAGGTGTCCGAGAGCACTACCTTCCCGTTTTCCATTACATACCCCCGGTGGCCTATCTTCAGAGCCAGGTTGGCGTTCTGCTCCACCAGGAAGATGGTTGTGTTGTTCTCGCTGTTGACCTTCTTGATGATCTCGAAGATCTGCTTGACCACGAGCGGCGCCAGCCCCATGGACGGCTCGTCCAGAAGCAGCAGCGAGGGACGCGCCATGAGTGCGCGGCCTATGGCGAGCATCTGCTGCTCGCCACCGGACAGGGTTCCGCCCTGCTGCCTGCGCCGCCGGGCCAAAATCGGAAAAAGGTCGAAGCAGTACTCGATGTCCCGCTTGATCTCGGCCTTGTTGTTGCGCATGAACGCGCCCATGTCGAGATTTTCCTGAACGGTCAGCTCGGGAAAAATCAAACGGCCTTCCGGAACCTGGCAGATTCCCTGCCTGACGATGGCGTTGGGCGCAAGCCTGGTGATGTCTTCTTCCTGATACACGACCTGGCCGCTGCGGGCCTGGACCACGCCGCAGATAGTCATCAGGGTGGTCGACTTGCCCGCGCCGTTGGCCCCGATCAGGGTGATTATCTCGCCCCGGTCGACGTACAGATCGACGTCGTACAGGGCCTGGATGTTGCCGTAAAAGCTGTTGACCTTCTTGAGTTCCAGCATCCTAGTCATCGTGTTCCTCCCCGAGGTAGGCCTTGATGACCTCCGGATTCGCCGCGATCTCCCGGGGCGTGCCGTCCGCGATCATGCGCCCGTAGTCCAGAACGTAGATGCGGTCGGACATGGACATGACCATCTTCATGTCGTGCTCGATGAGCATGATGGAGATGTTGAACCGTTCTCGTATGCTGACGATAAGCTCCTCCAGGTCCCGGGTCTCCTGCGGGTTCATGCCCGCAGCGGGTTCGTCGAGAAGCAGAAGGAACGGGTCCGTGGCCAGAGCCCGGGCGATCTCCAGGCGACGCTGCTTGCCGTAGGGCATGTTCATGGCCAGTTCGTTGACGAACTCGGCCAGACCGACCAGCTCAAGCAGTTCGTAGGCCTTCTGGATGACGGCCTGCTCCTCGCGGCGGGTCGCCCGGTTGCGCGAGATAGCCCCCCAGATGGAGGACTTGGTCCGGCAATGGGTGCCGATCATAACGTTTTCCAGCGCAGTCATGGACGGGAACAGGCGGATGTTCTGAAAGGTCCTGGCCATGCCCAGCTCGGTCACGATGTTGGGCTTTTTGCCGTTGATTCGGCGCGAATGACCGTCCGCGGAGGGATCGATGAGAACGTCCCCGGACGTGGGCGTGTAAATGCCGGTGATGCAGTTGAAGAAGGTGGTCTTCCCTGCGCCGTTGGGGCCGATGAGGGCCACTATTTCCTTGTCGTTGACCACGAGATCGACGTCGTCCAGGGCGCGAATGCCCCCGAAGTCCTTGCTCACGGCGCTGACGTTCAAGACTGGATTACTCATTGGCGGCCCCCGTCGCGGCAACCTTGTATTCGTAGACCTTGCGCTTGGCGCTTATCAGGCCCTGGGGCCTGAAGACCATCACCAGGACCATGATGGCCCCGAACAGGAGCATCCTGAACTGCGCGAATTCGCGCAGGTATTCGGGCACCAGGATAAGGATGATGGCTCCGGCGATGACGCCGCGTATGGAGCCCATGCCGCCGATGACCACGATGGACAGGATGATGGCCGATTCCCAGAAGGTGAAGGAGGCCGGGTTGATGAAAGTCGTCTTGGCCGCGAAGACCACGCCGGCCATTCCGGCCCAGGTCGCGCCCAGGGCAAAGGCCATGAGCTTGGTCTTCATCTTGTCGATGCCCATGGCCTGACAGGCGATCTCGTCCTCGCGCAGGGCCAGCCATGCGCGCCCGATGCGGGAATTCTGCAACCGGTTGACGCAGAAGATGGTCAGAATCAGCACGCCGAACATGATGTAGTACATGTATTGGGTGGAGCCGATGACGCCGAACTTGATGCCGAAAAAGCCGGGTCTGGCGATGGAGGATATGCCGGAAGGCCCCATGGTGACATCGCCCCAGTTTTCGAGCACGAGACGAATAATCTCGCCGAAGCCCAGGGTGACGATGGCCAGGTAGTCGCCCCGCAACCGCAGGACAGGGAAACCGAGGATGATGCCGAGAACCGCGCCGAGAACCGCGCCAACTGGCAGCATGTACCAGAAGCCGATATCCCAATGCATGTTGCACAGCGCGTAGGCGTAGGCGCCCACGGCGTAGAAGGCGACGTAGCCCAGATCGAGCAGACCGGCCAGGCCGACCACGATGTTCAACCCGAGGCCGAGCACGATGTAGACCAGGCAGGAAATCATGATGTTGGTCTGATAGAGGTCAAAGACCTGGGGATAGGCGATGGCGGCCAGGGCCAACAGTCCGAGGGCGGCATACTTCAGGACCGGATGGGACTGCAACTTGGTCAACAGGGATTCCACCCTGCTCTCGTTTCGCGAATCGTCCTTCTTGAGTTCCTTGCGCGCCAGCAGCCAGCGCCAGACGAAGGAACCGAAGAACACGGCCAGGGCCACGTAGCCGATCCTGTGCCAGTTCCAGGCCACGGTCTTTTCGATGGTGTTCACCCGAATGACCATGATTGGAAAGGTAAGGAAGACGAACCACAGCGCCGCCAGAAAGGACTTCCGGACCGCATGGGCGAAACTGTCGCACCCGGCGGTCAGGAAGAACCTGAAGAAGCTCTGGTTCATGGTGTTGCTTTCGTTGCTCACGATATATTCCTTGCGCGGTGGGCGGCCCCGGGGGCCGCGATGATCTCTTTTAGACCTTCTGGGTCTTTTCCTTGCCCATGATGCCCGACGGCCTGAAAATCAGGATGAGGACGAGCAGCAGGAAGGCGAAAACGTCCTCGTAGTCCGAGGAGACGTATCCGGTGGCGAACGCCTCGGTCAGACCGAGGACCAGGCCGCCGAGCATGGCCCCGGGAAGGGAGCCGATGCCGCCGAGCACTGCGGCGGTGAACGCCTTGATGCCCGCGATAAAGCCTATGTAGTAGTTGATCTGGCCGATGTGCGAGGCGATGAGCACGCCGCCCACGGCCGCCAGGCTGGAGCCGATGATGAACGTGGCCGAAATGACCATGTCCACGTTGACGCCGACCAACATGGCCATTTTGCGGTTCTGGGCCGTGGCGCGCATGGCCTTGCCCAGCTTGGTGAACTTGATGAACAGCGTCAGGCCGACGCAGGAAGCGACGGTCGCCAGAATGATGACCAGCTCGGCCGAGCTCAGGATGGAGCCCATCCTGTCAACGAAATCGAAATGCGGGATCAACTCGGGAAAAGGCAGAAAGTCCGAGGTCTGAGCGAGCATGACATAGTTTTGCAGGAAGATGGACATGCCGATGGCGGAAATGAGCGGAGACAGCCGGGGGGCGTTCCGCAGAGGCTTGTAGGCCATTTTCTCAATGGTGAACCCGTATGCGGCCGCCCAGATGATCGCGCAGACGATGGCGATGACCAGGATGGCGGGACCGGGGAACCCAAGCATGGTCAGCAGACCTGCCACGATGAGCCCGGTGAAGGCACCGATCATGTAGATTTCACCGTGGGCAAAGTTGATCAGCTCGATGATGCCGTAGACCATGGTATAGCCGAGGGCTATCAGAGCATAAATGCTGCCGCGGGTGAGGCCACCCATGAACAGCTCAAGGAAATATTCCATTGTCGTGATTCCTGTTCATTAAATAAATCCAGGGGACGGGCTTTGGCCCGTCCCCTGGTCTACTCCTTTCGGAAACTTACAATTACTTGACTTCCACGTACTTGCCGTCTTTCACCTGGTAGACGGCGAAGCCAACGCCCTCGGCGTCACCTTTGGCATCGAACTTGATCTTGCCGACCGGGGTGTCGACATAGGAGTTGTGCAGGGCATCGATCAACTTGTCGTAATCGGTTCCGCCCGCGACCTTGACCGCGTTCAGCAGAGCCAGAGCGGCGGAATAGGCTTCGGGGAAGAACGGGCCGGGATCGGAGCCGAATTCGGCCCTGTGAGCCTCGACGGCCTCCGTGTAAAGCGGATTGCTGGAGAAGTCCATGGGGCCGGTGGCGTAGACGCCTTCGGCGTACTTGCCGGCGACCTTGATGAAGGTGTCGTCCTTCACGCCGTCGTCGGACATGAACGGGATTTCCATATCCTTCTTGCGCATACCGGTAACGATCTTGGAAGCCTCGGGGTGATAGCCGCCGAAGATGACGCCCTCGGCACCGGAGCTCTTGATCTTCTGAACCACGGCGGAATAATCGACCGCGCCGGGGGTCACGCCCTCGAAGAGGACGACTTCAATGGCCGGATCGGCATCAATGAACTGCTTGCAGAAGGAGGCGAAGCCCTTGCCGTAATCACCCTTATCATGAATGACGGCGACCTTTTTCAGGCCGAGGCTCTTGGCGAAAGCGACTTCCAGAGCGGCCTGGGCGTCATCCGGAGCAATGGTCCGGAAAAAATTCGGGTAATCGCCCGACTGGGTCAGCGGGGGGTTGGTGGCGGAAGGAGACATGACCACTATCTTGCCGTCCAGATAAATGGGCAACGCGGCCTTGGTGGCGCCGGAGCAGATGTGGCCGAGCACAATCTTCACGCCGTCGGAGAGCAGCTTGGTGGCAACGTTGGTGGCCAGCTCGGGCTTGCACTGGTCGTCCTGGGAAACGACTTCGACCATGGCACCGTTCACGCCGCCAGCGGCGTTGATCTTCTGAGCAACCAGCTTGGCCGCATTGGCGCTGGGCAGGCCGTAGGAAGCCAGGTCGCCGGAGTGGGCGCCGGCAACGCCGAGGACAATCTTGGCGGGGGCGGCGACTTCACCGGTCTCCACATCGGCCTTGGCATCTTTATTTTCTTCCTTCTTCGCTTCGCCGCCGCAGGCCGCCAGCATGGCCGCCAAAACGAAACACACGGCAATCAGACTCAGCTTGACTCTCATGCTTCCTCTCCTCAAAATGTATAAGGGTTCGTTACCACTCAATAGTGTAAACCTGCAGACGCCCGCCGAAAACTCCGTTTTCGGCGGATAAAGCCACGGAATGAGATATTGTAGTTATTTTCAGGCTCTTGTCAATCTTATCCGCCTGTGACGAGATGGCATCAACACCCCAAAATCATTGCCCAATCTATTTGCCAAGCTCCTCCCGGGCGAGCTTCAGCATTTCCGCGTCCCCTTTTTCCAGGGCCAGAACCTTTTCGAAATAGGCCCGGGACTCATCGGGCTTGTTGAGAAAATGCTTGTAAATCACGCCCAGATTGAACAACGCGAGGGTGTCTTCGGGGTCGATCCTGAGGATATCCTCATACGCCGCGCTCGCCTCGCCATACTCTTGCTTGTTGAAATAGGCGATACCCACGGCCTTGAGCACCTTGACGTCTTCCGGCTTGAGCTGCCGGGCCTTTTCCAGGGGCTCCAAGGCACGGTCCCAGGCGCGCATCATCAAGAAAGAATTGCCCAACCCAACAAGAGCTTCCACGTCCTCGGGGTTCTTGTTCACCCTGTCCATGTATTCCTTGACGCGGGACATGGCCCCGCTCATGGCTCCGCCCATGGGACCGGGACCGGCCTCGCCGTGATCGTCGGGGGCGACGCTGCGCGAGGCCTGCGACTTCACAAACAGATTGGGGTTGTTCAGGCGGTAGATGAAACTGGTGGCAAACATGGCCGCAAGAGACAGAAACACGGCCAGGATGACGGCCTTCCCGCCGAACGGCACGCGGCTATCCGTCATGATCGCCCCCCAGAAGTTCCAGTTGGCGGATGCGCTTTTCCAGATCGGCCGAGCGGGAGGCCAGAAAAACCAGATACCCGGCTACGCCGAGCCAGATGGCCACGTTGGCGATGAAGATGTAGGTGGTTGCAGACATGCTGTATCCTCAAGCTGGTTGCGTGTTGGTTATTCCTCGTCCCAAACGAGCATGGCTTCGAGCCGTGCCTGCTGGCCGAGCTGCCGGATTCGGGTCATGAGCATGGCCCCCCAGAGCAGGCCGAAGGCGAAAAGACCGGCAAAGACCGTGTGCCACATGCGCGCTTCCATGCCCGATCCCTGACGGGCCAGGCCGTCCGGATGCGCGCTGCCCCAGAGCTTGGCCGCGAAAAAGACCAACGGCACATCCAGGAAGGCCACTATACCGAGCACGGCGCAGACAAGGGCCTTGCGGTCGCGGCCCATGGGAGTGTTCCGCAGGACCAAGTACCCGGCGTAAACGTACCACATGATGAGGGCGGTGGTCAGCTTCGGGTCCCACAGCCACCAGTGGCCCCACTCGGCCCGGGCCCAGGTGGACCCGGAAATAAGGGTCAGGGTGGCGAACAGCACGCCGAGCTCGGAGGCCCCTCCGGCCACACGGTCATAGACGGCCTTGCGGGTGAACAAATAGAGTATGGAGGCCGCGAAGACCACGAAAAAGGAGACCAGCGCCCACCAGGAGCACGGCAGATGCATGTAGAAGATTTTCTGCACCGGCCCGGACTGGGCAATGGGCGCGTAGAACCAGATCATGGCCTGGTGGACGACCAGGGCGAGGCCCGCCAGGACCGCCAGAATGGAAACTTTCATAACTACTCTTCCCCACTGTAGACGAACGGGAACAGAAACAGCCCGGCCCCGCCGAACAGGCAGTCGAAGGCGAATATCAGGCCGAGCCACTTGTCGTATCCCATGGTGTGCTCGGGCGAAAAACACAGGCCGAACAGGGTGATTCCGGCCAGAAGCACGGGCAGCAGAAGCGGAAACACGATAACCGAGAGCAAAGACTCCCGGGCCGCCTGCCCCTGAGACAACGCTCCAAGCAACGCCCCTATGATGACCAGCCCGAGATCGGCCCCAAAGAGCGTGACCGCCAGCAGCCACCACGGGCCGTGAACCGACTGGCCCAGAAAGGCCGCCGTGGCCGGAAGAAACACAAGCTGCGAAACGAACAAAAGGCCGAACCCGGCCAGTCCCTTGCCCAGCCAGACCGCATGGACCGGCGCGGGCGAAGCCAGAATGCCGATGCGCGCGCCGTTGGCCTCCTCGATGGAGAACAGGTCATTGAAGACCAGAACCAGCCCGAAGGCCGACGCCAACCAGAAGATCGCGCCCGCGGCCTGGGGCGAGATGGCTCCGTCCAGCGGCTTGGACAGGGAAAACAGGAAAATCAGCAACAGGCCGAGCAGGACCGCCTGAACCAGTCCCTGCCCTCCGGACAAGGAAAGCTTGAGGTCCTTCTTCGCAATGAGAACCGTGCGCCTCAACATGCGCCCTCCGCCACGAAGCCCAAAGCCGGGCCGAAGTATTCCACCTTGCGGCCGCCCAGCGCAAGGACGTCGTCGGCCAGGGCCGCGTCCTCGGTCACGTGATGGCTGATCCAGACCACGGACACACCCCGGTCGCGCAGGGAGGTGATCTCCTCGCGCAGCCGTCGCAAGGAGGCCGGGTCGAGGCCGGTGCCGGGTTCGTCAAGAAAGATGAGCTTCGGGTCAGCCTGGTAGATACGCGCCAAATTGAGCCGTTGGGCCATGCCGCGCGAGAACGACCCCGCCTTTTCCTCGGCCGCCCTTTCAAGCCCCACCCTGGCCAATAGGGCCAGAAGCTCGTCGCGGGAAGGCGACAGGCCGTACATAGCCCCCCAAAACCGCAGGTTTTCCAGAGCGGTCAGACCGGGATAGATGAAGGTGGCGTGACCGAGGTAGGCCATATCCTCGGGTTCGAGATTAAGCGTCACCTCGCCCGCCGACGGCTTGCTCAATCCGGCCATGATGCGCATGAGCGTGGACTTGCCCGCTCCGTTGGGGCCCGCGACGAGGAGAATCCTGCCGGGCAGGACCTCGAAGGAGACCTCCTTGAAAACAAGCTTGTTCCCGTAGAACTTCGCCGCCCGCTTGACTGCGAGCAGCGGTTTGCCCGAATCGCTCATCTACCTGACCTCGCCGGGCCGGGGCAAACGCCGGAGCAGAAGGAAACCGAGCAGACACATTATCGTGCCGCCGATCCAGATCCAGTTGACAAGCGGGTTGACGCTGATCTTGAAGCTCGCCTTGTCGTCCTCGGTAAGCCCGAGCAGCGTGGCGTACAACTCGTCGCCGAAACTCGGAAGAATGGACGCCTCGGCGAACTGCTGGTTGGTGAAGTTCTTGTAGATGCGCTTGTCGGGCTTGAGCATACCGACCTCGCGGCCGTCCCTGGACACCACGAGGGTGGCCGTGGCCCGGGCCAGGATGTCGCCCACATTGCGGTCCTCATGCAAACCGGCGTACGTCACGGTGAACTCGCCGATCTCCATGGACTCGCCCTGGGCCAGGACCACTTCGCGCTCGGTCTTGTACGGCCCGGAGAAGGCCACGCCGAGCGCCATCAGCACCAGCCCGAGATGAACGCCGTAGGCGCCCCAGGAATGACGCGAGGATCGCATGGTCGGATACAGGAAGAACAGCAGGATGATACCCGCGATGGCGGCCACCGAAGCCGCGGCGGTCAAGGCAGCCAGCACGTTGGTCATGCCCGACAGGTAGAATCCGGCAAAGGCGATGACCAGCACCGCGCCCACCGCGCCGAGCCCCTTCATGTTGCGGACGCCGCCCTTCCAGCCCAGCCAGGGGCAAAAGCAGAAGATGAGCACCAGCAGCCCCATGAACGGCAGGCAGACGCGGTTGTAGAAATGGGCGTCGAGCCCCATGGGCGAAGAGGTCCACAACCGGCTGATAACCGGCCACATGGTCCCCAGAGCGACCACCATGCCGAGCGCCAGCAGGAACCAGGCCGCGATGACCAGCATCCCCTGGCGGCTGACGAAGTCCGACAGGGAGCGATGAGTCGGCCGCTCGGACAGGAAGACGACCATCAGGGTCAGGACCAGGAAGAAGACCATGGCCCAGAACAGGGGCTGGGCCACGCCGGACTCGCCAAAGGTGTGCAGCGAGTCAATGACACCGGACCGGGTCAGGTAGGTGGAGAAGATGCACAGGATGAAAGTCAGGGACATCAAAAACACGTTGGTCCGCTGCAAGGCGTTGCGCCGGGACTCGATGATGGCCGTATGCAACACGGCCGTTCCCGCGAACCAGGGAATCAGGGAGGCGTTCTCGACCGGGTCCCAGGCCCAGTAGCCGCCCCAGCCCAATTCCATGTAGGACCACCAGCCGCCCAGAATGATGCCCGCGGTCAGGAAGACCCAGGAAAGGATGTTCCAGTTGCGGACCACTTTAATCCACGATTTCTTCTCGCTTGCGATGGACGAGGCCAGGGCTGCGCAGGCCGGTATGGTGTAGAGGGCGAATCCCATGAACAGAAGCGGCGGATGGAAAATCATGCCCGGGTTGCGCAGGAGCGGGTTGAGGCCGCGCCCGTCGCCGGGAGCCGGGATGATCTCGATGAACGGATTGGACCAGCCGGTGAGCAGGAGCAGGAAAAAGCCCTGCACGGTCAGGAAAAACGTCCAGAAATAGAGCTTGGTGTCGGACCCGAGCGACTTGTAGCCGGGCGTGGCCACGAAGATCATGCCGGATATGGCGATAATCAACTCCCAGCACAGGAGCGATCCTTCGCGTCCGCCCCACAGGGCGGTCAGGGTGTAGACGAAGGACAGCGCGTTGTCCACGTTGTTGTAGACGTAGCGGAAGGAGTAGTCCCTGGAGGTCAGGGCCACCAGCAGGATGAGCGTGGAAAAAATGACGCCGCAAGCGGCGATGAACTGCCCCCGCTCGATAACGTTCAGCGCTTCCTTCCTCCTGGACCAGGCGGCGAAGCCGGAAAACCCGGCGAGAAAAAGAAAGGCGAGCAGGGAAAAGAGTAAACCGACGTATCCGGTCAGATGCATAGAGGCTCCTTACGACAAGTTCGACAAGCGGGCCGAGGTTCCGGTGTCCCTACGGCCCTCGGCTTCTTCGGAGAGTTCAACGGGGATAGAGAGGAATAAACCGGGGTGCAATCATGTGAAAAAGATTTCACTAACCTGCCTGTCCCTTCTGCATCTCCATCTGTTTGCTCTGCTCTTCGTATTTTGAAGGGCACTTGGTAACCAGGGTCCTCGCCATGAAGACCTGTCCGTCCGGGGAGAATTTCCCCTCCACGATGACCTCGACATCCGCCTTGAAGGTGTCCGGCAAAGCGCCTTTGTACTGCACCCGCAGGGCCTTGTCTCCCTGCATCTTGTCCACCAGATCGAAATCGGCCCCGAGCTTGCCGTCGGCGATGGCCAGCCCGGAGGGCGACACCTTGCCGAACAGGCGGGCGTTGCCGATCTCGGCCCGATCCTGCGCCAGGGCCTCGGTCACATTAAGGAAATAGACCGAATCCTGCGTCAGGCCGGAAAAGATGAGATAGGAAAGGCCGCCCAGGAACAACACCAGGGCGACGGCGTACACGATCTTGTTGGAACTCTTGGCCATATGTTTCCTTGCGCGGAGCGCGGCTGATTCTATTTTTCTTCCGCCGAACCGTTGCGGGCGCGGGTCAGTTCATCCCTCTGCATACGGGCGAGTTCCCGCATATCCACCACCTGGTCGGTCTCGTCAACTATTTCACTGCCGAGGATCTCTTCGAGGACATCCTCCAAAGTGACCACCCCGGCCACCCCGCCGTACTCGTCCAGGACCACAGCCAGATGCAGGCGGCTGCCCAGGAACTGCACCAGGAGCTTGTCCAGGGTGATGGTCTCCAGGACGAAACGCACCGGCCGCATGATGTCGACCATCTTGAGCTCGTCCTTGTCGTCGGCGAGGGCTTCGAGCACCACCCGCCGATAAACCACGCCCACAATATCCTCCGGGTCCTCGTCAAAGACCGGGATACGGCTGTGGGGCCAATTCGGGTGCTCCTCCCGGGCCTGGGCCACGGTCATGTCCGAGGGCAGGGTGAAAACCACGGTCCTCGGTGTCATGATCTGCCGCACCGTCTTGCAGTCCAAGGAGAGGATATTCCGAATGGAGGTCTCCTCGTACGGTTTTATCACCCCGGAACGACGCGTCAGGCTGACGATGGCCCGAATATCGTCCTCGGTGTGATCCGGCTTGGACTCCCGGCGTTTAATCGCCTTGGACAGCACTCCCATGACGGCGATGACCGGCCTGAACAACCAGACCATCCCCCGAAGGGGACGCGCCAGGGGCGGAGCGATAATGTCCGAATAGAGCACGCCCAGCGTCTTGGGCATGATCTCCGTGAAAATGAGAATAATTACTGTAAAGCAAAGTGTAAAGAGCCAAAGCGTGTCGTCGCCGTACAATTTTGCCCAGGCCCAGCCGGCCACGGCGGCTCCGGCGGTGTGCGCGCAGGTGTTCAGCGTGAGAATGGCCGTGATGGGCTCATCTATCTTCGAACGAAGACTATGAAGCAAAAGCGCGGACTTGCGGCCACTGTCCTTGAGCTTCTGAATATCGGCCCAACTCATGGAGTAAAGAGCCGCTTCGGCCACGGAACAAAACGCTGACACGAAGACAGCCACGCCGACGGCGAGAATTAGTTCAACCATGAATCTTGTCACTTCCTGGAAACGAGAGGATCGAACACTGTACCTTACCGATGGATGTACCAGATGCCACGGACCGGCGCAACACGCAACAGGCTTGACTTCCAAGACGATTGAGGCGAACAGGACGGGCATGGATTCACGCGCAACAGAGCAACCCGCCGTGGCCTTCCGCCTCGGGCACATGGGCGACGTGGCGCTGGCCACGGGCGTCCTGGCCCACTGGCACGAAACGGCCGGAACCTCATTCATTTTCGTGACCAGGGAGTCGAACCTGCCCCTGCTGGAAAACCACCCCGCCGTGGCGGGAACCGTGGGCCTGTCCAAGGCGGACCTGACCGACGCGGGATGGTTTCGCCACACCGGCGAGCTGGCCCGCCAGTATGCCGGAAGCGCCCTAGTGGACCTGCACGGCACCCTGCGTTCCCGCCTGCTCGCCCTGCGCTGGCATGGAGACGTGCGCCGCTACCCGAAATTCGGCGTGACCCGACGCCTGTTCGAACGCACCCGCGCCGAACGGTTCCGCCGCAGACTCGAAGCCCTCAACGTCCCCCAACGGTACGCCCTGGCGCTGGATGAGACCGCACCCGCGCCTGAAGCCGTGTTGCCGCGCATCTACCTGACGAAGGCCGAGAAGGCCGACGCGGCCCGACGGCTCGCCCCTATCGCGGGCAACGAACCGCTGGTCGCCCTACACCCCTACGCCACCCACCCGGCCAAGCAATGGCCCGCCGACAACTGGCTTCGGCTTTGCGCCCTGCTGGACACAGTCGGAATAAACTGGTTCGTGGTGGGCAGAAACGAAAAACCGCTTCGCAACGGGCATGAGCGCGACCTGACCAACGCCACGAACCTGCGCGAGACCTGCGGGCTGCTCCATGAAGCCGACCTGCTGGTCACCGGCGATTCCGGCCCCATGCATCTGGCCTGCGGCGTGTCCACGCCCGTGGTCGCCCTGTTCGGCCCCACGGCCAAGGCTTGGGGATTTTATCCGGCCGGGCCGAAAGATGTTGTCCTGGAACGGGACCTGCCCTGCCGCCCCTGCTCCCTGCATGGGGCCAGGCAATGCACCAAAGGCTTCGAGTGCATGACCGAGACCACGCCGGAGACGGTCCTCGACGCGGTCCGGGCCTCGCTCGGCAACGACAGCATTCGGTAAGAGCGCGACCGCGCCCACTCAAGAAAAGAAAAAAACGGCCCGGCTTCCAATCAGGCCGGACGGCGTTCGCCCCAGCACTGCGCGATTTCGTCCGCCCGCTCCTCCAGCAGGCTGCGCACCCCGTCCGGGACGAGCAGGCTCAAATTACGGCGATCCAGCCAGCGGCGTCGGATGTGCCCTCCCTTGATGTCCAAACGGGGGATATCCAGCAACCGAATGACGTTGCCGCCGGGCAGCCTCCACACGCCTTCGTCCTCAGCGGCCGCCTCGGGCCACTGTTCGGCCACGAATCCGCCCACCGCGTCCGCCGCCTCCCAGCGGTTGACCACCACAAGTGAGGCCAGAGTCGGGATTTCCAGCCCGCGACGCCAATTGCGCAGTTCCAGAAAGGTGGACGCGCCCAGAATGAAATGCAGTTCGACCTCGGGCCGCTCGGTGCGGTAGCAGGTAAGCGTGTCGCAGGTAAACGACGGGCCGGACCGCTCCGCCTCCAGCGGATTCGCGCCCAGCCCGGGAATGCCCTCAATGGCCCTACGCACCAGATCCAGCCGCAGATCGAAGGAGAGCAGGTCGCCGCTCCGCTTGTGCGGGGGCTCGGCGGCCGGAACCAGCTCCACCCTGTCCAGGCCGAGCTGCTCGTAGACTTCCACCGCCATGCGCACGTGGCCGGTATGCACCGGATTGAAACTGCCGCCGAGTATGCCGATCTTCACTGCCGATCTCCTTTATTTTATGACGATAACTCCGTTGGGCCCAGCCCGCAAGCCGAACAGGCGCACCTGTCCCTGCCCGGGAGTCTCCGGCGGCCAAAAAAACGGGCCGCCCCAGAGGGCGGCCCGATCAATACATCAATATACGCCCAAACCGGCTATTCGCGGATTTGCCCTTCGCCCAGCAGGACAAACTTGGCGCTGGTCAATTCCTTGATGCCCATGGGACCGTAGGCGTGGAGCTTGGAAGTGGAAATGCCGATCTCCGCCCCAAGGCCAAGCTGGGCCCCGTCGTTGAAACGGGTGGTCGCATTGGCCACCACCAGGGAGGCGTCCACCTCGCGAATGAAGCGCATACAGTGGGCGTAATCCTCGGACAGGATGGCCTCCGTGTGGTTGGAGCCGTAGCAGGCGATGTGATCCATGGCCTCGTCCAGTCCATCCACGATCTTGACCGCCATGACCAGATCCAGGAACTCGAAACCCCAATCCGCATCCTCGGCGGGCTCGGCGTATTCGCCGAGCAGGGGCAGGGAGCCGGGGCACGCTTTGAACTTCACGCCCTTGGGACCGATGGCCTCCGCCACCTTGGGCAGCAGCTCGTCGGCCACGTCCTTGTGGACGAGCAGGCATTCCAAGGCGTTGCAGCCGCTCGGATACTGCATCTTGGCGTTCTCGACGATGGGCACGGCCTTGGCCACGTCGCACCCCGCGTCGGCGAATATATGGCACACGCCCTTGTAGTGCTTGAGCACCGGCATGGTCGCCTGGCTGGTCACGGCGCGGATGAGCCCCTCGCCGCCGCGCGGGATGACCACGTCTATGTACTCCTCCAGCTTGAGCAGTTCGGTCACGGCCGCGCGGTCCGTGGTGGGCGGCACCTGGACCGCGTCGCGAGGCAGCCCGGCCCGCTCCAGGGCGCGGTGCATGAGTCCGGCCAGGCACTTGTTGGAATGAAACGCCTCGGAGCCGCCGCGAAGAATCACCGCGTTGCCCGCCTTGAGGCAGAGAATGCCCGCGTCGACCGTGGCGTTGGGACGGGATTCGTAAATCATGGCCACCACGCCGAGAGGCACGCGCATACGGCCCACAAGCATCCCGTTGGGCCGCTTGACCATGGACTCGATCTCGCCCACGGGGTCAGCCATGGCCGCCACGTCGCGGCATCCCTTTATCATGGAGCTGAGAACCTTCTCGGAAATGGTCAACCGCTGTACGCGCGCCTTGTCCAGACCGCGCTCCGCCGCAGCGTCGAGATCGAGCCGGTTGGCCTCCCCGATGGCCGGGGCCTCGGATTCGAGCAGGTCGGCAAGAATCAGCAAGGCGTCCTGCCGGGCCTTGCCCGAGGACGCGGAAAGCTTGCGCGACGCCGCCTTGGCGCGCTTGCCCATCTCCACCATCTGTTCGCGAATATCCATGTTCGATCTCCTTGAAAAATGTCGTCCGCCGACGAATGAAATTCAGTCCCGGCAGGCTCATTTTGCTAACCTCGGGCGGGGGCCAAAGTCAATTCCCGTGTTCATCCACCGAATACGCTTTGGTTTGACTGCACCAGATCAATTTACTTTTTTTGTTATTTTTTGCAAAAACCGCCCGTTTCCGCTGCCTGTTATTTGGCGGAATTCCGTCCTATTTCCAAAATAGGCTTTGACCTTTTTTACAATTTTGCTTATCAAGCCCTCTGCGTTGCCGGGCCTCGATTCCCGGCCCGCCCATCTAGAAAATCACCCTCATGGAGGCATGACAAAACCATGGCTGCAACCAATCCCGTCCAACCCGACGTGCTGGCCGATATCGAGGCGCGCACCCCCGAATCCCTGCACCCCGTTCTCGAAGCCGCATTCAAGTACCGCAAGCAGCTCATCGCCGCGGTCTGCGTCATCCTGGTCGTGACCGCCGCCTACGCGGGCTTCAAGGCCTACAATTCAAGCACGACCGCCACCGCCCAGGAAAAGCTCGGCGACATCCTGGTTTCCGCCACCGGGGCCGACCGGCTGGCCAAACTTGAAGCCATGCTCGGCGACGTCCCGTCCTCGGTCCGGCCCGCCGTGACCCTTGAGGCTGCCCAGACCGCCATGACCATGGGCGAGTACGCCAAAGCCGAAGGCTACTGGAACGACCTGATCGGCCTGACCGACGGCGAGATGAAGTTCGTCGCCCGCCTCGGCAAGGCCAAGGCCATGACCCTGGCCGGACACGGCGCCGACGCCCTCAAGGAAATGAAGGCACTGGCCCAGGAAGCCTCCGAGGCATACACGGTGCCGGTCTACCGTCAGCTCGCGCTGGCTGCCGAAGCCGCCGGCGACAAGGCCGAGGCTCTGGCCGCCTACAAGAAGCTGGACAGCGAGAAGATCGGCGACAAGCCCTTCATCGAGTACAAAATTTCCCAGCTGGAAAACGAATAACCAATCTTCAATCAAAAAAGAGGCCGAACGCGAAGACGTCCGGCCGCAGGAGAGGCAAAATGGCAAATCCGCTCTTGGGTGACACCCCCGGCGACACCCATCTGCTCCTCGGCAACGAAGCCATCGTGCGCGGCGCCGTTGAAGCGGGCATCCAGGTGGTGACCTGCTACCCCGGTACCCCCTCCAGCGAAGTGCCCGACACGCTCTACCGCATTTCGCCCGACGGCAACTACTACTTCGAGTACTCGGTCAACGAGAAGGTCGCCCTGGAGGTCGCGGGCGGCGCTACTCTGGGCGGCGCCATGTCCATGTGCACCATGAAGCACGTGGGCGTAAACGTGGCCGCCGACCCGCTCATGACCCTGTGCTACGTCGGCGCGCCCGGCGGCCTGATGCTTCTGTCCGCCGACGATCCCGGCTGTCACTCCAGCCAGAACGAGCAGGACAACCGCATCTACGCCCGGCTGGGCGGTATGCCCGTGCTGGAGCCCGCCTCGGCCCAGGAGGCCAAGGACATGGCCCGCGACGGCCTGCGCATTTCCAAGAAGCACGGCGCGCCGCTGCTGCTGCGCACCACCACCCGCGTGAACCATCTGCGCGGCCCGGTCGAATTCGGCCCGGCTCCGGCCCCGGCCAAGCCCGAGGGCTTCAAGCGCAACCCGTCTCATTTCGTACCCATCCCGGCCTTTTCCCGGCCCATGCACATCCGCCTCATGGAACGCATGGAAGCCCTGCGCGAAGAGGCCGAGAACTCCCCGTACAACACCGTGACCGGCACCGGCGGCTTCGGCATCGTCTGCTCCGGCATCAGCCGAGCCTACGTGGCCGACGCCCTGGAGAACTCCGGCCTGACCGACAAGGTCAAGGTTCTGGAACTCGGCTTCACCAACCCCCTGCCCGAACGCCTGTGCCTCGACTTCCTCAAGTCCGTGAACACGGTCCTGGTGGTCGAGGAGCTGGAGCCGGTCCTGGAGAACGATCTCCGCGTCCTGGCCCAGCAGAATGGCCTGTCCATCGAGATCAAGGGCAAGGAAGTGCTGCCCCGCAACGGCGAATTCAACGTCACCATGGTGGAGAACGTCATCCGCGAGGGGCTCGGCGAAACGCCGGTGCCAACCTGCGAATGCTCCCTGCCCGATCTGCCCGGCCGTCCGCCGAACCTCTGCGCGGGCTGCCCGCACCGCGGCACCTACTACGCCGCCCGCAAGGTCTTCGGCGACGACGCGGTCTACTCCTCGGACATCGGCTGTTACACCCTCGGCCTGCTGCCTCCGTTGCAGACCGCCGATTTTCTGCTGTGCATGGGTTCCTCCATCTCGGCGGGCGGCGGACTGGCCAAGGCGTCCGGCCAGACGGTGGTCTCCTTCATCGGCGACTCCACCTTCTTCCACTCCGGCCTGACCGGCGTGGCCAATGCCGTCTTCAACTCCCATGACGTGCTCATCGTCATCCTGGACAACCGGACCACGGCCATGACCGGCCACCAGCCGAACCCCGGCGTGGACCGGACCGTTCTCGGCGACAACGACCATCCGCTGGACATCGAGTCCGCAGTGCGAGGCCTGGGCGTCGCCGAGGTACGCACGGTCAATCCGTTCAACCAGAAGAAGACCATGGCCGCCATGGAAGAACTCAAGGAAATGTCCGGCGTGCGCGTGCTTATCGCCAAGGAGCCTTGCCCGCTCTTCACCCGCCGGGTCTACAAGAAGGTCGCTCCGCAGGTGGCCTATGTGTCCGAATCCTGCACCGGCCGTTTCGACTGTCTGGACAAGCTGGCGTGCCCGGCCATGTACAAGGAAGGCGGCAAGGCCGCGGTCAACCCCATCCTGTGCAACGGCTGCATGCTCTGCCTCCAGGTCTGCGGACACATCAAAGCCAAGAAGAGAGGCAGCTAATCATGCCCGATACCAAGAAAATCCGCATATTCATGACCGGCGTGGGCGGCCAGGGCACCCTGACCGCAACCACCCTGCTGGCGAAGACCGTCCTCAGCCAGGGACTGACCGTGACCTCCGGCGAGATTCACGGCATGGCCCAGCGCGGCGGCGTGGTCGAATCCACCGTCCTCATCGGGTGCAAGTCGCCCAAGATCGGGCACGGCGAAGCCGACATCCTGCTCGGGTTCGAGCCCATGGAAACCATGCGCGCCCTGCCCTATCTGCGTCAGGGCGGCCTGGTGGTCTCGTCCACCGAGTTCATGCCGCCCCTGTCCGTTGCCATGGGCAAGCAGGACTGCCCGACCATCGACGACATCAAAAAAGCCGTTCAGGCCTGCACAAGCAAAGCGTACTTCATGGCCAACCAGTCCATCGGCCTCGAAGCGGGCGCGGTGCAGTCCGGAAACATCGCCATGCTCGGCGCGCTTTGCGCGGCCGGTGAACTGCCCTTCGGACCCGAGGCCCTGGAGGCCGCCATCAAGGCCAACCTCCCGGCAAAGCTTCAGGCCGTGAACCTCAAAGCGCTGGAGCTCGGCGTCAAAGCGCTAACAGCTTAGAGAATACAAATGGCAACCTACACGCAGGACCACTCCGATCTCGGCTATCTGCACACGCTGAAGACCATTCAGGAATCCTTGAGGCAGGAACAAACCCTTGAGGAAGCGCTCAACTCGCTCCTGAAGACTCTGGCCCTGGACATGGAATACGTCCGGGCGTTCATGGTCATCATGGACCCCAAGACCGAAAATCTGAAGCTCTCGCTGACCTACAGCCCCGCGCAGTCCGACGACGTCACATACTCGCCGGGCCGGGGCATCATCGGCCGGGTCTTCAATTCCGGGCAGTCCATCAGCGTGCCTCGCATGTCCGATGATCCCGAGTTCCTGAACAAGGCGTTCGGCCGCAGCGAAGAGGAGCTGAGGAAACTCGGCTTCATCTGCGTCCCGGTCATCAACGTCCGCTCGGACGAGTCCGAAGTCATCGGCGCGCTGTCCGTGGACGTGCCCCTCATCCCGGCTGACGACATGGCCGCCCACCGCGACTTCCTTGAAGTGGTGGCGGGCATCATCGCCGGTCACGTGGCGCAGTTGCAGGAGGAGATGGCCACCCAGAACCACCTGCTCTCCCAGGGACTTATGGCGGGCGGCGCGGAAGCGACCCCGCCCAAGGACTTCGTGGCCGCCTCCAAGGCCATGCGGCTGGTATTGCGCCAGTCCGCACAGGTGGCCCCGAGCCGTGCCACAGCGCTGCTGCGCGGCGAATCCGGCACAGGCAAGGAGCTGCTGGCCGAGGCCATCCATCAGGCCAGCCCGCGCGCGGACAAGCCGCTCATCAAGCTCAACTGCGCGGCCCTGCCGTCAGAGCTCATCGAGTCCGAGCTGTTCGGCCACCAGAAAGGCGCCTTCACCGGAGCCTTTCAGACCAAACGCGGCCTGTTCGAGGTTGCCGACCAGGGCACGTTGTTCCTGGACGAAATAGGCGAGTTGTCCATGGACGCCCAGGCCAAAGTGCTTAGGGCCATCCAGGAAAAGGAGATTCAGCGGGTCGGCAGCGAGCAGACCATCACAGTGGATGTGCGCCTCATCTGTGCCACCCACCAGCCGCTGGAGGAGTTGCTGGAAAAAGGCCAGTTCCGCGAGGACCTGTACTACCGCATCAACGTCTTCCCCATCTTCATTCCGCCCCTCAAGGAGCGGCGGGAGGACATCCTTCCCCTGGCGGAACACTTCCTGGCCGATTTCACCGACGAATACGGCAAGGAGGTCAAACGCATCTCCACGCCCGCCATCGAGCTGCTGGTCATGTACCACTGGCCAGGCAACGTGCGCGAGCTGAAGAACTGCATGGAGCGCGCGGTCCTGCTCTGCGAGGAGCAGGTCATCCGCACCTACCACCTGCCGCCCACCCTTCAGTCGGCGGAAAGCTCGGCCACGGGCACCAACCTCTCCTTCGGCGAGGCCGTGGCCAAGTTCGAGCAGGAGCTGCTCGTCGATTCGCTGAAGAAGACCGGCGGCAACATGCTGCAATCCGCCCGCGACCTGCGCGTGTCCTATCGGATCGTCAACTACAAGGTGAAGAAGTACAACATCGACGTGAAGAAGTACTCGCAGTCCAAAAAGAAGGCCAAGAAAAAGCTCGAAATGTAATTCGATTCGAACGCAATAAAAAAAGGCGGCCCGGACTATCCGGGCCGCCTTTTTCATGTTCGTCTGAAAGGCTCTATTTGAAGGAACGGGAGAACAGATCCTCAAGGGCCTTCTTGCCGTTTTCCTCCAGGAAGCGGGTGCCGGTGCCGGTAAAATGACCGGCGGTGACGACCGGGGCCTTGGCCTCGACCCAGGCGCCGTGCTCCCACTTGGACCAGGCGTCCTTGGCCTGATCGAAAACGTACAGCTCCTTGTTGCAGATCTTGGCGAACTCGGCTCCCCAGCCGGTGCCGCCCTTGACCGTGCCGTCATCCAGAATGGTTCCGATAACGAAAATCTGCTGGCTGGAATCCACCTGCCACATGATGGTCTGCAGAACCTTGCGCATCTTCTCGGCGTTGGTGAACTTGCGGTTCAGGAGCTTGGAAACGTAGGTCAGGCTGACGTCCTTCTGGGTCAGTTCCTCATCGGTCAGAACGCGCACGCCGCGGGTGCGCTCGATGCGGTGGCCTTCAAAGGTGTAGTTCACTTCGGACAGGCCGTAATACTCGGCGAGCTTGCCGAACTGGTTCTCGGCACCCTGGGCGCCGCCGCTGAAAAGAGTGTAGTTCTGGTTAGGCATGGTCTCTCCTTAATGTGATTGAATGCGAAATTCGTTCGCGGCCGACGGCCTGACACGCCCACTATGCACATCCTGTCGCCACGAAGCAATGCCACTGCCCCAAAACAAGCCAAAAATCCATCTTTTTCTGGCAAAAATAATGGTTCCCATTGGCCCAGTCCGCTCATTGCATCCACCATACGCCATTGACTTGCCGGGAATTATACCTAGTCTATTTCGATAATGGCTACTAATATCCATTACGGAGACAATCATGCAGCGCAAGTTCGCATTCATAATTCTGATCGGGGTCCTGGGCCTGCAACTCGGCTTCGGACCGACCCCATCCTTTTCATCGGAGGAAGTGAAAATGGCTGATAACGGCAGATTGAAACAAGAAACGGCCACCCTGGCCGGCGGGTGCTTCTGGTGCATCGAATCCGACATGGCGAAATTGCCCGGCGTGATAAAGGCCGTTTCGGGCTATGCAGGCGGCGTGGAGGCCACCCCTTCCTATGAACAGGTGGCAAGCGGTCTTACCAGCCACCGCGAGTCGGTGCAGGTCACTTTCGACCCGTCGCGGATCAGCTACAGCCAGGTCCTCGACCACTACTGGCGGCATTTCGACCCCACCGACGACGGCGGCTCGTTCGGCGACCGGGGGTTCCAATACACCTCGGCCATCTTCTATCACAACGAGGAACAAAGGGAGATCGCCGAAGCCTCCAAACAGGCTCTCGACGCGTCCGGCCGGTTTGACAGCCCCGTGGTCACGCCCGTCATCGAGTTCACCACTTTCTATCCGGCCGAAGGCTACCACCAGGGATATTCCGGCCTCAACCCGGTGCGCTACAAGACCTACCGCCGCTTTTCCGGCCGCGACAGGTTCGTGAGCGAGCACTGGGGCGACGAGGCCGACGACGTCATCGAGGCGGCCCGCCGCACCGCGCCCGAACCTCCGGCCTCCGACGACACATTCACCAAGCCCGGCGACGCCGAGCTCAAGCGGACCCTGACGCCCCTCCAGTACCAGGTCACCCAACATGAGGGCACGGAAGCGCCCTTTGACAACAAATACTGGGACAACCACGAGGACGGCATCTACGTGGATGTGGTCAGTGGCGAGCCGCTCTTCTCAAGCACGGACAAATACGATTCCGGCACGGGCTGGCCGAGCTTCACCAAGCCGCTGGTCCCGGAGAACCTCGTGGAAAAGGTGGACCGTCGTCTTTTCCAGCCCCGCACCGAGGTGCGCAGCAAGGCCGCCGACTCCCATCTGGGCCACGTCTTCCCGGACGGTCCGCTGCCCACGGGCCAACGCTATTGCATGAACTCCGCCGCCCTGCGCTTTATCCCCAAGGATAAAATGGAAGCCGAGGGGTATGGTGAATTCCTGTATCTGTTTGACTAGCCACGCATTTCGCGAAACGCAAAGGAGCCGTTCCAAATGGGGCGGCTCTTTTTTTGACTGCGGAGAGGAGGAGGAAATCAAGATTTGAAGTCCGCTGCGCGGCAATTGTCGAATGACTTCGCCTCCGGCGGGGAAGGGTTCGCACCCTTCCATCCCATTTTGCGCCTTCGGCTTCATAAATTTCCAACTACATATAGTCCTATATATTTTTCAAACTATATGCTACCCATAATGTCCAATAGAAAGCGATGTGATTTCTCCATTAAGTCAAATAAAATCATTTCATCAAAAAAACAGAGATTCAAGGGCACACATTATGGAAATAGTACCACCTAGCATAACTAAGGAAGTCAAAAATTTCTGTTCCGAAATATCATCTGAGAGGCCTTTTTTTATTAAAATACAAAAAGAAAAACATGCCCTCATTGATGAATGCTTCTTAAATGTTCAAAAAAAAAATTGAACAAAATGGTGGAAGTACAATATATGGATGGAAAATATGGATAATGCCAAAAATTTTTATTGAAGCTGAATTCCATGCAATTTGGCAATCTGAAACAGGCGATTATGTCGATATCACGCCTAATAGAGATGGAGAAAATGAAATTTATTTCTACCTGACACCAAAAAAGTTTACAAGAATAGACAAGAAAACAACATAAGGAAAAATATATCAAATAATAGGCTCGTTGATGATTATATATTAATTATCGACGCGTTTTATAACATCACAAATTATGGAGAGACATCATTTCGACCAATTAGAGAATTCTCTGGCAAAGAAGCAGAAATTATTGACTGGCTATTGATGTGGAAAAACGAGCTTGAAATTTCTGTCAAGAATGGTTGTGGTCCTGGTAGTCCTTGTCCTTGCGGTTCCGGATTAAAGTACAAAAAATGTCATGCAAAACGAATACGCAAAAAAGCTACAACTATAATTCAAAATTATAACGTCGACAGTCAATTCTCATAGAAAGCAGAGGGCCGCCCTTTCGGACGGCCCTCTGCTTTTCTATCGCAAATAATCCCTATGCCTTGAACACCCTCGGCGCGCCGCCGGTGTCTTCCACTCGGAAGCCTGCCGCCGCGACTTTGTCGCGCAACTGGTCGGACAGCGCGAAATCCTTGGCGTCCCGGGCCTTCTGGCGGTCGGCGACCATGCCCTGGACCTCGACGGGGAGGTCGGAGAGGGGAACGGGCATCTGGGCGGGGTCGAGGATGGCGAGGATGGCGTCGACGGCCTTAAGCTCGTCGAGGCAGATCGCGGCCGCCGCGCCGGTAAGCTCGTCGCTCGCGGTCCAGTGATTGACCTGTTTGACAAACTTGAACAGGGCGGGCCAGAACGTATGGAGCTTGAGGCCGTCGTCCATGGCCGTCTTGAAGGCCGCCTTGAGATCGAATACCGCCTGATTCACATCGCTGGGCACCGTGTCGCCACGCGCGCCGAGAGCGAGCGTCAGGGCTGCCGCGCCCTCCTGAATGCGGCGCCAGTTGCGCGCCCACATGGAAAGGTTGTCGTCGGACGCGCACAGCGGCTTGCGGGTTGACACGGACAGCAGCCAGAGCCGGGCCGCGCGGTAGCCGCCAAGCTTTTCGGCCACGGTCGCCAGGGTCTCGCCCTCGCCTTCCGAAGTCTGCTGGCAGGCCATCCACGCCTGGACCTCGCGACCGGCCGTGGACCAGATGGCCCGCAGGTTCTCCAAGTGCGGAAAGCGGTGCTTGTCCGAGCCGATCATCACATCCGTGCGCTCGGCCTCGTCCAGGGCCATGGCCGCGTGTTGCAGAAACCAACTCGGACGCACGTTGCCCCACTGGGTCTCCAGCACCTCGCCGCGCTTCAGGTCCATGAGCGAGGCCCGCTTGAGCAGCGTGAAGTCGAGGGGATTGTCCTTGACGTAGGCGTCCAGGTCCACGGTGCGACCGCCGGACACCTTGTCCATGTCCACGGTGCCGATCTCGCCGTACCGCTTGTCGCGAAACACGTCGAAATAGACGGACCGCAGCTTCTCGTAGGCCAGCCCCTTGCCCAGGAGCTTCCGGCACAAATTCAAAGCGGTCTCGTTGCTCGCCGAGGACAGGGGAAATCTCAGGGAGTCCGACAGCCCCATGGCCCGGCCGCGCTCCAGAATAGCCTCGCGGCGCGCCTCGGCAAGAGAGGCGCGGTCGGTGCCCTCCTCGCGGGCGGCGACAAGGGTCCGGTCGTCCATGTCGGTCAACCCGGCCACGCCGACAGCCTCCACGCCCCGCCCGGCCAGATGCCTGATGAACACATCGAGCAACGCCAGCCTGCGCCAGGAATCCAGGCCGTCCGGGTTGTCCAGGCTCGGCCCCATGGTGTACGCGCCCAGCCCGTTGCCGGTATTGAGCATCTTGTCGGCGTTGGACGCCATGTCGAAAATCGTCACCCCGCTGCCGGACCGCCGACGGTAGAGGTGGGTGGACAGATATCGCTCGCCCGAGTCCGGGAAGATGACCACGATGAGCCCCTTGTCCAGCCGTTCCGCCAACTGCAAGGCGCCGCCGAGAGCCGCGCCCGAGCTCATGCCCGCGAAGATGCCCTCCTCGCGCGCCAGCCTGCGGCAGTTCTCGAAGGCGACCTCGTCCTCGACGTGCAGAACCTCATCCAGCGCGTTCTTGTCGTAGATGCCCGGCGGGTAGGATTCGAGCATGTTCTTGAGGCCCTGAATCTTGTGGCCCGCATAAGGCTCCACGGCGGCCACGTAGACGTCGCCCATCTCGTGCAGCCGTTTCGCGATACCCATGGCCGTGCCCGAGGTGCCAAGCGTCATGACGCAGTGCGTCACCGCGCCGCCGGTCTGATTCCAGATCTCAAGCCCGGTGCCCATGTAGTGCGCCCGTATGGAAGCCAGGTTGTTGTACTGATCCATGAGCACGTACTTGTCCGGCTCCTCGCGGGCATAGCGGTAGGCCTGCTCGATGGCCCCGTCGGTGGCCAGATGGCCGGGGGTCAACTCCAGCTCCGCGCCATAGGCGGCCATGATCATCTTGCGCTCTTCGCTCGCCGTCTCGGGCATTATCAGCTTGATGCGATAGCCCTTGATGGCCGCGACCATGGCCAGCCCCACGCCGGTATTGCCGGAGGTGGCCTCGATAATGATCTTGTCGCCGGTCAGCTCGCCCGACTTCTCCGCCGCCTCGATCATGGCAGCGGCCACGCGATCCTTGATGGAACCGCCGGGATTGCGGCTCTCGATCTTGGCCAAAATCCTGACGTTCGGATTGGGATTGAGGCGGCGTATCTCCACCAGCGGTGTGTCGCCGATCAGTTCGAGCAGGTTCTTGTTCATCGCAGCGCCCTGAAATCATGTGGTTTGGATTGGAAATCGATGTCCGCACCCTAGGTCAAAAACAAGCATGACGCAACTGGCATACAATCTGCATTTTCTCCTCGTCACCGTCCATTTTTTGAGCATGAGAGGCCGTGCCATGAATCCGTACCCGTTTCTGAAAGACAACATCGAATACCTGCAACGCACCGGAAATCCCATTTTCCAGTGGCTTTCCTCCCGTCCCTTCGATGAAGACAAACTGCGAAACAGCCTGTTCATCAACGAATTCGGCCTGCTCGACTGGCGTATGGAAAGCGGCAAGGGAATACTCGAATCACTCCCCCCGCAAGGATTGTACGGCAATTGGACGACGCCCGAGAAGGCGACGACCTCGGCCACCTTCGTCGTCGGCTCCAACCTGGGGTACGGCGTGAATCACGTGCTCGCCAACACACCGGACACGCACAAGGTCATGCTCCTCGAACCTCGGCCGGAAATGCTCCTGGCCTGCCTGGGGCAGACCGACTACCGCCCTTTCTTCGAGCGCAAGAAGCTCCACGTGATGATTCCGGACGAACGGTTCCTGTCCGAAGTGGTCCGCAACCTGGATCTGCAATTCGTCTACGGCAGCATCCATCTCAAGAGCGACATCCCCAGCCGCCAGCTCGGGCCGGAATACGCCCGCTGGTCCACCTGGCTGAAGAACAAGCTTGAGAATTTCTCCCTGGAGCTGTCCACCCTGCGCCATCGCCAGGACGTCATGGTCCGCAACGAGATCGACAACTTCGCCAAGGCCATGCGCGACGGCAGCCTCAAGCCCATGGAAGGCCGGGGCGCGGGCGTGGGCGCAGTCATCCTCGGCGCAGGGCCTTCCTTGGAAACCATGGCTCCTCTGCTCAAGGAAAAGATGGGGCATGTGCTCTACACCTGCGCCCTGCAAACCATCCCGTCCCTCCAGACGCTCGGCATCAAGCCGCACCTGTGCGCAGCCATCGACTACGACGGGTCCATGCTCAAGGTGTTCGAGAGGCTGGACCCGGACTTCGTCCAGGACGTGCCGCTCATCTATTCCACGAAAATCGATCCCATGATCCTCAAGCGGTACCCCGGCCCTACCCTGCCCCTGTGGACCGTGGGCGGCGTGGGCACCTACGTCCTCAAGGAACGCGACCTGGTCCTGGACGCTGGCGGCAATGTCTCCGTCACCCTGTCGCGCTTCCTGCGCTATTGCGGCGTCTCCCATCTGCTCCTGGCCGGGCAGGACTACGCCTGGATCAACGGCCGGTCCCACTCGGGCGGCCACCACAACCACACCACCAGTATGCGCCTGCGCTCCTGGCACCAAACCACCAGGAACATGAGTGGTGAGGAAATCCTGACCACGGTGCAGTACATGACCGCCAAACGCGAACTGGAGGACGACCTCAAACAATCCGGTTTCCCGGTCTACAATCTTTACGGCGGCGGCGTTCCCATCGAGGGAACCAAGGTCGTGGACGTGGAGACGGCCTATTCGCAAGGCGTTCTGGCCTCGGCCCCGGGCGCGGTGGAACGGTTCCTGGGCGATCTCCGCGCCTGTGAACACAACGCGCCGCCCCTGCGAATGGACCCGCGCTCGCCCATGTGGACCTCCTCCCTGCACAACATGGAAAAGCACCTCGCCAAGCTCTTCAAGAACCTCAAGGCGAACCAGAAGAGCGTGCACGAAGCGCTGAACCGAATGGAGCTGTTCATCAAACAGGACCCGCTCTACGCTCCGTATCTGTTCAACGAGATCGTGGACCTTGCCGGACTGACCCGGGCCAAGTTCGCCTACGAAGCCAAGGACCTGGGCGAATTCAAGCGCATCAGCAAAAACGTCCTCAAGAAGGTCCGCGAGATCGACCGCAAGGTCTGCCTGCCCCCGAACGAACAGGCCGTGGCCTGATCCGGGCGTGGCGCACCCAACTTCCCGCGAACACGGATGAATCGACCGCCGCAACCGGCGCTTGTCATTGCGGCGGTTCCATGGAATAGTCCCCCGCCATGGACGAGAACAAACCCTTTCTGACCGAGGACGGCACCCTGGTCATCCCCTTTGAATGCTCGGACAACGCCGACAAGTACTGGAAACAGGAAGGCAAGGCCCTGACCGATATTCTCAAGGAACTGAACGCGAGCCCCGAAATCTGGGCCCGCTACACCCACGAACCATACCCATCCGACGGAGACGGCGAGTCCTAGGGACGCGCCCGGCCCGGCTTGCCTGGGCTCCCCCGATGGCTTATAAACCCGCATGAGCTGTACTCCCCTGAAGCATTGGGCGCTCTACTCCGCGCCGCTCCTGATTATCCTGGCCGTCATCTGGGCCGGGTTCGCGAACGAAAGCGACGTGGCCCTGTTCTTCAAGGACCACCGCGCCGCCCATGCCGGGCTCGCCGCGTTCATGCGGCTCGTCACCAATTGGTGCAACCCCGTCTTCTACGTATTTTACGCGGCAATGCTCTTCTTCGCCTGGAGATCGGGCGACCGCGAAAAGCTCCGCTTCGTGCTCGTCCTGCTCGTGGTGCAGGGACTGGTCGCCGGACTGGCCGTGCACTTCACCAAATACGTCATCGGCAGGCCCCGCCCCGGCGAAGGCCATTGGTACGCACCCCTTTCCGGCCGATACGCCCAAGTATCCCTGCCCTCGGGGCACACCACTGAAATAACCGGCTGGACCCTGCCGCTGGCCCTGCGTTCGTCGCGCACGGCGGTCTCTGTCCTGCTCGGTCTGTTCGTCGGCCTGGCCGGATTCTCCCGCATCTATCTCGGCTGGCACCATCCCACCGACGTCTTCTTCGGCTGGCTGCTCGGCAGCGTGGGCGGTTTCGCCGCCGTAATCATCGCCGAATCCTCGCTTTTCAGGAGATCATGACATGAGCGCGCTTCGCACCATCTGGACCCGACTTGAAAATCACCCCTGGCTGACCATGACCCTGGCCGTGCTGGCCCAAACCTGGTTCGCCCTGAACAACCGCGCCCTGTGGTTCTCCGACGAAGTCCGCTACGCCGACGCCTACAACAACCTGGCCCTCAATGGAAAGTGGATGGTCCTGGCCCTCAACGGCCAGGCGTACCCGGACAAGCCGCCGGTCTATTTCTGGTTCCTCTGGCTGCTCGACAAGCTGACCCCGTTCAATACGCCAGAGGTCTTCTTCCTGGGCGCGGCCCTGTCCGGCCTCTTCTTCCTGTTCGCCGCCTACGCCCTGGCCCGGATGCTGAAATTCGACAAGACCACTTCCCTGGCGTCCACCCTGATTCTGCTGTCCTCCTTCATGGTCGCCGCCCTGCTGCACTACTCGCGCATGGACCTGCTGTTCGCGGCCCTGATTATCCTGAGCCACGCCGTCTTCTACCGCGCGTACACCGGCAAGAACGAAGGCTGGTGGCCGGTCGTGGGCTTTGCCCTGGCCGGAGCGGCCACCCTGGTCAAGGGCCCGCTCGGCTTCCTGTTCCCGCTGGTCAACATTTCCCTGTTCCTGCTCTTCAAGGGCGAGGCCCGACGCCTGCTCTCGCGGCGCACGGCCCTCGGCGTCCTGGTCATGCTCGGCATGATCGCCGCATGGGTGGCGGGCGTGGTGCTGGCCGAAGGCCCGGCCTTCCTCATCAACACCGTACTCGGCAAGCAGATTCTCGAAAGGGCCACGCACACCTTCCATCACCGTGAACCGTTCTGGTGGTATTTCGCGGCGTTCCCGCTGGCCTGGATGCCCTGGACCCTGGCCCTGTTTACCGCTCCGGTGAAACGGCTCTTCTCCCTCTCTTTCTGGGGAACCCTGTGGGGCGGACGGCGGCAGGCGGGCCCCAAGACCCTGCTCTGGATCATGTTCGCGGTCACATTCGCCTTTCTTTCGAGCCTGAGCGGCAAGGTGTTCATCTACGTCCTGCCCATGTTCCCGCCGCTGGCCATCCTCATCGCCGACGACCTGCGGACCATGAGTGCGGCCCGGGCCGCCAGACTCTGGACGCTGGTGGGCGGCCTGTGGATCGTGCTCGGCTCGGTCCTGCTCCTGGCGGGCGACCTCATCCCCATCCCGGTGCCCGTGCGCGGCATGGGCATCTGCGCCGGAACGCTCATTCTCGGCGGCGCGGCCATCCTCTCCATGCGCGCCAAGGGATTCCGCGCCGCGCTCGCGACCTGCGCGCTGGCCATGATCCTGTGGATATATCCGGTAGGTCTGCTTGCCGCCCCCTCCCTGAACGACGCCATGAGCCCCCGCCGCCAGGCCCTGATCCTGCGGGACTACATAGAGCACGGCTACGCGCCCTTCTCGGCCCGGGTCTACTCGGGCATCTACTCCTACTACGCGGGGCACGACTACCCGGAGTACGACAACTACGACAAACTCGTCGAGGAACTGGGCAGGCACGACAAGGCCATCCTGGCCATCCGCGCGACCCACTGGGACGACATCAAAGAACGGCTGCCCGAATTCCACATAATCGACCGTCAATCCATCGCGGGGCTGATTCATATCCTGGCCATCAAGGGATGATTGCTGCGATTGTGTTAGACAACCTCTAGATATTCGACTATACTTTAGGGTCAATGCTGCCCGAAATCACATACAAGGCGGCTTTGGCCGTCCTCCTTTCCGCGCTCCTCGCCGGGTGCGCGCTCTACCCCGCCGTGCAAGTGGCCGGAGGCGCCATGACCGGCTACGACGCCGCGGTCATGGCCAACGAGTACCTGCCGCGCGACAATATTGACGGCGGGAGCCTGCACATAGTCCGCGACGTCCAGGTCGAACGCAGGCTGCGCGAGCGGCTTGAGCTGAACGGCATCCATATCTCCGCACACGTCTTCGAGGGCAGAGCCTATCTCGTTGGCCAGATGCAAAGCCGCAATCAGGCGAATTACGCCATCCGCACGGCGGCCACCGTGGAAGGCGTCAAAATCATCACCTGCAAATTCTACCCGGCGGCTCCGTCAAGAACGGCCGCCCGAGACGCGGCCCGAGACGAGCTACTGCTCAAGGAGCTGCGCGGCCGACTGGCCGAAACCAGGCGGCTTGAGGGGGCCGATCTCCGCGTGGAGGTTATCCGCAGTCACGCCGTGCTCATCGGCAACGCCAAGGACTACCATCAAAAAACCGCCGCCCTGGCCATCGCCTCCGAGGTCAACGGACTCTCAGGCGTGGTGGACTACATCACGGTCCCCGCGCCCGCCGAGCAGCCCACCCCCGACAAGAACTCCGTGGCCGGGAAATAGCACGGGAAACGCCCTGACCGAAGGCGCCGTCCGGCCGAATGCCGGAAGCCTTATAACGCAAAAAAGCGCCCGCTTCGTGGAAGCGGGCGCTTTCGCATTGTCTGTCTTGCCGGTCGCTATTTGTCGAGGCAGTCGAAGATGCGCTCAAAGGTCTTGAGCACTTCGAGGCCGTCCTCTCCGGTGATGGGGACCGGGGTGCCGTTGCGCAGAG
The DNA here is from genome assembly GCF_021353295.2 of Pseudodesulfovibrio thermohalotolerans. Taxonomy (NCBI): domain Bacteria; kingdom Pseudomonadati; phylum Thermodesulfobacteriota; class Desulfovibrionia; order Desulfovibrionales; family Desulfovibrionaceae; genus Pseudodesulfovibrio; species Pseudodesulfovibrio thermohalotolerans. The sequence continues at coordinate 1,143,692 of NZ_CP120635.1, read as the reverse complement.
CGTCGAGGAAGGCGGTCAGTTCGGCCTTGACCGGCTCGCGGAACATGAGCGGCCACTCGCGCACGGAGTAGGATTTGTCGTAGGTTGAGAAGGCCGAGTATTCCTTGACCTCCTGGGTAATCAGGTTGGCCGCGATGTACTTGGACTCGCAGGCCACGTTGATCTTGCGCCCCTTGTAGGGGGTGACCCAGTTGGTAGTGATGTTGGCGAGCACGCCGTTTTCCATCTCGCAGGTGATGAGGGCGGAATCCTCGTGCTTGCCCAGCGAGGTGGAGGAGACCGCGTACACGGTCTTGAACTCGGAGCCGGTCAGGTAGCGGATGAGGTCGATGTCGTGGGACCCGAGGTCCTTGATGACGCCCACGTCCTGAATACGCGGCGGATACGGCCCCACGCGCTCGATCTGGATGGAAATGACGTCGTCGCCGACGAGCTCCTTGACCCGGGAAACCGCCGGGTTGAAGCGTTCCACGTGTCCTACCATAAGGGCCACGCCCTTTTCTCTGGCCTTGGCCACGAGTTCCTCGCCCTCGGCCGCGGTGGCGGCAAGGGGCTTCTCGATGATGGCGTTGATGCCCTTGTCCATGACCTTGAGACCGGTCTCATGGTGCAGGCTGGTAGGCACGCAGATGGACATGGCGTCCAGGTCGTGCGCAAGCAGCTCGTCCAAGGAGGCAAAGGCCTTCACGCCGAACTGTGCTTCAACCTCTTCGCGCGCCTTTGGATCGACGTCGACCACTCCGACAACTTCCACGCCCGCCATTTCGGTATAGTTGCGCAGATGCACTCTGCCCATCCAACCCAGGCCGACGACTCCGACTTTCATCATATATGTAACCTCGTTCTAGGGTTCACGTGTGCGTGTGAGTAGTACAGGGCAACGGCCCCCATGGCAACCCCGGAGAGGCGCATTCCCCGGTTCGTCTTGCGGCCGGACCGCACATGGGCTACTAACTGTCCATGCAGAAAGGCAATCCATCAGGCCCCATCTGGTTCAGCGTGGGCGAAGCCTCCGGCGATTTGCACGGCGCGGAACTGATGAAAGCGCTCCGGCAGGCGGACCCGGGCGTCTCCTTCACGGGCATGGGCGGTCCGGCCATGGAAGCGGAGGGCCTCAGGCCCCGCCACTCCATGCGCGAGATTTCCCTGGTGGGGATAACCGAGATTCTCGGCGGCTTGCCGCGTATCCTCAAGCTGCTAAGGGTCATCAAGAGCGAGCTCAAGGCCATCCGGCCCGGGGCCATCATCCTTGTGGACTGCCCGGAGTTCAATTTCCGCATCGCCCGGATAGCCAAAAAAATCGGCATCCCGGTCTACTACTACATCAGTCCCCAGATATGGGCGTGGCGTTCGGGCAGGGCCGAATTCCTGCGCAAGTTCGTCCGCAAGGTCATCTGCATCCTGCCCTTCGAAAGGGACTTCTACGCGAAATACGGCATGGACGTGGACTACGTGGGACACCCGCTCATGGACGTGCTGCCCCTGGACAGACTGGACGCAGTGCGGCCCGACGAAAACCGCGTGGGGCTGCTGCCCGGCAGCCGGACCAAGGAGGTCTCGTCCCTGCTCCCGGTATTCGCGGAAACAGCCCGGCTGCTGGCCGCCGACCACCCCGGCCTCGAATATGTCCTGGTCCGCGCACCGGGCATGGACGAATCCCTGCTGCGGTCCCTGTGGCCCGACGACATCCCGGTTTCCTTCGTCTCCCCGGACGAACGGTACGAGACCTTCCGGTCGTGCAAGTTCATCATGGCCGCCTCGGGCACCGTCACGCTGGAAACCGCGCTCATCGGCACCCCGGTCCTGGTGGCCTACAAGGTCTCTCCCCTGTCCGAGCTGGTGGGTCGAATGCTCGTCAACGTCGAATTCATCTCCCTGCCCAACCTCATCCTGGGCCAAGAAATCTACCCGGAATTCATCGGTAAAAAGGCCTCGCCCGAGAACCTGGCCCGAACGGCCCGGAACTGGCTGGACGATCCCGAAGCCTACCGGGAGGTCAAGGACGGGCTCAACGTCCTGCGCACCATGGTCGGCGACCCCGGCGCGCCCCTCCGCGCCGCCCGAATCATCCTCGACGACCTCGAAAAACTCGCGCCGCCAACCGGCTGACCGGCCGACCGGCCGACTGGCCCCGTCCCCCCATTTCTGCTAAACGGCAACCATAATGAATCGATTCGCCATTCCCCGCACCCTGCCGTCCTGCGCCCCGGTCCAGCCAGCCTTTGCGCGCCATTTTTCCGGCTGGCAACTGGGCATGGGCCTGCCCGGCTCCCTGGCCGGTCTGCTGCCCGGCCTGTTCATCCTGAGCGAAGAAAACCCGGGCTGCCGAAGCGCGGCCATGGGCATGGCCCTGTGGGGAATGCAGGCGCACCCGTTGCATCCGGACCTGGCCCGATGGGCGATCAAGGCCGTGAACCTCGGGCTCAGGGCGGACCGCGCCCTGACCCGCCTCATGATCCTGGCAGCCGAATCCGCGCAGCCCGGCGAAGGTGAGGCCGCCGACGCATGGCATGAACTGGCCCGCCAGGACGACCGAAGCCTGATTCTGCGCTTCCTGGCCGTGGTCCTGAGCGACCCGACCAAGGGCCTTGGCTGGCTGAACCACATCTGGCGGGACCTCATCCACATGGGCAGGCCGGAGATCGCCAAGGCCGCCCTGGACATGGTCCATTGGCCCGAGGCCGCCCTCCCTTTGCGGGCGCGTTTCGAGGCGGACCGGGCTTTCCACTGCCTGCCGCCCGAGGAAGCCCTGCCGGTGGTCGAGAGCCTCGACCCGAACCTCTGGGGACTGTGGCGTGCCTACGCGGGCGGCGAACTGCTGCTGCGGATGGGCCGCACCGGAGAGGCCAAGGGCGCGCTCGCCGGGCTGTGGCAGGCCATCCCGTGGCACGTCAATCTGACGCTCAAGCTCCACGATCTTTTCCGCCCCGCGCCCACGGCATCCCCCGAGGACTGCGAAGAAGCCGCCGTGCTGCTCTACTCTTGGAACAAAGCGGACCTCCTGGCTGACACGCTGGAATCCCTTCTGCGCAGCGAGATCGGCCGAGCCAGGGTCTTCGCCTTGAACAACGGGTCCTCCGACCACACCGGCCAGGTCCTCGCTCAAGCGGCCCGACGGTTCGACGCGGACCGATTCCATATCGAGACATTGCCGGTCAACGTGGGCGCGCCCGCCGCGCGCAACTGGCTCTTGTCCCTGCCCGAGGTGCGCAAGGCGCGCTGGGCGGCATTCCTGGACGACGACATCGTCCTGCCCGAAGACTGGCTTCTGCGGCTGCTCGGCCCGACGCGGGGGCGCGACGACCTTGGGGCCGTGGGCTGCCGGATCACTGCGGCGGTCCCGCCCTTCGGACTGCAATCCGCGGACTACAACATCTTTCCCGTGCGGCCGCCCGAGGGCGAACCCGACGCGCTGCCAAACCGGGTGCCGGTCCACGACAACTGCGCGGGCAGTCCCGACACCGGGATGTTCACCTACACCCGGCCCTGCCTATCCGTGTCGGGCTGCTGCCATCTGGTCAACATGCGCTCCATAAAACGCACCGGCCCCTTCGACCTGCGCTACACCCCGTCCCAGTTCGACGACCTCGACCGCGACCTGCGCGCGAGCCTCGACGGCACCCCGGCCCTGTACGTGGGCGGCCTGGCCGTGCGCCATGTGCAGCACTCGTCCCTGGCCAAATCCAAGACGGCCAAACAGATCGGCCAGGTCATGGGCAACAAGCTCAAGCTGGACACCAAGTACACGGACGACGAACTGGACCGTTTGGGCCGGGAGAACCAGGCCATGCTCTGGGCCGATCTCGAAGAAAAATCCCGCTTCCTGGTTGACCGCCTGGGCCTGAATGCCTAATTCCTGCCCATCACGTTCCCCAATGGAGTAAGAGCATGGAAGATGTCCGCGTCTATGGCGATTTTCATCGCATCAGTCCTGAAATATTCGAAAAAATAAAGGACCTGATCCCCTTCGAACAGGTGGACTACAACGGCGACGTCCTGCGCGTCGACCACGAGGGCCACTACATCCTCATCGACGACTTCATCGAAGCCGTGCGCGACAACCTGCCCGAAAACGGCTACGGGCACGTGGAGTTCATCGACCAGCTCGAATGGACCGTCACCCGCTACACGATCAAGCCCGGCAAAATCGAGGAAAAGCTCGTCCATGTGGACAACGTGCTGGACGCGCACCAAAGGGATCACGGCCTGTAATCCGCCGCCCCGCCCGCAATGAAAAAGGGACTGCATCGCAGTCCCTTTCTTTTTGCCTGATCCCGAAACGATCGGGATGGAGACGAACGGTCGCCCCCTGGAGTCCGTCCCGGATTACGCCAAGGCGTTCCAGAGCATTCGCGTGCCGACCAGGAACAGGAGGATCGCGAAGATCTTCTTGAGCTTGGTCACGGGCAGACTGTGCGCCAGCTTGGCCCCGAAGGGCGCGGTCAGCGTGCTGGTCACGATGATGCCGAGCAAGGCCGGAATGTACACATAACCGATGTGCGGGCCGGGAATCCCCGCCACAGACCAACCGTTGACCACGTATCCCGTCGTCCCCGCCAGAGCGATGGGCAGCCCCACGGCCGCGGCCGTGGCGATGGCCGTATGCATGGTCTGGTTACACCAGGACAGGAAAGGGACAGTCAGCGTGCCGCCGCCGATGCCGACCAGGGCAGAGAAGACGCCGATACCGCTGCCCGCCGCAAAGGTGCCCTTATAGCCGGGCAGCTCGCGCTCACCCTTGGGCTTGATGTTCAACAGCATCTGCGTGGCCACGTAATACAGGAACAGGCCGAAGAACACCTTCAGGAACAGGGTGGACAGCAGCGATGCGACCCAGGAACCGAAGTACGTTCCGACGATGATGCCGGGTGCCAGCCGCCAGAAGGCGCTGTAGTTGATGGCCCCGCGCTTGTGGTGGGCGCGCATGGACGACAGGGAGGTGAAGATGATCGTGGCCATGGACGTGCCGAGCGCCACGTGCTGGATGTGCTCCACCGGGAAGTTCTGCCATTCGAAGGCGAAGTTGAGCATGGGCACGATGACCAGGCCCCCGCCGATGCCGAGCAATCCGGCCAGGACCCCGGCGACCGCGCCGAGACAGATGTAAAGCAGGTAGGTGGTTATCACGGGTCGAAGCCTCCTTTAGAACAGGACGTTGGCGTCCACGGACGCGATGTCCGCACAGCCGGTCAGAACCATGGCCCCGGAGAGCTGGCTTCTGATGGTCTCGAAGTATTTCTCGACCCCTTCCTGCAAACCGCCCACGGCCGCAACGGACACCGGACGGCCGATAAGCACGCCGTTCGCGCCCAGAGCGAGCATCTTGAGGATGTCCGCGCCGGTGCGGATGCCGCCGTCCACCAGGATGGTGATGTCGCCGTGCACCTTCTCGGCCACGTCGGGCAGGGCCTCGGCCGTGCCGGGGGTGTGGTCGAGCACGCGGCCGCCGTGGTTGGAGACCACTATGGCGTCGGCTCCGGCCTCAACGGCCAACGCGGCCTCGTCCGGGGTCATGATCCCCTTGAGGACAAACTTCGCGCCCCAGCCGTGCACCTTGTCGATGATCTTCGCCAGCTCGGCAACGGGCTTGGGCGCGACCGGGCGGCCCATCTGGCGAAGGGTAATCAGTCCGGCGGCGTCAACGTCCATGCCGAACATGGAGCAGCCGGTGGCGCGGGCCTTCTCCAGCTTCTCGTCGAGTTCCCCGCCCTCCCAGGGCTTGATGAACGGGATGCCGTGGCCGTCGTTCTTCGCGATAGCGGCGAACCCGGCCTCGTGAATAAAGGGCGGCACGCCGTCGCCGGTGCAGCCGATGACCCCGGCCGCCTTGCAACCGCCGACCACCGCGTCGATGTAGTCCTCTTCGGATACGCCGCCGCCCATATTGAAGGACACCCCGCCGATGGGAGCGGCCATGACCGGCATGGACATGTCGATGCCGAGCAGCGTCGTGGACGTATCGGGCTCGGCCGCGTCATGCAGCAGCCGCATATTCAGCCTGAAGCCTTCCAGGGCCTCCACGTTGGCCTTGAAGGACGCGCCCGTTCCCAGGCCGCCCATGCCCGGCACCTCGCCCGCGCAGGCCCGGCCGTCGCAGACCTTGCACACCCGGCAGAAGCCTTTCATCAGTTCCCGTGCTTTCTCTTTAACTTCCTTCATCGCTATCTCCTTGAGTATACTCCTCTTTGATTATCAAAGATGATTCTTTCCACTTCGTCGAGATGTTCCCGCATGGCCCGCTCGGCCCGCATGGCGTGGCCGTTCCTGACGGCTTCCACAATAGCCCTGTGCGCGGCCAGCGACGCCTTCTGCCGTTGGGGGGACTGAACCTCCTCGGCCCGGCTCCGGGAAAACCCCTCGTGCAAGGCCGAGACCATTTCGCGCAACACCGGGTTGCCCGAGGCTTCGGCAAGGGCCTGGTGGAACTGGTGATCGATGCCCGCCCCGCTCTCGCCGCTCCGGATGGCCTGCTCCTGCTCCATGATAATGGCCTCAAGGCGCATCTTGGCGTCCGGCGAACCATTGCGCGCCGCCAGGGCCGCTATCTCCGGCTCCAACATCTTGCGCACCTCGAACACGTCCTGGAGGTCGTAATCGCCTGTCAGAACCGCCTCTATGAGCGATCCTCCCCGGCCGCCCTCGTCGGGACGGCTGACAAAGGTTCCCGCTCCCTGACGGCTGGTCAAAAGGCCCGACTCGGACAATATCTTGATGCCCTCGCGCACCGTGGTGCGGGACACGCCGAACTGCTCGGCCAGCTTCCGCTCGGCCGGCAGCCGGTCTCCGGGCTGCAATCGTCCATGGTCGATCATCTCTTTGATCTGGTTGACGATCTCATCGGATATGCTTTTTCTGGTCACTGGCCTGGCTTCCATATCACGCCTCTTGTAAATTGGTTGGACCAATCCGGTTTAGGACATGTTGACCGCCGAGTCAAGGGGGAAAGAAGAAACAAGGGCAACACGCTGCCCCAAAAGGGGGAAATGGCTGGACGTAACCCCGTTCCGGGCGTTAAGGGGTCCTAGGCCTGTCGCCGCAGGAGGTGCGGTAGATCGAAAGGACGGGCCGCGGTTGCAACCCCACATACTGCCTTTTGAGAGGCGATTCCATATCAGCATGAAAACTCTACAGAAAAAGTACGGATTCTGGACCGCGACCGCCATGGTCGTGGGCATCGTCATCGGTTCCGGCGTATTCTTCAAGGCGGACAACGTGCTTGAGGCTTCGGCCGGAAGCCTGCCCACGGCCTTGCTGGCCTGGCTCATCGGCGGCGCGATCATGGTCGTGACCGCCTATGTTTTTTCCAAGATCGCCACCCGCATCGAGCGGGTCAACGGCGTGGTGGACTACTTCGAACAGGCCTACGGCAAAACCGCCGGATACCTGGTGGCCTGGTTCATGACGTTCATCTACTACCCGACCCTGGTGGCCGTCCTGGCCTGGGTTTCGGCCAACTACACCCAGGGCCTTCTCGGCACGGAAAACGCCCTGTGGCCTTTCGCCTGGGCCTACATGACCCTGTTCTTCCTGCTCAACTACTTCTCGCCCGTCCTGGCCGGGCGGTGGCAGGTCACGTCCACCGTGGTCAAGCTGATTCCGCTGGCCCTGGTGGCCGTGGTCGGCACCATCGCCGGGCTGACCAACGGCATGACCGTCGAGAACTTCACCACCGCGGCCAAGACCGTCTCCGGTGAAGGCGGCGGCCTGGCTCTGGCCACCCTGTCCACGGCCTTCGCCTACGAGGGCTGGATCATCGCCACGGTCATCAACGCCGAACTCCGGGACGCCAAGCGCACCCTGCCCCGCGCCCTGGTGGTCGGAACCATCGCCGTGGTCTGCATCTACATGCTCTACTACATGGGCATTTCCGGCGTCCTGACCAACGAGCAGGTACTGGCCGAGGGCGACGCCGCCCCCGTGCGGGTCATCTCGCTCATCTTCGGACGCCTGGGCGGCACCCTGCTCACGGTCTTCGTCATCATCTCCTGTCTGGGCACCCTGAACGGCCTCATTATGGGATCTGCGCGCGGCATGTTCTCCATCGCCTCGCGCGGCCTCGGCCCGAAGCCCGACTTCTTCTGCCGGGTCAACCCCGTAACCAACAGCACCACCCATTCGGCCGTGCTGGGCTACGGTCTGTCCTGTTTCTGGCTGTTGGTCTGGTACGGCAACTTCGCGGGCTGGTGGGGCAACTTCATGGACATCTCCGAACTGCCCATCGCCTTCCTGTACGTCATCTACATCTCCCTCTACATCTGGGTCATGAAGACCTTCACCGATCTGGGCAACGTCAGCCGCTATCTCTGTCCGGTCCTGGCCGGAGCCGGATCGGTGTACATCATCTGGGGAGCCATCCAGAAGGCCATGTTCCTGCACTTCCTGGTCGTCTCCCTGCTCATCCTGATGTCGGGCGTCTGGCTCATGCACGGACGCAGACCCAAAAACCGCAGACGGCAAAAGGCATAATCCGAAGCGGACCGAAAGCATCGGGCCGACGCGCGCTATCAGCGGGCGTCGGCCTTTTTTATGGCCGGGAGGTGGAGAAAGACAGGAGCGGAGCCGCCTTCGGCGGAATTGTCGGGTGACTTCGCCTCCGGCGGGCAAGGGGAGCGCCCCCTTGCATCCCCTTTATCGCCCCTTCGGGGCGGCGACGAGACCGAGAGGAAAATCGAAGCGGGAAAGGAAGGCGTATGCGGGGAGTGTAGCCAATGTTTTGACCCATTGGGAATACAGGATCGAAGCCGCCTCCGGCGGGATTGTCGGGTGACTTCGCCTCCGACGGGCAAGGAGAGCGCCCCCTTGCATCCCCTTTATCGCCCCTTCGAGGCGGCGACGAGACCGAGAGGAAAATCGAAGCGGGAAAGGAAGGCGTATGCGGGGAGTGTAGCCAATGTTTTGACCCATTGGGAATACAGGAGCGGAGCCGCCTTCGGCGGGATTGTCGGGTGACTTCGCCTCCGGCGGGCAAGGGGAGCGCCCCCTTGCATCCCCTTTATCGCCTCTGCGGGGCGGCGGCGGGGCTTGAGGCCGCAGCTATTGTCAGGCGCGGCGGAGGGTGTGGAGAGTGATCTCCGGCATGGTGCCGATACGCATGGGCGGCCCCCAATAGCCGGTGCCCATGTTCACATAGAGTTGTGTGCCGTCATGTATGTACGGACCGCGCACGAACGTCTGGAACAGATGAATGACATAGTTGTACGGGAAGTATTGCCCGCCGTGGGTGTGCCCGGAAAGCTGGATGTCGAAACCCGCCTCCGATGCGGCGTACACGGAATCTGGCTGATGGGCCAGAAGCACGGACACATCGTGTTCCGGCGCTTCCGCCATGGCCTTCGACGGCGAAGAGACGTGCCCCGGCACCATGCGCCCTGCGCGCAGGTCCGTCACCCCGGCCAGCAGAAGCCTGCCCCGCCCAGTATCTATAAGCGCGTGTTCGTTGACCAGGGGCCGGATGCCCAGCCGCCGCGCCTCGGACAGCCATTCGAACACGCCGGAATAATACTCGTGATTGCCGGTGCAGAACCACACCCCGTGCGGCGCATTCAGATCGCCGAAGGGCAGAACGTCCGTCTTGAGCCCGTCCACGGCTCCATCCACCATGTCGCCGGTGTGCACGATGAGATCCGGGTCGAGTCCGTTGACCGCGTCCACGACCTTGCGCGCCCAGTCCGCGCGAATGGTCGGGCCGATATGAGTATCCGATATCTGCGCTATGGTGAAGCCGTCCAATCCTTCGGGAAGATCGAGCACGAAAAGATCGTTCTTCAGCACCGAGGGCTTTCGCCGGGCATTGTACACGCCGAATCCGGTCATGGGCAGGGCGGCAGCCAGAAACAATCCGTTTGAGGCGTTGAGCAGGAACCGGCGGCGGGCGTGGTTCGGACCGATGAAATAGGGCCGTTGGCTGCGCCGCGTGAACAGCCGCTTCAGGCCCGACATCAAGGCCCCGAACAGACTCGGAATGTCCCGGGCCAGCATGAACACGACCAGAATGGAAATAAATCCGAGAAAGGTGAACCCGACCCAGTCGATGCAGTCGCAGACGATAAGCTCGTAGCGGTTGGTCCGGTGCAGCACCCAAGTCAGCCGGTGGCCGAACAGGAGCAGGGCCAGCAACGACCAGAGCGTGATCTTGCGGCTGCGAGCTATCCGCAGTGGATTTATCAACCGCCACCCCAGGTACAGAACAAGCAGGGTGGAAACGGTCATGACGATGATGAACCAGTAACTCATGATGAGATTCCCTCAGGACTTTTCCCTTTGAGCATGGAGGACATCCCGGCCGATGTCAAACCGGGCGCCCTATTCCCTCCCTGGTTCTCAAGCCCGGGGGAATCTGCTAGAAACGGAGCAGACCAAGAGCACAAGGAGCCTCCCCCCCGTGAACCTCGACCTGCAACTCGACCTGCCCGCGACCCTCATCGAGGCCAACCCGATGTTGGACCTCGCGGCCAAGACCGGCATCATGCTGCTCGCCGGGCTGCTCGCCTTCTTCCTGACCCGGACCCTGCTGCTGCGGGGGGCCCGCGCCTTTTCTCATCGCACCAGAAACGGCTTTGACGACTTCCTGTTGGAAACCGGATTCTTCTCCCGCGCCGCGCTCCTGGCCCCTGCCCTGGTCTTCTTCTGGGGACTGGAATTTCTCTCCGGGCTCAAGGGAGTCCTCGACCGCCTCGTCTTCGCATACCTGGCCGTGAGCGTTGTCCTTATCCTGGCCACACTTCTGGACGCCCTGTCCAATCTGTACAGCACGTTCGAGGTATCAAGCCGCCGGCCAATCAAAGGCTACGTGCAACTGGTCAAGCTGTTCATATACATGCTTGGCGCGGTTTCGGTGGTGGCCATTCTCCTCGGCGAATCGCCCTGGGGGCTGCTCTCCGGCATCGGCGCCATGACCGCGGTGCTCATGCTCGTTTTCCGCGACACCCTCCTTTCCCTGGTGGCGGGCATCCAGATATCGGCCAACGACCTGCTGCACACCGGCGACTGGATCGAAATGCCCGCCATGAACGCGGACGGAACCGTCATCGATATCGCCCTGAACACGGTCAAGGTCCAGAACTGGGATATGACCGTGACGGCCATCCCGACCTTCAAGTTCCTGGACACGCCCTTCAAGAACTGGGAAAGCATGACGAAAAGCGGCGGACGCAGAATCAAGCGGGCCATCATGATCGACCAGTCGTCCATCCGGTTCGCCGACCGGGAACTCAAGATGCGGCTCATGACAGTTCAGCACCTGGCCCCGTTCATCGCCATGCGCCAAAAGGAGATCGACGCCGCCAACACCGCGTCCGGCGCGGACCCCGCCTCGCCCCTCAACGGCCGCCGCATGACCAACGTCGGCCTGTTCCGCCGCTATGCCTTGGAATATCTGCGCTGCCATCCCAAGATTCGCCAGGACATGACCCTGCTCGTCCGCCAGTTGCAGCCCCACGCCGACGACGGGCTGCCGCTTGAGATATACTGCTTCACCAGCGAGACGGCCTGGGCCCTGCACGAGGACATCCAGTCGGACATCATGGACCACCTCCTGGCCGCCCTGCCCGAGTTCGGCCTGCGCGCCTACCAGCGCAACGCCCTGGTGGACGGCCGTTCCGCGATCTAACCGATAAGCCGGGCCGCGCAAGGCGTCCTTTCGACGGCCACGCCCCAAAAACACACAATACCGGCAAGTCGATATTTAACATAGGCAATCACCTCCGGGACTATCGGTCCGACACGCAAAACCCGTGCCTAAAAAACACCCCAAAAACGTTCGAAAACACTGTTGACACGCGCTGACCCACGGCCTGCGGAGGCTTGCCGGGATTCGGGAAAAACTCCCAAATAGATTGTTCTTTTTCTTGTGGAATACCGCAAATCAGGTGTTCCCAAGCGGCAGCCCTTGTGGTAAGCAATCTTTCACGGATCAACGATCATCTTTTCCCGCCCGCCGCAATCCTTTCTGTCGAAAACAAATCCCGTCGGAATCGAAAAGATTTTTTTCTAAACTTACTCTAGAAAAAAGTTAACTATATTGCCGTGTTCATTTTTCGACAACAGTGGAAAACTTTTTCAATTTTTCAATAATCGCTTATAATCTCTTGTAACCGCTAAATCCTGATCAGGTAGTCAAATATTTTCAGAATCCCCCCTGTACAAAATTTTTCTCGTGAGATAGATTAACCCTCACGCGCTCAAGCCCTTTTTCCTTCGAAATCGGGCCGCGTCCACCCCGGGGAATGGTGACGGTAAAGGCATACCCCGGACATTATCACTACTTAACTTATGTTACCTACGTCGGGTGCAGCCGTTCAAGCGGCCGCGCCATTGCGAGGAGTCGAGATGAGCGATCCCACTGGGGTCTGGAATTATGTTCGCGGGTTCGAGAACCTGAGCCTGTGCGATTGGCCCGGAAAGACCTCATGCATCATTTTTCTGGGCGGCTGCAATCTGCGCTGCCCCACCTGTCATAACTTTCAGCTCGCCTGGGACATGCAGTCCCTGCCCGTCATCGACCCCCAGCGCGTCAGGACCTACCTGCGCGACAGGGCAGGATGGCTGGACGGCGTGACCATCACCGGCGGCGAGCCCACAACGGTGCCCGGCGTGGGCGAACTGGCCTACGAAATCCGCAAGGCCGGTCTGCCCGTCAAGATGGACACCAACGGGATGCGCCCCGAGGTGGTCGCCGATCTCCTCCAAGCCAAGCTTGTCGACACCTTCGCGGTGGACGTCAAAGGCCCCTACGCCAAGTATCCGGCGCTGACCGGCAAGGCGGTTTCCGAAATAGCGGCCCGCGCCAATATGACCCGCATCTTCGAGATGGCCGAGGCCATGCCCGACGCCTTCTACTTCCGGATCACCCAGGTGCCCGGCCTGACCAAGGCCGACGTCGCCGTCGCGCAGAGCTATCTGCCCCCGAAACAGGAACTGAAAATCCAGAAATTCGTGCCCCCAAGGAGGACGCCGGAGCATGCCAAGTCAAATCATGAAGAGAGACGGCCGGCTGGAAACCTGGTCGACTGAGCGCATCGCACAGGCCATTTTCAAGGCGCTTAGCGCCAGCGGCATCAAGGACCCGCTCCTTGCCAAGCGGCTGGCCCGCAAGGTCGAGAAAAAGCTCGCCGACATGGACATCCCCGAGCAGGAGCACGTCCAGAACATGGTCGAGCAGGTGCTCATGGAGGCCCGGCAGTACGACATCGCCAAGAAGTACATCATGTACCGCGAAAAGCGCCGTCAGCTCCGCTCCCAGAAAGAAGCCTACCTGGACATCAAGGAAGTCATCGACACCTACCTTGACCAGGCCGACTGGCGCGTGAACGAGAACGCCAACATGACCCACTCCTTCCAGGGGCTCATGCTGCACCTCTCCGGCACGGTCCAGGCGCGCTACGCCCTGGAGAAGTACCCTGAGGAAATCCGCCTGGCCCACGAGCACGGCTATTTCCACATTCACGACCTTTCCTTCGGGTTGGCCGGATACTGCGCAGGCTGGTCCCTGCGCGACCTGCTCCTCGAAGGCTTCAACCTGGCGGGCCGCGCGTCGGCAGGTCCGGCCAAGCATTTCGACACGGCCCTCGGGCAGATGAACAACTTTCTCGGCACCCTCCAGAACGAGTGGGCCGGAGCCCAGGCATTCAACAACGTCGACACCTATCTGGCCCCGTTCGTCCGCGCCGACGGACTGGACTACGAACAGGTGCGCCAGTGCATGCAGAAGTTCGTCTTCAACCTGAACACCACCTCGCGCTGGGGCGGACAGTCGCCGTTCACCAACCTGTCTTTCGACCTGGTGGCTCCCAAACACATCGCCACCGAGCCGATTATCATCGGCGGAAAATACGACGACAAACTGACCTACGGCGACTTCCAGGAAGAGATGGACATGGTCAACAAGGCGTACATCGAGGTCATGCTCGAAGGCGACTACAGCGACCGTATCTTCTCCTTCCCCATCCCGACCTACAACGTCACCGAAGACTTCCCCTGGGAATCCGATATCGGCGACCTGCTCATGAAGCTCACCGCCAAGTACGGCGTGCCCTACTTCCAGAACTTCATCAGCTCCGACCTCAACCCTGAGGACGTCCGCTCCATGTGCTGCCGCCTCCAGATGGACCTCCGAGAGCTGCGCAACAAGACCGGCGGCCTGTTCGGCGCTGGCGACCTGACCGGCTCCATCGGCGTGGTCACGCTCAACCTGCCCAAGCTCGCCTACCTGGCGCAAAGCGAGGACGATTTCCTCGATCTGGTCGAAGAATACGCCGAGCTGGCCAAGGACTCTTTGGAATACAAGCGCAAGGTCATCAACGCCAACCTTGAGGCGGGCATGTTCCCCTGGTCCAGGCGCTACCTCAAGAACGGCTACAAGGGTCACTTCTCCACCATCGGCCTGCTCGGCGGCCACGACGCCTGCCTCAACCTCATCGGCAAGGGCATCGAAACCGAGGGCGGCGTGCGCCTCATGCGCCGCACCCTCAACCACCTCCGCCGAATCACGGCCCGCTTCCAGGAGGAAACCGGCAACCTCTACAACCTTGAAGCCACCCCGGCCGAGGGCACCAGCTACCGGCTGGCCAAGATCGACAAGTCGCTCTACGCCGACATCAAGACCCAGGGCAACGGCACTCCCTACTACACCAACTCCACGCAGTTGCCCGTGGGCATCTCCGACGATGTCCTCTACGCCCTGGAACACCAGAACCAGCTCCAGCCCCTCTACACCGGCGGAACCGTGTTCCATACCTTCTTGGGCGAAGCCGTGTCCGACCCGAAGTCCCTCAGGAACTTCATCATCAAGGCGTTCACCAAGACCAAGATTCCATACATCTCCATCACGCCCACCTTCTCCATATGCAAGGAGCACGGGTACATTCTGGGCGAGCACTTCGAATGCCCCACCTGCGGCCAGGAGGCCGAGGTCTATACGCGGATCGTGGGCTATTACCGCCCCGTGTCCCGCTGGAACAAGGGCAAACAGGCGGAATACACCGACCGCGTGGTCTTCGGCGACTGCCTGTGCAATTAATCGAGTTCTGAAGACCCCTGAGAGGAAAGGGGTCCGAGGATAGTGGAATGTAATGCCCGCTGCTTCCCGCAGCGGGCATTACGCTTTTTGAATGTTCGCCTCCGCCCCCCCTATCTCCCTCTCACCCTCCGAAACTTTTTGTATGCGCTTCCGCGCGGCCAAAGGTTCGCGAAGGGATGAGCCTCTTTGCAAAGGGGATGACCCTGTAGAAGTAATTCCCAAGATAAAACACACGTTCTTACCAGCGAAGCGAAACCAAAAAGTTAAGGAAAGAAAGTTGCTTGTGACTTAGCGAAGGAGAAGGAGGCATCCCCATCTTCCCTACCCGCTTGCCGGGACTCGGGCGAGGTGGTAGAGAAACCGGCCATGTCATACCTCAAGGAATTCAAGAACGCGGTATCGCGGACACGGAAGCTGGGATTGGGCGAACCAACGGTCAACGAAACGGCCATGCCGCTCGATCAGGCCGTGCTGAACGCCATAGAGGAGACCGGACACATTCCGTTCCGGCAGCGGGCCGTGCAGGCTCTTTCCGTGAATTTCGGCATGTTCCATATGCTGACCAAGAAATTCCACATTCCCGGCGGCATACTGACCATGGGCAACGTGTCGGTGGACGGCGGAATGCGCTTTCCAGTCACGCCCGCACATTTTCGGAAGATGATCGAAAACGAATCGGGCGAAGACGCATTGGGGACCTATCATCTCTGGACCACCCTGCCCGGCGGACTTATTCTGGACCACGTCCTGCCTTCGACGCTTTCCGGCGAGGGACTTCTGAAAGTGAACGAAGCCCTACCCGCCGAACGCTATTTCTACGGCCCGGCCGACGAGTTGGGACACGGCATCGAGTATCATCCCATGGTCGTGGGCCTGGAATTTCTCATCGCCTCGGGAACCATCGACCGCGAGGCCATGGAATACCTCATGGGCGAGAAATTTCCCAAGCAGTACGGCAACTGATCGCAGTCGGTCAGTTCATCAAATCCCTGAGCCATACCTGAAAGGCGGGTTCCACCTCGTCGGGCAGGCGCGACAGCTCCGGACGCCCCCTGACCAACAGGACCTTGACCACCGAGCCGGGACGGTAACGACGCCACAGGCCGTTCGGCAGCCTTGCCTGGGCGCGCCGTGTGAACCCGTCCGGGTCCGCGTACTTGTATTCGATGACCAGACTGGCCTGGGGATAATCCGGGTCCTCGACCGTCCGGGCATCAAGCACCAGGCCGGACGTAATGTCCTCGCCGAACAGCCGGGCGCGCTCGGCACGCAGGATGTCGTAGGGAATGGAGGCCAGCCCCCAACAGATAAGCCCGACCGCCGCCACACCTATCAGGATGCGGGCAAACTTCTGCGCAGGGGTGCGCCTGGGCGCGGAACCGGAAAGATAAACCATGCGGCGCAGGATACATTCCCTCCCGACCTTGCGCAAGCAATCGAAAAAACTTGCGTCCCCCCTCGGCTTTGCTTGCCATTCCCCGAGCCCCGGAGTAACTGTACCTTCTGGCGGATGAACACCGCCGCTTTGGGGGAATCTACATACATGCAAAATGCAATCAGGCAAGTGGAAGAAAGCATCCTGCGCATGACCGCCGTGGTCCGTGCCAGGCAGGCCGCCGTGACGGCCAAAAGCTTCGGCGAAGAGCCCAATCCAAAACTCCGGCCGCGCGGCTGGTGGGTCTTGGCGTGCGGCGATCCTTTGGACGAAGCCTCTTTTGACAACCGAGAACAGGCTCGCGAACGACTGCTCGCCACCACCCGCAAGGCTGGGCTCGTCCTGCCCGAAAACATCTGGGTCTGGGACGACAACGGCACCGCGCAACTGGTCATCAGCACCGTACCATCCATCCAGCGCGCCAATATCCTGGCCCAAAAGCTCCGTGAAAAAGGGCTGATTATCCGCATCAAGCGCGAAGATTTCTAAGCGCCTCTCCGCTCCAGCGAAAAAAAAGCCCCGACAGGGCCTGCCTCCCCCACTCGCTTTCAGCGAGGGAGGGGCCTCGCCGGCCGGGCGTCTCCGACGGCTCAAGAACCCTTTGAAAAGGGTTCTTGAGAATCTCCCAAACTTTTTATGTCGCCTTCGGCGAAGGGTGTATGCATAAGAAACTGCTTCTTATTCAATACCTAGGTTTACGGCCGAGTCTCGCCCAAAGCGTCAGATAAGCTTAATTGCAACCAACTTATCCGCGTAGCGGCACAAAAAGTTTAGGAAGGGAAAGGGGATGGGGGGTCCGGGGGAAGGGGAAAGGGAAAGCCCTTTTCAAAGGGTTTCCCTTTCCCCTTCCCCCCGGCCGCCGGAGGCTTCTAGCCTCTGGATTCCGGCAGATAGGGCGTGAGTTCCGTTACGGCCTCGAAGAGGAAATGATCGACGAGATGGCACATCATGTGCCCGGCGGCGATATGAATTTCCTGGATGATGGCGGTATCGCCCGAGGGCACGGTAACCAGGAAGTCGGACACGGCGGCCATTTCCGCACCGCTCTGGCCGGTCAGGCCGACGGTGACGATGTTGTTGCGCTTGGCTTCACGCATGGCGCGAATGACGTTGGTGCTGGTGCCTGAAGTGGAAAAACCCACGAGGATATCTCCTGCCCGGCCCAGGGCGAGGAGCTGCTTGGAAAAAACCTCGTCGAAGCTGTAGTCGTTTCCGATGGCGGTCAGGGCGGATGTGTCGGTGGTCAGAGCCAGCCCGGGCAGGGGCGGCCGTTCCATGCGGAATCGGTTGGTGAACTCTGCGGCCAGATGCTGGCTGTCGGCGGCTGACCCGCCGTTGCCGCAAAACATGACCTTGCCGCCTCCGGCCAGGCAAACGGCCATGGCCCGGGCGATCTCGACCACCAATTCAGCCTTGGTATCGAAGAAGGCCTTGCGCACGGCCAGACCGGCCGACGCGTGATCCATCACCTTCTGCAAAGCGGATTCAGACATGCATTCCTCGTTTATGGTTGTCGTCCAACGATAGTCAGCCCTGCCTATACTGCCGAAATCCACGCTTGCCAAGCCTTACCGGCCAGTGAGCGAGGAAAAGACTTTTATTCGGCCCTCTTTTGCGGTACAGCCCAACCTTGCGCCCGGCGCGGGCCGTTTCCCGCCGGATCATACACCATTCAGACCGCATCAAGGCATCCAAGACAATGACCGAATCCAAGGAAAGCACCGTCCGGCTGCTCATCACCTGCCCGGACCAGCCGGGTATCGTAGCCGCAGTTTCCGGTTTTCTGCACAGCAAGAACGCCAATATCATCCACTCGGACCAGCATTCCACCGACCCCGAAGGCGGCCGGTTCTTCATGCGCAACGAATTTTTCCTGCCCGGCCTGGACATGGACGGCCTGGACGGCCTGCGCAGGGAATTTGCCGAAAAAGTGGCGGGCAATTTCATCATGGACTGGTCCCTGAACCCGGTCTGGGTACCCAAACGAATGGTCATCCTCTGCTCCAAGGTGGACCACGCCCTCATGGAGCTTCTCTGGCGCTGGAAGCGCGGTGAGCTGGACGCTGAAGTGTCCATGGTCATATCCAACCACCCGACCCTGCAACGCGAAGTGGAGAACTTCGGCGTGCCCTTCCACCACGTGCCCGTGGGCCCGTCCCTCAGAGACAAGGTCACGGCCGAGGACGCCATGATCGAGCTGATGAACGGCCAGACGGACCTCATCGTGCTCGCCCGCTACATGCAGATATTGACCTCGGACTTCGTCAGCCGCTATCCCAACCAAATCATCAACATCCACCACTCGTTCCTGCCCGCCTTCGTGGGCGCGGACCCTTACCGCAGGGCCTACGAGCGCGGCGTCAAGCTCATCGGAGCCACCGCCCACTACGTCACCGAAAAGCTGGATGAAGGCCCGATCATCGAACAGGACGTCATCCGCGTGACCCACAGCCACACCGTGGACGACCTGAAGAGGCTCGGCGGCGACATCGAACGCCAGGTCCTGTCCCGTGCCGTCAAATGGCACCTGGAGGACAGGGTCATTGTAGACGGCAACAAGACCATCGTCTTCCGCCGCTAGCCGACGCAAAAAAAACGCACCAAAGACCGCCGCCCGTAAAAAGGTCAGGCGGTCTTTTTTACGCCGTATTTTCGCAGGATTTCGGTCAGTCGAACCGTCAGGTTGGTTGTGGTCCGGGCCACCAGTTCCAGATTGATGAGAACCATGATGTCCACACGGAACACAGCCCGCTTCCACAGCTCGGACAGCCCCTGGCGCAATTCCGGCTCCAGGGAGAGCATGGACATGGCCTCGGCCATCTGCTTGGCGGTCTTGTACTTGAACAACAGGGTGTCTTCCCTGGTCACGTCGTTTCCGAAGAGCTGCTTCTTGCGGATTTTGGACATGCCGGGCAGCGCGTCCACGGCCTGGGCGGGCACCCGTCTGGCCCGGCCGCTGCGCACCTGGATTTTACCCCCCTCCTCACGGCCGCATTCCTTGAGAATCTGGATAAAATGATTTTCCAGCAGGAAAAACAGAATTTTCTCCAGCACAGGCAGACTGAAATCCTTCTTGAGCGGCGTAATGCCCTGAATCTGATCCGGTACCACGGCTTCCAGCGCCTTGAAAAAATGATCGCCGGTCACGCCGAAAGCAATGGCCGCACCGATGCCCAGCCCCACAAGCTGGTCCAGTACGAACTTGAACCAGACCTGTTCCCTTTTCCGCTCCTCGGAGTCCTTGCCCCCGGCCTCGCCGTCAGGGGAAGCTGAAGCCTCGGCCACCCGCGCCCGATACTGGTTCTCGAACTCCTCGGCCACAGGGTCGGAGCAAACGATACACGCGGCATGGAGCAACTCGCCGGAGGAGAGCCCGTCGAATTGCGACAGCGGCTTCATCCCCTTGAGCAACATGGCCTGGACCAGCTTGGTCCGAGTCCGCTGGACGGGATTTTCACGGGCGGCGATGTAGCTCTTCTGGATACGAGTCTTGGAAATTTCTTGATCCGTGGGGTTGAGCCTGGAAAGGATATCATCGAAAAGGAACCGGATAACCAGAAAAGTCCGCTCCTTGGCCACGACGTACCGCCCGCCGTCCAGAATCTCGCGGTGCGCGTCCTTCACCCGGCTGGCGATGAACTCCTCCACGAAGGCGTTCCAGAACACCTGGTCGATCCGGTGCTTCTCAATGAGCGCGCCGTACTGCTCCAGGCTCTGTCGGCCGAAGTAGCGCAGGACCAGCTCTTCGAAGTTGTCCGTCACCAGGGCCATGGCGTAGACAATGCCCTGGGCGCATTTCACGAGCACGGCCTCGATGTTGAGCAACGCGGCCTCCAACTCGTCGCGACGCGACGAGTCCCCGGTCTTGGCCGCCTTCTCATGATGAGCCAGCATCACGATGAACCGGCCGATCCGCTCATGGATGAACTCGTATCCGGGATGTCCCACCCGGCCGCACAGAAGCTCCTTGACGCTGCTGCGTTGCGCGTCGAGCATGGGATATTCGTTGATGGCCGGGGCATTGTGCTCCAAAATCGCCAACAACATCTCTCGTTCCGTGACCTCGCGCAGCGATGAACGCTCCTTCAGGGCGCGCAATGTCTTCTGGTAGGCGGCAAGACGCTCTTCCTTGCCCGCTCTTTTCGTCCTTATTCCAGGGGATACTTCCGTCATGACCTCAAACTATCCTCGATGCAGCTTTTCGCGAGCTTAACCCTATGCCATCCGCACTTCTTCTGCAAAAGGATTTTCTCCAACCGCTCCGGGACAAAAGAGTTCGCGCCGCCCTTGACCTCAACCGCCCGGGGCGGCCATAACACAGCCGTGATAACCTGTACGAAATGCGGAGGCAAAAACTCCGACGACGCCCTGGCCTGCGCCCGCTGCGGCAACAAACTCCAATCCTCCCGACGCGCTGTATCGCGCCCGGACCACTCGACCGCGCCCCTCGAACCATTCCGGCATCAGGGTTTGCCACGGGACCTCATGCAAACCGTCAAACGTATGCTGGAAGCCTGGGCCTACGTCCTGGTCCTCGGCTCCGTGGCCGGGGCCTGCATCGCCTACAAAGTATGGTGGCCGCTCTATCCAACGATCGCCGTCATCGCCTTGCTCCTCTGGTTTCGGAGAGTTTAGAGGCACCGGAACCCCCATCCCTTTTTCCTTCCTGAACTTTTTGTGCCGCTACGCGGATTGAACGAGTGCTATGAAATTTACATTTTCAAAAGCACACCATTCGCCGAAGATGACATAAAAAGTTTGGGAGATCCTCAAGAACCCTTTTCAAAGGGTTCTTGAGCCGTCGAAAACACCCGGTCGGCGAGGCCCCTCCCCTTCCACCAGCCACTCCGCTCATCTCACGCAAAAAAGCCCCTGAGCGAACTCGGGGGCTTTGGCATACGTAGTTATCGGAGCTATTGCACCGGAGGCGGCGTGGTTCCCGGAACTGCGCCCTGTTGTCCCTGGGCGGGTTGCCCGTCTTCGGGCGGCAGCACTTCGAGTGCCTTGCGCAGGTCTTCCTCAAGCAGGTCGGGAATGGGACGGTCCCAGAACTTGTCGTCCAGCTTCTCCTCTTCGGTTTTTTCCGAACAGCAGACAATGGGTTGGCTGTTGCGGCATTCCGAGGAGGAGTATTCGACAACGCCGCACTTGCTGGTCTTGTCGAACTCGTAGGGGATGGTCCGGGTCAGCTTGAGAAATTCCCGACCCTGGACGCGAATCTTGTCGTTGGAAATACCGACCACAAACCGGGCCATCTGCTTGGCGTAGAACACGGAAAAGAGGTAAACGTTATCCCGGACCTTGGCCACGAAATTGACCTCTCTGGCGTCCTTGCACAGGATGCGCGCAAGGACCTGCTTGCCCAGGCAGATATCCATGTCCATGTAATCCGAGGCGCGGGCCGGGCCGGAAACAACGGCCAGGGCCAGAGCCAGACACAGGGCGATGAGGATGCGTCGCATTGTCCTTCCTTGGTTGCCTTATCCGAGATCGAGAAAGAGCTGAAACCCTTCCGGATCGCGGGTTTCGCACCGCTCCTTGCAGCCGCAGCAGCGGTATTGGCCCTTTTTGAGGTACCACTGGGCCTTCCACGAACAATCGCAGTTGAAATACTCGTACACCGAGGCGTCCACTGCGCCCCGGTACCGGGTGTATCCTTCCTGTATGAGCTTTTGCTTGCAGTTCATGGTCATGCGGCGGTCCGTTTGTCAGGCCTTGAGCCAGGAAAAGATGTACACCCGCCGACAATATATTGCAAAAGACATTCCATGGGAAAAAACAGCCCCTTATGAATCAAGTATTTTTTTGAGGGATAAGCAGGGAAACAAAAAAGCCGATGGCGGCCACCGCGATGATCGATGCGCCGGAGGTCAGGTCCAGGGCGTAGGAAAAGAAAAGCCCCGTGACGGTGAATAAGGCGGACAGGAGGGTGGACACCAGCATCATCACCTTGAGAGAGCGGGTACGCCGCTCGGCGATGAAAGGCGGTATGGTCAAAAGCGCGATGACCAGGATAAGGCCGACCACGCGGATAATCATGACCACGCACAGACCTACCATGACGATGAGCAGGATATAGAGAAAATCCACGGGCACGCCGCGCGAACGGGCGAACTCCTCGTCAAAACTCATTACCGTGAAACCCCGGTAGAAGACGAGCACCATGACGGCGACAACGGCGGCCATGGCGGCCATGATCCAGAGGTCGCTGCGCGGCACGGCCAGGATGGAGCCGAACAGGTAGCTCATGAGGTCCACGTTGTAACCGGGGGTGAGGTCCAGAAGGATGATGCCGAGCGCCATGCCCGAGGCCCATATGACGCCGATGACGGTATCCACCCGCTCCCGGGCGTGCAACGTGACCAGGGCCATAATCAGGGCCATGCAGACGGTGAAGGCCGCGGTCACGGGCAGGACAGGCAGCCCGAGGAGAAAGGCCAGCCCCACTCCGCCGTAGGAGGCGTGAGCGATGCCGCCGGAGATGAAGACGATGCGGTTGACCACGACCAGGGTGCCGATGACGCCGCAAATGAGGCTCGCGAGAAGCCCTGCGGCCAGGGCGTTCTGCATGAAATCGAAGCTCAGGACGTCCATTACGCCTCCCCGTCCCCGGCAGAGCCCTTGGATTCGTCGTCCCGATCATGGGGAGCGAGCACCCGATGCGGCACATGGCCGTGGGTGACCAGCTCAACCGGGCAGCAATGGTCTCCGGCCCCGCCGTAGGCCATGGTGAACATGTCGTCGGTGATTTCAGGAGCCTTGTGGAAATGAAGCGAACGATTGACGCAAGCCACGGACTTGACGCCCGAGGACAGGGAAGAGATATCGTGGCTGACCATAATCACGGTCATGTCCTTATTCAGTTCGGTAAGCAGGGCGAACAGGGCCGTCCGGCTGACGGAGTCCACGCTGGCCGTGGGTTCGTCGAGCAGGAGCAGCTCCGGGGAGTCCACCAGGGCGCGGGCGATGAACACGCGCTGTTTCTGGCCGCCGGACAGCCGAGCCAGGCCGCGCCCCTCGAAGGCGAGCATGTCCACCTTTTCCAAAGCCCGGCGCGCCTTTTCATGATCGGCCCTGGAGTGGCGGCCGGACATCCCCTTGAAGCCGGGCCGGACCGTGCCCATGCAGACCGCTTCGAGCACGGTGATGGGAAAGGAACCCGCCACCACGGTATGCTGGGGCAGGTAGCCGATGCGCCCTCCGGCCTCGCCCGGAGGCAGGCCGAGAACGCGGATGGTGCCGCTGTCGGGCTTGATGAGTCCGAGAATGAGCTTGAGCAAGGTGGACTTGCCGCCGCCGTTGGGGCCGAGTACGGCCAGATAGTCGCCGCGCTCAATGCGCAGGTCGACATCTTGCAGCACCGGCAAACCGCCGGGTGCGTAATTCAGACCCTGTATGTCTACAACGGGCTCAGACACTCGAAACTCCAGATAAAACACGTTGGATGGACATCCATACAGACCTAGTTAGCGTAGCACAAGCCCTGATATCACGCCAGCCAGGCCCAAACCCAGGCGGCCGCGGGCATGGCGAGGGCCGTCAGGTATAGCCTGAAGTCCACATCTTTGCCCGGCAGGCCGAAGCGGGTCGTCAGTAGCCCGATGACGGCGCCCAGGCCAAGCCCGGCCGCAAAGCCGAAAAGATGCGCGCCCAGATCCACATTGCCCTCCCCGTCGCCCGCCCCGAGCATGGCCAGCAGACCGAGCCCCGCGCCGAACGGAATGAGCGCCGTGCGCGTAAACCGCAGGAAACGCCGGAACCACGAGCCTTCGCCGAGGCCGTGCAGTCCGCCCCCCACGCCGAATGGCCTGATTCCGGCGAGCACCCCGGCCGCGCCGAAGGTGGCTGTGGAGAAGCCTATGGCGTCGTGATGCACCCCCAGGGCAAGGGAGTTGAAGAGGTTGCCGAGCACCCCGGACAGGATGGTCAGCATCCACGCCGCGCCCGAGCCGAGCCGACGCGCGGCCAGCCAGATGAACACCCCGCCGATGGCCGCGTTCCCGGCCACGTGCGGACCGTCCGCGTGCAGGGTCAGGGCCGTGCAAAGCCTCCACCACTGGCCGGAAAGAATGGCTCCGGCGTCCGCGCTGCCCAGGCGCACCCACAGGTCCGGATAGAGCCCCTGGGCAGGATAGGTCCGGGAATAAACCCAATAAAAGAGAACAAGCAGGGCCAGCCCGAACAGGGTCGGCTCCAGCCCGCCCACGGGCCGCAGGTCCGGCAGCTCAGTCCGGGCAAGCTCAGGCCGATTTTCCTCGAAATACTGGCAGATCTCCCCGGCGCCCCGGTCGGCATACCACTCCTGAACCATAACCGCATATCCCCCTCCCTGCTCGGCGCTAAGCCGCCGCAACCTGTGAGGGACATGGCGCGAGGCCAGGACCAGCGCCCAGAGTTGGGCTTCCTTGTGCGACAAGGGGGCGGCGTCCTCTCCTCGGACCAGGGGGACGAGATCGGTCCAGGCATGTCGCAGGACTCGGCGAAACAATCCGGGGCGGCCGGTTCGAAGGTTCATGCCGCAATGTATTAGGAAATCCGGCCGCGCGCAAACCGGTTTCATCCTTGCGGTGCGGCGCGCTCCACCCTACACTTGCCGGGTCCCGCAAACCTTCAGCCCGACGAGCCCGCCATGCGCAATTTCTTCGCCGTCCTGCTTCTGCCGTTCCTTATCCTTCTTTCCGGCCCCGCCCATGCCGCCGACCTTGACGCCATGATCGGCCAGATGCTCATGGCCGGATTCCGGGGATTCGCCGTGGACGAGGACAGCGCAATCGTCCGCGACATCCGCGACCGAGGCCTGGGCGGAGTGATTCTCTTCGACCACGACATGCTGCTGGGCAGCGGCCGACGCAACATCCGGTCGGCGGAACAGGTCGAAAAACTCATCCGCGATCTCCAGGCGCAAGCCCGGATTCCCCTGCTCGTGGCCGTGGATCAGGAAGGCGGCAAGGTGCAGCGGCTCAAGCGGAAGTACGGTTTCCACGAGACACCGGCCGCTGCCGACATGTGCGCTGACGGAGAATTCAACGTGCGCACGGCGGGGTACATGATCGGGTCCAATCTCTCCTCGGTGGGCTTCAACCTGGATTTCGCCCCGGTGGTGGATGTGAACGTCAATCCCGACAGCCCGGCCATCGGCAGGCTCGGACGTAGCTTCTCAAGCGATCCCATGCGGACCGCCCACTGCGCCGGAGTGTTCGTGGATGAACTGCACCGGGCGGGCGTGCTCTCCTGTCTCAAGCACTTCCCCGGGCACGGGTCCGCCGGGACCGATTCCCACGCCGGGCTGACCGATGTGACCGAAACCTGGTCCGAGGCCGAACTCACTCCCTACCGGGAACTGATCGGAAGCGGCAGGGCCGACATGATAATGACCGCCCATATCTTCAACGCGAAACTCGACCCGAACTATCCGGCCACCCTCTCGAAAAAGGTCGTTACCGGCCTGCTGCGTGAAAAGCTCGGCTTCGACGGCGTGGTCATCACCGACGACATGGACATGGGAGCCATCGCCGATGAATACGGCCGCAAGGAAGCCGTGCGTCTGGCCATCGAGGCCGGTGCGGACATTCTTCTCTTCGGCAACAACCTCTCCTACGACCGGCGCATCGCGGAAAAGGCCCACGCTATCATCCGGGAACTCGTGGACGACGGGATCATTCCCCGGTCGCGCATCGAGACATCGTACAACCGCATCCTGCGCCTGAAGCAATCCCTGAAACAATAACCGCCGACCGTCCAGTGCGGACGATCGGCGGCCTGTGATGAACAACTCTCCGAGAGGGCTACCAGAACAGCCCGGACGTTCCGGAAGTAAACAGAATTTGTTCCTGGGCCTCGGTCAGCAGGACCAGCTCGGTCCCCTCTTCCTCGACATGCAAACGGCGCACCTTGGCCAGAAACGTCAGATAGGTAAATTCCTGCTCATCCATGCCCGGCCCGCAGGATTTGCGGGTGGAGGCCAGAGGGCCGAATTCGATCTTGTCACCCGTCAGGGAATAGGTGCCGTTGAAGGCGTTGCACCCGCCGAATCCCTCAACCGTGCCGTCGGCGTTGAACGTCAACGTCCGCGCGGGATCGTCGCCGTAGCTCCGGGCCACGATTCTACGCAGGGTCCAGGTCTTGCCGACCAGGGCCTGGCGGATGGCGTCCTCGCTCATCGTCGGGGCGTTGTGGGTCCCACATGCGCCCAGCGCCGCCAGGACGGCGACAAGCAGCGCGGCGAACCCGATTCTTTTCCACATGGTCAGCATCGTTCGTCTCCTTGATCGGTGTCTATCTTTATTGAATAGCAAGGGCTTTGTCCCGATGCAAGAAAACGTGAAACCCCCGGCGCGGCAATCCGGACCGGGGGTGTGATCGGCATCTGCCGTGCGGGTCGTTATTTCACGTCCGGACAGGCTTTGAGCGCCTCCTCGATGTCGCGCTGGGGCAACTCGAAGTTGGTCAAAAGTCCCTGGTTGAAGGCGTCGTAGGACGCCAGGTCGAGCATACCGTGGCCGGAGTACAAAAAGACGATGACGTCGTCCGGTCCGGCGGTTTTGGCCGCCTCAATGGCCCCCTTGATGGCGTGGGACGTCTCGGGCGCGGGCAAAAATCCCTCGGTCTGCATAAACAGTTTGGCCGCCTCGAAGCACTCGGTCTGGAAGTAGGCCACGGGTTCGCACAGCCCCTCGTTGACGATGTTGCAGACGATGGGCGCGTCGCCGTGATAGCGCAGGCCCCCGGCGTGGATGGGCGCGGGCATGAAATCGTGCCCCAGCGTATGCATCTTGACCAACGGGGTGAGCCGGGCCATGTCGCCGAAGTCGTAGCGGTACTCGCCCCGGGTAAGGGTCGGACACGCCTTGGGCTCCACCGCGATGAACCGGACCGGGTCTCCCTCCAGCTTCTGCGGCATAAACGGCAGGACCAGCCCGCCGAAATTGGAACCGCCGCCCACACAGCCGACCAAATGGGTGGCCTTCTCGCCGACCATCTCCAACTGCTTCTGCACTTCCAGGCCGGTGATGGTCTGATGGATAAGCACGTGGTTGAGCACCGAGCCCAGCGCGTACTTGGTGTCGTCATGGGTGGCCGCGTCCTCCACAGCCTCGGAAATGGCCAGGCCCAGCGATCCCTTGCAGTTCGGGTCCTTGGCCAGCATCTCACGGCCCGTCCGGGTCTGCTCCGACGGCGAGGCATAAATGGTCCCGCCGTAGGTGTTTATTATCATCTTGCGGTACGGCTTCTGCTCGTAGGAGACCTTGACCATGTAAACCACGCACTCCATGCCGTACTGGGCGCAGGCGAACGACAGGGCCGTGCCCCACTGTCCCGCGCCGGTCTCGGTGGCCAGCCGCTTCACGCCCTCGATCTTGTTATAGTACGCCTGGGGAACCGAGGTGTTGGGCTTATGGGAACCCGCCGGAGACACGGACTCATCCTTGTAAAATATCTTGCACTTGGCGCCGATGGCCTTTTCCAGCCGGTCGGCTCGCACCAGGGGGGATGGACGCCATATCCTGTAGACGTCCATGACCTCTTCGGGAATGTCGATGAACCGTTCGGGGCTCATCTCCTGGGCAATGAGGGAATCCGGGAAAATCGGGGAGAGCATGTCCGGGGTGAGCGGTTCCATGGTCTGCGGGTTGAGGGGCGGAGCCATGGGCGTGGGCAAATCCGGCATGGGATTGTACCACTGGGTAGGCATCTGGTCCTGGGGCAAAAAGATCTTCTTCACTGACATGGTGTTCCTCCGAACAGTTGCGCTGCGGGCCGTAACGGCGGGAGCGTACCGACTCCCCTCCGGCCCCTGCGGGTTGACGTAAAAAAAAACCACTGGCGTTTCATCCAGCGGCTTTTCCGATGTCCAACTGCGCACGGAAGCACCCGCCACCAGGACCGGCGGCGGAAATACTTCAGCGCGCGTCTAGGAATCGGGCCGCTTGACGTTGCGCCACCCGCGCGCACAAAAGTAATTGTATGATATGGGTGTTTGCATAGTTGCCATGGTTACTCCCGAACTTCCCGCGAAGTCAAGCGGGCCTACTCGGCCAGCCCGGCCGCCAGCTCGGGCAGAATCTCCCCGGCCGGGCCGTGCAGCGCGAAGTCCATGAGCCCCGTGTTCGGAGTCGGCTCCCTGTTGATCTCCACGGTCACGGCCCCGTGGTCCTTGGCCAGTTGGCAAAAGGACGCGGCGGGTTGCACCAGGCTCGATGTGCCCACGGATAGGAATACGTCCGCCTTGCCGATCTGCTCGATGGCCAGCCGGAGCACGCCGGGCGTGAGCGGTTCCCCGAACCAAACCACGCCGGGCCGGAGCAGATGGCCGCACACGGGACATTCCGGCAGGTCGGGCAAGTCGGTAAAATCCTCCCGCGCATGGGTGCAGACCGTGCACCGGACCTGCCACAGCGAACCGTGCATCTCCACCATTCTGAGGCTGCCCGCCCTGGCGTGCAGTCCATCCACGTTCTGGGTAATCAGAAGAAAATTCGGCATCTGCCGCTCCATGGCCGCCAGGGCCAGGTGCGCCGGATTGGGTTCGCAGTCTCTCACCAGCCCGCGCCGCCAGTTGTAGAATTCCCAGACCAGTTCCGGGTGCGCGGCAAAGGCGTCCGGCCTGGCCAGGTCCTCGGCCCGATGCCGCTTCCACAGCCCGTCCCGGCCGCGAAAGGTGGGGACCCCGCTCTCGGCGGACACCCCCGCCCCGGTAAGAACGACAACCCGCCTGTCGCCTCCCAGCATCGCCTTGACCATTTCCAATTCACCCAGCACGATATCTCCAACCAGTTATTATATTTTCAAATCTGCCGCTAAAAACGCTGCGCGGCGGCTTTTCCGGACTCCCGGCCGCTTGCAATCCAACCGAATAAACGTCATAGTCCGCTTCTTCATCTCGAAACAATCCCGACACATCGCCGAGGAGGACCCATTGGCTACCAGAACTGTTTATTTCATTGAAGGCGACGGCATCGGCTCCGAAGTCTGGGCCGCCGGACGTCCCGTCCTGAACAAGGCCGTTGAGATGGCCTACGGCGGGGCCAACAAACTCGACTGGCAGGAACTGCTTGCCGGTGAAAAGGGCTTTGCCGAGACCGGCGAGTACCTGCCCCAGGCCACCATGGAAGCCCTGTCCAAGGCAGATTTGGCCATGAAAGGCCCCCTGAACACGCCCGTGGGCAAGGGATACCGCAGCCTCAACGTGACCATGCGCCAGGCCTTCGACCTCTACGCCTGCATCCGGCCCATCAAATATTTCGAGGGAATAGAATCCCCCGTCAAACGCCCCGACCTGGTGGACATGGTCGTGTTCCGCGAGAACACCGAAGACGTCTACGCCGGTATTGAATACCAGTCCGGTTCCCCGGAAGCCAGAAAATTGATCGACTATCTCGTGGGCGAACTCGGCGCGAAGATCGATCCCACCGCCAGCATCGGCATCAAGCCCATCACTCCGGCGGGCTCCAAGCGGCTGGTCAAAAAGGCCATCGACTTCGCCATCGCCGAAAACCGCTCTTCCGTAACCCTGGTCCACAAGGGCAACATCATGAAGACCACCGAGGGCGGCTTCCGCGCCTGGGGTTACGAGCTGGCCGACGAGGAGTACAAGGGCAAGGTCGTACGCGAGGGCGAAGACGGCGAGGGCGTGGTCATCAAGGACCGCATCGCCGACGCCATGTTCCAGAACGTGCTCATGTACCCCGAGCAGTATTCGGTCCTCGCCACCACCAACCTCAACGGCGACTACATCTCCGACGCCCTGGCCGCACAGGTGGGCGGACTGGGGCTGGCCCCCGGCGTGAACATGGGCGACCGGCTCGCCTTCTTCGAGCCGACCCATGGCACCGCCCCGACCATCGCGGGCAAGGACATGGCCAACCCCGGCTCCCTGATCCTGTCCGGCGCCATGCTCCTTGAGCACATCGGCTGGCATGAAGCCGCCGCGCTCATCCACGCCTCGATGGAAAAGACCCTGGCCGACAAGAAGGTCACCGTCGACCTGGCCTCCCAGATCCAAGGCTCCACCCGGGTGGGCTGCAAGGAATTCGGCGAACTTCTGCTGGCCAACCTGTAGCAGGCAGCCATATCGAACCCAACCGGCGGGCCGCGAACTTGTTTCGCGGCCCGCCGTTCCTTTTCCTCCCGACGATTTCCCGCGCCCGTCTTGACCGGCACACCCCGCTCGGCTACCCTCTCACATGGCGAAAACCGTTTCCCGACCGGGCCGTTCGGCCCGCCGCCGGGTACCGCGTTCGCCGTCGATCGCTTGTCCCGAATCCGGGACGCCCGACCTTCGGATTCCTGCTCCCGGCCCCGCACGGGCCGTCATACTCCGCAACACCCTGAATAAAGGAGTCGATTCATGCCTCAACATACCGCTGCGCCCCCCCGCCCCGAAAAGGAGACCGACCTCAACGGCGCGGACAGCCTGGTCGCCACCCTGGTCGAAAGCGGGGTGGAAGTCTGTTTCGCCAACCCCGGCACCTCCGAGATGCACTTCGTCTCCGCTCTGGACCGCATCCCCGGCATACGCCCGGTGCTCTGCCTTTTCGAGGGCGTGGCTACCGGCGCGGCCGACGGCTATGCCCGCATGACCGGCAAGCCCGCGTGCACCCTGCTCCATCTCGGACCGGGATTTGCCAACGGCATGGCCAACCTGCACAATGCGCGCAAGGGCCAGTCGCCGGTAATCAACGTCGTTGGCGACCACGCGACATACCACGAACGGTACAACGCGCCCCTGACATCCAACGTCACCGCGTTCGCCGAGGCCATCTCCCACTGGGTCGCCCGCCCGAGGAGCGCCCGCGCCGTGGCCGCCGACGCCGCACGCGCCGTACGCGCCGCGCGCACCGCCCCGGGACAGGTGGCCACTCTGATCCTGCCTGCGGACACGGCCTGGCTCCAGGCCGAACGCCCCGCGCCCGCCCTGCCGGTCCCGGTCCCCGCACCCGTGGCCCAAGACGCCATCGACGTTGCAGCAAAGGCACTCATGGACGGCGGCAAAACCGCCATCCTCCTGCGCGGATCGGTGCTCCACGGCGAAGGGCTTGCCGCCGCAGGCCGCATCTGCGCAAAGACAGGGGCCACACTCTTCTGCGACACCTTCACCCCGCGTATGCGCTCCGGCGCAGGCTCGCCCGTGGTGGAACGGCTGCCCTACCGGGGCAAGGATGTTCTGGCGCGTCTCGACGGCTTTGACCGACTGTTGCTCGTCGGAGCGCAGCCGCCTGTTTCGTTCTTCGCCTATCCCGGCCAGGAGGGCTGGCTTACCCCGCCGCATTGCGACATCCTGACCCTGTCCCAGCCCGACGAAGACGGAAACCGCGCGCTCGCCGACCTGGCAACGGCGATCGACGCCCCGGACCACGCGCCCACGGTCCCGCTCGATCCGCCCGCCCTGCCCGCCGACGGTCCGCTCACCGCCGAAGCCGCCATGCGCATCGTGGCCGCACTGCTGCCGGAAAACGCCATCGTCGCCGATGAAGGCATCACGTCCACCCTGCCCTATGCGAACCAGCTCTCCCAGGCCGCGCCGCACGACTACCTGGCCCTGACCGGCGGCTCCATCGGCGGTATCCTGCCCCTCTCCACCGGGGCCGCGGTGGCCGCGCCCGATCGCAAGGTCGTCTGTCTCGAAGGCGACGGCAGCGCCATGTACACCCTCCAGGCCCTGTGGACCCAGGCCAGGGAGGACCTGAACGTGGTCACCGTCCTGTACGCCAACCGCTCCTATGCGGTCCTCAACCAGGAACTCAAGCTGGTCCGCGCCGCGTCCAAGGGTGACAAGGCCCTGTCTCTCCTGGACCTGCATGATCCGGCCCTGGACTGGGTGAAGCTCGCCGAAGGCATGGGCGTCCAGGCCGTGCGCGCGGAAACGACCCAGGCCTTTGCCGACGCCCTGCGCTCGGCCCTCGACGCGTCCGGTCCCAGGCTTATCGAGGCCGTCATCTGATTTGACGTCCGGGCGGGCCCAAGCGCGACGGCGCAGGCCCGCCCGACGGTCCGGCGCAAGAGGTCGTCCAAAGGCACTTTAATCCGTTTCTGTCAGGGTTTTCCGTTTTAGACCTTGCGAAAACCTTGGCTCTCTACTAAGTGAAAGTCATGCCTGAAAAAGATAAACGCATTCTCATCCTTGGCGTCGGAAATATCCTCTTCACCGACGAGGGATTCGGCGTCCGCGTGGCCGAGGATCTCGAACAGAAATACGAGTTTTCCGACAACGTCACCGTGCTCGACGGCGGCACCCTGGGCCTCAAGCTCATGGGACCGATCATGGAGTCGGACTACCTCATCATTGTGGACATCGTCCTCAACGACGGCACGCCGGGCGAAATCTTCCGCCTCCTCGGCGAAGACCTGAACAAGGCGTGCGCCTTCAAGAACTCAATGCACCAGACCGACTTGCTCGACACGCTGGCCCAGTGTAGCATTATCGGAAGCGTGCCGGACAACGTCATTCTTTTCGGCATAGAGCCGGTCAACTTCAAGGACATGTCCGCCGCCCTGTCCCCGGAACTGGAAATGCGACTTCCGCAGATGGAAGCCCTGGTTCTTGAGGAAGTGAAGAACGCCGGCGGCTCCTACACCCTTCGGACGGACAAAAACCCCGCAACGGAGAAAATTTATGTGCCTCGCGATTCCTGCAGAAATTCTTGAAATAAATGACGGCGTCGCCACCTGCAAAGTGGGCGAAGGCGACACCACGGTCCAGGCGTCCATCATGCTCCTAGACGAGGAAGCAAACATCGGCGACTACATCATCATCCACGCCGGTTTCGCCCTGCGCAAGCTCGACCCCAAGGAGGCGCAGGAAACACTCAAGATCCTCCGCGACATGGTCGATCTCCTTGGCGGCGAAAACTACCAGCACGAAATGCTCTAGCCATTTCCATCAGCCATAACAAAGGCCCGGAACACACCGTGTTCCGGGCCTTTTCTTGTTTCGAATAACGCAAATCAATGGGCCACGCTGTCGGAGAACAGATTTATGACCGCCACGCCGCCCACGATAAGGGCCATGCCGAGGATCGCCGGAAAATCCAACGGCTGCTTATACACGACCACCCCGGCCAGGCCGATGAGCACAATGCCAAGCCCTGCCCAGATGGGACACCCATGGGAATGGTTCGAAGCATCAGGCCGAGCAGGAAAAAGTCCAGCCCGTAGCCAACCACCAGCAGGCTCGGACCGATGCGGGAAAAACCATCGCTCACCTGAAGCGCCGTGGCGCCGATGACTTCACAGACAATGGCCAGGGCAAAATAAACGTATCCCACCATACCTCCGATAGTTGTGCCGATCTAGATTCGCTCTTTCTTGCCGGGCAAGAACGAAGTGCGGATGAAGGTGGGGCTGGCAAAGGCCAAGGGGTTGCGGATCACGAGGTCCGGAAGGATGTGGTACCAGCGATAGCCGAGGTCGTGAAAATAGGCACGGGCGCTGTCCAGGTGGCCGGTTTCGCGGGCTGCGTGCAGCGCGGCGTCCCGCTGACAGCGGGACCCGGCCAGGGGCTTGAGGATGCGTTCGCTGAATCCGTACTTGAGAAACATGGCCTTGATGCGCCGGTACTCCCGGTGCCGGGACACGCCGTCCGCCATGGCGAAGAACGCGACCACGAACCAGCACACGCCCCACCAGCAAAACGCCCCGGCCAAAGACGCGTTGCCCGAGGCCCACTGCGAAACACCGGCCCCCTTGAGTCCGAGGGCCAAAAGCAACGCACCGAGTCCGGTCATGTACGGCCACGGAGCGGCTTGCACGTATCGAGCTCCCCGCTTGAGCATTCCGAGTTTTTCCATTTCACGCATACCCGACTGCGTAGCCAACAACACATAAAAGGTCAAACATCTGCACACCTGCCCGAAACTCTCACTGATTCGTGATCCCCGAAGCCTTCGAAAGCGGCCGACCGGCTACGCCAAGCAACCCCGTCCCAACGTCGTCCTGACGCACTGCAAGGGCAAACCGTCTTCATTTTCTTGTCAAATATTCAACTGGTTGCGCGCTTCACTCCAGGCCTCTTTCGCTCTTCCGACGCATCAAGCTTTGTCAAAAGCATCGAACGCGGACAAACAGACCGGTCGGTGAGCGGGTGTATAATTCGGTTGTGCAAGTGGCAATCGTATCGCGGGAGGAACGGCCCGCTCACACCCACGAACTGTCCCCCCTATGAAATGAACACCGAAGAAATGAACGCCAAAAGAAAGGGGCCCGGCAAATGCCGAGCCCCATGACTTTCGCGCGTTCGCGCCTGTGCAATTACAGGACGCGGAACTTTTTGACGTTACCGGTCTTGTTGTCGATGACGTGCACGCCGCAGGCGATGCAGGGGTCATAGGAGTGGACGGTACGCAGGATCTCGACCGGGCGTTCCGGATCGGCGATCGGGGTGTTGTCCAGCAGAGCCTCTTCAGTGGGGCCGGGCACGTTCATGTCGCAGCGGGGACCGAGGTTCCAGGTGGACGGGACCACGAGCTGGAAGTTGTCGATCTTGCCGCCCTTGATGCTCATCCAGTGGCTCAGAGCGCCACGGGGAGCGTTGACGAAGCCAACGCCCTGCGCTTCGGCGGGCATATCCCAATCCTTGCAGATGTCGAGGTTGCCCTTGGCGATGTTTTCCTTCAGATCGTTGACCATGTCTTCGGTCTTCAGGCAGGTGATGAGGCACTCGATACCACGGGCGCCGGTGCGGCCCAGGGTGGAGAACAGGGCCTCGGGGCCGACTTCCAGTTTGCCGAGGACGAAGTTGACGTACTTGACGAACTCGGGATGACCCAGGCCGTAGTTGACCAAACAGGTGGCCAAAGGACCGACTTCGGTGGCGCGGCCGTCGTAACGGGGAGCCTTCATCCAGGAGTACTTGGTCTTGTCGTCCAGGCTGGTGTACATGGGATCGGTGACACCGGCGTAGGGATGCTTCGGAGTGTCGTCCTTGTACCAGGAGTGCTTGACATGCTCCTCGACCTTGGTGGGATCGAAGGCCATCACGTTCGTGATGTTGCGGTCGAAGATGACACCGGGCTTGACGTACCGGGAGTTCAGATCGGCTTCGCCGCCCTGAGCCGGGTATTCGCCGAAGCTCATGAAGTTGGTGGTGCCGCCGATGGAAGCCCAATCCTTGTAGTAGCTGGCCACGGCAATGAGGTCCGGGATGTAGCAGTCAAGGATGAAGTCCTTGATGTCCGCGTACAAGGCCAGGAAGTCATTGATGTACTTGTCGCTCAGGGCTTCGTAACAGGTTACGCCGCCCATGACGGTGAACTGGGTGTGCGGGTTCTTGGCACCGAACACTGCCATGGCGCGAGCGGCCTTGACCTGCAGGTGCAGGGCGTTCAGGTAGTGGTTGGTGGCAAGCAGGTTGACCTCGGGCGGCAGAACGTAAGCCGGGTGGCCGCCGAGGAAGTAAGCGTTAGTGAAGATGCCCAGGCGGCCGGACTCGACGATGCCCTTGACGGTGTCTTTGGTCTTCTGAAGGTCTTCCTTGGAGGAGACGATCTTCGGATTCGGACGCACGGTCTTGGCGACGGCGACGGCGATTTCAGCGGTCTTGTTGACGTCGGCGGACAGGCAGCCGGCCACGTCAACGAAGTCCAGGGCATGAAGGTGATAGAAGTGCACGATGTGGTCATGCATGAACTGCGCGGCCATCACCAGGTTACGGATGATGGTGGCGTTGTGGGGCAGTTCCTTGTCCACGCCAACGGCGTTGTCGACACAGCGGATGGAAGCGAGTGCATGAGTATAGGTGCAGACGCCGCAGGAACGCTGGGTGAAGTGCTGGGCATCGCGGGGATCACGACCCTTGAGGATGATCTCCAGACCGCGGAACAGCTGGGAGCTGCTGCGGACATCTACGATCTTGCCATCTTCGACCACGGCTTCAATGCGCAGGTGACCCTCGATCCTGGTGACCGGATCAACTACGACATCGTGTTTCCCGTGCGCCATCGGGGCGGCTTTAGGGGAGCAACCGGACATATTGTATCCTCCTTGAGAATTCTGATTCTGTCTGCGTTAGTTGAACGAAACCCGTACGGACGACCGACTAAAGATCGGTCAGATCGGCGTACATGAAGGTTTCGCCGTCCCAATCGGCTCCATCCCAGAAATCGGGCTGGGAGCAGCCGATGCAGGGATGACCGGCCTGAACAGGCCAGTTGTACTGGTTGAACTTGACCGTGGGGCAGTTGTTGAAGGTCTCGGGACCACGACAACCGAGTTTACGCAGACACCAGCCCTTGCGAGCCTCTTCGGAACCGAAGGAAGGTGCAAATTCGTCCATGTCGAAGTGCTCCTGCCTCGGGCAGTTGTCGTGAACGGTCTCGCCGTAGAAGGGGATCGGACGCCCGACGTCGTCGAGCTCGGGGATGCCCTTGGTGAGGAAGTGCACGATGGTGCCGACCAGGGAGAACGGGTTCGGCGGGCAGCCGGGCACGTTGATGATGGCCTTGCCGGGGAACAGCTCGCCAACGCCCTTGGCGGCAGTCGGGTTCGGAGCGGCTTTTTGCACGCCGCCATAGGAGGCGCAGGTGCCGTACGTGATGGTTGCGGCGGCCGCGTTGACTACCTTGGTGGTGGTCTCCAGCATGGTGTGTCCGCCGACCTTGCCGTGAGCACCGGCCTCATTGGCGGTACCGGCCGGAGCGGTGGGTACGCCGCCCTCGATGACGGCGACGAAGTTGCCGGCGTTGACCGTATCCCACAGGGCCTTCTCTGCGGCGTGACCCGCGGCGGCCATGATGGTCTCATGGTAGTTCAGCGAAATGTAATCCAGGATGAGGGCATCGATGTAAGGCTCGACGGTCCTCAGGATGGATTCGGAACAACCGGTACATTCGGCGTTGTGCAGCCAGACCACGTTGGGCCTGTTGTCTGCCGTGAGGGCTTCCGCAATTCTCGGGGCGAAAGCAGGCCCCATGCCCATCACTGCGGCCACGGTTCCGCAGAACTTCATGAAATCACGACGGGAAACGCCGCGTTTTTCCAGCCGTTCCACGGCTCCTTCCTTGCCATGACCTACGGAAAATTTCATAGAACACCTCCGTAATAAAATGAGTCTGTTATGAAGAGAACACCGTTATTCCCAGCATAACCGTCGGGCACACGCCCGAACTCGCACCTAAGCCATCTCCTTGTCACGAATTACATATGCGTG
Source organism: Pseudodesulfovibrio thermohalotolerans (assembly GCF_021353295.2). NCBI lineage: Bacteria > Pseudomonadati > Thermodesulfobacteriota > Desulfovibrionia > Desulfovibrionales > Desulfovibrionaceae > Pseudodesulfovibrio > Pseudodesulfovibrio thermohalotolerans. Next base: position 1,106,099 of record NZ_CP120635.1, on the reverse strand, counting down.
ACACGATTCGCATTCTTTTTCCAAGTTCGTGCTATAACCCCCTGGAAAAATTAATTAACAAAGTCGTATCGCGGTTTACAAACAAAATCAATAGGCAACTTCAAAAAACTTTCAAGCGAATCGGCAAACTAGGGCCTTGACAAGAACACGTGACAAAAATCACAGGATACCCTGAACAGGACCATTGGCCGATGAAACCCGATTGAAAAGCCGTCCAGGCTGAAAGGTCGGACCGAACCGCCCCTGCATGAGCCGACGAATTCTGCGCACAATCTATAATTGAATGCATTCTTCCACTAAGGATAATATTCAGCTAAGAATAGGAGACTAACCCTCGACCCTTCGGGAGGTCTTCCGCTTGGCCGTTCTCATTGATCCTTCTTTCTTTCCCTCGGACAAGAAAGCCTCCGCACCGGAGACTTGCTCGCCCAGCACCCCGAATGTCGCAAAGTCGCCGGGCCGCGACCACCGCCGCCGCCCCATGAAAACCAGCCTTCCCGGATGTCGGAGGGCCTTGGTAACGACCGACGCCGGGAAGAGACGGCCCCACGGCATGTGCCGAAAAACCCACGGCGTGGGAACCAAGTCGGCTTGAGGAGAGCGTCCGTCCAATGACCACCGATAACAGAGGAACAGAAAAAGGCAGGAGTCCCGAACGCAGGCCTTTGGAAGAGGGCGGCGCAAGGTCCTTGATCTTCAAGGTCCTGTTCCGCACCCTGCCCCTCCTGCTCGCGGCCGCCCTGCTACTCATGCTTCTCACATGGCATTTCACCCGGCGGGACCTTCTGGCCGAAATCGATACCGACGTCGGCGTCTTCGCCACTGTCACCTGCCGCGTCCTGGACGGTCTCCTCTGGAACTACCAGACCGAGGAGATGGTCAGCGCCCTGGCCTCCATATCAAGCCATTCCGCCATGCTCGGGGCCGAGATTTACGACGAGGACGGCAAGCTTTTCCTTTCATACGGGCTAACGCCGTCCGACCACGTCGACGGCATACTGACCGTATGGCGCGACATCTACCGCCGCCAGCCCGACGGAAGCCGTACCGACATGGGCAGGCTGGCCATCCACTACACCCACGCCTTTGCCGAGGAACGTCTCAAGCTGGACCTTCTGCGGCATATGGGCCTGATCACGTTCATCATATTATTCACTCTGGCTGTGGCGGCCTACGTCTTCAACAAAACCGTGAACCGTCCACTCAAAGTCCTGCGGGACTCCATCCGCACCACGGCAGAGACCGGCCGCCCGACCGAAGCCGAGTGGCGAAGCGACGACGAGATCGGCGAGGTCATCCAGGCTCACAACGACATGCTCGGCCGGCTGGCCGACAGGGACGCGGTCCTGGCGGATAGCGAGCAACGGTACCGCCAGCTCTTTGAAAACGCGCTGGTCGGCATCTACATGACCAACTCCAACGGTATTATCCTGGAGGCCAACAGAACCATGGCCGACATACTGGGCTACGAGTCTCTCGACACGCTGCCGAAGATCGACGTGTTGTCCCACTACATCAATCCCGACGACCGGGTCAGGCTATGGACGACACTGCGCGAGCATGGCGAAATCTCCCGCTTCAGGACCCGGCTGCGCAAAGTGGACGGCGGGATCATCTGGACGGAACTGTCCGGACGGCTGAACCCGGACAGCACCTTCAACGGCATCCTCCAGGACATCACCGACCAGGTGGCAGCCGAGAGGGCCATGGAAGAACGGGACGAGTTGTACCGCGCCTTTTTCGAAGAGAACAAGGCGGCCATGATACTGCACGACCCCCTGGACCTGTCCATCCAGTTCGCCAACCCGGCCGCCTGCCGTTTCTACGGCTACTCAAACGAGGAAATGACCACCATGACGATGCGGGAAGTGGACTGCATGACCGACGCCCAGGTGTACCTTGAACTGAAGGAAGCCGCGAAAGAGCGCAGAAATTACTTCAAGCACGTGCACACCCTCAAGGACGGCACCCGCCGACACGTCGAGGTCTTCACGGGCCCCGTCTCGCTGGGACGCCGCCAGCTCCACTACTCCATCGTCCACGACGTGACCGACAAGCGGCGGCTCGAAGCCCGGCTGCAACGCATGGCCACCCGCGATCAATTGACCGGATCGTACAACCGCCACGCCTTTTTCCATCGCGCCAAGAACGAGTTGGCCCGCGCGCGGAGATTCTCCCACCCGCTGTCCGTGCTCATGTGCGATCTCGACTACTTCAAGGAAATCAACGACACCTACGGACACGCCGTGGGCGACGAGGTCCTGCGCGCCTTCGCCCTGCGCTGCCGGGCCGACTTCAGGCAAAACGACGTCTTCGCCCGGCTGGGTGGAGAGGAATTCGCCGCCCTGCTGGTGGAGACCGACGCCGAACAGGCCATGGCGGTGGCCGAACGCATCCGGGCCATGGCCGAGGCCATGGTCATTCCGTCCGAAGCCGGAGACCTGACCGTCACCGTATCCATCGGGGTCGCGGCCCTGAATGGTGAGGATTCCATCAAGGACTTGCTCAAACGGGCCGACGAAGCGTTGTACGAGGCCAAAAAAGCGGGCCGCAACGCCGTGGCCGGCCGATAAACCGTCGCATTTTTCCGAAACGATCCCCGGCGCCATGCGCGAGGAGGGCAACCGTTATGAACGAATTCATGCTGACCGAGATAAACACCGAACGCTGCCTGTTGCGTCCCTGGCGGGTGGAGGACATCCCCCTGGTTCCGCCGCTGGCCGACACGCGCGACATATCCTGGAACACCTCATTCCGGTTCCCCTACCCCTATGACGAGGAAGCGGCAAAAAACATGATCCACTGGAGCCGCGACGGGGCGGGCGAAAACAAATGGCAATTCGCCGTATTCAGCGACGAAGAGCTTGCGGGCGGCTGCGGGGCCATCCGCGGCAGTGGTGTGGAGACGCACACCGCAACCGTCGGGTACTGGCTCGGCACAGCATGGTGGGGAAAGGGGCTGGCAACCGAGATAGTCGCCGCACTGGTCCGCTACATGCGCGAAGAGACCGACGTGGAACAGCTCACTGCCAGTTGCTTCGGCTGGAATCCGGCTTCCCGGCGGGTGCTGGAAAAAACCGGCTTCGCGCACGAGGGAATGCGCCGGGGCGTGGTCCGCAAATGGGGGAAAACCACGGACCTGTGGATATACGGCCGACCGCTCTAGTCCAGGGCCACCAGCTCCAGGTCGCCCCAAACGGCTACCTTGGCGTCGTACTGTGCAAAGACCCCGTCCAGGCCGTGGGAAGCCAGATCCCGCGCACGACGAAGCACGCGGTCCATGTCTTTCCCGGAGTTGAGCATATTGCACAGGGCCGTGGCCGCGGCATCGGCCAGCCGCGCATCCTTGGAACGCACGGCCACGAGGTCGCCCGACCCTAGGCTCAGGGAATGGCCGATGGTGGCGCTTGAAGCGCACAGGGCCACGGGAAAGGCTCCGGCCTCGATGCGGAGCCCCACGGACGCCCCGGAACCGGGATCGGCCAGCAGGGCCGCCACCCGTTCACGCGTGGACCGCATATAAATATCCCCGCCGTTTTCCACCAATATATTCGGGCTGCGCTCGGCAAAGGCGTCACCCACAGCCTGAGCTACAGATCCGGCCACGGCGGCCATGGGGCCGACTCCGCAAACCTCGGCGGCAAACGCCATGGCCCGGACAATCTCGGGCGCGTCGGCCGGAACGCCCACCGGCTCCAGACTCTCCGCAAATTCCGGATGAAACATGATCCAGTTCTTGATTTCGCCGCGCACCTTGGACACGAATGCCGCGATTTCGTTATGCAAATCCAGTTCGGCCACGACAAGCAAATCGGTCTGCTCCACCGCCACCTGAAACCGGACCTCGCCATCGCGCGGACAAATCGTCCGACGATACCCGCGATCTGTGGAAAGATGCCTCTCCCCCACCATCAAGCCCTCCGGAATATTGTTCCCAATACGGAACAGCTTACGAACACAATAACAAACACATTATCAACAGCAATGCGCGAAACAAACAAATTACGAACATCATTTTCCACAAACGCTCCCCGAAGCGAAGCCGGAAAGTCGCGGAAAAAGGTCGGGAAGGCTTAAGGCCCCGTCCTAGAACCCTTCGTCGGAATTGATGAGAACGATCTTGATGCGCCCTTTGGGGAAAGACTTTTCGGTGATTGTCCAGACGTTGCAAATGCGATCCGGGGAGGAGCAGTCCATACAGTAGCCGGTCTTGACGCAGGGAGTCTTCATTTTCAGCCGCATGGTGTTGACCGGGGCCACGTATTCCTTGACCCGCTCCATGGCGCGCTCCAGATCGGGAACCACTTTATTGCGGCCCACGAGCAGGACCACGTTGCGCGGTCCAAAGGTGATGGCCCCGGTGCGATTTCCATACATGTCAAGATTGACCAAACGGCCGTCGCGCGTGACGGCATTGGTGCCCGCGAAAAAGCAGTCGACCAACAGGGCCTTTCGGCGCAGTTCGTACTTCTCCTCCAGCGAAAGGGCCTTGTCCCAGGTGTCCAGCGCTTCGAAGTCCGGACAGTCGCGCAGATAATCGTAGAGACCGGAAGCGGCCAAGGTGACGGACCCGCCCCAGGAAACGGTCTTCGGCGCGAGCGCGGGCAGCATCTCGTCGATCACGATGGTGCGCGCGTCGTCCAGGGTCGCGGCCATATATACGTCGAAGCCGTTGTTCTCAAGCTGTTCCCTGAGATCGGCGAGGTTCAGGCTCCAATAATTATCCATGGTTTTATCCATGAGGCCTCCGGGATATATTCCCTAAATATGGTTCAGTTCGGGAGAAACGCAAAAACGGGCTTTTTTTCGCTCGCCAAGCGGCGAAAAAACTTGTAGCAGAAAACCCGCTCGGCCGAAAGCAGGCAGCCGGGATAGCCCCCAAAATACAGCTTGACGGCCCTAGTGACAGCGGTTATATGCTTCCGTTCGACGCAACTTCTAGCATAATTTCACTCTTTAGGAGATAATAGGATATGAAACGTACTTACCAGCCCAGCAAATGCCGTCGCAAAAGAACCCACGGTTTCCTGGTGCGTTCCCGCACCAAGAATGGTCGCAAAGTGCTTGCACGCCGTCGCGCCAAAGGTCGCAAGAGATTAGCCGTTTAATTTGGAACAAGGAGCGCCGGCTGCTCCGAAGCCCTGAATTCACAGCTTGTTACGAGCAGGGCAAGAAGCATTTCACGAAAAGTTTCATCCTGTTCATCCTCAAGCGCAGCGAACCCTCGGACGGTATCCGTCTGGGGCTGACTGTCAGTAAAAAGATGGGGCACGCGGTGGCGCGCAACCGTATAAAGAGGGTGGTGCGCGAGTATTTCAGGCTGCATCAATTCGATTTTGATTTGCCTCTGGATATTGTCATTGTTCCGAAGCGGAACCTTGAGGCCAAGCAGCTGACCCTCGCTCTCGCCACGGAAGAGTTCACCCCGCTTTTGAGTCGCCTGTACTCGAAAGCGGCGGCCTCTTAGAGAGGAAATGATGCGCTCGCTATTCTTGGCGCTCATTTGGTTTTACCAGAAACTCATCTCCCCCTTGCTGCCTCCGGCTTGCAGGTTCTATCCGACGTGCTCCCAGTACGCCAAGGAAGCCCTGCTCAAGCATGGTGTCATCAAGGGGTGCCTGCTTACGCTTTGGCGTCTCCTTCGTTGCCAGCCTCTTTGCCGCGGGGGATATGACCCCGTCCCGGCCGTTTGGCCCGACTCCACAACCAAAGCGAGATTCACCCCATGGAGAAGAAGGAGCAAATCCGTCTTGTAATTGCCCTGGTCCTGAGCTTCATTGTCCTCTTCGGATGGCAATACCTCACGGGTCCCTCGGCGGAAGAAAAAGCGGAAATGGCCCGCAAGGCCGCCGAGGCCGAGCAGAAGACGGCCGCCCTCACCGAGCAATCCCAAGCCGCCAAGGCCGCCGCGGAAACCGCTCCCGTCCCCGAATTCGTTCCCACCGACGGCGTGTCCGTCACGGTGGACACGCCTCTGTACACCGCCGTGTTCACTTCCCAGGGCGGCGTGCTCGAAAAGTTCATCCTGAAGAACTACCGCGAGACCATCGAAGCGGATTCCCCCAATGTCGACCTGGTGGGCACGAACGCCTTTGCCAAGGGTCCGCTGGGTCTCATCCTGACCCTGAACGACAAGGAATACCACACCTGGAAACGCGGCAACTGGGCCTTCACCGGGTCCGACCTGGCGATTGCCGAAGGCGAGGGCCCCAAGACCCTGACCTTCACCGGCCAGGTTGACGGCTATCGCGTCGAACGGGTGCTGACCTTCCACGCCGACACCTATCTCATCGACGAATCCGCCACCATCACCAACCTGAACGCGATCGGCGCGGAGGGTGCGCTGTCCTTCACCGCCGCCGCCAAGTCCATGTCCGAAGAGGACAACAGGTACAACCCGACCAAGGTGGCCTACCTGACCAGCGACACCCGCAAGGAAGTGACCGACCGCGACGACCTGCGCGAGGAAGGACTGTCCGCGCCCGGCGGCCTCAAGTGGGGCGCCATCGAATCCAACTACTTCCTGTTCGCGGTCATGCCCAAGACCGAGGACGCCTCCATGTCCGCGGGCCTTCAGGACAACGTGTTCCGCATGGCGGTGACCGACAAGGCCACCTTCCTGCCCAACGTCGCCAAGACTCTGAAAACCTCTTATTTTGTCGGCCCCACTGATCGCAAGATGCTCGCCCAGATGCCCAATGACTTGAGCGACGCGGTCAACTTCGGTTGGTTCGACTTCCTGGCCAAGCCTCTGCTGGTCGGCCTGAACTTCTTCTACGGCTTTGTCGGCAACTACGGCGTGGCCATCATCATCCTGACCATAATCATCAAGCTGATTTTCTGGCCCCTGTCCCAGAAAAGCTACGGTTCCATGGAACAGATGAAGAAGCTCCAGCCCATGGTCGCCAAGCTGCGCGAGAAGTACGGCGACGACAAGCAGCGTCTCAACCAGGAGACCATGGCCCTTTACAAGACCTACAAGGTCAACCCGATGGGCGGCTGTTTGCCCATGGTCGTCCAGATTCCCGTCTTCTTCGGCCTCTACAAGGCCCTGCTCGGTGCGGTCGAACTGCGACACGCCCCCTTCATCGCCCATGTGCCCTTCACCGACCTTCCCTGGCTGGCCGACCTGTCCGCCAAGGACCCGTATTACGTCACGCCTATCATCATGGGCGCGTCCATGTTCCTGCAGCAGAAGATGACCCCGAGCGCGGGCGATCCCACTCAGCAGAAGATCATGCTGTTCATGCCGCTGGTCTTCACCTTCATGTTCCTGCAGTTCCCGTCCGGCTTGGTTATCTACTGGCTCTTCAACAACCTCCTGTCCATCGGGCAGCAGTTGATGATCGCCAGGAAATCCAAGGCCAAAGCGGCCAAGAGCAACGACTAACGCCTCCGGGGGGCATATCCGCCCCGGCTTGATAAGGATATGAGAATGAGCGACTTCAAGGAATTCCAGGGAAAGGACCTGGACGAAGCGATCGAAAGCGCCTGCAACTACTTCAACTTGCAGCGCGAACGCCTGGAAATTGAGATCCTGTCCGGAGGCTCCTCCGGTATCTTCGGCCTCATGGGCGTGAAGAAGGCCAAGGTCCAGGCCCGGCCCCGCGCCCAGGTGAACGCTTCCGACATCCTCAACGGCGAGACCAAGCAGTCCAAGCCCGCACGCCAGGCCAAGCCCAGGCGCGAAAAAGAGCCCGCACCGGCTCCGGTGGACACCAACGAACCCGAAGAAACCTTGGATGAGGAGCCAAACGGCAACCGCATCGAGGAAGAAGTCTTCAATGACGTCAACGGCAACGTGGCCGAGCCCGAGCCGTCCGACGAGGCCCCCGCACGCAAACCGCGCGAAAGGAAGCCTCGGCAGCCCCGGAACGAAAAGAAGGGACGCGAGCGCAAGCCTCGCGAAAAGAAGCAGCGTGAACCGCGTGAACCGCGCGAACCGCGTGAACAGCGTGAACATCGTGAGCCCAGGGAAGCCCGGGAGCCCCGCGAGGAGCCCCGCCGCACCGACATGTCCGCGTTCGACCCGGTTGCGCTCGAAAATGCCGTGCGCGAGGTCATGAACGAAATGTTGACCCCGATCGTGGGCGAAACCTCCGTGGAGATCACCCTGGAATCCGACCGGGTCAAGGTCTTCATCGACGACGAGGAGAACTCCGGCCTGATTATCGGTCGCGAGGGTCAAACCCTCTCGTCCATTCAGTACCTGGTCAACCGCCTGGTCTCCCGCAAGATGGGCGACTCGGTGCGTATCCAGGTGGACACCGGCGACTACCGTGAACGCCAGGATGACAAGCTGAGGCAGATCGCCTGGCACCTGGCCGAAAAGGCGGACTCCCTTGGCAGGACCCAGTCCACCAAGCCCCTGTCCTCCTACCACCGCCGGGTCATTCATCTGGCCCTGCAGGACAACGAGACGGTCTTCACCCGCTCCAAGGGCGACGGTCCCATGAAGCGTGTGCTCATCGTTCCCAAGAGCCGCAAGAACAACGGCCGCGCGCGCTACTAGCGTCGGTTTTCTCCGGCGGCTCCGCGAGTTCCGCACTTCGCCGACCTGCGCAGACTGTTGCGCGCCGAGTCGGGGATTGTTGGAAACAAGAATGCGCCGCTTTCTTGCAAGTCGAATATCTGAAGGGCCGCTCTCTGTAGCGGCCCTTTTCCTTTTTGCCATTCCCCCGAAGCTCCTGTAAGGAATCTCCATGCTCGACCCCAGGCTTTCCAAGGATACCATCGCGGCCATCGCCACCCCGCCCGGAGACGGCGGCGTGGGCATCGTCCGCGTCAGCGGTTCGCGCGCCCGTGAAATCGTCCGCGCCATGTTTCGGCCCGCTCGGGAGACCTTCACGGACTTCCGCCCCTACCGTCTGCACTACGGCCATGTGACCGACGCGGACGGCACGGTTCTGGACGACGCGCTCTGTGCCTTCATGCCCGGCCCCAACTCCTACACTGGCGAAGACGTGGTCGAGATCAACTGCCATGGCGGACGGGCCGTGCTCGGGGCCGTGCTCCAGGAAACGCTGGACCATGGCGCGCGACTGGCCGAACGCGGCGAATTCACCTACCGCGCCTTCATGAACGGCCGAATGGATCTCTCCCAGGCGGAAGCCGTGGCCGAGATGATCCACGCCCCCACCAAGGCGGCCATGCATCTGGCCCAGGTCAAGCTTTCCGGTCTGCTCGGACAAAAAATAACGGAACTCCGCTCCCGGCTCGAAGCGCTTCGCGCCCAACTGGCCGTGGCCGTGGATTTTCCCGAGGAGGAGTTGGAATGCCTCTCCCCGGAGCAACTGATCGGGACCGTCGAGGGGGTGCGCGGAGAGATCGGCTCGCTGCTCAAGGCCGTCGATCGCACCCGCGCATGGCGCGAAGGCGCGCTGGTCGTCCTGGCCGGCCGGGTCAACGCGGGCAAATCGAGCCTCATGAACGCCCTGCTCGGCCGCAACAGGGCCATCGTTACCGACCAGCCCGGCACCACCCGCGACTACCTTGAGGAAACCCTGAATCTGGACGGCCTGACCGTCCGTCTGGCCGACACCGCAGGCATTCGCGCCACCGAGGACGCGATCGAGGCAGCCGGTCTCGAAATGGGCCGCGAACTCATGGACCGCGCCGACCTCGTCCTGCTGCTTGCCGACGGGACCGCCCCGGTTGACGCCGACACCCTGGACGCGGCCCGGCGCATCGGCCCCGAAAAGGCACTGGCCGTGCTGAACAAGGCGGACCTCGACACGTTCGATGCGCAAAACGGCGAAACGCTCAAGGCCGTCGGCCTGGAAACCGCGTCCGTCTCGGCCAAGAGCGGTGACGGACTGGACCGTCTGTCCGCCCGCATCCGGGAGCGCGTCCTCGGGAACGCGGGACAGCCCGATCCCGACGAACTCGCCCCCAACGCCCGCCAGGCCGCAGTGCTGGCCGAAGCCGACCGCGAACTGGCCGCGCTGGCCGGGGACACAGCGGCCGGAATTCCCTACGATCTCCTGAGCGTGCGACTGGAAACCGCCTGCGACGTGCTCTCCGGCATCACGGGCGAAATCGCCGCAAACGATATTCTCAACTCCATCTTCGACTCCTTCTGCATAGGTAAATAACATGACAATGGAACCGGAATTCATCGACGTGCAGCATGTGACCTGTGGCCTGGTACCGCTCATGCAGACTTATCTGGAAGGGACAGAGCCCGAAGTGGACTCCGTCTCCTTCAAGGTCCGTCAGGGCATCCAGACCGAACTGTGGAACTCCTTCGGCACCGGCAGCCGGTGGCGGCTTACCGAAATCACCTCGGACCTCTTCTTCGATGTGGCCACCTTTGTGCGCGTGGAAGTCTCCGCGCTGGACCCGCTCGGGCTGATGGAATTCTAAACACGCAGCCGACAGGCAGGGCGATCTTCCCCTCCCCGACAGCCAACCAGCCTTCACGGAGAATGGAATGCCACAACTTTTACTCGCCTTGCTGGTCCTGCTGCTGGCGGCCGTTCCCGCCGCCGCCCTGGAACTGACGCCCGCCGGACGCTACGCCTCCGGCGTCTTCGACGAATCCGCCGCCGAAATCGTGGTCTACGATCCCGAGGTTGGACAGGCCTATGTGGTCAACGGCCACATGAACGTCGTGGACGTTCTCGACGTCTCGGATATCCGCAACCCCGTCAAAAAGACCAGCTTCGACTTTTCCGCATACGGCACGGCGCTCAATTCCGTGGCCTGCCGCGACGGCATGATCGCCGTCGCCGTGGAGGCCGCCCCCAAGCAGGCTCCGGGCCATGTGGTCGTGGCGGACCGCACGGGAAACGTCCTTGCCGCCTTCCGAGTCGGCGCTCAACCCGACATGGTCACCTTTTCGCCCGATGGGAAATACATCCTCGCCGCCTGCGAAGGCGGCCCCGACGACGCCTGCTCCGTCGACCCCGAAGGCTCCATCAGCATCATCGACATCTCCCCCGGCCTGGACAAAGCCGTCAACCGCAGCGCCGGATTCGCCGCCTTCAATCCCCTCCGGAAACACCTGAAGGCAAGGGGCGTACGCCTCTCGCATCCCGGCTCCACCGTGGCCCAGGACCTGGAACCGGAATACATAGCCGTATCCCCCGACTCCCGGCTCGCCTTCGTCACCCTGCAGGAAAACAACAGCGTGGCCGTGGTGGACATCCCGAAAGCAACGGTTGTCGAAATCCTGGGCCTCGGCCTCAAGGACTGGTCCGGCCTGGTCATGGACGCCAGCGACAAGGACAAGGCCGTCAACCTCAGGCAGTGGCCCGTGTATTCCGCCTACATGCCCGACGGCATCGCTGCCTACGCCGTGAACGGCCGCAACTATTTCGTCACCGCCAACGAGGGCGATTCCCGCGAATACGATGAATATGCCGACGAAAAGCGGCTGTCCAAAGTCGAACTCGACCCGAGGGCATTCCCCGAAGGCGGCAAGCTTCAGGACAACAAGGCTCTGGGCCGCCTCAAGACCATCACGGACCTGTCCGACACTGACGGCGACGGCGACTACGACCGTATCGTCGCTTTCGGCGGCCGCTCCTTCTCCATATGGGATGAGAACGGCAGCCTCGTTTTCGACTCCGGCGACAGGTTCGAGCGCATCCTGGCCCGATTCCATGCATACGGATTCAATGCCGACAGCGACAAGAACAAGTTCGACAAACGCTCGGACGACAAGGGGTGCGAACCGGAAGGCGCGGAAATCGGCGTGGTCGACGGTCGAACTTACGTCTTTATCGGGCTTGAACGCATGGGCGGGGTGATGGTTTTCGACATCACCGACCCCCAAAACCCTTTCTTCGAGACCTACCGGCTGGACCGCGACTTCTCCGGCGACCCCAAAGAGGGCACGGCCGGCGATCTCGGCCCCGAAGGCGTGCATTTCGTTCCCGCCGCCGAGAGCGGCACGGGCGACGCCCTGCTCTTCGTGGGCAACGAAACTTCCGGGACCACGACCATCTACACGGTGCGATGATCCGCGCCCCCCGAAATTAAAAGCCCCCGCAGGTCCAATGTCCGGCGGGGGCTTCGTTTCCGAGTGGAGCGGCTAGGCGTCTTTGGGGAGTTCTTCCACACCGTCCTTACTGACGTCCGAAGCCAGGTACCTAAGGATCAGGTAGCCGAGCACCCCTGAAACCAGGGAGGCGAAGAGAATGGCGATCTTTGCCAGCGCAACCAGGCTCGTGCCCTCTTTAAACGCCAGGTTTCCGATAAAGATGGACATGGTGAAACCGACACCCGCAAGGCAGGACGCGCCCCACAGGTGGACCATTGTGGTCCGGTCCGGGAACGAGGCAAAACCGAGCTTGTCGATGATCCAGCACGCCCCGGCGACGCCTATCTGTTTACCCACCACCAGTCCGATGAACACGCCCAGGGAAACCGGCGTGAGCAACTCCTGAAAGACATTTGCATCCAGTTGCACGCCCGCGTTGGCCAGGGCGAAAACAGGCATGATGAAAAACGACACCCATGGATGCAGGGAATGCTCGATGTTCTGCAACGGCGTGGTGGCCGCATCGTATGCGTGCTCCATGGAATGCAGGGCCATCTGCTGCTCCTTGTTGGTCAACACGGTCTTGCCGGGGGTGATGGCCATTTCAAAGACTTCGGCGGCGTGGCGAAGCTCTTCGACAAAGGTGGAGCAGTTCATGCGTGTTCCGGCCGGTATGGTCATGGCCGCCAGCACGCCCGCGATGGTGGCATGAATGCCGGACATGAGGAAGGCCAGCCAGACCACGACGCCGAACACCAAATACGGAATGGAGTTGCGGATGCGCCAGCCCAGGTTGAGCATGAGCATAAAGGCGAGCGCGGCCAGCCCGATGAAGAGGGCCATCAGATTCAGGGTGTCGGTGTAGAAGACGGCAATGACCAGAATGGCTCCGATGTCGTCCACGATGGCCACGGCGGTCAGAAAAATCTTGAGTCCCACTGGCACCCGGCTGCCCAGCAGGGACATGATGCCAAGGGCAAAGGCGATATCCGTGGCCATGGGGATGCCCCATCCCGGAGCCGACTCCAGCCCGCTGTTCAGGGAAAAGAAGATGAGCGCGGGCACGGCCATGCCGCCCACGGCGGCGGCTACTGGCATGATGGTCTGACTCGGCGTGGACAGCCCGCCCACCATCAGCTCGCGCTTGATCTCCAGCCCCACGAGGAAAAAGAAAATGGCCATGAGGCCATCGTTTATCCACAGCAACGAAGGCTTGGACAAAACCCAATTTCCCACCCCCACAGTCAGCTTGGTCTGCCACAGCGCATGGTAGCTCGCGGCCCATGGAGAGTTGGCCCAAACCAGGGCGGCTATGGTGCAGGCCATCAGCGCGATACCGCCAGCGGCCTCCATACGGAAGAATTTATCGAATGAACTCAGTACGTAATGGACCGGCAATGGCCTGTCCTGAGGTTGCCTCATAGGTCGCTCCTATTGCGGTTATGATGCATATTTATAACACCATTTGCCCCAAGGGCAACACTCGGTGATTATTTAGTCGATATTTTCAAACGGTTTCCATATTGCTCACCCGCCGGACGATTCGAATACGGCGGTCCGTTCGCCGCCCGGCCGCATCGTCACATGCTCCCGCCGATCAGGCCCGTTTGGGAAAATGCCGGGTGCGAAGCTTGCCTTCGGCCCCATGGAAGCTTACTAGTCTGTTTTCCATTTTTGATTAAATTGGAGGAACCATGCGCAAAGACGTAACCCAAGACAAGTCCGTGGTTGCCGACATTCTGGACGGAGCCGAGGTCGTCTGGCTGGCTCTTGCCGACAAGGACGGCCCCTACTGTGTTCCCGTGAACTTCGCATCGGACGGCGACACGCTCTACATCCACTCGGGCATGAAGGGACGCAAGGCCGCCTGCCTGGATTCGGGCGCGCCTCTGGCCTTCTCCGCCGCCGTGGACATGCGGCTCAAGACCAACGACGAAAACGCCTGCAAATTGGGATACCACTTCCGCTCGGTAATGGGCGACGGCACGCCCCGCGCCCTTGCCGGCGACGAAAAAATGCGCGCCCTGGACCGCATCACCCTCAAATACGCGGGCCATAAACTCCCCTACAATGAACAGGTTTTGGGCATCACCGCCGTGTATGCCATTGCCATCACATCCGCCACCGCGCGGATCAAATAACGAGAGGGAACCATGATTACCTTTTTCATCGGCGACTCCCTGACGCTGGGATGCGGCGACGCGACAGGGCTCGGCTGGCCCGGTAGAATCGCGACTGTCCTCATGCGGGGCGGCCGGGATCTCACCTGGTACAACCTCGGCGTTCGCGCCAACACCACCATCAAACTCCGCGACCGCTGGCGGGACGAAGTCGCCCGCCGCTTCCTGCCTGGACAGAACGCCCGGCTGATCTTCTCGTTCGGCGTGGCCGACATCGCGAACGACGTGCCCGCGCAGACCTGCTACGACAACGCCGAAGCCATCCTGTCCGAAGCCAAAGACATCGGCCCCACGCTGTTCATCGGCCCCATGCCCGTGGGCGATCCGGACAAGACCGAACGGATCACCCAGCTTTCCCTGGGCCTTGAAACCGTATGCGATCGGCTCGGCGTGCCCTGTGTGCCGGTGATACAATCCCTCAAGGACTCCGCGCCCTATGCTTCGGCCCTGGCGGCCTACGACAACGTCCACCCTGCTGCCGAGGGCTATGACATCCTCGCCGAACTGCTCCTCAAGTCCGACGCGGTACGTAATTTCCTCGATTTGGAGAACGACAATGACTGATCTCAAATCCTTTGCCAGCGACAACAACGCAGGCGCGCACCCGGCCGTCATGGAGGCCGTTGTCAAGGCCAACACCGGATTCCGCAAATCCTACGGCGACGACGAACTTTCCATCCACACCGACGAGGTGTTCAAGGAGTTTTTCGGCTCCCAGGCGCGCATCCACTATGTGACCACCGGCACGGCGGCCAATGTGCTCGGCCTGCGCTCCGTGACCCACACCTACAACTCCGTGCTCTGCGCAGCCCAGGCGCACATCAACAATGACGAATGCGGCGCGCCCGAGGCGTTCGGCGGCATCAAGCTGGTGCCTATTCCGTCCACGGACGGCAAGCTCACGCCGGGCATGATCGCCCCTTATCTGGGCCACATCGGCTTCGTCCACGCCTCCCAGCCCAAGGTCATTTCCATCACCCAGCCCACGGAACTCGGCAAGCTCTACACCCTGAAGGAGATCGAGGACCTGGTGGAGTTCGCCCACGACCGCGACCTGCTCGTGCACATGGACGGAGCGCGCCTGGCCAATGCCTGCGCCGCACTCGACTGCTCCTTCTTCGACATGACCACCGCGCTGGACGTGGACTTCATCTCCTTCGGCGGCACCAAGAACGGATGTCTCATGGGCGAGGCCGTGCTGTTCCTCAACCCGGACATCGGCGAAGGGTTCCCCTACCTGCGCAAACAGGCCATGCAATTGGTTTCCAAGATGCGCTTCGTCTCTGCCCAGCTCGAAGCCTACCTGGCCGACGACCTGTGGCTCAAGAACGCCACCCACGCCAACGCCATGGCCAAGCGGCTGGCCGAAAAAGCCGGAGCCATCGAAGGGGTGGACATCAAGGGAACCGTGGACTGCAACTCCCTGTTCGCCCACATCCCGCCCCGGGCCACGGAAATCCTGCTGGAAAAGTATTACTTCTACGTCTGGGACGAACACGACCACACCGTGCGCTGGATGACCTCCTGGGCCACAACCGAAGAAATGGTCGACGAGTTCGTGGCCGATCTGCGCAAGGCCGTGGAGGCCGCCAAGTGACCCGGCAACTGAAACGAATCTGCGTCTATCTGGGCTCCAACCCCGGCAACAACCCGTCGTACGTGGCCGCTGCCGTGGCACTGGGCCGCGAACTGGCCGCCCGCGAAATCGGGCTGGTATACGGCGGGTCCTCCACCGGTCTCATGGGCCGCTTGGCCGACACCTGCCTGGCCGAAGGCGGCGAGGTCATCGGCGTCATTCCCAAGCGTCTCGTGGAAAAGGAAATCGCCCACCAGGGACTGACCGAAGCCCACGTGGTCAACTCCATGCACGAGCGCAAGCAGCTCATGGCCGACCTGTCCGACGGCTTCATCGCCCTGCCCGGCGGCATCGGCACCCTTGAGGAATTCTTCGAGGTCCTGACGTGGAATCACTGACTCTATTTCACAACCGTTGTAATCATTCACCTTTTTAGACGAATTTTTCCGCCCAGACACATACAGGCACACCCTGGTATACATTGCGTATACCAGGGTGAAATTCTTTTATTTTGGGTGTTTACTTCTGAGTTTCTGAGTTGTTATACTGAGAGTATTTTTCAGAATCAACGCGATGTCAGGTGGTTAACCGCCGTACCGACTGATATACAAAACAACTGGGACTTGCCTTCAAGGCAATAGCTCTTGTCGATTTTTAAACATGGCATAGAGATAGGCGATTGCGCAGACTGTATGGAAAACAAACGTCAACCAATAGCCTGTTTGCCAATAACCGAACCAGACAATCAGAGACATAAACAAAATCGACCAGAGAAAAACAAGATGGAGCAGAAGACTCAAGGCTTTGCGCTGCCAGATAGACACCAACATGACGGCGAACACAACATAAAGAAAGGTGGCATAGTAGTTAAGGAAAGCTATTGTATAGTCACCAAACAAGCCGGAAATCCAGATGGTTGGAAGAGAGAACATCAAGAAGACAGCCACAGCACAATCCCGTTTATCAATGCGAGAAAGAGTCAACCATGTGGGGACTTTTTTCATCTGAATGAGGCACATTCCCAAAGCGAGAATTGAAAAGACCAGAAAGGCCGTCAAAGATACGGGGATATCAGATGCCAAGCCTGCGACAATGGCGGAAATAAACAACGAAGCAGGATAATAGAGAAAGACAAGGAGACAAGCGGATAACGCAAGGATTGCGAGTTTTCCCGCATCAAGAAAAGCTAGGAAAAGACTTGTAATATAAAAGCCCAAAAACACGGAATAGGCACCGGCTTGGACCGCCGAGTATCCAAGTGGGGTCATTGCTGGGTCAACTTCCAAATATGCCCTGACTTGATTGCTCTTCATAGCGAGCACAATAAGCACCAATATTTTGTATATCTGTGTGTATGAAATCATATCTCTTTGAGCATTGCCGCTATTTTTCTGCTCGTAGCGGCAATGCTGTTTAGGTTCATTTTATCGAGCGCGTTCTTTATTCTTTCTGCGTTTCCCCCATTCTTGGATGGGAGTCACAATTGGGTCTGGTGTTTCTGTAAAGCCTTGGCCAAACTCTGTTAACTTCTTTTTTAAGAGTTTTCGAGCAGATCGGCCTCGAAGAGAATCCTCCGGCATAAGCAACGATGGCTTCCATTCGGTGTATTTCTTTGCCTCTTCGTCGGTCATCCAAATCTCTTCTGCCGAGCATCGGCAGTTTGGATGCACCGGACCGGGCTTATCTTTAAATACAACGCCGTCCAAAGCTGCACACGCTTCGCATGCTCCACTTTCTGACTTGAATTTCCAATATCGCTTTTGTGCTCTTGATTCATCGGGGAGACCTGGCTTACTGCCCATGAGCCCCTTGGGGTCGATAAGGTTCACCGGATCGTCCAGACAATACCCGTACCAGTCATCATCCCCGCCAGCATCGCCGATGGGGTCTTGCGCTGTCCAACGTCCCGTGTCCGGGTCATAGTCACGCCAACCGAACCTAACGAAGCCGGTGTCCGGGTCGCTCAAACCGCCTGCGAAACCGAGCGGGATGCGCAGGCCGGGGTTGGAATCCCAGAGCAGGTTGCCGAACACGTCGTATTGAATGGCCTTTACCACGTTTCCGGTTGGGTAAACAACCGCTTTCAGCGTTCCCACCTGATCGTATTCGAGGGTGTAGTCGCTGCCGTTCACGGTCATGGAGTACGGCAGACGCTCGCCCTCTTCGTAATTGAAGACGAATTCATGCTCGCCATCGTAAAACGCGCCCAGCCGGATGAAGTCGCGCCACAGGTATGCCTCGACCGGCTGACCGTCCACGTACTTCATGGACCGCTGGCCGCTCTCGTCATGGTCGTAGGCGATGGCTCGACCATCAGGCATGAGCGCGCCGAGCAGCCGGTAGTCACCTGCGTACTGGTAACGGGTCACGGACTCACCGTCGATCCTGGTGCAGCGGAAGCCATTTTCATCGTGCTCGTAGCGCACCTTGCCAGCCGAGAGCAGGCGGTTGTCGTCGCCATACTCATAGGTTCGCGTGAACACATCCCTGACCGTATCATGGTCAGCCCTGCGGCGGCCTTGTGCATCGTATTCGAACTCCTGCACCCAGTCGGTGTCAGTGGACACACAAGGGAGCCGTCCTTCGTCGTCGTACTGGAAATCCCAGGTCTCGCGCCTGCCGTCGATGCGCTCGGTGCGCGATTCGATGCGGCTGTCCGCGTCCGTCTCCACTTCCATGAAGTAAGGCGCGCTGCCAGCTTCGATTTCGGTCTGCGATTTGTCGCCCCAATCAGCGGGCTTGTCGCCGTGGGCGAGGGTGTGGTTCCAGGAGAACGGAAGACCGTGTTCCCACGGCACCCAATCGGCGGGTTTGCGGGTGTGCCACATTGGAAGCGCGACGGCTGGCCGTCCCATTTTTGTTTGAGGTGGCCGTTTCGGCGCACCGGTTCGAACGTGCCGTCAGCGTATTCGATCCAATCGCGCTCGTATTCGCCTGTCATCGAGTTGTAGGTGAACTTGCAAAATCTGTCTTTTGCCGGAGTTGAGAAGAACATTTTGCCTCCTGTTTTATAGGTTGTCGAAAACGTCTTTGGAGACCGCCTCCAAAAAACGCGACAACTATAACCCCGGTTTTTGGCCAAAAGAGAAAACGGGCGTCAGAGGGATAAAAAAGACCGAAAAAGGGATAACATTTCCTCTTGACAGGTTTTTGAAAAGGAAGTGATTCCAAGGACGCAACGCACTCAAAATATCAAGGTGAAATAATGAAACGAATCTGCGTCTATCTGGGCTCCAACCCCGGCAACAACCCGTCGTACGTGGCCGCTGCCGTGGCACTGGGCCGCGAACTGGCCGCCCGCGAAATCGGGCTGGTATACGGCGGGTCCTCCACCGGTCTCATGGGCCGCTTGGCCGACACCTGCCTGGCCGAAGGCGGCGAGGTCATCGGCGTCATTCCCAAGCGTCTCGTGGAAAAGGAAATCGCCCACCAGGGACTGACCGAAGCCCACGTGGTCAACTCCATGCACGAGCGCAAGCAGCTCATGGCCGACCTGTCCGACGGCTTCATCGCCCTGCCCGGCGGCATCGGCACCCTTGAGGAATTCTTCGAGGTCCTGACCTGGAACCAGCTCGGCTACCACGCCAAACCGTGCGGCCTGCTCGACGTATCGGGCTACTACGCCTGCCTGACCGACCACCTGAACCGCATGGTGGACGAAGGGTTCCTCATGGCCGACCACCGCCGCATGGTCCTGACCAGCCCGAACCCGGCCGAACTTATCGATCGCTTTGCGACCTATGTCCCGCCGCATGTGGACAAATGGATCGAGCTGAAGAAAGGGTTGTAAACGGCTACGAAAGACGCTTAGCCCATCGAAGTTGGCCGCTTTCAACTCTCAAGGCATTCTCATTTTCAGTGTGCCTATGCTAGGTGTATACCTTCATCGCTACCCAGATGTTTTACAGGGGAAAAGAGAAAAGTCACCTTCCAACAATCACCGAAAATTCATTTTACGCCCCACGAAAAAGGCCTCCCGAAGGAGGCCGTCATTCCTTTTTTCCAAAAGATAAGTGGGTACGCCTACCGGCACATTTGGGCTCCTTCCAGGACCTTGAGCCAGACGCTGGGGCCGAAGCCCAGGACCACGGTGTCACCCGCCACCAGGATGGGGGTGCCGGGGAGATGGGCCGTCCTGGCGAGCTTGACGCTTTCCAACACATGGGACTCGTGGTCCTTTTGCAGCCGCAGGTACAGCGCATCGAGCGTGGTGCCATGAAGCAACTCTGGAAAAGCCTTGGTGAACTGGGCCAGGACGATCATGCGCGCTTCCATGAGGTCTTCAGACTTGGGCTGTTGGAGATCCTCATAGGCGAAATCGATCAGCTTGGGCAGACGGTCGGAGCCTGCCGCGTCCTCCATGATCCAGGCGGCCATGTCGGAGCCGATGAAGCTTCGGCGCGGGAAGAAGGAAAGGCGAAGCCTGCCATACAACTTGGGGTACTCGCCCAAAAGCTTGTGGGCCAGGCGGCAATGCCAGCACAGGGGATCGGTAACCACGACAACGTCCAGGTCGCCTTTGCCGCGCATCTCCACCACAGCCTGGTCAAAGAGTGCGCGGAACTCGGGCGAGCAGCCATCCGGCGCCCCGGCCCTTTTCCGGTCCTGGGCCTTTTCCCGACTCCCGCTTTCAGCATGTGCGGCGGGCTTGTATTTGTCGGTCGGCAGGTCGCCGACCCTCTGACAGCCGACAAACAGCCCCAAGGCAACGATCAGCAACGGCAAAAATATAAGCTTGGTTCGCATTCGCGCAACATATGCTCTTAACGCCGGAAAGCCAAGCCCGGAGCCAGGATTCGGACGGCCTTCCGCCGCCGGGGTCAGGCGGCGGCGTCGCCGATCCGGCGCACGGGCGCGGGCTGACCGGCATTTTGAAAGCGGGTCGTGCCCTCGCGGCCCATGAATCGGGACAGTACCTTCGGGTCCGACTTGTGCAAGTCCACCAGGATAAGCCCGTCCATGCAATTGCCGAAATCCGGGTCCATGTTGAAGCCGATGATCTTGCCGCCCAGCTTGAGATATTGCTTGAGCAACACCGGAATGGACCGGCCGTCCTCCACGTCGCGCACGAAGTCGGCCACGTCCTCGGGATCATCGAAGACCGCCTCGGGCAGGGAGAAGTCGAGCCGTTTCAATTTCTTGACCTTGGGCGGCCGCTTGGGAAGCGCCATCCGAGCCAGTTCCGGCATGGAGCAATGGCGTTCCATGAAGCCTACGATAAGTTCACGAGCGATCACGGAATACTCGCTGGAAATGGACACGCAGCCGAACAGCCGGGAATACCGGGGGTTGCGGACCACGTATTCGGCCAGCCCCTTCCACAGCATGAGCAACGGCTGGTAACTGCGCTGGTACTTGGGAATGACGAAGGAACGGCCCAGCTCCAGCGCGGGTCCGAGGCCCTCAAGGAAGCCGGGGCGGTAGTCGAACAAGGTGGAGGTATACAAACCGGACGCGCCCTGCTCGGCGATGATCTCGTCGGTCCTGGCGAAACGGTACGCTCCGGCCACTTCCCGTTCCTTCCGATTCCAGAGAACCAGATGGTGATAGGTGTCGTCGAACCTGTCGATATCCATGGCCCGGCCGGTGCCCTCGCCCACCTGACGGAAGGTCTCCTCGCGCTGGATGCCGATCTCGCGCAGCAGCCGGGGGATCATGAACGCCTGGGCGTGGAACACGGTGAAATCAGAACTTTCGAGCAGGATGTTATCATCCGGCAGGGCGGCCACCTCGGAGGCGAGGATATGCTTGCCGCGCGAGTTGGCGATGGGGTCCATGCTCCGCCTGGTTTCGCGGGGCTTGAAATTGAAACGCGGCTTGCGCTCGCGGCGGAGGAGATAGGTGCGGAAGCGCAGATAATCCACTATCGCCTGGTCGTCGCCGTGTTCGGCCAGCTTGTCGTGGCCTATGACCGTGCCGAACCGCACACCGATAACGTCGCGAGAGGCGTGCTTCAGGTTCTCGTGCGGCAGCAGCACCGTGCGCAAACGGGGATGGATGAGGCCCAAGGTCTGGAACAGCCCCGAGTTGCGGCCGTTAAAGAATACCGGCAGGGCCGCGGCCCCGGTCTTGCGAATGATCCGGCCGATCATGGGGCTCCAGTTCGGGTCGCCCACGCGGCGCTTCTTGACCTTCAGACTTGACACCTCGCCCGCCGGGAAAACCACCAGCATACCGCCGTCCTTGAGCCAGCGCATACACGCCTTGAGACCGGCGATATTCTTGCGCGAGGACTCGGCGCCGCCGAACGGGTCCACCTGAATGATGAGGTCGTCCATCTCGGGAATCATGCCGAGCATGAAATTGGCCATGATCTTGATGTCGGACCGGACCTCCCGCAGGATGCGAACCAGCAAAAGCCCTTCGAGCACGCCGAAGGGGTGATTGCAGACCGCGACCAGCGGTCCGGTGCGCGGCACCCGGCTGACGGGCTGGCCGTCGACGGAAAAGCGCACCCCGAGCAGATCAAGGGCCTTGTCCACGAAGGAGCCGCCCTCACCGTCCTGCAACGTCGAGTACAGGGTATTGAGGGTATCGAGCCTGAGGACTTTGGCCAAAGGTCTCCTGACCATGGAGAAAAGAGTGTGGCGAACGGGGTCGTTGAAAGGCGAATCCAGATCGAACAGCGGACCGGCAAGGCGATCTTCCATTTTCATCCTCCTGAATATGGTTGCCAGACCATACTCGGGCCGCCGCCCCCCGTTCGCGCCGCGTCCATGACATTTCCGCGTATTTGGGTGACGTATTTCGGGCAACGGTGTGACACAGGCCAGCCCGCCCCCGTTTCCGTTTCCCGTGGGAAAAATTTGAGAACAGGTGACATATTTCCGGATTCCCGGTATGGGAAACATAAAAGAAACAACCCGCGTTACAGGAGAAACGCATGCCAGCCAAATCGAACCCGGCCGAATCTTCGCCTATCATCACCCTGGGCATCCCCGAAATCGACGAACAACACGAAACCTTCTTCGCCATGCTCGGCCGCATCGAAACGGTGTCGCCGGACATGTACCGTCAGCTCGACGACGACGAGACCGACAAGATGCTCGACATCATGAGCGACCTCAAAGACTTCGCCATGCAGCACTTCAGTTTCGAGGAAAACCTCATGGACGAAACCGACTACCCGGGCCTGGATGGCCAGCAGGAATCGCACGAACGGTTCCTTGACGACATCACGCGCCTGGAAGCCGAACTCATGAACGGCACATCCGTGCCGCCCGTCAAGCTCCACGGATTCCTTGCCGACTGGTTCACCGAACACGTTCGGGAAATGGACCTCCCCTTCGCGGAATTCAGGGAAAAATCCGTAGGATAGGGGCCGCCGCCCTCCGCATTCTCCCCCATGCATCCGCTGCTCGCGAGCGGACCCCATTTTTTTTGTCCGCTCGGGTTGACTCCTGCCATGCCGTGTTTATCTAACTGCAAGCCGGGCGGCTCATGTCGCTCGGCGCAAACATTCAAAAAATCCATTTTGGAGGTATAAGAGGATGAAATTGAAACCGCTGAACGACCGAGTCCTGGTCAAACGTCTGGAAACGGAAGAAAAAACCGCGGGTGGCATCTACATCCCGGATTCCGCAAAGGAAAAGCCCATGAAGGGTGAAGTCGTGGCCGTCGGCCCCGGCAAGCTGGACGAAGCCGGCAAGCGCGTGAACACCACCGTCAAGGAAGGCGACCTGGTCCTGTTCGCCAAATACGCCGGGACCGAGATCAGCATCGACGGCGAAGAGCACCTGGTCATGCGCGAGGACGATATCCTCGCCATCGTCGAATAGCTCCATATCCGGTACCAATCTACTAAACACAATTTCTATTTTAAGGAGAATACACCATGGCGAAAGATATTCTTTTCGATGCCAAGGCCCGCGAGAAACTGAAAGCGGGTGTGGACAAGCTGGCCAACGCGGTCAAAGTCACCCTCGGACCCAAGGGTCGCAACGTCGTGATGGAGAAGTCCTTCGGCTCCCCCGTCATCACCAAGGACGGCGTGTCCGTTGCCAAGGAAATCGAGCTGGAAGACAAGTTCGAGAACATGGGCGCCCAGATGGTCAAGGAAGTCGCCTCCAAGACTTCCGACGTCGCCGGTGACGGCACCACCACCGCCACCGTCCTGGCCCAGGCCATCTTCACCGAAGGCGTGAAGCTGGTCGCCGCCGGTCGCTCCCCCATGTCCATCAAGCGCGGCATCGACAAGGCCGTCGAAGCCATCGTCGAAGACCTCGAAAAGGTCGCCAAGCCCACCCGCGATCAGAAAGAAATCGCCCAGGTCGGCACCATCTCCGCCAACAACGACGCCACCATCGGCAACATCATCGCCGAGGCCATGAACAAGGTCGGCAAGGAAGGCGTCATCACTGTCGAGGAAGCCAAGGGTCTCGAAACCACCCTGGACGTTGTCGAAGGCATGCAGTTCGACCGCGGCTACCTCTCCCCCTACTTCGTCACCAACACCGAGCGCATGACCTGCGAAATGGAAGAGCCCCTGATTCTCATCAACGAGAAGAAGGTCTCCAACATGAAGGAACTGCTGCCCGTGCTGGAGCAGTGCGCCAAGATGTCCAAGCCGCTGGTCATCATCGCCGAGGACATCGAAGGCGAAGCCCTGGCCACCCTCGTGGTCAACAAGCTGCGCGGCACCCTGAACGTGGTCGCCGTCAAGGCCCCCGGCTTCGGTGAGCGCCGCAAGGCCATGCTGAAGGACATCGCCACCCTGACCGGCGGCCAGGTCGTTTCCGAAGACCTGGGCATCAAGCTGGAGAACCTGACCGTCAACGACCTCGGTTCCTGCAAGCGCATCGTCGTGGACAAGGAAAACACCGTCATCGTCGACGGCGCCGGCAAGGCCGCCGAGATCAAGGGCCGCATCCAGCAGATTCGCGCCGAGATCGCCGAATCCTCTTCCGACTACGATCGCGAGAAGCTCCAGGAGCGTCTGGCCAAGATCGTGGGCGGCGTGGCCGTCATCAACGTCGGTGCCGCCACCGAGACCGAGATGAAGGAAAAGAAGGCCCGCGTGGAAGACGCTCTGAACGCCACCCGCGCGGCTGTCGAGGAAGGCATCGTGCCCGGCGGCGGCGTGGTTCTCGCCCGCTCCGGCAAGGCCGCCCTCAAGGTCAAGGCCGCCGACGACGACGAGCAGGCCGGTATCAACATCATCACCCGCGCCGTGGAAGAGCCCCTGCGCCAGATCGCTGCCAACGCCGGTCTGGAAGGTTCCATCGTTGTCGAGAAGATCAAGGAAGGCAAGGCCGGTTTCGGCTACAACGCCGCCACCGACAACTACGAAGACCTCATCAAGGCCGGTGTCATCGACCCGAAGAAGGTCACCCGCACCGCTCTGCAGAACGCCGCTTCCGTGGCAGGTCTGCTGCTGACCACCGAGTGCGCCATCGCCGACAAGCCTGAGAAGGCTGACGCGGCTCCGGCCATGCCCGGCGGCATGGGCGGCATGGGCGGAATGGGCGGCATGGGCGGCATGTACTAAGCCTCCCAGGCAACCCGACCCAGATCAAGCCAACCGGCCCCGGTCCACACGGACCGGGGCCGGTTTTTTGGTAATGACGCTCGCCCCGCCTCAGCTCCAATCGTCATTCCACACGCATCAAGCCGTTTCGCGGAAAAACGATATCCACACCCGATGCCCGGACGGAAAGCCGCAGTGGGATGATGCCCCCCGGCACAGCCGTTATTTGGTATCGTTGCAAAGTTCCTTGGGGGCGGGAACGCATTGCTGACGCCGAAGGCTCCAGGTCTGGCAATCCGGGCAGGGAACGGGGCCTACCCAATTGGGACATTCGAAATCGGCGGTCCGTGCTTCAGCGCCGCCTGCGGCGCGCGCCTGCTCCAGACAACCCCGGCAGCACATCAGGGCCTTGAGCCCCTCCAGCGATTCGCATTTCTCGGTGCAGTCGACGTAGCCCTCAACGATGGCCCGCTCCTCCCCCGAAGCAAACGCTTCGGCGCAGCAGTTGATGCACTCGGCATCCCCGGGCCGACAGCCGGACAGGCAAACCGCCAACGTCCCGGACTCGGCCAAAACGGATGGCGACAGGCCGAGCACGGCGCAAAAACCGATCAAAGCGGCCAAAAACGGAATCATTGTCTTGCGCATGGCGCACCCTCCTTCGTTGCAGGTTTGGGTGCAGCATACAACACGCGCCCGCACGAAAACAGGTTTTCGCGCAGATTATAACATTTCCGATTCTAACTGACCTGACGGAAATCGCGCACGACTTCGAGGAATTTCTGCAATATTGCTGATTGATTGCTCTTTTTCCAAAGCGCGGTAATCTCCCATTGTGGGAGATCGCCGGAGAGAGGCTTGAAGACCACGCCGTTCCGCCCGCCCGACGCACTTGAAGCGGGCACAAGGGCGCATCCCAGGCCGGTGGCGACCAGAGCCACGGTGGACTGCTCGGTATTCACTTCCTGGACGATGTTGGGCATAAACCCGGCCTTGTGGAAGGAGCCGACCAGCGACCGATACAGCGCGGGCTGCGCGATACGCTGATTGAAAATGAGCGGCTGGCCTTCGAGGTCGGTAATGTCCAACGCGTCCCGCTCGGCGAACGGATGCCCGTCCGGCACGGCCAGGACATAGGGTTCGCGCAGGAACAACAGGGAATTGAGCCCGCCGGTGTCATGTCCGAAAAGACGGACAAAGGCTATGTCGATGCGATCGCCACGCAGAAGCGGCAACTGTTCCGAGGTGGATTGCGCCGAAAAATCCAGACGTATACGCTGGTTGCGCTCGCGAAAGGCGCGAATGGCCATGGGCAGCCTGGAGAGCGACGCCGGGCCGATGAAACCCACGCGCAACTGGCCCTCCAACCCCTTGGCCATGTCCTGAATGCAGACGACCGCCTCGTTCAGCCGGTCGCGGACATCCCTGCACCGTTTGAGGAACTCCTTGCCCTCCGGGGTCAGGGCCACCCTCCGGCTGGTCCGCTCAAGAAGCGTGACGCCGAGCTCCTCTTCAAGACGCTTGATCTGCTGCGACAGGGGAGGCTGGGCGATATGGCACCGCTCGGCGGCCCGGCCGAAATGCAGTTCCTCGGCCACGGCGATGAAATAGGTAATCTGTCTCAATTCCATTATTCAGACCTAATCAATATTAATCTTCGTGTAAATATGTATTGGACATATTAATGACACATTTCTACCGTGGCTCCAACGCAAAGGAGGCACGACATGCGGATTTACTCGCGTACTCACACTTTTTTCATGGCGTTCGTCCTCGTCATGATCCTGCCGGGGGCGGTCCTCCCGGCCCTCGGGGATGAAGCAAGGCAAACGATCTGCTCCGATCTGCCGGGAGCCGCCGGACTGGCTCTGGACGGACGGGGCAATGCCTATACCACGAACTGCGCTGCAAACGAAGTGTTGTGCGTTCCGCCGGACGGCGACCCCGTGGTTTACGCCAAGGTGGAAGCCCCCACCGCTCTTGCCGTCGGCCGGTCGCGCACGGTCTTCGTGGGCACGGTGTCCGGCGCGATTTTTCTGATCGCTTCCGACGGGTCGGTCAGCCGGGCTTATGATTGCGGCAGGCCGGTCTCCGGCCTGAGCATCGACCGGGACGGCAATCTCCTCGTGGCAACGGGCGAAGGATCGATCCTACGGCTGGCCCGCGAAAATCTCAACGCTTCCAAATAGCCTCCACTAAACCGGACGGGACCGGGGCGTGCCTGATGAGCGTTCCCGGCCCCGCCCTCATTCTCAACGCGCCCTGTTCGGACGGCGCAATATTCCATGGATACAGGGGCTTGATCGCCCTTTCCGAAAAGAAACGGCCGGAGTCGGCCTAGAAATTCAGGTCGTGGGCCTTTTTAGAACCGCGCCCCTTGGCCGAAGCGAAAATCTTGGGCTCGGCCTGCTTCATGAGCCCGGCAGCTTCGGCGTTGAGAGGATTGCGGTCCAGCGCGGCCTTGGCGTTGTTGAAGACCTCGCCCCATTCCCGCTTGTGCAGGTACAGCTTGGCAAGGCGCAGGTAGAGGTTCTCTCCGGGACCGAGCCAGCGCATGGCATCCTTGATGGCGGCCATGGCCTTGTCCACCTCGTGCATCCCCTCGTAGCAAAGGATGAGCGCGTTGTGGGCGCGCGCGTCGTTGTTCTGGATTTCCAACGCCCTGTTCAGGTAGGGCACGGCCTCGGCGAAAAGGCCGAAGGCGGCCATGCGATTGCCGATATCCGAATGAATGCCCTCGATGTCCTGAAAATATTCGGCGATCTTGCTGTAGAGCTTGCGGGCCTCAAGCGGCTGGCCCGCCCGAATAAGCTTCGCGGCCTTGATGAGGTTGTCGTCCAGCACGGCCAGACGCTTGCGCTGCTTGGCCACGCGGGCCTTTTCCATGGCTTCTCCGAGCTTTCGGTGCAGCCGCATGAGGGTCTGGAAAAACGCCTTTTCCCTGCCCTTCCGGTACGTGAGTCCGTCAGGGAAGAGCTTCTGGATCATCTTCATCTTGTTCAGGTCGCGCAGGGCCTCGTCCAGGTGGGCCTGAATCTCGAACTTCTCCACCCCGTAGACCTGGCTGGTGACCATTCCCCGAATGGCGTTGGCCAGACACTTGAGTGTCCGCAGATAATCGTTTTTCTTGGCGTAGGCGCGGGCACGCGCGATGTCTTCGCGGATTTCCTTGGCGGTCATGGGGCTTCCTGACATGGCGTCCTTCGTTAGGGAAAAAGCGGTAAGCAACTCCCGCAAATTAATACAGCCACGGGAAATAGGCAAGCGCGCTCACGATTGTCCCGCATTTCCGAGCCCCTAGGCCATACGTCTGACGGCCGCTGTTGACGAGCCGAGACGAATCCGTATAGCGTAACCATTCAACGCGATCCGTCTCAGCCCCGGGAGGGCTTCATGAACATCTATCTCGTCATCATCATCGGTTCCCTGATTGCGGCCTGGTTTCTGGGCATGTTGTCCGACAGGCTCTCCGCCAAGGCCATGCAGCCGAAACCGCCCGAGGAGCTGGCCGATGTATTCGACGAGGCAACGTATGTCAAATCCAGGGCCTACACCCTGGAATCCATGAAATTCTCCACGGTGTCGGAATCCTTCAACACCGCCGTGCTGGTGGCCGCCATCCTGCTCGGCGGCTTCAATCTCCTTGACCAGATCGCCCGCGCCGCCGGGGCCGGTCCCCTTGCCACCGGCCTTTTATTCATCGGCGGCCTGGCCTTGATCGCGGGCGTTATCGGCCTGCCCTTCGAGACGTACCACACCTTCGTCCTGGAAAAACGCTTCGGTTTCAACACGACCACCGTTGCCACCTTCATCATGGACCGGGTCAAGGGGATCGCCCTGACCGCGATCATCGGCGGAGCGCTGGTGGCGGGCATCCTGCTCTTCCTGCGCGAGACCGGCTCCTACGCATGGCTCCTGTGTTGGGGATTCGCGGTGGTTCTCTCTCTGGGGTTGACCTATGTGGCGCCCACCTGGATTCTGCCGCTGTTCAACAAGTTCACGCCCCTTGAGGACGGCGAACTGCGCGACAAGCTCGAAGCCTTTGCCGACAAGGCCGGGTTTGAGCTGTCCGGCATCTTTGTCATGGACGGCTCCAAACGTTCCACCAAGGGCAACGCCTTTTTCACGGGATTCGGCAAGCGGCGGCGCATCGCCCTGTTCGACACGCTCATCAAGGAAATGGACGCCGACGAGATCGTTGCGGTGCTGGCTCATGAAGTGGGCCACGCCAAGCTCGGACACATCAAGAAACATCTGGCCATAAGCATCATAAAGACCGGGGTCGTCTTCTACCTCATGTCCCTGTTCCTGCAATCCGACGGGCTGTTCGCGGCTTTCGGCATGGCGCACAAGTCACTGTACGCGGGACTGGTCTTCTTCGTTCTGCTCTACACCCCGCTCTCACTGGCGCTTTCCGTGGCGGCCAACCTGATCTCCCGCAAACATGAATTCGAGGCCGACGCCTTCTCCGCCCGAACCACGGGCCGCCCCGAGACCATGATCTCGGCTCTGAAGAAGATGTCCGCCTCGCACCTTTCCAACCCCACCCCGCATCCGCTCACGGTCTGGCTCGAATACAGCCACCCCCCGGTTCTCGCGCGCATCAAGGCCCTGTCGGCCCCACACGCAACAACCAAGTAGACTCGACCGCCCGCATACACCTAGCCCGCAAGCGCGCCAGCTCACCGCGCCCGCAAACCGCCAAGCGGCACCAAAAGTTCAGGGATAGAAGAAATGAAGGAAGGGGAGAAAACGTCCTTTTCTCAAAAGACGTTTTCTCCCCTTCCCCCAGCCGCCAAAGGCTTCAAACGGCCAGATTGCACCGGAGGCGAACCTACCCCGCCGCGCGGGCGGCGACGATGGCGGCTTCCTCGCCCTTCCCCTGGGCTTCTAGCGCTTCCACAAGAGTGTCCCAGTAGGCGCTCACGCCCGGGGCCAGCGCCGAAGACTGCCGCGCCAGGACCTCGGCGATCTGCGGGTCTTCGCCCTGATCGAGATACAGCTTGGCGAGCATGTGCATGGCCTGATGGTCGTTGTGGTCGGCGTTGAGGGCCAGATGGAGATATTCGCGGGTGCCCTCGATGTCTCCCTGGCGATAGGCCACCCGGGCCAGGGGCCGGAGGACCATACGTTCGCCGCCGGGCTGTTCGGCAGCCTTGCTGTAGAGAGTCGCGGCCTTCTTGAGATGATTAGCCTTTTCCTCGATGGAGCCGAGCCGCATGAGGGAATAGACATGCCCCGGCTCAGCCTTGAGGCACTGGCGGTACGTTTTTTCCGCGCTCTCCAGGTCACCGAGACGATGGTTCGCCCACCCCAGGTTGTAGAGGGCGAGGATATCGCCCTTGTCCAGCTCCACCACCCGCTCGAACTCGTGGCGGGCTTCCTCGAACTTGCCGAGCTGGGCGTAGCAAATGCCGAGCGAGTTCCGCGCCAGCAAATTGTTGTCGTCGTCGAGCAGGGCGAGCTTGAATTCCTCGATGGCCCCGTAGATGTCGCCATCCATGAAACGGCGGTCGGCAGAGAGATTGAGAGAAATGGAATCGAACACGGCCACGCGGGGATCGGGCAAAAGCAGGGCGTGTTCCAGTGCCATGCGGCAGTTTTCAAGCATGTCCGCCCGGTCGAAATTGAGGAAGGGGAAACGCGACGAACCCACGGCGAGCTTGAGGCCGAGGGTCCTGAGGGCCGCCTTTTCAAGTTCGAGAGAACGGTCCATAAGGGTCTGCCGATCCACGCCATCCGTGAAGAAAATCATGCCGTTGAGACCGAACCGGCCTCCGGTGGCCGAGTCGCCGAACACGCCCTTGGCGAGTTTGGCCACGTCGCGGGCCATGTGATCCATGCCGTCCCGATAGCGGTCGCCCTCTTCAGGCTGATCCAGTATGCGGATGAGGGAAAGGCCGAAGGACTCCGGCTTGAGGCGGGCCTTGGAAAACCAGGAAACGAATTCGCCGTAGCGAAGAAGCTGGGTCGCCCCGTCGTGGCTCGGCATGGAGTCGTCCCGAATCTCCTGTTCGGGGGAAAACAGGCTCTCGTCGCCTTCGATAAGATTGAGCCGGTCGCCGGGCTCCACGGACCAGGCCGCGTCGCCGAGATGCAGGGCCTCGGCAAAGGCGATGTCGTCCTGAACTTCCACCAGCACCACCTCGCCCTTGTACATGGCCGGATAGCGGCCGGAAATTCGCTCGTCCTCTGTCAGGGAGGCGGAAGCGATCCCGCCGGACTTGGGCGAACGCACCAGGAAACGCTGGCCCACTTTGGCCCCGGACGCTTCGCCCAGGGAGACAACCATACGGTTCATAGGCAAAATTTCGAGAACCCGGCCACCCTTGGACAGGATGTCGGCATAGCCGAAGACCCGGTTGCGTCCCTGGTCCTTGGCCACGGCCACGCCCTTGCGCGCCTTGCGGACGATCATGCGCGCCTGCTCGGACGAAGTGCGCCGGAACTGCGCGCCCTCCAGCCCCTGGGGATAACAGACATAGCCCAGGCTGCCGGAAACGGTGATGGTGTCGTTGGTGATGTCGTCGGTGAAGGAAAGCTTGTTCAGGCCCGAGCGAATGACTTCGGAGAGCTGGAAACATGCGTGGGGCTTGGCGTCAGGCACCAGGATGGCGAACTTGTCGTTGGCGAAGCGCGACACTGTGGTGTATTTGGGGCAGACCAGATGGAGCAGCCGCCCTACTTCGCCCAGGATATCGTCGCCCTTGAGGTAGCCGTACCGCTCGTTGATGGGCTGGAAGGTGTCCATGTCGAGGAAGATGACCCCGAAGGTGCCGGAAAAGGTGATTTCCGGCTCGCGGGCCTCCACTGCCGCCCGGCAACTGCCCGCGGACAGACAGTCCTGAACCTGCTCGATGGCCTGCTCCAATTCCTCGAAGAAAAAGTTCCGTGAATACAGGCCGGTGAGGGGGTCGGTGACAGCCTTCTTGTACAGGGCCAGCTTTTCGAGCACGGACGAAGCCAGCGCCATGAGATATTTGGGGGCCGTGGACGGGGCCTTGAGCCGCACGCCCTTGGCGATGAAATAGCACATCATCTCGCCCTTGAAGACCATGGGCAGAATCAGCTCGTTGTCCTCCCGGCGGAACTCGGGGTCGGGAATGACGTCCGATCGTTCACGGGGAAAGAACAGGCTGTAGGAGGAAAAGGGAACGAACTCCGCCATGCAGTCCTTGATGGTGTGCTCGAAGTCGATCAGCTCCTGGGGAGTGAGCGACGTAGCCCGGTCCGAGAAGATGTCCTTATTTGTCCTCATAATATGCCAGGCTACTACGAGGGCCGTTTTTTCTCAAACAAAAGTTTGGGGAATCGAGTGTGACAACTCCTGTTTTTACTCCTCTTTCCGCCCTTCTCAAACCAACTATATCAATGTATCCAGATATAAACATTTTGTTTGACTCCCGACCTCAAATCTGTCAGTTGTTCACCAAGCTCAGAGGCAAACCATGAAAATCATCACCAATCCGACTGAATTGCAGCGCCAATGCCTGGCTTGGCGCAAGCAGGGCCTTGCCGTCGGCCTCGTCCCGACCATGGGCTACCTGCATAACGGACACACCTCCCTCATCGACCGGGCGCGGCCCGAGTGCGACAGGCTGGTGGTCTCCGTCTTCGTCAACCCGGCCCAGTTCGGCGCGAACGAAGATCTCTCCTCCTACCCTCGCGACTTCGAGAGCGACTGCGCCAAGGCCGAAGCCCACGGCGCTGACCTTGTCTTCGCGCCCGAACCGGGAGCCATGTACGCGGACAACCACGCCACGTGGGTGGAAGCGCCGAGACTCGGCGAACACCTTTGCGGGGCAAGCCGGCCCGTCCATTTCCGGGGCGTATGCACGGTGGTTACCAAGCTGTTCATGCTCACCCAGGCCGAAGTGGCCGTGTTCGGCGAAAAGGACTGGCAACAGCTCGCCATCCTTCGCCGTCTGGTCCGCGACCTGAACATCCCGATCCGGCTCATCGGCCAACCCATCGTCCGCGAGGAGGACGGCCTGGCCCTGAGTTCCCGCAACGCCTATTTGACGGACACGGAGCGCGCCGCCGCCCCGAACATCCGCAAGGGGCTGCTCAAGCTGGCGGAAAAGGTCCGCGGCGGTGAACGCGATGCCGAAACTCTGAAGCGGTTCCTGACCGATGAATACGCCGCAGCCCTGCCCATGGGCGTGGTGGACTATATCGAGATCGTGGACCCCGACGAAATTTCCCCTGTCGAGACCATATCCCGCAACGCGCTGGCCGCCGTGGCCGTGCAAATGGGCAAGGCCCGACTCATCGACAATATACTCTTAGAGGTATTATAACCGTGGCTCAAAGATGTTTTCTGAGCGCCAAAATTCACGGCGCCACCATTACCTGCGCGAACCTGGAATACCGGGGCAGCATCTCCATCGACACCAAACTGATGAAAACCGTTGGTCTGCTGCCTTATGAGCAGGTGGACGTTTACAATTTGGACAACGGCGAACGGTTGACCACCTACGCCATCCCCGGCGCACCCGGCGAGATCTGCCTGAACGGGGCTGCCGCCCACAAGGGCGGAGTCGGACAGCGCGTGATTATCGCCGCCTACATGTGGCTGGACGAAAACGAAGCAAAGACCCGCAAACCCAGGGTCGTGATCGCCAGCAAGAACAACACCGTCGACGAAATCCTTGAGTGCGAGCTCATCAACCAGGATTTCCTGTCGTAGCAAGCAGCATCCCTGAAGGAGGGTCCGATGCAGATTGAAGGCAAATACCTTTTCACTTCCGAATCCGTGACCGAAGGCCACCCGGACAAGGTCGCCGACCAGATTTCCGACGCCATCCTGGACGCCATAATCGGCCAGGACGAAAACGCCCGTGTGGCCTGTGAAACGCTGGTCACCACCGGGATGGCCTTCATCGCCGGTGAAATTTCCACCACCGCTTTCGCCGACTTCCCGGACATCGTCCGTGAGACCATCAAGGGCATCGGCTACAACAGCTCCGACACCATGGGCTTCGACTGGCAGACCTGCGCGGTCATCTCGTCCATCGACAAGCAGTCCCCCGACATTGCCCAGGGCGTCGACCGCACCAAGCCCGAGGAACAGGGCGCGGGCGACCAGGGCATGATGTTCGGTTTCGCCACCAACGAGACCCCGACGCTCATGCCCACCCCCATCTACTACGCCCACAAGCTCTCCCGCCGCCTGACCTATGTGCGCAAGGAGGGCATCCTCGACTTCCTGCGCCCGGACGGCAAAACCCAGGTCTGCGTGCAGTTCGAGAGCGGCAAGCCCGTGCGCATCGACAACGTGGTCGTCTCCTCTCAGCATGACGAGAACATCGCGTATTCCGACCTCAAGGAAGCCATCCTTCAGGAAGTCATCATGAAGTCCCTGCCCGAGGAACTCATCGACGAGCACCTGAAAACCTACATCAACCCCACCGGCCGGTTCGTCATCGGCGGCCCCGTGGGCGACTGCGGACTGACCGGACGCAAGATCATCAACGATACCTACGGCGGCGCCGGCGCGCACGGCGGCGGCGCGTTCTCCGGCAAGGACCCGTCCAAGGTGGACCGCTCCGGCGCGTACATGGCCCGTTATGTGGCCAAGAACGTCGTCGCGTCCGGCCTGGCCGACATGTGCGAAGTTCAGATCGCCTATGCCATCGGCGTGGCGGAACCCGTGTCCGTCGTCGTCAGCTCCAGGGGTACCGGACAGGTCTCCGACGAGCAGTTGACCAAGGCCGTAACCGAAGTCTTCGATATGCGTCCCTACTACATTCAGAAGCGGCTCAAGCTGCGCCGCCCCATTTTCCGCAAAACCACCAACTACGGCCACTTCGGCCGCGAGCTTCCCGAGTTCACCTGGGAAGCCACCGATGCCGTGGCCGATCTGCGCACCGCCTGCAAGATCTAACGCCCGGCATACGCCAGACATGACCATGGGGGTGGGAGCTTTGCTCCCACCCCCTTTTTCCCATCCGCCTCCCTTGTGGCGCAAAACCACTGCGTTCCGCCACTGCGCACCGCCGTCCAAAACGGCTCCGCTCCTTCCGCATCAGTTCCCTATTTTATTACAAAAAGATAAAAAAATACATTTTTGTAGCCTCTTGTTGCCCAAAAATGGCATTTTTTAATGACTTTCCTACATCTTCCTGCTAGGGATTTTCACCTTTATTACAGACTTGTTCAATTTCAACCTACTCTTGATTCCATTTGGAGCTCGAATGAACAACTATCCTAAAAGCAACGACGTCATCGGCAGCGTCAACCGCGGCAACGCCATTGAATCCGGTCTCTGCACCCTGTGCAGGGCGGACTGTCAGGGCAAATGCGAGACCTGGCTCTCGTCCATGCGCGGACGCGAAATCCTCTACCCCCGCGATTTCGGTATGGTTACCGCGGGCAGCGGCAACACGACCCATGTGGGCGTGTCCTACAATTCCCTCAGGATCCAGGGCCTGAACTATGGAGCGATGGGCGCCGCCAACACCGACTCCGACCTGCTCTTCACCGACGTCAACCTGGAGACCTCCTTCGGCGCGCATGAGATCACCAAGTGCAAGGTGCCCTTCATGACCGGCGCGCTGGGTTCCACCTTCATCGCCGCCAAGTACTGGGACGCCTTTGCCGTGGGCTGCGCCCTGGTGGGCGCCCCCATCGTCATCGGCGAGAACGTTGTCGGTGTCGACCGCAACGCCGAGATCAGCAACGGGCGCATCCGCAAAGCCCCCGAACTGGAACGCCGCATCGACACCTACATGCGTTACTATGACGGCTATGGCGCGATCATCGTCCAGATGAACGTGGAGGACACCCGCAACGGCGTGGCCGAATACGTGGCCGAGAAGTACGGCGACAAGGTCATCATCGAGCTCAAATGGGGTCAGGGTGCCAAGGACATCGGCGGCGAGATCGAAGTTTCCAGCATCGAATACGCCCAGTTCCTCAAGGAGCGCGGCTACTTGGTCGACCCCGATCCCGAAAAGGCCGAGGTCAAGGACGGCTACGCCAAAGGATCGATCAAGCATTTCGCCCGGCACAGCAGGCTGGGTTACACGAACCTGTCGACCTACGAACAGGTACGCGACGAGTTCATGAACTCGATCAACTACCTGCGGAAGATCGGCTTCAAGCGCATCTCCCTGAAGACCGGCTCCTACGGCATGGAGGCCCTGGCCATGGCCATCAAGTTCGCCTCCGAGGCCGAACTCGACCTGCTGACCATGGACGGTTCCGGCGGCGGCACCGGCATGAGCCCTTGGAACATGATGGAAAGCTGGGGCGTGCCCTCCATTCTACTCCACGCCAAGGCCCACGAGTACGCCTCCCGTCTGGCCGCGAGCGGCAAGCGCGTGGTGGATATGTCCTTCGCCGGCGGCTTCGCCAAGGGCAGCAACATCTTCAAGGCCCTGGCCATGGGCGCTCCCTACACCAAGCTTATCTGTATGGGCCGCGCCATGATGATCCCCGGCTTCCTGGGCGCCAACATCGAAGGCGCGCTCTTCCCCGAACGCCGCGCGGCCGTTCACGGCAACTGGGACAAACTCCCGGCCGCTGTTTCCAATTACGGCAAGACCCCCGAGGAAATCTACGCCTGTTACCAGGATGTGGAAAAGTACGTCGGCTCGGACGAGATGAAGAACATCCCCCTCGGTGCGGTGGGCATCTGGAGCCTCGTGGACAAGCTGTCCGCAGCCCTGCAGCAGCTCATGTGCGGCGCACGCAAATTCCGGCTCAACGAGATCAGCCGCGCGGACATCGCCTCGGGCAACCGCGAGACCGAACGCGAGACCGGCATCGGCTTTATCACCGACATCATGGACGAGACCGCCAAGAAGATTCTGGATATGTAACGCCGGAGCACCGGCTTTGAATTACGCAGGGGAGGACCGGAAGGTTCTCCCCTTTTTCTTTCGCCCCGCCCGCGCGATCCGGCTTTACCGGCCGCAGGCGGACTCTTCCTCGCGAGACATGTCCACGCAAAGGATGCGGTGCCTGCCGCTGCTCTTGTGGTAGAAGACGTGCGAAATGGTGATGCACAGGTTGCCGGAGGCCAGGGAGATGTACGGACGGGTGGTGAACTTCTCCAGCCCTGCCTGGATGGGCAGAAAATATTCCTTGAGCGAATGATCCGCACCCGCCATGGCGGGCTCGTACAGAAACCGCTTGCAGGTCTTGAGTCGGCCCTGGTCGCAGACCGTGTCCGATATCTGGTTGCCGCGCATGTCGAGGACGTACAGGCACTCCACGGTGTCGTAGGTCTCGACGAAACCGGACAAAGCCGACGCCATGCCCTTGGCGGGCGTTTCAGCCAGTGACTGGCACATGGTCAGCACGGTCAGATCGTAACTGGAATACAGCCGCTTTGCGTCGGCTATCTGCTGGGTGCGTTTTTCCCGATGCCGCTCGGCCAGCGCATCGACCTTGGAAGCCATGCCGGGCACTGCGTCCAGCCCCGGGGCGGGCCGGGCGAAATAGAATCCCTGGAACACGTCCACCCCGTTGGAGAGCAGGCACATTGC
Source organism: Pseudodesulfovibrio thermohalotolerans (assembly GCF_021353295.2). Lineage (NCBI taxonomy): Bacteria > Pseudomonadati > Thermodesulfobacteriota > Desulfovibrionia > Desulfovibrionales > Desulfovibrionaceae > Pseudodesulfovibrio > Pseudodesulfovibrio thermohalotolerans. The sequence goes on along the minus strand of NZ_CP120635.1, from coordinate 1,068,397 downwards.
CTCTTCGGCGGTCTCCACCCCCTCGGCCAGAACCAGGCAGCCGAGCCGATTGGACATCTGAACGAAACTGCGGACCACTTCCAACTTGTGGAATTGCTGGTCCACCGCGCTTACGAGCGTGCGGTCCAGCTTGATGACATCCGGCTTGAGCAATGGAATGCGGTCCAGGTTGGAGAACCCAGCCCCCACATCATCCAGCGCGATAAGAAAGCCGCGCTCCCTGTAAAATCGGACAAAGGCCATGAGGGCGTCGATGTCCTCGCACCGGGACTCGATGATTTCGATAATCACATTGCCGGGACTGATGCCGCAGCGGGTGACCAGATTGAGCAGATGGCAGGAACCGCGCGTCTCCTCGTTGATGCAGGAGGCGTCGATGTTCATGGAGAGCATCAGCCCCTTGTCCCTTCGCAGGAGAGCCGCGAAGGACTCCGCCGCGCTAGTTCGGCAGGCCCGGTCCAGGGCGAGCCGGGATGCCCTGTCCCGGGCCTGCTCGAACAGCAGGGTAGGAGGTATGATATCTCCGCTTTGGGGGTCGAACCCCCTGCTCAGCGCCTCCAGTCCCACAACCGCCTTCCGCTTGAGGGAGACCTGGGGCTGGAAATGCGTGACCAGGAAGCGATTTTCAATGATCTCTAGTATGTCGGGCACTGCGGTCAACCTTGAAATATCTCGCCTGTCGGCCGTTATGCTTATGGTACCGAGTGGTTGTCGCCGCTTTTGTGCCGGGGCGGCCCGATCGGTCCGCCCCGGCTATATTGTCGCAATCCGCTCTAGAGGATGCCGTCCTCACCGGTCCTGATACGCAGGGCCTTGGTCAGTTCGGTCACGAAGATCACGCCGTCGCCTTCGGTGCCGGTCTGCCCGGAGGACAGGATGGCTTCGACGGCCTTTGCTTCGAAATCGTCGTTCACGCCGATTTCAAGACGGACCTTCTTGAGCAGGTTCACTTCCATCTGCACGCCGCGATAGGTCTCGGTGAATCCCTTCTGGCGTCCGGAGCCGAGGATGTTGGTCACGGACAGGGAGTAGATTTCCTGGGCGTACAGGGCCTGCTTCACGTCGTTGAGCTTTTCGGGCCTGATGTATGCAATGATGAGCTTCATTTTATTATTCTCCTTGAATGATCTTTGGTTGCGCTTCGACTACTCGTTGCTGAAGAGCTGGAAGCCGTTGTAGGACTCGGAGCCGTGCTCCGCGATGTCCAGCCCCTTAAGCTCCTCTTCCTTGGTCACGCGGATGCCGAAGATCGCCTTGACGATGCTCATGAGGATAAACCCGCAGCCAAAGGCCCAGACGAAGAAGGTGCCCACGCCGACAAGCTGCACGCCGAGCTGCCCCATACCGCCACCGAAGAACAAACCGCCGTCGGTATTGAACAGGCCGCAGGCGATGGTGCCCCATGCGCCGCAGACGCCGTGGACCGAAGCCGCGCCGACCGGATCGTCGATCTTGAGAACCTTGTCGATGAACTCGATGGACATGACGACCAGCACGCCGGCCACCAGGCCGATGATGATGGAAGGACCGGGAGTGACGGTGGCGCAGGGGGCGGTGATGCCGACCAGACCTGCCAGCGCGCCGTTCATGGTCATGGAGATGTCGGGCTTGCCGTAGCGGAGCCAGGAGATGAACATGGCTCCAAGGGTGCCGCCGCAGGCCGCGAGAGAGGTGTTCATGGCGATCAGGCCGATGGTGTCGTCGGCGGTGGTGGTGGAACCGGGGTTGAAGCCGAACCAGCCGAACCACAGGATGAAGACGCCCAGACCGGCCAACGGGATGTTGTGGCCCGGGATGGCCTTGGCCTTTCCGTCCTCGGAATACTTGCCAATACGCGGACCGAGCACCAGAGCTCCGGCCAGGGCTATCCAGCCGCCCACGGAGTGGACAACGGAGGAACCGGCGAAGTCGCAGAAGCCGAGAGCTTCCAGCCAACCGGCGCCGTCATCGCCCAACCACAGGGAACCCCACGCCCAGTGGCCGGACATGGGATAGATCAGGCCGGAGATGACGATGGACACGACGATGTAGCTGCCGAACTTGGTGCGCTCGGCCATGCCGCCCGAAACGATGGTGGCGGCGGTGGCGGCGAACACGGACTGGAAGAACCAGAAGGTGTAGGTCCACATCATGTCGCCCTCGGCCACGCCGCTCAGCGCGTAGCCGGAGGTTCCGATGAACCCGCCCGCATCCAGGCCGAACATGACGGCGAAACCGAACAGGAAGAAGACGATGGACCCCGCCGCGAAGTCCAGGAAGTTCTTCATCATGATGTTGCCAGCGGACTTCGCCCGGGTGAATCCGGCCTCGACACAGGCGAATCCGGCCTGCATAATCATGACCAGACAGGCGGCGATGAGCGTCCAAAGGATGTTGGCGTTGGACTGGGTGAGCAGCTCCACATCCTGAGCGTAGGCAAAGGAAGGGGCCAGGGCTGCCGCCAATACGGCCGCGCCGATGGCGAGCCTCTTGGAAACATGGGTCGGGGACTTTCTCGAAAACATTGCGATACTCCTCTTTGAATGGAAAGCGTTTCTAACCTGCCTCCTTTCTATCAAGAGTCGTGCCAATTGCGTTTTTTGTTGCTATCCATGTAAAATCGCCACTTTCGACCGTTTCAAAATGAGTATATTTTTTCATTTTTGTCATAAAGTACATTTTTGCATGGTAAAAAATGCACCAAAATTGTCAATTTGTAAAAAAATGTTAAATCAAACAAAAATGACCGCCGGTCGCACTTTTATAATACATATAACGCTATCTACCTGAAATCGTAACATATGTTTTTGTTGACAGATCGGCCCTAGAGGTGTAGCTCTAAAAGCCATGAAGACCTCCATCGTTACCACCGCATACTTTTCCAACTTTTACTTTTGGTATTGGTATAGCCACGCTCGCGGGCTTGGAAGAGGCGCTGTGTAACCTTTTGGTGGATCACACAACCGATAGAAAACTTCTTCAAGGGCCGCGGGCGAAAGCCGGCGGCCCTTGTTTTTTTGCACCGGTCGCCGGTCCAGCCCGGCTCCTTGAGGGAACCAACTTCAGAGGAGAAACAACATGCACATCGGAAAAGCCATCAGGTTGGAGCGCATCTTCAACCGCAACACCGGCAGGACCATCATCGTCCCCATGGACCACGGCGTGACAGTCGGCCCCATCGACGGACTGGTCGACATGCGCGAGGCGGTAGGCAAGGTCGTCGACGGAGGGGCCAACGCCGTCATTGAGCACAAGGGCCTTGTCCGCTGCGGCCACCGCGCCGAAGGCAAGGACATCGGCCTCATCGTCCACCTCTCCGCCTCCACCTCCCTCTCTCCCTTCCCCAACGCAAAATCCCTGGTCGCCTCCGTGGAGGACGCCATCCGGCTCGGCGCGGACGCCGTGTCCATCCATTGCAACCTCGGCGATGAAACCGAAGCCGCCATGCTTAACGATTTCGGGAAAATAGCCTCCGACGCATCCAACTGGGGCATCCCGCTCCTGGCAATGGTCTACGCCCGAGGCCCGAAGGTGAAGAATGAATACGCCCCCGAGATCGTGGCCCACTGCGCCCGCGTGGGCACCGAACTGGGCGCGGACGTGGTCAAGGTCAATTACACCGGCGACATCGACTCGTTCTCCCGCGTGTGCAACGCCTGCTGCATCCCCGTGGTCATCGCGGGCGGCCCCAAGCTCGACAGCACCGAGGCGTTCCTCCAGATGGTGCATGACTCCCTGGAAGCCGGAGGCGCGGGCCTGTCCGTGGGACGCAACGTCTTCCAGCACGACAACCCCACCCGTCTGGTCGAGGCCCTGAACATGGTCGTGCACAACGACGAATCCGTCGAGGCCGCCCTCAACCACCTCAACGCATAGCGAAGCAGCCATGAAAAAAATCATCTTCAAATCCGTTCCCTTCGACAAAACCCTGGTCACCCTGGCACTCGAATCCGGCGTTGACGCCGTCATGGTCGAAAAGGACCATGCAGAGGCCGTCAGGGCACTTGGCCGCGTCACCGTCATCACCCCCGAGGACATGCCCGTCGTCGAGCTGACCGAAAAGGCCGATGAAGACGCCACGGTCAAGGAGATCAAGGCGGGCAAGGACGTGGTTCTCAAAAAGGGATGGGAGATCATCCCCGTGGAAAACATCCTGGCCCAGGTCGATTCTCTGGCCCTGGAGTGCGAATCCCTGGACCGCGCCGTGCTCGCCGCCGGAATCCTCGAACGCGGCTGCGACACCATCGTGGTCCTGCCCGAAGGCGGAGCCGACCTGAAGCGAATCGTCGCCGAACTCAAACTCTCCCAGGGAACCATGGAACTGCAAACCGCCACAATCACGGCCATCGAGCCCACCGGTCTGGGCCATCGCGTCTGCGTGGACACCATCTCCATGCTGAAGAAAGGCCAGGGAATGCTCATCGGCAACTCCAGCGCCTTTTCCTTCCTCGTCCACGCCGAGACCGAATCCAACCCCTATGTGGCCGCTCGGCCTTTCCGGATCAATGCGGGCGCGGTTCACGCCTACGCCCAGATGCCCGGCGACAAGACCACCTACCTCGAAGAACTCGCGGCAGGCGTGGACGTGCTCATTGTGAGCGCGGACGGGACCACCTCGCTGGCAACCGTGGGCCGCGTCAAGGTCGAGGTCAGGCCCATGCTGCTCATCACCGCGGAGACCAAGACCGCGAACGGGACCAAAACCGGCCAGGTTTTCCTGCAAAACGCCGAGACCATCCGCGTGGTCACGGACAAGGGCGAACCCGTATCCGTCGTCACGCTCAAGGTCGGCGACAAGATCCTCGTCCGCACCGACGAGGCCGGACGCCACTTCGGTATGCGCATCAAGGAAGAGATCAAGGAAGGCTAGGCACCCCATTTTCCGAACTCCCTTGAAGATTAACGGGACGCGGGGATTGAGAAAAAGCGTTCGATGACGCATTATTATATGAAATAACGCAACCCCGCTCGAAAACACGTATTGGAAGGGTCCGAGAAAGAACCCGTTGCCGAGGGGCCGAGATGCCCGAAGGCACTCCTGGAGAAGACATGGCTGACACGAAAGACAGGAACGACATTCCCGATCTCGGGGAACTGCGGGATTCCATCGACACGCTGGACAAGCGGATCGTGGACCTGCTCAACCAGCGGGCCAAGCTGTCCCTGAGCGTCGGCCGCTACAAGGCGGCCAAGGGCGAATCCATATACAAGCCGTTCCGCGAGCAGGAGGTGATGGACAAGATCGCCAACTCCTCGCCCGGCCCGTTGCCGGACAAGCACCTGCGCACCATCTATCGCGAGATCATGAGCTCGTCGCGCCACCTCCAGCGGCCCGAACGGGTGGTCTATCTCGGCCCGGAAGGCACATTCTCCTATTTCGCGGCGGTCGAGCACATGGGTTCGTCCGCCTCCCTGACCCCCAAGAACAACTTTGAAGAGATCTTTCGGGCCGTGGCCGAGGAAGGGGCCGAGCTGGGAGTCATCCCGCTCGAAAACTCCATTGAGGGCACCGTGGGGCAGGTGGTGGACCTGTTCATGAAATACAAGGTCTACATCCAGGCCGAGGTCTTCAGCCGCATCAGCCATTGCCTCATCTCCCGGGCCGAGCGCGTCGAGGACGTCGAGGTCATCTACTCCCACCCGCAGCCCCTGGGCCAGTGCCGGGAATGGCTCCACTCCCACCTGCGCGACGTGCCGACCATCCCCATGGAATCCACGGCCGAAGCCGCCGAAGTGGTGGCAGGCAAAAAAGCCGCCGCCGTGGTCGGCCACCGCAAGCTGGCGGACATGCACGCCATGAACGTCCTGGCCGAATCCATCGAGGACCTGCCGGACAACTGGACCCGGTTCATCATCATCGGGGCGGCCCCATCCCAAGAGGACCGGCGCGACAAGACATCCATACTCTTCACCACGCCCAACCGACCGGGCGCGCTGGCCCGTGTGCTGACCACCCTGGCCCACCAGGGCATCAACGTAACCAAGCTCGAATCCCGTCCCTACCGGGGCGAGAAATGGCGATACGTCTTCTTCGCCGACCTGGCCTGCGATCTGGGCGGCGAAAGATACGAAGACGTGCTGGGCGACATCCGAGACCAATGCCTGACACTGCGCGTGCTGGGCACCTACCCCACTCAGGAGGAAATCCAATGACCAAGGATCCGATCATCGTCAATGCTCCGGCCAGCAAGTCCCTCTCCCACCGCACCCTGATCGCCGCCGCCCTGGCCAAAGGCGTGTCCGAAATCAGCTCGGTCCTCGACTCCGACGACATTACCCGCACCCGCGACTGCCTGACCGCCTGCGGAGCCGCCATTGAGGAAAAGGACGGCAAGCTGGTTGTCACGGGCATGGAGGACGGCCCCAAGGGGGCCAACGCGGACGGCAAGCACAAGGACGAGGAGCCGCGTGAGCTGTTCATGCACGAGTCCGGGACCACCTGCCGTCTGATGACCGCCGTGGCCGCCGCTGGCAAGGGCGTCTTCCGGATTCACGGCGCGCCGCGTATGCACGAGCGCCCCATGGCCGAGCTGACCGACGCCCTGTCGAACCTGGGAGCCAAATTCGATTTCGAGGGGGAAAAGGGCTTCCTCCCCTTCGTCATGACCGCCGGGGGATACCGAAAAAAGAGCGTGGACATCACCCTTGAGGAAAGCAGCCAGTACCTGTCCGGCCTGCTCCTGGGCGCGCCCATGGCCGACCACGAGACGACCATCGCGGTGACCGGTGACAAGGCCGTGTCCTGGCCCTACGTCGCCCTGACCCTGCGGATCATGGAGGACTTCAAGGCAGGATTCGCCGTGGAGATCAAGGAAGACCGCGCCTGGAAGGAAGTGCCGTGGCGTTCGATCAAGGGCGTGACCCCCGGCCAGGTCCGCTTCATCGTCAAGCCGACCGGCTACGAGAACACCGGCTACATGGTCGAGGGAGACTGGTCCAACGCCAGCTATTTTCTCGCCGCCGGGACAGTGGGTTCGCGCCCGGTGCTCCTCAAAGGCTTGGCCGCCGACTCCCTTCAGGGCGATCGGGCGATCATGGACATCCTCAGCCAGATGGGAGCCTCCATCAAAGTCAATTTCAACGGCATCCTGGTGGAGCCGAGCAGACTGCGCGGCATAAGAGTCGACATGGGCCGCTGCCCCGACCTGGTTCCCACCGTGGCCGCCGTGGCCGCCTTCGCCGCCACGCCGACGACCATCGACAACGTGGCCCATCTCCGCCTCAAGGAGACGGACCGGCTGGCGGCCTGCGCCGCCGAGCTGACGCGCGCCGGTTGCGAGGCTGAGGCGTCCGACGATTCGCTCACCATCCGCCCGGGACGTCCGCCCCGCGACAGCGAAGTGAAGTTCAAGACCTACAACGACCATAGAATGGCCATGGCCATGACCCTGTTCGAACTGGCCGGAGCCAAAACCACGCTCGACAACCCCGAATGCGTCAACAAATCCTTCCCGGGCTTCTTCGACGAGTGGAAGAAGATCGTCGGCTAACCCGCAAGGACAGATAGAAATCATGGCAACGGAAATACACAACATAGCCGTCGTGGGCGCGAACGGGCAGATGGGCGGCCGCTTCTCGACGGACTTCGCCGGACTCGGCCTGAACGTTACGAGCCTGGACCGGGGCTCCTCGGACGAAGACGTGCGCGCTGCCCTCGACGGATGCGACCTGCTCCTGCTCAGCGTGCCCGTCACGGCCATGGACGCCGTGCTCGACCGAATGCTGCCGATGCTTGCCGCGCCGACCATCCTCTGCGACGTGGGTTCCGTGAAAATCATGCCGGTGAAGGCCATGACGGCCCGGTACGAGGGGCCGGTGGTGGGCACCCACCCCCTGTTCGGCCCCGTGGTTCCCGACGGATTCGAGCCCAGAGTGGCGGTCATGCCCGGCCGCGACCGCGACGCGGACGCCGCGGCCCTGGTGGCCGACCTGTTCACCCGCTGCGGCTACGGCTGTTTCGCCTCCGACCCGGAGGAGCACGACCGGGCCATGGCCTACATCCAGGGCCTGAACTATACCTCCACCGTGGCCTTCCTGGCCGCGGCCCGGGATGTGGAGAGCATCCGCAATTACGTCACTCCATCCTTCCGGCGCAGACTTGACTCGGCCGCGAAAATGCTGACCCAGGACATGGAACTCTTCGAGATCATCTCCGAGGCCAACCCGTTTTTGCAGGAAGTAAGCCGCAAGTTCATGTCCTATCTCAGCCTGGCCGCCGGCGGCGATCTCGACCTGCTGGCCGATCGGGCCCAGTGGTGGTGGCGCAACGAAGAATCTTATTGATGGGGTGCGGCGTTTCGCCGGGCACACGATTACACCTGTAACCGAAGCCGCACCCCGACCAAGGGTGCGGCTTTATTTTGAAGGAGAACATGATGAACGGTACGTGAAAGAAATGGGAAAACCACAAGAAGATCAAGGGATGGCAGGTCATACCTAGGCCATATCATTAACGAACAGCCAAAACCGGCACGATTGTGAGTGGAGCGCACGCTCCGCGCGCGAGGAGTGCGAAGGATACGCAATGCAGAAAATACCCCTCACGCAGCACGGCAAATGGATGCCTGCCGACGTGCAAACCACCATCTCCCTCTACATGGGACTTGTGGGCGACCAACCCGGCATTCTCCTGGAATCCGCCGAGGTGGACGGGCGGCTCGGCCGCTACTCCCTCATCGCCTTCGACTACCGCCTCATGCTCCACCCCGTGGACGGCAAGCTGGTCGTCGAGGCCTCCGACGAAAGGCTCTCGCCCCTCAAGGAGTTCGAGGGCATGGACTTCCTGGCCGGGATCAAGGAAGTCGTCAAACATCTCTCCATCGAGCAGGAGGCCACCGGCGCCTCCCCGGCCGTGGGCCGCGACGGGCTGCCCGGCCTGACGCGCGGCCTCTACGGCTACTTCGGCTACGGTGTGGCCGGGATGTTCGAGCGCAAACTGAAAGACGTATGCAGGCCCGAGGACGCCGAGGCGTGCCTGGTCCTGCCCGGCCAGATGGTTCTCTTCGACCATCTGCGCCACTCCTGCTGCTACCTCTCCCTGGACGAAGGAGCCACGCCCATACCCGCTCCGATCCAATGGGGGGCCGACCTGACCGCTCCCGAAACCGGCGCGCCCGAGGTGCACCCCGGCAAAGAGGAATACATGGCCGGGGTCGCGCGGTGCAAGGAGCTTATCGCCGAGGGCGAATGCATCCAGGTGGTCCTGTCCACCCGGTTCTCCGTGCCCCTGCCCGACGAGCCGTTCAGAATCTACCGCAGGCTCCGCCAGGCCAACCCATCGCCGTTCATGTTCTATATGAAATTCCCGGACTGCCCCTCCATGGGCAAGACCTGCGGGACCACTCTGCTCGGCTCATCGCCCGAAATGATGGTCCGCTCCGCGCGCGGCAGCCTCGAAGTGCGCCCCATCGCGGGCACCCGCTGGCGCGGGGAGACCGAGAAGGAGGATATCCGCCTGGAAGAGGATCTGTTGGCCGATCCCAAGGAACGGGCCGAACACGTCATGCTTGTGGACCTTGGCCGCAACGACCTGGGCCGCATCTCCAAACCCGGCACGGTGACCGTGGAGAAATTCATGAACGTGGAACGGTTCTCCCACGTCATGCACCTGACCTCCTACGTGGAAGGCGAACTCAAGGACGGACTGGACGGCGTGGACGTGCTCCAGGCCACCTTCCCGGCCGGGACCCTGTCCGGCGCGCCCAAAATCCGGGCCATGGAGATCATCGCCGAGCTGGAACCCGAAGCGCGCGGCCCCTACGGGGGCTGCATAGGCTGGATAGGCCTGGACGACGGCGAGGTCAGCCTCGACACCGGCATCACCATCCGCTCCATGTGGATCAGGGACAACGTCTGCCATTGGCAGGCGGGCGCGGGCATCGTCTACGATTCGAACCCCGAGGCCGAATGGGTCGAATGCAACAACAAGGCCCGTGTGATCCTCGAAGTCATCACCGGCAAGGGAGGCACCGATGTTTTTGCTGATCGATAATTTCGACTCCTTCACCTTCAACCTGGTGCAGGCGTTCCAGCAGCTCGATGCCGACCCTGTGGTCATCCGCAACGACCGGGAAGAAGTCCTGGAGCTGGCCGAAAGCGGCGAATTGGAACGCGTCTGCCTCTCACCCGGACCGAGCAATCCGGAGAACGCGGGCTTCTGCCTGGAGTTCCTGGCCAGGCTCCCCAAGGAAACGCCGGTGCTCGGCGTCTGCCTGGGGCATCAGACCCTGGGCCACTTCGCGGGCGCGCCCGTTGAACGCGCCGGGCGGATCATGCACGGCAAGACCTCCGAGGTCTTCCACGAGGGCCGGAGCGTGTTCGAAGGGCTGCCCTCCCCGTTCACGGTCTGCCGCTACCACTCCCTCATCGTCCCGGCTGAGAAGGCCGCCGACAAAATCGAGGTCACAGCCCGCACCGAACAGGGCGAGGTCATGGGATTGCGGTACAAGGACCGGCCCTGGCACGGCGTGCAGTTCCACCCGGAATCCATCCTCACCCCCGAAGGCCCCAAGCTCCTCGCAAACTTCCTCAAAATAAAAGGATAAGACTATGACCATAGCCGAAATACTTGAAATACTGGCCCAGAAACACGCCCTGACCGACGATCAGGCGGACTTCATGTTCGCCGAACTCATGTCCGGCAACCTGACCGATGCCCAATCCGGAGCGTTCCTCATGGGATTGCGCGCCAAGGGCGAAGACTCCACGGACCTGGCCGCTGGCGTGCGCGCCTGTCTGGCGCAGGCGCGGACCATCCCCGGCATCAAGGCCACTCCGGACAACCCCATCTTCGACACCGTGGGAACCGGCGGCGACGGCCAGCATTCCTTCAACAACTCCACGGCCGTTTCCCTGTTCCTCGCGGACATGGGCTGCACCGTGGCCAAGCACGGGAACCGCGCCCAGTCGTCCTCCTGCGGCTCGGCCGACGCCCTCGAAGGGCTGGGCATCCCGCTGGAACAGACCCCGGAGGAAGCCGCGGCGGGCCTCGCGAAATACAATTTCGCCTTCCTGTTCGCCCCGTCCTACCATCCGGCCTTCAAGCACATCATGCCCGTGCGCAGGCAGCTAGGCGTTCGCACCCTGTTCAACTTCATGGGGCCGCTGCTCAATCCGGTCCGCCCGTCGCACCAGCTCATCGGCGTGGGCGATCCCGAACGGCTGTTCCTCATGGGCGAGACCCTGCTCCTGACCGGCGTGCGCCGCGCCCTCATCTTCGCAGGCGCGGGCGGCTTCGACGAGCTGACCACCTGGGGCGTCAACCGAGGCTACATCATCGACGACGGCCGCATGGACAAGGCAGTGGTCGACCCCGGCACCCTGGGCTTCCCGCGCCATTCCCCGGAGGACGTGCGCGTCACCGGCAAAGAGGACGCCGTGGACAAGCTCCGGGCCATCCTGGCGGGCAAGGGGCCGGAGGCCATGATGGACATGGTGGCCCTCAATCTGGCAGGGTGCCTGAATCTGCTGGACAAGGGCACCATGGCCGAATGCGCCGATATCGCCCGCGACGTGGTTCATGCCGGACTGACAAAAGGAATCCCCTATGCTGAATAAATTCCGTGAGGCCAAGCGGCTCGAAATCGAGTCGCTGCACAAGGACTTCGCGGCGGGACGCATTCCCGCCGCCTTCCGGGGCGAACGCCCCTCCTTCATCGGCGCCATCAAGGCCAAGGGGCCGGGCGCGATCATCGCCGAGTTCAAACCTGCCAGCCCGAGCAGGGGAATGCTGCGCGAAAACGCCAACCCCCTGGATTTCGCCGACGCCTATGCCGAAAACGGCGCGGCGGCCATCTCCGTACTGACCGAACACAAGTTCTTCAAGGGCACCCCCGACTTCCTCTTCATGATGAACGGGCCGGGACTGCCGCTTTTGCGCAAGGACTTCGTCATCGATCCGCTCCAGGTGGCCATGACCGCCTCCAGCCCGGCCTCCGCCGTGCTGCTCATCGCCCGCATGTGCGACGACGCCGCCCACCTGAAGCAGCTCGTCGACATCGCGAGGATGCCCGGCCTGACCCCTGTGGTCGAAATATTCGACCAGGCGGACCTGGACCGCGCCCGCGAGGCCGGAGCCGACGTCATCCAGGTCAACAACCGCGACCTGGACACCCTGGAAACCTCCCTGGACCAAGGCCGCCGCTTCATCAAACAGAAGCGGGACGGCGAGCTGTGGATATGCGCAAGCGGCGTGTCCACCCGCGCCCAGGTGGAGGAAATGGCCGGGCTGGGCTTCGACGCGATACTCGTCGGCACATCGCTGATGGAGGCCGACGACCCCGGCGCCATGCTGGCCGAGCTGGCGGGAGTCCGCTAAAATGACACGCCCCCTGGTCAAGGTCTGCGGCATGACCCGCATGGAAGACGTGGAACTCTGCGTCGAACTGGGCGTTGACCTGCTCGGCTTCATCTTCCACGAGAAAAGCCCGCGCAACGCCGATCCGGATTTCGTGGCCTCGGTCAAGACCGGCAAGGTCTCCAAGGTTGGCGTGTTCGTCGACCAGACCGTCGACGAAATCCTCGAAACCATGGACCGATGCGGGCTGCACGCGGCCCAGCTGCACGGCGGCCAGGACACGATCTTCTGCTGGAAGATCGGCCCCGACCGGGTCATCCGGGCCTTCTGGCCCGACGCCTATCCCTCGCCCCATGCGCTGGCGCACGACCTGGAAGCCTATAGTGAGGTCTGCGGCCACTTCCTTCTGGACGCAGGCGCGAAAGGCCAGGGCGGAACCGGCAAGTCCATTAATCTCGCTAATCTGCAACACGTTGAAATACATACACCTTGGTTCCTCGCTGGCGGACTCGGGCCGGGCAACCTCAAGGCTGCCCTGGCTGCGGATCCTCCTGGCCTGGACTTCAATTCCGGCGTGGAAAGCGCGCCGGGCATCAAGGACGAAACCAAACTGCGGGAAGTCTTCCGGATTCTCGCGGAATTGGAATAAGGATTCATCATGAAAAAAGGATACTTCGGCGACTTCGGCGGGCAGTTCATCCCCGAACTGCTCATGCCGCCGCTCATAGAGCTCGAAGAGGCCATGGAAACCATCCTCCCGAGCGAGGCGTTTCAGAGCCGCTTCGCGGCCATGCTCAAGGAAAACGTCGGCCGTCCCTCGGCCATCACCTACTGCCCGAACCTCTCCAGGGACCTCGGCCTCGACCTCTGGCTCAAGCGCGAGGACCTCAACCACTCGGGCGCGCACAAGATCAACAACACCCTTGGCCAGGGGCTCCTGGCCAAAATGATGGGCAAAAAGGTGCTCCTGGCCGAGACCGGCGCGGGAATGCACGGGGTGGCCACCACCGTAGCCGCCGCCATGCTCGACATGAAGGCGGTCATCTACATGGGCGCCACCGACGTGGTCCGCCAGGCCCCGAACGTCAACAGAATGCGTCTCATGGGAGCGGAAATCATCGCCGTCGAGTCGGGCACCAAGACCCTCAAGGACGCCATCAACGAGGCCCTCAGACGCTGGCTCTCCGACCAGGAGACCACCCACTACTGCTTCGGCACCGCCGCCGGGCCGCATCCCTTCCCCACCCTGGTCCGCGAATTCCAGCAGATCATCTCCAAGGAAGCGCGCGAGCAGTTCATGACCCGCAACCAGGGCAAACTGCCCGATGTGGTCGTGGCCTGCGTGGGCGGCGGCTCCAACGCCATCGGCATGTTTCACAACTTCGTCCCCGACGAATCCGTGAAGCTGGTCGGCGTGGAAGCCGCAGGCACCGGCGAGCCGGGCTGCTACAGCTCCGCGCCCATCGACCACGGCACCGAAGGTGTGCTGCACGGCATGAAGACCAAGCTGTTGCAGACCCCGGAAGGCCAGATCGAGCCCTCCCACTCCGTCGCGGCAGGCCTGGACTATCCCGGCGTCGGCCCGGAGCACGCCCACCTCGATGCCATCGGCCGGGTCGACTACACGACCATCAACGACACCCAGGCCATCAACGCCTTCAAGGTCCTGTCCCGGCGCGAAGGCATCATCCCGGCCCTGGAATCCTCCCACGCCGTGGCCTACGCCATAGAGAACAGGGACAAGCTCCAGGGCCAATCGGTGCTCGTCTGCCTCTCCGGGCGGGGCGACAAGGATTTGGGGATACTCGATGAGATCCTGTGAGGGCCTCCGGCAGGATGCCGCCGGGGCGTGTCTACGACGGGACCTCGCCGGTGAGGCGTCTTCGACGGCCCAAGAACCTTTAGAAAAAGGTTCTTGGGAAGCTCCAAAACTTTATGGGTGCGCTCCGCGCAAGGCGGGCGCGCAGACAAGGTGTACAATATGAATGCAATGCAGATAAAAATCGAAGAGGCCAAGGCCAGGGGGAAGGTTGGGCTCATTCCGTTCCTGCCCGCAGGGTTCCCGGACCGCGAGCAATTCTGGAAAGAACTTGAAGAACTGGACGCGGCTGGCGCGTCCGTCATCGAGATCGGTATGCCCTTTTCCGACCCGGTGGCCGACGGTCCGGTCGTGGAAAAGGCGTCCCTCCAATGTCTCGCGGACGGCGTCAACCTGGCCTGGATTCTCACCGAGCTGCGAAAGCGCAAGGGGCAATTCAAGGCTGCCCTGCTGCTCATGGGCTATCTCAACCCCATCTATCAATACGGTCTGGATAAATTCGGCAAGGACTGCGAAGCGGCCGGAGTTTCCGGCCTGATCGTCGCGGACATGCCCCACGAGGAATCCCAATTCGTCAAGGATGCCGTCGAACCGCACGGCGTCGCCCTCGTTCCCCTGATCGGCCTGAACACCTCCAAGGAACGCATGGCGCTCTACGCCGAGGGCGCAGCGGGATTTTGTTACTTCGTCTCCGTGCTCGGCACCACCGGACAGCGCGACGCCCTGCCCGCACGCATCAAGGAAAAACTCGCCGAGGCGCGGGAAGTCTTCGACATCCCCATAGCCCTGGGCTTCGGCATCAAGCATCCCGATCAACTCGAACAGTTCGAGGGACTCATGGACGCCGCCATATTCGGCTCCGCCCTCATCTCGCACATCGAATCCGGCCGCTCCAGCGACTCCTTCATGGAGCCGTGGAAGTAGGGCAGCCTCCGGCGGCCGGGGGAAGGGAGAGAAAAACCCTTTGAAAAGGGTTGTTTCTCTCCCTTCCCCCGGACCCCCATCCCTCTCTTTTCCCAAACTTTTTGATGCGCCTTCGGCGGACGGAAACTCATTTCTTTGACGGGCTTGCTGAACAGTTTTACTATATTAAAATGAGTAACACGAAAATTCCGCAAGAAAACGAAGCTCCCCGCAAGGGGTATGGGCCGACAAGTTTCTGGTTGCAGGAGCCTGCCGCCGTCTTTGCGCATCTGGACCTGAAGCCCGGCCAGGTCTTCCTGGACGCCGGGTGCGGGGCCGGGGAATATTCCCTGTACGCCGCGCCGCTGCTCGGCGAGACTGGCGCGATCATCGCCGTGGACAACATCCGCATCTCGACGGACGCCCTCAACAAGCTGCCCGCCCGTCCCGGCGAGGCCCCCATCACCGCATTTGCCGCCGACATCACCGCCCCTCTGCCCATCGAACCGCACTCCGTGGACGTGATCTTCCTGTCCACCGTCCTGCACATCAAGAAGGTTCGTGACCGCGCGGCGGAAATGTTCCGTGAATTTCACCGCCTTCTGCGTCCCGGCTCCACTTTGGCCGTGCTCGAATGCAAAAAGGTCGAGGCCAATTTCGGGCCGCCGCTCCACTCCCGCCTCTCCGAGGAGGACGTCCGCGCCCTGGTCGAACCCCACGGCTTCAGCCACGCCTCCACCCTCGACACAGGCCACGCGAACCTGATCCGCTTCGAGGCCGAATAAACACCGCCCGCCCGCGACGGAATTGCCCGGCAAATCCGTCGGAGACGACTCCCGCAACTGATTTCACAACGCGGCAATCGGGATGCCGCGCCCTTCTTTCTTGCCTCTCTTCACCGAATAATATATTGGGTGCCGGTTATGACCATGCCCCGCGATACCTATACTCCCAGGCTTGATGTCCTCGCCTTTTTCATCATTTTGGCATCCTTTGCGGTGCGTTACTGGTTCGTGGCCTCGGGCCAACTGAACCTGGTACAGGACGAGGCCCAGTACTGGGATTGGATTCGGCGGCCGCAATTATCCTATTATTCCAAGGGGCCGCTCATCGCCTGGGTCATCACCCTGTGGACCAAGGTTTTCGGAAACACCGAACTCGGCGTGCGCTTCGGGTCCATCCTGGGCATGGCCGGCATCCAGGCCGCGCTCTACATCGGCGTGTCCAGGGTGTGGCGGGAATACAGGCTCGCCATTTTCGTGCTGTTCGCGGCGGCGACCATGCCCATGCTCAACGCGCTGGGCATCCTGGCCACCACGGACTGCCCGCTCATCTTCTGCTGGACCGTGGCCTTCTTCGCCCTTGCGGCGGCCACGCGCAACGAACCCGACCTGCCGGTCTCCAACATTCCCTTCGTCATCCTCGCCGTGTGCATGGCCGTGGGCATCCTCGCCAAGTACATGATGCTCACCTTCCTCGCCCTGGCCCTGATCCACGCCCTGATCCTGCAATGCCGGGGACAGATGCCGGAGCGGTTCTGGACGCGCTTCGCCGTTGCCGCGATCGCCGGTTCCACCATCGGACTCGCGCCCATTATCATCTGGAACATGAGCAACGACTGGGTCGCCTACAAGCATGTCGCCAAGCTGACCTCCGGCGTGGGCGGCAGCGACTGGCTGCCCGACCGCATCGGGCCGTTCTTCGAAATGCTCGGCGCGCAGATCGGCCTGCTGGCCCCGTGGTGGGCCTGGTTCCTCGCCGTGGCCTCGGTCGGCGCGATGCGCAAGGCATGGGTCGGCCCGGTGGGGCGTTTCGACGCGGACTACCGGCGGGACCTGATGACCGTGCTTTTCTTCTGGCCCCTGTGGGCGGGCATCACCCTCAAGGCGCTCTTCTCCAAGGTGGAAGCCAACTGGACCGCCGTGACCTTCTCGGCGGGAGCCATCCTGGCGGGCATGGCCCTCAAGGCGTGGTGGGACGCGCCCGGCCGCAGGACACGGGGACGCGCCATCCTGACGGGCTCCGCCGTCGTCCTGACCGTAGCCATATTCATCTCGCCGCTCCTCCCGATCCCTGACGCCGTGAACCCCACTCTCCGTCTCAAGGGGTGGGCCGACCTGGGACGCAAGGTGGACGAGATCATCCGCACGGAATTCGACGACCCGTCCACGGTCTTCGCCATGTCCGACAACTACGGGTTCACCTCGGAGCTGGCCTTCTATCTCGAAGGACAGCCCATCACCTACTGCACCTGGACCGAAAAACGGCGCATGAACCAGTACGACCTGTGGCCTTCTCCGGCCGAAGGCAAGGTTGGCTGGGACGCGGTCATGATCCGCAAGCGCTTCACCAACGCCAAGGTACGCGGCCTGAAAAAGATGTTCGAACACGTGTCCGACCCCATCCACTACCGCTCCTCCTTCAATGGCATGGAGGGCCGCAAGTTCACCATCATCGTCTGCAAGGGATTCACCGGCTACTGGCCCCGTCACGAAGGCAAATTCTAGCCGCACAGAATCCACTTTTTCTAGACGCGACTGTCCATATCTCCGCACAGAATCCACGTTTTTTAGATCGGCGGTTTTCTTTTTCCAAAATCCCCGGCATTGTAAAAGCTTTGCCCTCCATGAGCTGCAAAGATCGCTTGCCGTTTCAGAAGATACTGGCAGGCTTTTTGCTTTTCTCCTCGCAGGGGTGGGGCCTGAACACTTTACTTTTCCTGGGGGGGACGGTGCTGAAATTCGGATGCAAACTGCTGATCGCGGCCTCATTCATCTTCCTTTTGCCAGGGTGCGCCATGGTGCCCATGGGCATCGGGCTCATTCCCGGCGCGCCCGCCTACGTCTCCTCGCTCATCGGAGGAGGACAATCGATGTACGAAACAGCCATGGATGAACGGACCACCGAACAACAGATGTTGGACGCCATCGTGGCCGGGCACGCCCAGGCCGAGCTTTACAGGGCCAAGGGCATCGAACCTACGCAGATCACTCCCTACTGCTATTTCGGCAAGCTCTACCTGGTGGGAGAATACGACTCCCCGGAACAATTGCGGAAAATCTATCAATGCGTGGACAAGGTCGACGGCAAGCGCGCGGTCATCAGCCGGCTGTACCTGCGCGACGAGGACGCCAAGGCCTCCTTCTTCCACGACCAGGCCCGATACACCGAACTGCGGACGCAGCTCATGGCCGACTTCGAGGTGACCAGCACGCCCATCGAGGTGGAGATCGTCCAGGGCGACATCATCCTTCTGGGCGCCATCCAGAACAGGGAGGAACGGGAACGCATCGTGGCCCACGCCATGGGCATGGACGGGGTGCACAGGGTGGTTTCATTTCTCTATCATCAGGAAAACGCCGCCGAACCGAAGATCATGACCGCCCAACTCGCCCCTGCGCCAGAGCCGCCCAAGGAAATCCCGCCGCCGCCCGAAACCAAGCCCAAAAGCGTCAAAACCCGGCCCAAGGTGGAAAAGAAGCCGAAGTCGCAGGTTCACCCGACGCTGGCCGTTTCCAACCCCGACAGGGGAAGGTAGTTCTCCTCCCTCCAATCGAGAACCAAGGCTCATTGCGAAAAACCGTCCGCGCCATCCGGGCGGTTTTCCCGTTGTCCATGGGAGCGCCGTATGGCCTAGAAATCCAGCCAGCGCATGATCTGCGGGCCGTAGAGCAGGTAGAGAAGACAGCCGAGGCTCAGGAAGGGACCGTAGGGAACACGGCCACGGATTCCGCCCTTGCCCGGGCGGAGCATGTAAAAGACGGAACCGGCCGCGCCGGTCAGGCTGCCCACCAAAATAGTCAGAGGCAACCCGCCCAGTCCGGTCATGGCCCCGATCATGGCCATGAGCTTGACGTCGCCGGTGCCCAGCCCCTCCCGCTTGCGCCACAGGCGGTAGAGCTGTTGCACGACCCAGAACAATCCCGCGCCCACGGCCGCGCCGAGCAGCGCGTCCTGCCAGCCGGGACCTTCCTCAAGCATGAAGGAAGCCGCCAGCGCGGCGGCCGTCCCGCCCAATGTGATGCGGTCGGGCAGCAGGAAGGTTTCGAAATCGATGAAGCTGCCCGCGATAAGCATGACGCCGAGCACCAGATACACGCCCCATTCCGGCGACGGCCCGAAGGTGTGGGCCGAGGCCAGGGCCCAGGCCATGCAGGACAATTCCACCAGCAGATACTGCGGCCCGATAGGCGACCCGCAATGACGGCACCGCCCCTTCAGGAGCAGAAAGCTGACCAGCGGAATGGTGTCGCGCCAGCCGAGCCGCGAGTCGCAGTTGGGACACTTGGACCCGCCGGGACGGCAGATGGGCTCCTCGTCGATCCAACGCTGGATGAAAATGGTGGACAAACCGCCGAGTTCGAGACCGGCCACGGCGGCGGCGAGGTAAAATGCCCAGATGGGGATGATGTCCATAGACTCCTTGGGGCTTGAAGATTCGCGGCTTTTGCTGCATGAA
Source organism: Pseudodesulfovibrio thermohalotolerans (assembly GCF_021353295.2). NCBI lineage: Bacteria > Pseudomonadati > Thermodesulfobacteriota > Desulfovibrionia > Desulfovibrionales > Desulfovibrionaceae > Pseudodesulfovibrio > Pseudodesulfovibrio thermohalotolerans. The sequence continues at coordinate 1,048,942 of NZ_CP120635.1, read as the reverse complement.
TACCGCTGGCGCAATATTTCGGACGCTACCGGATTTCCCCTTCCGGCACAAGAGACGCGCCGCCTCACACGCATCAAGGGAGCTCCAGATGGACCATCGTTTCATACCGAATTTGACCGAGGACCAGATCGCCGACATTCAGCTTGAAGGCCTCAAATGGACCGTGGGCCATACCTACGCCAATTCCCCATTTTATCAGGCCCGCCTGAAGGAAACTGGGGTGGAGCCCGGCGACATCGCCTCTCTGGACGATCTCGGCAAGCTTCCCTTCACCACGGCCGAAGACCTCAAGGACGGCTATCCCCTGCCGCTGCTGTCCGTGCCCGAGCGGGACGTCGTCCGCATTCACGGGTCCAGCGGAACCACCGGCAAGCGCAAGATCCTGGCCTACACGCAGAACGACATAGACGTCTGGAAGGACATGTTCGCCCGCTGCTACGAACTGGCCGGACTGACCCGCGAGGACCGGGTCCAGATATGCGTCGGTTACGGCCTGTGGACTGCGGGCGTGGGCTTCCAGCTCGGCTGCGAGCGGTTCGGGGCCATGGCCCTGCCCGTCGGGCCGGGGCTTTTGGAAATCCAGCTCCAGATGCTCACCGACCTCAAGCCCACCTGCATGTGTTCCACGGCCTCCATGGCCCTGCTCATGGGCGAGGAAGTCCAGAAGCAGGGACTGGCCGACAAGATAAATCTCAAGAAGGCGATCTTCGGGTCCGAAGCGCACACCCCCAAGATGCGCCGCCAGTTCGAGGAAGCCCTGGGACTGGAGGACAGCTTCGACATCATCGGCATGACCGAGCTGTACGGTCCCGGCACCGGCCTGGAATGCGAGGCCCACGACGGCATCCACTACTGGGCGGACATGTTCATCACCGAGATCATCGACCCCGAGACGCTCCAGCCCGTGGCACCGGGCGAAGTGGGCGAAAAGGTCGTCACCTCCCTGCGCAAGGAGGCGTCCCCGCTCATCCGCTACCGCACCCACGACCTGACGCGATTCATCCCGGGCCAATGCGCCTGCGGCGTGAACATGCCGCGCCTGGACAAGATCCTGGGCCGGTCCGACGACATGTTCATCTTCCGGGGCGTGAACATCTACCCCGGCCAGATCGGTTCCGTGCTCGAACATTTCAAGGAACTGTCCGCCGAATACAAGATATTCCTCACCCGCAAGGACGGCCTGGACCACATGTCCGTGCACGTGGAGCGCGCGCCCGGCGCGACCTCCGGGTGCGACGACGACCTGGCCAAGGCCCTGGCCGAGGAAATCCGCAAGAACATCCTGGTGCGGGGCGAAGTGACCATCCTCGGCCCCGGCGAGCTGCCGCGCAGCTTCTCCAAAACCAGGAGAGTGGAAGACTCGCGCGGACGGGAGTAGCCGGAGGTTCCCCGTGCCGAGCCTCTCGGACCAAGCCGACCGCCATGTGGTCATTGACCGCAGGGACGGCTGCTACCTCGCCTTTCCGGATGTGATCCGCGCCGCGGACGGCACCCTCGTGGTCGCCTACAACGAGGCCGACCGGCACGTGCGACCCACCCGCCGCGTCCTTGTGGTGAAAACCAGCCGCGACAACGGGCGGACATGGTCCGAGCCGGTCTACCCGGACTCTCCGCGCAGCCACAGCCCACGTATAAAACGCTTCCCGGACGGCACCCTCATCATTTCCGACAGCTCGCGGTTCTTTTTCAAAAGCCGCGACAACGGCCGCACCTGGCGCGGCTTCGAAGCCAAGGGGCTGACTCACGACATGCACGACCGGCTTCTGGTCTCCAGCGACGGAAGCTGGCTGACCGCCGGGCACCGGCATGTTGGCGGCGAGGAACTCGCCGCCATCAGGCAGCCCCCGACCGAACAGATGGTGCTCCGCTCAACGGACCAGGGCCGCAACTGGTCGCAACTGTCGGTGCTGGCCGCAGAGCGCAACCTGGTCCTGTGCGAAGCGTCCATGACCCGACTCCCCTCGGGCCGCATCCTGGCCCTGTTGCGCGAAAACAGCTTCGTGTTCGAACCCATGTACCTGACGCATAGCGACGACGACGGGCGGACCTGGTCGCCTCTCGCGCCCACAGCTCTCATCGGCCACCGGCCGACCATGGGCCCCCTCGACGACGGGCGGCTGCTCGTCACCTACCGCAACACCGGCCCGGACTGGGGAACCTGCGCCTGGGTCGGCACGCCGGAAGAGCTTGCCTCGGGATTCCGGGTCCACGGGCGCGCCGTCGATCCGGCCAATCCGTCGTTCACCGAAAAGGGAATGCGCGTACGCAACGCCGAGGGCGGCGACTCCGTGGTCCGCTACGCCCTGCGCCCCATGACCGACCCGCGCACGGCGACCATGACCCTGGAGGCAGAAGTCAGAGTGGACATGGCCGGGCCCAACGGCTGCGGCGTCCGCGCGGGCTGCTGGTGGCGCATCACGCCCGAACGCATGATCCCGGACGCGGCCCCGGAAACCGCCGTGCCTCTGAATCGCGGACGATTCAACAGGCTTCGCTTCGAATACGCGAACGGAAAAGTCTCGGTCTGGGTCGACGGCGAACGCCGGGCCGAAATCGAGGTTGCCCCCGACCACGCCGAAACCCGGCCCGTCATGTTCGGCGCGCCCTATCCCTTCGAGGACAACGCGGCGGACTGCACGTGGAAGCAAATTTCCCTGAACATCCTTGAACCCGCGTATGACCGCGTGTATGCTTGGAACTGGACCGCTGCGGACGGATTGCCGGACGCCTGGGCGCGTGACCGCATACTGGAACTGCGCAACGACCGGCACGCGGCGGCGCCGGATTTCGGCTATTCCGGGTGGACGCGCATGGCGGACGGCGATTTCTTCTGCGCATACCACCACGGAGGAGCCGACGAGCCCGGCTACGAGCCGCTCAAAACCGCACACGTGGCCGGAACCCGGTTTTCCCTTGAAGACTTCAAAAGAAGGTGACACATGGAACGCACCGAAATTGAACGGATTTTCGAGGCCTATTTCGAGAAATACAAAAAAACCGAGGGCGACCGCTCTTCCTGGTCCGCCTTCTGGACGGAAATGACCGGCGAGGGTGTTCTGGAAATCAACATGACCAAATGCCCCAAAGGCACCATCTTCAAGATTTTCGTGGACAAAAAAAAGGTCGCCGAGGTGTCCGGCTGGGACGAATACTTCAAGACCATGGAAGTCTTGGCGGCGAAAAGACCCGACCTGTACGACCCGGACAGGATTTTCTCGGATATGGGAGCTATTATCTAAGATATATGCCTTCTTAAATTATTTTTTTCTTGACGTATCCCCCTTCTCCCACGTAAGGCCCTCTACTACAGTGGTCGGTGGTATCCACGGGGATACAGCCGGTTTCGGCCGGTCCGCACCGACAAGGGTGGAATGGCTTCAGGTTCTGGAAAGCTTGCGCGCTTTACGTTTCCTTGATCTAGTTTCACCGGGCGTAAATCGCCTTTTTTTTCAATTTTTTTTCGGAGTTTGGTACTCATGGCTAAGAATATCTATGTGGGCAACCTGCCCTGGAGCGCCACGGAAGAGGATGTACGCGCTGCGTTCGAGACCTTTGGAGAGGTCATTTCCGTCAAATTGATCAACGATCGCGAGACCGGCCGCCCCCGCGGCTTCGGCTTCGTGGAAATGGAAGACCAGGGCGCCCTCGCCGCCATCGAGAGCCTGGACGGCTCCGATTTCGGAGGCCGCAACCTCAAAGTCAACGAAGCCCGTCCCCGTCCCGAGCGCCCGCGCTGGTAGCGCGGCCGCCCGTCGTTTAAAAGACATACCCCAGCCCGCCCCTACCCGGGGCGGGCTTTTCCAGTCTCCCCCAACAAGAGGTAAAGCAGTATATGTCGAAAGAAGAAGGAATCGTCGTCCAGGGCGTCGTCGAGGAAGCCCTGCCCAACGCAATGTTCCGCGTTGAACTTGAAAACGGTCACACCGTGCTCGCCCACATCTCCGGGAAAATGCGTAAGTTCCGCATCCGCGTCATGCCCGGCGACACCGTTACCGTGGAACTTTCCCCCTACGATCTCACTCGGGGCAGAATCACCTTCCGTCCCAGGTAACCGTCAAGCCGACGGCCGGGGGAAAGGGAAGCGGGGAACCCCCAAGGCTCTTCTCCCTTTCCCCTTCCCCCGGGCTCCCCTTCTCCTCCTCCCTTCCGAGACCTCCCACAAGCGCAGGCCCGGCCGTGCCGCTGTCGCGTCGCGGCGTTCGGACGAGCCTCATCGAACATTTTTTAACAAAGGCTAATCATGACCAATTTTCAGGAACTCGGGCTGTCCGATACGATTTTGACCGCCCTGAAGTCCAAGGGGTTCACCGCCCCCACTCCCATCCAGGCCCTGACCATCCCGAGGCTGCTTTCCGGCTCCCGGGACATCGTCGGCCGCGCCCGGACCGGCACGGGCAAAACCGCGGCTTTCGGCCTGCCCGTTCTCGAAGCGGCCGTGGAAGGAGAACGCCGCGTCCAGTCGCTCATCCTGACCCCGACCCGCGAGCTGGCCATCCAGGTGGCCGAAGAGATCGACTCCCTCAAGGGAGGCAAACGCATCCGCGTGCTGCCCGTCTACGGCGGCCAGGCCATCCATCTTCAGCTCAAGGCGCTCCGGCACGGAGCCGATGTGGTCGTGGGCACGCCGGGCCGAATCATGGACCACCTTGAGCGCGGTTCCCTGCGCATCGACCACCTGTCCTATTTCATCCTCGATGAGGCCGACGAGATGTGCAACATGGGCTTTGTGGACGACGTCCGGTCCATCCTGGCCTCCGCCAACGAAGACCGGCGCACCCTCATGTTCTCGGCTACCATGGACCGCCAGGTCATGGCCATCGCCTCCGAATTCATGCACGACTTCGAGGTTCTGTCCGCCGAGCCCGAGACCGCCGACGTTCCCCTGACGCGCCAGGTCTTTCACGAAATGGCCAATTCGGACCGATTCGAAGCCCTGTGCAGGGTCATCGACGCCCGTCCGGACTTCTATGGCCTGGTCTTCGTGCGCACCCGCGCCGACGCCGACAAGGTAGCCGAACGCCTCACGCTCCGCGGCTACCCGGCCGAGCCCATCCACGGCGACCTGAACCAGAACCGGCGCGAGCAGATCCTGAACGGCTTCCGTGCCCGCAAGGCGACCATCCTGGTGGCCACGGACGTGGCCGCGCGCGGCATTGACGTGCCCGACCTGACCCACGTGGTCAACTTCGCCCTGCCCCAGGACCCGCAGACCTTTGTTCACCGCACAGGACGCACGGGTCGGGCCGGTAAAAAGGGCGTGGCCATCAGCCTGATAGCTCCGAGCGAATTCCGAAAGCTCATGTTCATCGCCAGAAGCTCCGGCATCAATATCGACAAGGAGCCCCTGCCGCGCATCGAGGACGTAATCCATTCCAAAAAGCGCAAGGTGGCCGCCGAACTGAACGCCATCTTCGAAAAGGAAGGACACGACGACTATCTGGCCATGGCCGGGGACCTGCTCAACGACAAGCCCGCCGAAATGGTGGTGGCCGCCCTGCTGCGCCACGCCTTTGGCGAGGAACTGGTGAAATCCGGCTACCGCGAAATCAAGACCGTCGGCCCCATGGGCCAGGGCCGGGTCGACATGGTCTGCGCGCTGGGCCGGGCACACGGGATGCACCCCAAGCGATTTGTCGACTTCATCACCTCCGCCGCCAAGATCAAATCGTGGTCCGTCCAGCACGTCCGCGTTCAGGGCGAACGGACCACCTTCACCGTCCCGGCCGCCGAGGCCGACATGGTCATCGACCGGGTCAACAGCCGCGAGGGCTCGCCCCTGGTGAGCCGCGCCGCGCAAAAGCGCAAACCCGGCAGAAACTACGGCGGAAAGGGCGCGAAGCCGGGCGCCAAACCGGCCGGAAAGCGGCCCTTCAAACCGCGCCGCAAACCCGCCCAGGGGAGATAGCCTCTCCCCTGGCCGAGTTTCATTTCAACAGACAAGGCTGTGTTTTATCATTGCTTCTTTTTCGGCTCCCCTGTAGTTAAAAAGACCTTCAGGAGAATCGATGAAAGGCGACGAAAGCAAGACCAAGGCAGAGCTCATCGCGGAGCTCGATGAGCTCCGCGCCAGGCTCGACGACATGCGCAACCGGGGCCGCACCCCCATAGCCGACGAACTGCCGCTATTCATCTTCGAACTCGACCGCACAGGCACTTTCCGCCACGTCAACGAATACGCCCTTGAAGTCTTCGGTTACACGCCGGAAGACATCCGGGCCGGGCTCAATCTCACCGACATCATCCATCCGGACTCCGTCAAACGCATCTACCACAACCTCCGCAGGGCCCTGGCCTGCGACGAGTTCGAACTGGAGGAGTACCCGGCCCTGCGCAAGGACGGCTCATCCCTGCCCATCAAGATATTCTCGCAGCCCTTGAAACGAAACGGGGAAATCGTGGGCCTGCACGGCGTGGCCATCGACATGTCCGAAATCCGGCAGGTGGAGAGCGCCCTGCGTTCCAGCGAGTGCCACTACCGCACGCTGTTTGAAACCACCGGCACGGCCATGGTCCTCTTGGGCAAAAGCTCGATCATCAAGAGCTGCAACTCGCAATTCTGCATCATGTCCGGCTTTCGCCGCGAGGAGATCGAAGGGTGCATGACCTGGATGGACTTCATGCCCCCCGAGGAAATCCTACGCATGACCGGGCACAGGGAAATTCGCACCGAGGTGATGCCCAACCACCCGCTCAGCGACTACGAGTTCACCTTCCTCACGCGTGGCGGCCAACCCCGGCGCATCCATGTCTTCATTCGCGACATTCCCGGCACGGACGATCAGGTCTGCTCCCTCATCGACGTCACCGTGCGCAACGAGGCCCTTCGCGCCCTGCGCAAAAGCGAAGAGCGATACCAGCTCATGGCGCGCGGCGCCAACGACGGCCTCTGGGACTGGGAACTGTCCAGCGACGAGGTCTTCTACTCCCCCCGCTATCGCGAGATTCTCGGCTACACCGAGGAGGAATTTCCCAATCACGTAAGCTCCTGGCTGAACAGCCTGCACCCCGATGACCGCGAAATGGTCATTGCGGCCAACAAGGAATGCTCCGAAGGCAAGACCGAACAGTTCCAGTTGGAATTCCGCCAAATTCACAAGGATGGCTCCGTCCGCTGGATACTCGGGCGCGGCGCCAGTTCCAAGGACGCGAACGGCAATATCTACAGGATATCCGGCACGCACTCGGACATCACACAGCGCAAGCAGGCCGAGGACGCCCTGCGCGAAAGCGAGGAACGCTTCCGGCTGATGATCGAGCACGCCAGCAGCGGCATCTTCCAGGCCACGCCCGAAGGGAAATTCCTGACCGTCAACCCGGCCCTCGCCTCCATGCTTGCCTACGACTCGCCCGAAGAGCTCATCGCCAACGTCGACAACATCGCCACGGACATCCTCATCACCCCCCGGGACCGCCAGACCTTTCTGGACGAGATGCGCGCCGGGGGCGAACTGCTGAATCACGAATACCATTGCAGACGCAAGGACGGCGCCGCCATCTGGCTGGCCGGCAGCACGCGGCTGGTCCGCAGTGCGGACGGCGAGATCGCCTATCTCGAAGGTTTTCTGCAGGACATCACGGCACGCAAGCTCAACGAACGCACCACGCACGCCCTCTACGCCATCTCCGCCGCAGTCAACACGACCCGCAATTTGCAGGACCTGTACCAGACCATCCACGCCATCATAGGCGAGGTCATCGAGGCGAAAAATTTCTTCATCGCCATGCTCGACGAAGAGCGGGACCTGCTCCGTTTCGTTTATTTTCAGGATGAGATGGACGACTACTTCGATATCCCCGACATCAGCGACCCGACCCGGAGCAGCCTGGCCATCCACGTCTTCAGGACCGGCGTGCCCCTGTTCCTGTCCATGTCCGAGCCGGACATGGAAGCGCGGCTCGCCTCCATCGGGGTCATCGGCACTGCGCCCGCCACATGGCTGGGCGTGCCGCTCAGACAGGGCGACAAAGTGGTCGGAACCATGGTCGTGCAGGACTACGCCAATCCCAGGCAGTACACCGAGGAGGCCGTGACCTTCATGACCGCCGTGTCCGAACAGGTGGCCCTCGCCATCGAGCGCAAGACCATCGAGGAGGCCCTGACCCGGCTCAACGAGGAGCTTGAGGACAAAGTCGAGCAGCGCACCACCGAAATCGAAACCCGCAAGGCGGAACTCGAAGAGGCCAACCGGCGGCTGATGACCCTCGACGAGGTGAAGTCCTCCATGGTCTCGTCGGTTTCCCACGAGCTGCGCACCCCGCTGACATCGATTCGCGGTTTCGCCAAACTCTGCGCCAAGGACTTCTCCCGGCATTTCCTGCCCCAGGCCGACAGCGACAAGCTGGCCGCCAAGGCCGCGCGCATTCAAGACAACCTTGAAATCATCGACACCGAAGGCGAACGCCTTACCCGGCTGATAAACGATTTTCTGGACATCAACCGCATCGAATCTGGCAAAGCCTGCTGGAACGACACCCTGCTCAACCCCAGTGAGGTGATCCGCGAAGCCGTGGCCTCCGCCGCTGGCGGCTTCAACGCGTCCAAGGACGTGGAGCTGTTCACATACCTGCCCGAGACCTCCCGGCGCATCCACGCCGACCCGGACAAGATCAAGCAAGTGCTCATCAATCTCCTGAACAATGCCTACAAGTTCACCAGAAAAGGCCGCGTCACCGTGGCCTTGGAGGAAAACGACGCTGCCCTGACCGTGTCCGTCAGCGACACCGGCCCAGGCATCCCGACGGACGAGTTGGACGAAATATTCGAAAAGTTCCACAAGTCCCGGCTGGGCGACACGGTCCGCAACGGCGAAAAGGGCACCGGCCTGGGCCTGGCCATCTGCAAGGAGATTGTGGAGCACTACGGCGGCACGATCGGCGTACAGTCCATCGAGGGCAGCGGCAGCGTCTTCTCCTTCTCCCTCCCCTCTGTCTCCGAAGACATCCGGTTCAGTGCCAACTAAACCCCGGTCCGCTTCCGCCGAAACGCCCGAATACTAAAAAACCGAAATCAGGCTTCCAACGCCCCCGGCTCCACGTTGACTCGGTCAACCGACCGATCGTCCGAAAAGACGACATTTCACTCAGTCTCCAAAAAAAATCGGTTACGTCTTGTTCAATATTGCACAAGGCGGATTGTCCCCGGTCTGCCAAGACGGACGCCTGTACGTTTTTTTGGACTCTTCGGATTTCGCCGTATCTTGGGATTTTTTTCTCAAGCCTGACCATCATCCTTTCCCTGCGCAGGAACGGGCACCCCACGCCATAAACACCGTAACTAGCTGACTTAACGAACTAACTCAGAAATATCGGGTTTATGATTTGTCCTTTTTTTCAGACAGTATCCAACACCCCCGTCAAGACCGAACCGTTCCCTTCCGGAGTCGGACAGGCGGGCCTGAACGACGAAAATCAATCGATCAGACAGGAATATATTATCCCTTTTATTTCAGGCGATAACGGGTTAAGCAGCACCCAACCCTTTTTTGGACCACGATCATGGCACGCTCCATGCTTATGGTCCTTTAAAGTTGATTGATCGATCAACCCAATGCCGATTTTCTGCTCCGGACGGAGCGCGCCGGGTGGGCGCCGGGTTGGGCCAGACACAAACCATTAGCAATAATGAGGTCTCCGTTGCAAAGCAGATACTTCCCCATTGCCGCCTTAATCGCAGTGTGCGTCGTCACGGCTGTGGCCGGGTACGCGATATCCCCGCCGGACGAAACCGAGCCGGTGCGAGTCGTCATGGACAACACAGGCGGACGGGTCATTTTCACCCACAGCACCCATTTTGACGACTACGGTTTCGACTGTACCGACTGCCACCACGACGACACCGGCCTGGACACATTCCTGCCCTGCGGCTCCTGTCACCCCGCCGAATTCGATGAGCGGTTCCGAAAGGAGCACCCGAACAACTTTCCGGACTCCGAAGCCTGCCTGCGCTGTCATGACGAAGTGCCCGAGGGCCCCCTGACCGAGGATGAGCGTCCCGACATCGCCAACATTCCGCTGCGCGCCGAGGCGTTTCATGGCCAGTGCATGGGCTGCCACGAGGAAAACGGCGGCCCCTACGGCGACGACTCCTGCAACGAGTGCCACGCGAGGTAGAGCATGCTCAAGATACACTACTCCCTTGACTCCGGCCTGAACGAGTCCATCACCTCCATTGACGCTCCCAATGTGCTGAACATCCAGAAGCGCAACCTGGTGTTGCAGACCAAGAAGGGCCAGACCGTGCGCCGGGGTGAAATCCTGGCCAAGCACCCTTCCCCCTTCGGCGGCGCGTATCACGCAGCGGCGTCGGGCAAGATCACAGCCATCAACGAACACAATCTGACCATCTCGCACGACGGCGGAGACGAAACCGTCGAAACCGTGGATGTTCAATCCATGGGCGTGGGCAAGGATCTCCTGCGCACTCTCCAGGACCTCGGCATCGACGTGGCCCCGTATTCCGGCAAGGCCGCCACCCTCATCATCAACGGTCTCAACCCGGAACCGGGCATCTCCGTGGCCCAGCAACTGCTCATGGATGAAAGTGAAATCATCCAGGCCGGACTCGACATGGCCCGCAAGCTCCTGACTCCCGACCGCACGGTCCTGGCCGTGGGCAAGGGAGAGAACTTCAAGCTGTCGGGGGCCGAGACGGTGGGCATCAAGCCCAAGTATCCCCACTCCCTGGACGCGCTGGTCACCCGCGACATCACCGGCAGGGAGTTCCCGGCCGACACCAAGATCGTCAGCGTCATGGACCTCCACGATCTGGGGCGCGTGGTCCTCACGGGCCTGCCCGTCATGGACACGGTCCTGACCATTGACGGCAGGAACTACCGCGTGCCGCTCGGGACCCCCATCCACCACCTGCTCGACACCGTCGGCATCCAGCCGTCTTCCGGGGACATCGTGGTCCTCGGCGGCCCCTTCCGGGGCGAAGCCGTCTACAGCCTCGACGAGGGCGTCACGAAGAACGACTACGGCCTCTTCATCATCCCGTCGAGCCGCTTTCCCAAGGTTCAGGACGCTCCCTGCATCAACTGCGGCGAATGCGTGCTCAACTGTCCGGCGCGGGTCCAACCGCACCTCATCAGCCGATGCACTGAATACGACAAGTTCGAAATGGCCGAAAAACACGGTCTGCACAGTTGCTTCGAATGCGGCCTGTGCGCCTTCCACTGCTTCGCCAGGCGGCCGCTGCTGCAATACATCCGATTCGCCAAGGCACAGCTCAAGGCCAGCAGGCAGACTGAACAGGCATAGGCCCCGGATGACTCCCGACATTTTGACTCGAACTCCAAGGAAGATATAGAGAATGACTCCTCCCATCATTAAGGCGATGTCAGACATCGCAGTGCGCCTGACGGTCTCTCCGCCGCCATATTGGCGAAACGGCAGGACCATCCAGAAAATGATGCTGGCGCACCTGCTCGCCCTTGCCCCTGCCGCAGTCATGGCCGTGGTCATGTACGGTCTCCAGGCGGCCTCCGTCATTGCCCTCGCCGGAACCACGGCGGCTCTGGCCGACGCGGTGTTCCTCAGACTGCAACACCGCGATGTGGACATCGACAACTTCACCGCCTTTTACGCGGGCGTGCTGTTCGCGTTCCTGCTCCCGGCCACCGCGCCCTGGTGGCTGGTCGTCATAGGCGCAATCGTGACCATCGGCCTCGGCCGCACCGTGTTCGGCGGTTTCGGCTGCAACCCGGTCTGTGCGCCCCTGGTGGGCTGGGCCGTGTGCCGCCTCTCCTGGCCCGCCGAAATGGACATCGACCTGAACCTCATCCACTTCGCCATCAACAGCCCGGTCGACCAGCTCATGTACTTCGGCGTCGAACGCCTCGGCCAATTCGACACCCTGGACCTGCTGCTTGGCCGCCAGCTCGGCGGACTCGGCTCCTCGCAGGTGCTGGCCCTGATCGCGGGCGGCGTGTTCCTCCTGGCCACCCGCTGGATACGCGTCTTCATTCCCGCCGCCTTCCTGGTCGGCGTGGCCGGGACAGCCGCGATCTTCTGGTACATCGATCCCACCGTCTACGCCTCCCCGGTCTTCCATCTGGTAACGGGCAGCACCGTGTTCGGCGCGTTCTTCCTGGCCACCGACACCGCTTCAAGCCCGGTGGGCAAACTGCCCCAGATCGTGTTCGGCCTCATTGCGGGCGCCATGGTGATCCTCATCAGGACCTACGGCGTCTACCCTGACGGCGTTCCCTTCGCCGTCATGACCGCCAGCCTTCTCAGCCCCCTGCTGGAACGGCTCCGGCCCAAATTCTTCGGAGTCAAGTAGTCATGCGCGAAATACTTCATATGCTCGTGGTCCTGTCCCTGATCTGCGCGGCGTCGGGCACCATCCTGGTCAACCTCAAGCAGGCGACCAAGGGACAGATCGAACAACAGGTCCTGACCTATGTCCAAGGCCCGGCCCTCATGTCGGTCCTCAAGGACTGCGACAACGACCCGATCGCCGAGCGCAAGCAGGTCGGCGACGTCACCGTGTTCCCGGCCAAACGCGACGGCAAGCTCGTGGGCGTGGCCCTGGAGACGTTCGCCCCCGGTTACTCCGGCGACATCGGCGTCATCGTCGGCTTCGAACTTGACCAGGACCGCCTCCTGGGCATCGGCGTGACCACCCAGACCGAAACCCCGGGCCTGGGCACCAAGGTGGCCAAGCCCGCCTTCACCAAGCAGTTCACCGCCCACGGCCTGGATTCCATGGATCTGGCCTCGCGCGGCGGCGACATCGACGGCATCTCCGGCGCGACCTTCTCCTCCGGGGGAACCGTGGACGCCGTGCGCAAGGCCATCGACATCTACCGGACCATCAAGCCCCAGCTCGCCACCCTGTGGCAGGCTTCCTAGGAAGGAGCACCATGAGCGATATCAAAAAGGAATTCCTCAAAGGCCTGTGGGCCGAACTGCCGCCCTTCCGGGTGCTGCTCGGCCTCTGTCCCACCCTGGCCGTCACCTCCACGGCGGAAAACGGCCTCGGCATGGGCGCGGCGGTCATCTTCGTCCTGACCCTGTCCAACATCATCATCTCGGCCATGCGCAAGATCATCCCGCCCAAGGTCCGCATCGCCTGCTTCATCGTCGTCACGGCCTCTCTGGTGGTGGCCGTTGAACTGCTCATGCAGGCGAACGCCTACCCCCTGTACCAGAAGCTCGGCATCTTCGTGCCCCTCATTGTGGTCAACTGCCTGATCCTGGGTCGCGCGGAAGCCTTCGCCTCTCGCAACGCCATTCTCCCGTCCATCGCCGACGCGCTGGGCATGGGCATCGGCTTTGCGGCCTCCCTGACCTTCCTGGGCGCCGTCCGGGAGATCTTCGGCAACGGCACCGTGTTCGGCATTCCTGTCATGTGGGCGAACTTCAAGCCCGCCCAGTTCATGGTCATGGCCCCCGGCGCCTTTGTCTGCCTCGGCCTCATCCTGGCGGGCATGAACGCCTTCAACCGCCGCCAGAGCCGCAAGAAGGGCGAGACCGAGTCCACCACCCAGAACTCCACCTGCGCCTCCTGCGGGGCGTGCAACGCCTGCGACGGCCGATAGGAGAGGTCTGAAATGGAATACTTCATGCTCTTCATCTCGGCGATATTCATCAACAATATCGTCCTTGTCCAATATCTTGGAACGTGTCCGTTCATGGGCACCTCCAAGTCCACAGACGTGGCCCTCGGCATGGGCGGCGCGGTCATCTTCGTCATCATGATGGCCACGGGCATCACCTGGCCCCTGCACCACTACGTGCTCGTTCCCTATGGCATCGAGTACCTGCAAACCATCGTCTTCATCCTGGTCATCGCCTCGCTGGTGCAGTTCCTGGAGATGTTCCTCCGGAAACTGGTGCCGCCCCTCTACAAGTCGCTCGGCCTGTTCCTGCCGCTTATCACCACCAACTGCGCGGTGATGGGCGTGGCCATCATGGTTCAGCGAAACGGGTACTCCTTCACCAAGTCCATGCTCTACGGCCTCGCCTCGGGCATCGGCTTCCTGGTGGCCCTGGTCATCATCTCCTCCATACGCGAGCGGCTGGACTTCATGCCCGTTCCCGCAGTGTTCCGAGGCGTTCCGGTGGCCCTGATAACGGCTGGGATCATGTCGCTGGTCTTTTTCGCCTTCAAGGGCATGGCAGCCTAACCAAAGCCTAAGGAAAAATTGAACATGGTTACTTCTTCCATACTCGTATTGTTCATTCTCGGCCTAAGCGCGGCCGCCGTGCTGGCCGTGGCCTCCCGCGTTCTCCACGTGCAGGAGGACCCGCGCATCGCACGGGTCGAAGGATGTTTCCCCGGCGCAAACTGCGGCGGCTGCGGATATCCCGGCTGCTCGGCGGCGGCCGCCGCCGTCGTGAAGGGCGACGCCGCCCCGGAAATCTGCGTTGCGGGCGGTCCCGAGATCGCTCAGAACATCGCCTCCATCATGGGCACCGAGGTTTCCTTCAAGGAACCCAAGGTGGCCAACAACATCTGCACCGGCGGCTCCCGCGCCAACCTCCTCTTCGACTACGAAGGCATCCATGACTGCCGAGCCGAGGCGCTGCTCCACGGCGGCGAAAAATCCTGCGGCCTCGGCTGCATCGGCATGGGCTCCTGCGTCAAGGTCTGCGGCTTCGACGCCATCCGGCTCAACAACCAGGGGCTGCCCGTTGTGGACTGGCACGCCTGCCGCTCCTGCGGCAAATGCGCCGAGGTCTGCCCCACCGGAGCCATCCGCGTGTCCGGCATGACCATGGACCTGCTGCACCTCAACAAGGTCGACGACTGTCTGGCCCCCTGTATGCAGAAATGCCCGGCCCAGATCGACGTCCGCAGCTACATCCAGCAGTTGAAGAAGGGCGACATGCGCGGCGCGCTCACCATCATGAAGGAACGCAACCCGCTTCCCCTGGCCGTGGGCCGTCTCTGCCCCGCCCCCTGCGAAAACATCTGCCGCCGCAAGATCGCGGACCACGGCGTGGCCATCCACACCCTGCACCGCTTCGTCGCGGACTGGGAAATGAACTCCGGCAGCCGCGTCAAGCTGAAATGCAACCCTTCCTCTGGCCACAAGGTCGCCATCATCGGCGGCGGCGCGGCGGGCCTGACCTGCGCCTACTTCCTGCGCCGCATCGGCCATGAGCCTGTCATCTTCGAAAAACGCGACCGCGTGGGCGGCATGATGCGCGGGGTCATCCCCGAATACCGGCTGCCCCACAAGGTGGTGGACTGGGAAGTGCAAACCATCCTGGATCTCGGTGTGGAAGTGCACACCGGCATGACCTTCGGCACGGAAGTGACTCTCGATTCTCTCAGGGAAGAGGGCTTCGAAGCGGTATTCATGGCCACCGGTGCCTGGACCGTCCCGCCGCTGGGCATAGAGAACGACAAGGTCCGCGGCGTGATGGACTCCATCTCCTTCCTTGACGGCGTAGGCGAATCCTTCACCGACCTCAAGGGCAAGAAGCTCGTGGTGGTCGGCGACACCAACACCGCAATGGACGTGGTCCGGAGCGCCGTCCGGCTCGGCGCGCGCGTGACCGCGCTCATCGGCTGTGCCGAACGCAAGATGAACGCCAACAAAACCGAAGTGAAACGGGCCGTGGAAATCGGAGCGGACCTCATGTTCCTCACCGCTCCGGTCCGCCTGCTTGCGGAAAACGGCGAGGTCACCGGCGTGGCCTATCACGAGCTTGCCTACGACGATCCCAAGAAATGCGCTGGCAAGCCCAAGCCCGTGGAAGGCACCGAAGGCGCACTCGAAGCAGACCTGGTCATCACGGCCACGGACCGGCTGGCCAACTGCGCGGCCTTCACCGACGAAAACGGCGATCCCCTGTTCGAGCTGGACAAGAAAACCGGCGCCATCAAGACGGACCCCTCTTCCCTGCAAACCAGCATCCCGTATGTCTTTGCGGGCGGAGAGGCCGCCACGGGCCGCAACATCCTGATCCAGGCCGTTGCCGACGCCCGCAAGGCCGCCCGGGCCATCCACCACTTCATCACCGAGGACGCCATCCCCGCGCCAAAGAATCCGCAGCTTCGCGTCATCCCCGAGTCCATCCTCAAGAACATGGATGTGCATTACACCATTCCTCGCATCCAGGTTCCCGAACTCAGCGTGGCGGACCGCAAGCATACCTTCAAGGAAGAGGTCCAGGGCGGCATCACCTACGAGACGGCTCGCAAGGAGGCCAGCCGATGCCTCCGCTGCGGCCTGACCTGCTACGACTCCGAGGCCGGAGCCGAGTACGCCCAGGACGCCGACGTGCACCCCTTCAACGAAGCCGACGGGGAGTAGACCCCATGAAAGGCAACCCCCTTTCCCGGCGCACGCTCCTGCGCGCCATCGGGCGGATCGGATCTTGGTTCCCGTGTTGCCGACGATCATGCACTCGGCTCCGTCAACGGCGTCGATCATGCGCACAGCCTCGCGGGGAGGCAGGACGAATCCGGCTGTGGAAAGCGGTCGGCTGAACCGAATCAAGAAGATAGCACCATACCCAGCCACGAGGGGCGACACCTCCTCCCCTCACCCCATCGCGCCCCCGGTTCCCACAGACCGGGGGCGCACCCTTTTCGGGGCCGCTAAACGGCACAAAAGCGCCACCACGCGGCCGCCGTCGAAACACAAAAACGCCCCACGCCCGGTTGCGTAAAATAATCGAATAAAAAAAGAAGGGGTTTACGCGAAAGATCGCATAACCCCCCTGAAAAGATTGGTGCCCCCTGCGCGATTCGAACACGCGGCACCAGGATTAGGAATTCGATAACAGAATTAGCGTTCTGCATCACTGTGGATACTTGACCGTCACAAGCCTTGTTGTTTAAAGGGTTATCGAAGCATGCCCCATAACGCTGAGTAACACCAGCGGGGATAATCGGTGGAGAAATCCGGGCACGCAGGAATAAAAAAGGGAGAAATGAAAGAAGGGCATGACCAAGGTGAAAAACATGGTTGGAGTGTTCTATTACACCTCCACAACCCGCCGGTTCCAGGGAAAGCCTGATCGCACCTTTTACAACTCCTACAAACTCGACGGCAAGCGCAAATGGGAAAAAATCGGCCGAGCCTCCGAGAAGGTCAACGCCGCCTATGCCTCCCAGGTGCGCGGGGAACGCCTCCTGCAAGCCCGTAAGGGCAACCTCCCCTCGGCCGTCACTGGTGACGACATCACCTTCGACGAGGCATGGCAACGCTTTTGGCACACCCGCCCCGGCCTGATGCAGCACCATGCGCCGGTTCTGTTTGCGGTTGAGGGCGTCGATGGCCGAGCCGAGCTGGGCGTATTCCCGGCGCAGTCCCTTGACCGAATGTCCTGCGTCCTGGGCGGCAATGACCTGATCGCGGAGGCAGCCGCGATATCGGTTCGTGGACGCGGACAGGGCCCTGACCTTGCGCTCGGCCTGGTCAATGCGTCGGGCAAGGTTTCTGCTCACCTTGCCCGACGCTTCGGCTTCCGCCTTCAACCCGGCCAGCCGCTTTTGGGCTTCCCTGAACTCGCGATTGGAAGTCCGGGTCTTCCCGATGAGGTTCTCCAGCCCCTTTCCGAGTTTGAATTCTCCCGAATTCTCAACCTTGGAAATCTGCTCTCCCAGCCGTTTGAAACTGGTTCCGGCGTGATTTATCGTTATATCAAAGCTGGCACCCAGGCCCATGCCCAGAACAAACGACAACCCCATTTGGCGAATACTCATGCGAAACTTCCTTGCAACCCTGATAGCCCTTGCGGCAGCCGCCTATTTCGGCGGCAAGCTGTTCGGTCCTGTTGATGATCTGTCCACTTGGCAGTGGATCGTTTTCATGGTGATCGGCGGCGTGACTGTCGTCGGCGTCATGCTCCTGCTGGGAAGCGCTACTCTTTCGGAACCGCCCCGCGAGGAATGCGGGCAGGAAGACCGTCGAGCCACATAGCCAACTCTTCCGGGTACATGGCCAGGCACTCCGCCCGGCTCCACCCCGTCCAGCTCGCCACCACGATCACCGACCAGACTAGGTCTTGCTGCCCGGGGAATCCGGATCGCCCTTGGTCTTTTCCCGTGACAGCTCCAGCCCGGTCTCGGTCCCTGCTCCCTCCGCCTCGGCGGCCTCGGATTCCCCGCCGCCGCCCGCCGCTAAAAAAGCGCTTGCGCTTTGGAGCTGCCCGTAGTCATGGCCGTACTCCATGCCCAGGATCAGATCGACGGGGACCTCGCACGCACGGGCGAAGGCATACGGCTCCACCATGGCCCTGGTCGGCTCGATGCCGTAGTCGGTAAAACACTGGACATTGGCGTCGAGCATCATGCCGACCGTCATTCTCTTCATGACCAGCTCGGTAATCTTCTCCGCCCCGTCCCTGAGCGGCTCGATCAGCGGAATTCTCTTCTCGGTTGCGGCCATGGCCTACCCCTCCATGCCGATGTCGCTGCGGACACCGGCCAGATAGTCCACGCCGTCCACGACGTACTTGGAGTTGATGGGGTCGATCTCCAGGACCTCCTGCCCGTTCACCACGGCCTTGTAGTAGGTCACGGAAAAGTCGCGGTCGTTGTCCTGGGACTTGCCCGTCTCGAACTTGCCGCCCACGCCGCCCTTTGGAATGGCCTGGATGACGACCTTTTCCGGCGAGGTGGCGAGCGCTCCGCCAACCGTCCGGGACTGGATGGAGGCCCGCAGTTCCAGGACATGCGCCACGGGCGCCATCAGCTCCACGGACTGGCGCGTGCGGGTGCGGAACTTGATCTTGGCGGAGATGGGTTTGACGTGTCCGATGGTCGGGCTCTCGATGGCCCCGGCAATGCCCGCGCCGGTCAGCTCTTCGGACATGTTTTCACCGCCGGAGAACTCGACGTCCACCACGCCGATCAGGACCTTGCCGTCCTTGTAGCACTGGAACGCGACAAGTTTTTCAGGGATATTGCTCATGATCAGCCTCCGAACAACGCGCTGACGTAGGTCGCGTCGTATTCAAGAATGTTTTCGATGACCCGGTTCGGGGACGGCGGGGTCATGTAGGTATGGAATCGGGAAATGCCGTCCATCAGGTCCGTGGTCGGGTTCTCATCCTCCAGAAAGGCGATGCGTCCGCCCAGGATGTATTCCCGCGAGGTGAACCCGTTGAGCCGGATCTGCTCGGAATCCATGATGGTCTCGATCTGGCGACGATTGAGCGGATTGTCGAGCAGTTGCCAGTAGGTCAGGATGAAGGTGTTGCCGTGCCAGTTGAAGAAGCGCCGGATCGGGATGAAGGCGTCCTTGGGATCGGTCACGGAGGGATACGCCGCGGTGCGGTTGCCCCAGGCCTTCCAGCCCCCGTCGAAATTGAAGAACAGCACCACGCCCTGGCCGTTGAGGTACTCGGCCTCCTCCAGGCCCAGATAGAGGTCCCGGCCGTTGACCTTGGCCCCGGTCGCCTTGATCCGCTTGTTGGACGGCGACACATAGGGCACGTCGTCGTGGTCGGCGTCGGTCAGGCAGATGCGCCCGGCGAGCATGGTCGATCCGTGGAAGACCATGTCGCCCATGTACGGTTTGCCCCAGCAGTCGATCATGCGCTTGCCGGTCAGGTTGTTGGCCTCCTTGTAGGCCGGGACGTCGGTGTACCTGGTCACCGTGCCGTCCGGGATGTCGATGACCGCCATGGCGTTGAACAGGCCGTTGATCCGCTCGGCCTTGGCCTCCATGACGATCGCCACGGAGGGGTCTTCGGACCACTTGGGGGCCACGATCTGGCCGGGCACCAGGCGGTATCTCGGGAAGACGTCGGCCACCAGCTCCAGGCCGGTCCTTGCGCCGGTATCCGCGTCGATGCCGCCGATGATGTCGGCGGATACGACCTGGGTCGGGTCGCCTGCCGCGGGGTCACCGGACTGATGGGACGCCGGGTCGTACACATTGATGCACACGATGGGGGCCACGCCGAACAGGGCGAAGTGGGAGTACGCGAACTCGCACAGGGTGTACTTGTCCCAATCATCGGACCAGCCAAAGGTGGCGACGAACTCGGAGTAGGAATAGATCACCCTGGGTTCATTGACGGGCTTGTCGGCCAAATCCTCCACCGGCGCGGTGCCGATTACCACGGGGACGCCCGCGCTGATCCGCCGGGGCGGCAGAATCTGGGTGGGGACTTCGGAAGTCTTTACTCGATGTTCATAGGTCATGGGTTAGCCCTCCAGGGCAGCCGCGGCCCTGAAGGCCTTGGCGGGGTCGGAGTTGGGGTCGCGCAGGGCGGCGCGGGCCTTGCCCGCCCCGGAGACCGGGACGAACAGCGTCTTGAAGGATTCGTTGCCCCTGGCCCTCGCCGCCTTGGCGAGGTGCTCGGGCAGCACGCCGCCCTTGAACACAGCGCCGTTGGTCACATGCAGAGCGCCCATCTTGGTGGGGCCGATGTACATGACCGCCTCTTTCGGGTTCGGGGCCGGAGCCTCGGAAGCCTTGGTAACCATTTACGCCTCCATAATTTGTACGGGAGCCGGAGCGCTCCACTTGGTTGTTACGGTCGCCAGGAGATAGCGGTTCTGCTGCTTCTCCGGCGCCGCTTTCTGCGAACGCAGCGGGAACTGCAACTCGTACGTTCCTGCCAAAATTTGGTTCTCGCCCAGCAGTCGGCGCAGGCGGGTGACAACGGCCATGGCCCATTGGCCGGACACGGCCGCCGCATATTCGCCGCCGGCCTCGTCGTCGCCGAAAACGCCGACGATCAGCGCAAAGGTCTCCATGGAATCCTCGAAAACGGAGTCCTCGCCTTCAAGCCAGCGGACGATAATGAACGGATAGACCTCCTCGTCCTCAAGGGAAGGAGGCAGGGCGTCTCGAAATATTCGCGGGGGGCCGGGAGCCTTTACCGGGCCGTCCATGAGCAAATCGGAGAGATGCTCTTCAAGAAACGAGACGAGGGCGTTTTGAATAAGCAAAGGAGTCATCGCAGCCCTGCCTTCCGAAGCACAAAAGTCGCCTCGTGTTCGAGGTGATGCTCGAAACGCTCGAAGACCTTTTCCTCCAGCTCGTCCGCGACGAGGTCTTCCTGCAGGTAGGTCAGGTAGGAGGTGCCGTACATCTCCGTGATGGGAGAATGCATGTCGTCCTTGTCCTTGCGCTCGAACACGCCGACGTGCCCGGAGTCCATCTCCGCAAGGAACGCGGACTGGAGCATGGTGACGCCGCTTGATTTCTTGACCTTGACCTTGACGCCCTTGACCCGCTCGGCCTTGGGAGTCCTGTAGTATTTCGGCATGGTCGGCACAGGCTCGGCCGAGCCGACCGCGTACCGGATCAGGGGCAGCGAACCTCGCCCGGTAGCGTTGAGCTCCCCTTCCACGCGGGAATAGGTCGCCTTGCGCATGGAAAGCTTATCCAACACCTCGGACTGTTTGACGGCGAACTCGCTGGTGACCATTCGCGCCGTGATGCGCGCCCCGTTCCCAAGCGTCTTGTTGATGGCGCGCGCGGCCGCTTTTTCAAAGCCCTGCTCGACGTTGGACAGAGCGCCAAGCATGGACTCCAACACCCATTCGGCGTTATCCGCATTGAGAAGGACAAGATTCCCGCCATGCATTACGACAGCTCCCGGTACATCTGAACCTTGACCAGCCCGGACTTTTCTTCAGCCTTGGACACGGTCCACTTGTGCCCATCGACAACCATCTCCTGCCTCGGCTTCGGCTTGGCCAGTTCGACGGCCCGCCAATATATCGTCTTCACCTGGATGGAGACCCCTTCCCTCCGGCCGCTTCGGCGGCTCTCTCCCTCGCCGGTTCCCTCGTCGCGGACGTCCACATCGAGTTCCACGCCGTCAATGGCCATCCTCCCGCCGAAGTCGCGGAAGAACAGGTCGGACGAAACGTCCCGGGCGATGATATCCTTAAGGGCCATGCGCTATCCTTTCCCCCTCCCCCGGCGCGGCCCGGCCGTCAGGGTGATGCCGGGCCGCACGTCTTGGGGAGGTATGGTGCAAAACGAATGTTTGTTACTTCTTCCCGGGCTTCGCGGAGGGACCCTTGCCGCCGTTCTCGATGCGCTCTTCCAGGGACTTGACGGTTTTTTCGAGATCCGCCGTTCTGGCCTTCTCGGCGGCCAGCAGGGACTCCGCACTGCCCGGCGCGTCGGCTCCGGCCGTCAAGACCGGTTCGACGAACTTCACGCCCAGGCCCTGGGCGATCAGGTCCAGGCCCTCCCGCTCGTCAACGGCGACGATGGAGCCGGGCCTGTCCTTTCCGCGCACGCAGGCGAGTTCGATCCTGATCTTGCTCTTGCTCATGGCGGCGCCTCCTACAGGACCTTGATGTAGGCGAACGCGCCCACGTTGCGGGGATTGGGCAGCGGGTTGGACTCGCCGACCAGCATGAGCTGGGACGGATCTTCCTGGATGTAGGATTTGGCGAAGAACTCCATCGGTCCGGGGCACGGCAATTCCTGGGGAACGCCGAACTCGATGCGGGCGTCGCCCAGGCTGGAGCCGAGAACGATGTAGTCGGGATGCAGCATGGGCTGCAGGGTGCCGGATTCGTCCTCGTACTTGTCGGAGTTCACGTAGATGTCCAGATTGCCGACATTGCCCTTGTACGACTTGCCGATCATGGGCGACAGATGGCCCAGGTCGATACGCCGGTTGTCCAGAACGTCGCGGAAATCCTGCTTGCCGAACAAGGTCTTCCAGGCATTGGTGCCGCACATCAGGATGTCGGCGGGAAGCCCGGACTCTTCGCCGATAAGGTCCGTGGCGAAGCCTTCGAGCTGGGTGAGGATGGCCACGCCGGAGGCGGCGGACCAGAGATCGTCGCCGGTCAGCACGACCTTGTTGCCCGAGGGCATGAGAAAGTCGATCTCGAAGCTGAGATCGGGCTGGACAACGGTCAGCTTGCCGGTGGTCGCGACCCTGGCGCACATGAATTCGATGGTGCGCTCGATGCCGTCCCTGAATTCGGTAAGCTGATCGACGATGGCGCGTTCAACGCGCTGTTCAGGGGTCAGGGCGTTGGGATTGTTGACGTAGGCAATCTCGCCGGGAGCCGTCTTGCTCAGCAAATCCGGGGCGGTGAAGGCATCCTTGGGGCGAATCCTGGGGCACTCGACGGTCAGCTTGCCGCGCGTGCGGCGGGGCACGAGCTTGCCGCCGGCCACGTCGGAAACGAAGGGAAACAGCTTCTTGCCCTTGCGGACCATCTCCGTCTCGACCTTCTTGGTCTCGTGGGTGTTCCGCCGGGTGAAGAACAGCTCCTTGAACATGCCGGGCGCAGGCGGAATGACCTCGCAGGTTTCGAGCATCGCACGGGTGTCGAACGCGGCGGGAAGGTTGTCGTAAACAGCCATGTGGAACCTCCTTTCTTACACCACGTAGACGCCCTGGGCTTCCAGTTCGTCGATGGCGGTCTGTTTCTTTGCGGCGTCGATGCCGTCGGGCCAGGTCAGCCCGGAGTCGTAGAATTCGCCATGCCGGTATCCGTTGGCGGCTTCATTGCCGGAGGCCGGGACCACAGTGGTCTCGGCCAGGATGCGCGCGGCGGCCTGGGAGCCGTCCTCCGCGGCGGGATCGAGCTGCACGTACAGGCCGTCGGCGGTTACCCGGCCCAGGACCGTTCCGGCGGCGAGGGTCTGTTCGCTGCCGGACGACTTGAGGGCGATGGGGCCCAGGATGGGATGATGCTCGCCGACGAAGCGGAGCTGCTCATCCTGGACATACCCGGAATAAGATCTGGTCATGATCGTTTCTCCTTACTTTTTGGCCTGGGCGTAAGCTTTCATCCGTTCACCGGCGGCCGCGACCGGATCGGTATCCGCGCCGACGCCGGACGCGGAGCTGCCTGCCGAGGCGGAAAGGCTCTGCTCGAAATCCTTCAGGTCCTGAACCTGGCCGGAGCGCGTGGCTTCCAGCACGGTCTGGAGAAAGGCCTCGGTCGCGATGCCGTCCTGGATGGCCGTAACGGTCGCTTCATGGTCCCCCTTGACCGCGAGAAGAGAAAGGACGCGCTGACGCTCCTGGTTCACTCCCTCGGCCAACCCTTCCGCCTTGATCGCGGCGTACAGATCGGGACGTTCATTTGCCAACGACTCGGCAGTGAGAGCCGAGACGTCCAGGACACCGGAACCGCCTCCACGGGCGTTGGTGTCACCAGCGGTATTTTTCCCGGCGGGCATACGTGTTGCCTCCTGGTTGAATGTTGCGGCGAGCTTCAGCGCACGCTCGAAGGCGAACGCCTTGCTGCCGACGAAATGGACAAAGCCCCGCTTGAGGGCCTTTTCTCCGACATGGACCGACCCGTCGGCCAACTGGTCCAGGACGTCCTTGGCGTCCAACCCCATGTTGGCCGCGACATCGTTCACGAAAAGGGTGTAGTAGTCGTCGATCTGGGTCTGGAGATACGCCTCGCCCTCCTCGCTGAGTGGTTCGGCGTCATTGACGATGCGCTTGTACTTTCCGGCGGACAGGATCGTGCGCTTGACGCCTTCCTTCTCGTCCTTGCCGGACAGGTCGTGATGGACATAGGCGCCCCCCACGGACCCGATGGTGGCGTCCGGAGAGCAGATGACTTCCGTGGCCGCGGAGCCGAGCCAATAGGCCCCGGAACACATCTGGGCTCCGGCCCAGGAAATGACCGGCTTGGCCTTGGCCGCCTCGCGTATCTCGGCGGTGAGATCGCACAATCCGCCGACAGTGCCGCCAGGGGAATCGATGTCCAGCACGATGGCCCTGATGTCGGGGTCTCCGGCGGCGCGGCGCACGGCCTTGCCGATGATCTCGGTGCTGGTGCCGCCGGAAAACAGATCGAACATGTTCATGCGGAAGGCGATGACCCCGTTGACGGGAATCACCGCGACGCCATCGACTTCCTGGTAGGAGCTGATCCTTTTTTCATCACCTGCCGTCTTCCGAAAAACGGAAAAATCTCCACGCTCGCCCACGAGCAGACGCTCGGTCAGGGCGGCGATGGCTTCGAGCTTGTCCGGATGGATGGCCCAGAACTGGCCTGCCAACAGATTCGCTGCGCGTTTAGTCATCGTCCTTGTCTCCATCGTTGATGGTTGAATCGCCTTCCTCTCGCTCGCCGCCCAGGAACAGGGACACCAAATCCACGCCGGTCTCCCGGCTGAGCCGCTTGAGGTCCATGATCTCGTCCGCGAAGCGGCGCATGGCCTCCTTGGAGGAAAGCCCCTTTTCGCCCCAGACCTCTTCCAACAGGAGAAAGCCGTTTCGGCGATCGCGTTCGTTGGCCTTGGACTGCTTGTCCTTGTCCAGATGGCGTGTGGGCTGCGGCAGATGGCGGCAGCGGGTGTACTCGTAAAGATTGGGGAGGAAGTCCTTTTTCACGACTCCGGGGAGTTCGCCGCGAAGGCACGACTCGTAAGTCATCCAGGCGTATTCCGGCTGGCAGAACCGATTGACCATGACGATCTCGCGCTCGTAGTCGCAGAACTGGTCCGACTTCTCCATGTTCGCCTTGGAGGCCGAGTAGGATTGCTGGTACTGGCGCTTGACGTTTTCCGCGCCGCGCCCGGTGCCGATGCCGATGTCGGTGGTAACGGCGTCGTTGACCTCCTTGAGGCCGACCGCGCTGTTGCCGTGATTGAAGAAATGCGGCTTCTCGTTTTTGCCGCCGAGCAGGAACGTGCCCTTGGACGTCTCCTGGACGCGCTCGCGCCACGGGGTGTCCTTGGATATGGTGCTGCCGCCGTAGTCCTGCACGAAGGCGACGAAATTGTTGCGCACCGCCTGGCCGATGAGGAAGGCGAGCTGCATGTCCTTGCGGAAGTAGATTTCCGGAGCGATGGTTCCGAGAATGGAGTCCTGCCTGTACTCGGCGATATTCCGGACGTCGCAGACCAGATAGATGCGCGGCAGCCCGGTTTCCCTGTCGTACAGTTCAAAACGGTCCGTCAGATGAATCGACGGCTGCGCGCTGGTCACGCCGGGCTTGCGCAGGTGGATGGCCACGGGAGCGCCGTTGGAGTCGACTTCGATTCCGTCGTAAATTTCCGCCGACTGGCGGTTGCTCGGCGTGGCGAGGCGTTCCGGGTCGATGGGGAGGGTAGCCTGTCCGAGTTTCCGGCCCGGGCCTTTGACGAACACCTTCTGGAAAAGCCCGATCCCGGACAGCTTCCAGGAGAAAAAGGCCAGGGCCTGAAGCCCGTAAATATTCAGGCGGCGGGTCGCATCGCAGAAATTCCGGAAGTCCAGGCCGTGCCCTTCCCAGCAACGGAAGGCCGCCCCCTTGTAGAGGTCGCCCCACTCCGCATCCCGGCCGACGCGCTCGTACCGGGTGGCCGGGGAAGCGGTAATGCCGGTGCCGATGGTCTCCACCACCAACGCCTCCAGAACGCCGTGGGCGATGGAATCGTTGGTGTAGAGATCAAGCGCGCGGTTGGAGACTTCCATACGCTGCCGCTCCGAAAGATACCGGGGCACCAGCGAGCTGGTCCACCCCGAGAGCGGACCGGCCTGGGACGCGGCCGCGCGTACGGGGTGACGCCCGCGAGACCGGCTGTATGGGAAAAGGGCGCGTGGGCTGGCCATGACTACCGCCTGGACGCGAAGATGCCGCCGCGTTGAAAGACATGGCCCCTGGTCCGGGCACGCTCTTCCGAGACGAGCTCGTCACGGACGCGCAGCAGTTTTTCGGGGTCGCGTTTCACGGTGCGCCCGTCCTGCTCGTACTCTTCCGCCTCCATGGCGTTGGCGAGAGTCTCGTCCCTGACATCCTGATTGAGTTTGTCGCTCATCCTCGTCTCCATCCGGTTTTCTCGGTAAAAGTGATTCCCGTTTACCCGAGGATGGAGGCCGCTGTACGTAGAAGATTTCTATGGGTAGAAAATTTCTAAAATAGAAATCCTCTATTTCTCAGCCACAAAAAAAGGCGGCCCAAAGCCGCCCTTTTCGTCGATCGAACTATATATGATAGCAACATCCGCGCCATTCACTCATAGCGGGGAACGATGTTGTAGAAGACCCGGTCCCTCGGGGAGACGCGGATCACGTCCTTGCGGTGCTTGAAGCAGCCGCCGAGCCAGCGCATGGACGGAATTTCATACTCCTTCATGTCCTGTTCGCGGCAAAAATCCCGGAAGAGTTTGTAGACGTCCTTCATCTGCGTCTTGAGATGACGGGGATGGGTGCCGTGGAGGGACACGTCCGTAAAGACCATGGCCTCGTCCAGGAAACGGTGCACCAAATCCGGGCAGTCCGGGTCCTCTTCCCGCTTCTCCGGCTTGGCCGCGAACTTCACGCAATACTTTTCGTACAGCCGGTCCACCTCGGTTTCCACGTCGTCCACCTCCTGCATCTTGACCACCTGAACCGCGCAGTGCAGGGCCTGGGACCGCAGGTTCGCCTTGAGCTTGAGCGACGGGCTTTCCAGGACCGGGGTTGCAACACAACCGCGCACAAGATATAGGCGAATAAAAAAAACCAAGGGAGTATCCATGTTCAAAACCATCTTGCCGTTGCTCGCTTTGTTCCTTCTCCTTGGCTGTGGCGGGTCTGATTTCCCCGATGACATTTCCGACTTGAACAAAGATCAACTCGCTACGGCGATAATTGGTATAGACAAGGAAATCACGGCAGTTGACATCATCAGCCTGGGCAACAATAGAGTGCGCATCGAGATTGCCACCCTTGAAGAAGCGCTGTGGGACGATGCGTCCGCGATAACATATCCCCTTATCCTCATGGAAAAAATCTGCAAGAGCCTTTTCCAAGCAAAGGGCAACCACGGGATCAAAAGCATATGGTTCAAGGTAAGCGTTCACACCGTAGACGCCTACGGAAACGAGAGCAGCCAAAAAATATATACGCTGAGCTTCGACCAAGCCGACCTGCAAAGAATCAATTGGGCCAACTCCGACTTGTACATGCTAAGCAATTTCGCCACGATTCTCGAAATCTCGCCCATAGGAGAACAATCTTTTATTGCCTACTGTCAGGAAGACGGTAAAAGGTCGCCCACCCTGTGCAGACAGCTTTATTAGGACAGCGCCTGTCACTCATCCACCTCCACGCTCTTGAACGAGTGACCGCAACGCTGGCAGTTGTGATAGCGCTCCCTGACCGGGCCTGACCAACGGCCAACGCACCGGACCGAGCATTTCTTCCGGCCGCACAGCGGACACACGCCGCCGTTTCTGGGGCTGAAATCAACGGCCGAACGCTCTTTGCTCTCGGAGAGGATTTCCTTGATCGTTTCCACGGGATATCTATCGGTCAACATCGGAGCTACCTCCCGAAAAACGGATTGGTGACAAGACCGCCGCCGGACGCCCCATAGCCGCCGGATCGCGAAGACCGGGGCGGACTCGACGCCACCACCTTCCTGTAATTCGGCTCCGGCAACAGTTGCAGGGCCGGTGTCCAATCCGGATGCGCGCAGGCCGCGGCATAGACCTCGCAGTCCAAATAATGGTTTGCCGCCTTGCGCTGTACCCACACGGGATTGCCGTTCCTATCCATGTCGCGCTCCTCACTGGCGAGCTGCCGCAAATAGTCGTCGCCGACCTCTCGATGCAGCCACATGGGCTGAATCGAATCCGGGTGCATACGCACCAGAAAGATCAGGTCCTTGAGATCATGGGTGTCCAGCGTGTAGATGGTGATATTCTCCCGGTACTCCCTGGGCACATCACGATGCACCCCGGTTTCCGACCGCCGGACAACCGAATCCTGCCGGCGGCTCGCGCCCTTGACCGCGTGGAAATCGTCGCGGTCGGCCTCAAGGACCATCAGCTTGACCTCCTCGGATCGGGACCACCCCTCGGTGCGGCTCTCGTCGCGCGTACCCCCGAAGTCAACAGCCGAGCGCCAAATGGGCATGACCACATCGTTACGCCCGGCCACGGGATAGACCGCATCGAGCTGGGCATACACATCCGCCTTGCTCGCCAGCTCTCCATAGTCCACCAGCCAGGACTCGCCGGACTTGGCCCAGGCCCTGACCGTGAAGAACCAGCTCGCCTTCTGTGAATCGACGCCCATGGTCAAGGCCACGGCCCCGGCAGGAACCTCGCGAGCCGGGCGGTCATGCCGAATCATGGCCTTGACCTGATCCTCCGGCGTCTTGATGGTGACAACCTGGTAGGGCTTGGACGCGTGTGAATTGTCGAACCACTCCATGGCCGAAGGCGTCCCCTTCCGCGCGGCCGTAAACCAATCGGCCATTACCGTGGACAGGCTCATCCCGGCGAACACCCATGACGGCATGAGCACGGCCACGGCGGTCGCATCCGTCAGGTCGTGCTCGGCCCACAGGTCTCCCCTGGCTACGGCCAGGTTGCGATAGTGGTCGTTCCACTTCATGCCGCAGTGGACACATTCATACCACGCAGCCTTCTGCTGCTTGATCTGCTTGGGGTCGCGCATCTTGCCCGGCACCTTGATCCGTTTGAGGTCCATGATCTGGAAC
Organism: Pseudodesulfovibrio thermohalotolerans; assembly: GCF_021353295.2. Lineage (NCBI taxonomy): Bacteria > Pseudomonadati > Thermodesulfobacteriota > Desulfovibrionia > Desulfovibrionales > Desulfovibrionaceae > Pseudodesulfovibrio > Pseudodesulfovibrio thermohalotolerans. The sequence goes on along the minus strand of NZ_CP120635.1, from coordinate 1,019,601 downwards.
CCCCCGCAATTCGGGCAGCAGGCCCTCACCTGATAGATGACCTGAGCCTCCTCTCGAATGGCCTTCCAGATGCAGGAAGATCGCTCGTTCCCCCTGATTTTGGAATAGCGCAAGGTCTTGGCCTCGTCGTCGTAGCTCATGTTGCGCTCGACCATGCGCGCGGCAGCCTGGGGATCAAGGTAGGCATCCTCCTCATCCACCAGGACCACTCGCGGAGAAATGGACGAAGCCGAGGCGTCCGACCCGGCGTGCATACCGTAGACCGCGCCGAACTTGGTCAGGATCAACCCCCGCTGCACGGCTTGGGCGTCCTCGGACAACATCTCCCGGAGCGGGCGTGTCTGTTTGAAATGCGGCCCGATTTTTTCTTCGAAAATACGGTTTCTGGTATCCTTGTCCGGCATACCCACGGCGACGGAACACGGATCGCGGTACAGCTCGGAGGCCATACAGCAGTATGCCAATGTTGTTTTGCCCGACACCTGCGACGGCCCGACAATAAACAGCGTCCGCAACATGGGCCTGTCCCACAGGTCCATAATCCAGCGAGCGATGGGGTTCCGATCATGCCGGTAGGTCTGCCCCTTGTAAGGCCCGGTCGCCAACCGAAAATGCCGTTCGGCAAAATCAGCGGTCGAAATCCAGGGCCGGGACTCCAGCACTTGCCGCTCACCGGGGTAAAGATCAAAGGGCGGATGGTTATTCACAACGTGCCCTCCTGCATCCGAACGTCGAACCGCTCCATGGCCGCGCCGAGTTTTCCCGAATCGCCGCCGACAAGCTCGATGAGCCGCAAGACAGCCTCGGCCGCCTCTTCGCCCACGGCCGTTTCGTACCGCTCCCAAGCCTCGCGCATGTCGTCCGTGAACCACTCGCCCTTGGCGTAGGCGTTGATGGCCCCGGTGATTCGCCGCTTCCACGCCTCCAGGACCAACGGCCGCCGGCCAAAGACAAAAGCGGACAACAGCTCCGCCTTTTCCTCATCGCCGTCAACAATGCGGATCATCTCCCGCGCGGTTTCCAGATCGCCCCCAACGCAAGAGAGCAGCTCCGGCGCAAAGTCCCGCATGAATGAAGTCATGTTGAGCTTGATACTCTGGGCTCGCTCACCGAGTTCGCGTTCAACTTGCGCAGTGGGGACGGTCTTGCCCAATTCTCGCTGGAAGCGCAGCTCCTTGAGCTTGGCCTCGATTTCCTTATTCTTCGCGTCGGCCTCTACTCTCCGGACCGCGCTGGCCTGGCTGCCGGTGAGTTCGGACTCGTCCACAGGCTCGGACGGATCAGCGTCTCCCGCAACCACTTTGCCCAGATGCGTCTTGGCGTACAGATCGACGGTACGGCGGGCAAAGGCGTTCGCCCGGTTTCTGCGGAGCTTCTCCTTGCCGTCCTTGTCGTCAGTGTGATTGTAGACGGTCTTCTCCGACACCACGTAGACCGCACCGCTCTCCTTGATCGCCGATTCCGGCTGCTTCGGATCTCCCCAGGCAAAGGCATCGCCGATGGGGCACGTCAAATACTGATGCACCTGCCTGGCCGTCCTGAACCAAATCCTCGGAGCTTTTCCCATACTCATCCGCGAACCTCCAATTGCTCCTTGAAATAATGACCGATTATATTCTCCAACGAATTCTTTCCCATTTCGGCGTCCAATTCCCGTAGGCTGTAAAAAGACTGACGAAGATCAACGAACAAAACGCGGCGCAATTCGTTCGCATGGAGACGGGGCCAATCATCGTCATTCAGCCCCAACCACAGCGAACCATCCTGTTTCCTGAACACCCGGAAACCGTTTTCCCGCACAGCCGTCTGAAAACCGATCAGCTCCCTCCGCCAGAGAGGCCAAGGGGCCATCCACGCCAACACCTGCTCCCAATGGCTTTGCGGCTGCGCGGCGCCGACGGGGGCGACCTGTGCCGCAACCGGCTTTGGCCTGGCGACCAACGCGCCCAATTCACGCCGGACATGGTTGGGCAGACCGGCATCGATCCAGACCGCGAGGTCCAGGTACATGCTGTCCACGACCATCCAGTCGAAGCGGTCCAGTGAGGTGGAGCTGTACAAACGCCGGAAGCGCAGGGGCATGACGGCATCGCCGACGTCCTTCCCGTACCGACGCGGCACAGGCCAGCGAACCGAGTTGGGGAACTCCCGCGACCAGAACTTGAAAGAGGCGTCCCGCCCCGCATTGTCTGTGTCCAGGGCATTGAGAATCAATGAAGCGCCACGCAAATACCGTTCAGTCTCGGCATCGGGCCGCTTGCCGGTACCGCAATTGGCCATGACGCCGAAAGACTCCGCCCAAGGGAAGACCGACACGGCCCGCATCACGGTGAACGCATCGCGCTCTGTCTCCACCAAAATCCACACGCGGACCTTTTCCGGCTCTCCCAGGACGACGTAGGCCGACTTGCTGCCGCCGAAGCCTTCCCAATATTTCCGGTCGCGCAGCTTTTCCGGACCGGTCTCATGGTCATCTCTCCGGATTTTAAGCTTGGCGACATGCCCCTTGAAATAGGTCGGGAGGACAAGTCCTTTCGGCAACCAGATCTTCCGCTCGCCCTTCGCCCCCTCCTGGTAGGGAAGCCCCCAGGCAGTCACCGGGTAGTATCGGTCGTGGTCATTCCATCCCAACCCATATTTTTGAGCTGTCGCGAGGTCTATGCCATGATCGGACAGATGGACCTTGGCTTTCGGAGAATCAGGCAAGACGGCCACGCAAGAATCAACGAACTCTCCGGCCTTGCTTGACCACAACGGCGGAGGCATGTCAGGCGGAGCGCCGTGCCATTCCTGGGCAATCCGGGGGACTGTCTTGCGTTTTGCCGGGATCGCCCCATCAGCCTCCCAGCCAGGAACGTATTCGGTGGCGAAAGCTCGGAATGCGTCAGGCGATCCGGGCTCCAATCCATTGGCGACGGCATAGACTGTAATGATGTCCCCATACTCGCCGCACGAATAGCATTTCCATTGGTCCTCTTCATACTTGTAGCAAGAGGCGGTCTTATTCTTCGATGTTTCGTGTCCATACGGGCAATCAGACCAGAGCCGGGAACCTTGCTCGCGCACGGGTCCGGTGAGCGCTTCGAAAATCCTGCGGCATTCGGCAGGGCCGAGGCGATCAAGCGCAAATCCCATAGCGCCCCCTCTGCCCCGAATCCGCCCCGAAGACAAAAAAAATGGATTTTGAATCAAGCTGGACTATTTTGACTATCGGAAACGAGACGTCAAAGATAGTCAAGTCCTGCAAATTAAGAATGTTGCCGCAAGATTTGACCTTCTTGACCAAAATCAGGGCTATTTGACCAGACGCCTGTGTGCATACACAAAAGAACCCCTTATTTTCTCTCCTCCTTATTATTTTTGCTGTTAGGTTAATAAAGGTCAAAAAGGTCAAGAAGAGAGAGGAACTACGGATATCCACCTGAAAACGTGCACATTTTTCGTTTTGACTTTCGTTCATAGCATTGTCCAGAATGTTCAAAATGGTCAAAAATCCAACTGAATCGAGGGATCGCCCTCGGCTCGATGCTCGTTTTTGATCCGATAGCCCAGGTACATAACGGTGCCTGTGCCGGACTGGTCTTTGGGAATGCGTGTGATGTCGGTACGGGTCTTCAACTCCGTCCCCATGGTCCTTTGCTTTTTCACATGGCTGTCATCAGTGAGCTCATTTTCCGCCATGTACCACTGTTTCCATGCCAAATAGAGCCACTTCGCCTGTTCCCGATGATTGGGGTCAGGCTCACAGCATTGACCGAAAAACGGTCCATAGGGATCATTGTCATCCTTGTAGTCATCCAGTTCCATGACCACGCATTCAGGCGGCTTGGGCATGTGCCCAAGCGCAATGGCCTTCATGGCGCACCGGACCAAGTGGGCGAGAATACCGGAAGCCTCGGCCTCCAACCGTTGCATCAGCTCTTCCTTCTGGATCATGGGGTAGATGAACTTGTCTTCATCCACCTCGTCCGGATCGGCCACATACCGGGCGTCAAAGGGAATCAATCGCAATCGATTGAAAAACGCGTTGTCGCCGGTCCGCACCTGCGGAATGTTGTTGGAATGCAGAACGAAAGACTGCGTCTGCTTGAACTGGACGGAATGTTTTTCGTTCACCCCGCGGGCGCGAATTCTGTCTCCGCCGGAGGTGAGCTGTTTGATCTTCCCCAACGAGAAATACTGCTTGGCCTCGGCTTCCGAAGTTATGGCCAGGCGCTTGTCCTGTAAAAGGAGCAGATCCTCACGGGGACCGGACGATTTAGCGTACTTCTCCTCCAAAAGGATCTCGACCGGGACGGTCGCCGCAAACTCCCCCAAACAATACGAGATCATCTCCGTGATGACCGTCTTTCCATTATCTCCATGCTTGCCATAGAAGCAGAACAAATCTTTTGTCTGGAGGCCCGTGACCATAAAACCGATCGCATACTCCAGGTATTCCCTCAGATTCTTCCGGTAGCAGGTGACCTGGTCGAGAGTCAGGTCCCACAGCGTGGCCTCTTCGTTCAGCCCCTTGTATTCAACCGGACTTTTCCGCCGGAAATATAGCTGGCTCCAGGGCAAGGCGTTGTACTCCTTGCCCGTGGCCAGATCGATTATCGTGTTGGCGCACGGCAACAAAGTCGGCGGCTCATTGAGATCGGAACCGTTCATGCCAAGTGAACCATCTCCGGCACTCGCTCCCTTCAGCGTGTTGTTGATGGCTTTGTGGGTACGCAGTGCTCTGGCCCGCTTGGAAAATCCTTGAGCCAGTTTGGTCCATTTGGTGCGCTTTTTCTGATTTTTTCTCAAAGCCTCCTTGCCTTCAGGAGTCGAGGCGTCAAAAGAATTGTCATTGGGTAACGAACCAATGAGAAGGCGAAGATATCTTGACTCTTTTTCATACTCGCAAGCGACTATATCAACGGCCTGCTCGACGTTCCGGTTGATGTCCTTCGTCCAGCAAGTGCAGTTGAACTGATACCATTGCCCCCCCTTTTGGAAATTGTCGTGAAAGAACTGCCCAGAAAGCAAAAGCGCGGCCAGCTCTCCATCGCCGACCTCGGCTCGACGAAAACAACGATAGAGAATACGCCGTTCGACCAACCGGCCGCCCTTGAGACGCTGTTCCTGCTGCTTCGCTTTCTCGGCCTGGACTTCCTGTTCGTTGATCTCACCTTCACGCGCACGCTCGGCCTCAACCTCTTTCCGGATGTCTTCGCCCGTCCTAATCACAGAGGCATCCCCCCAAGCACGCATTGTAAAATTGTAAGAAAATTACCAACCTAAACACGCAGAAGAAACGCGCTCGATAGCCCCCGTATCCGAAAGGCCTACGGGAGGACCCAAAAGGATACCCGAGCGCATCGAGAGGCCCTTTGGACCTTTTGACCGTATCTTTAGGTAAGGGGGGAGGAGGAGGGGAAAAGGGAGGGACTATGGATGCGGTAGCCCCCCGCTGAAGCGTGGGGCATGATTCCCAGATGCTGCTAAAAAGATGAAAGATTAGCTTGCACGAGCTAATTCCCACCTTGCGGGGTGGTCCATCTACACACTGTGGGGAGAAATAAGGGAGAAAAAAGAATAGGGGCCTGCGTTGACAAGCAACACAAACCCCTGAAAAGATTGGTGCCCCCTGCGCGATTCGAACACGCGGCACCAGGATTAGGAATCCTGTGCTCTATCCACCTGAGCTAAGGGGGCACGTTCCGGCGGGTGCCGGGGAATCGTTCCTAGCCGACGACGATTGAAAAGGCAAGCCTTTCGTTATGCCTGAAGGCTTAATGCTCGTGTTCGTGCTCGGGATAATAGGCCTCCAGCGCCTGGACCGCCGCCCCGAGCTGCTCGACCACGTTAAGATCGGCGGTCTGCTTGGCCTTCATGGACAGCAGGATGACCGCGTGGTGCTTGGCGAGCCGCTCGGCGTAATCCTTCTGCGACGGCTTGACCCGCTGGGTCAGGAAGTAGTCCGAAATGGTGGCGATGATTTTCTGGGCGTGCATTTCCTTGTTGTTCACCCAGCGGACGAACTGCTGTTTTGACTGCAGGTCGGTCTTGTCGACCAGGGCCATCATCTCGGTCACGGATTTCTTGACGGTTTCCACATCTTCAAGCATGGACATCACCCGGGCGTGGTCGTCGTAAATGCCGCACGGAATCTGGCAGTGCGCCAGGGATGCGCGGGGCATGACCAGAACGGCCAGGACGAAGAGCATCAGGGAAACGGTTTTCTTGCGTATACGCATACGGAACCTCCTTGAACGGTTTGGACGGATTTTCACGGTTACCCCTCTCATACACCGGCTTACGAAATATTGAAACCTTCGCGGGCGGAATTGCCGTCGGCCACCCCCGGCAAATGCGTGTGCAAATGCACGCACACTATTTACAACAGAAAAAAAAGGGCTATATAGCTAGGAAGGCGGTACAGGCCGCCATCCTGTTTTCCGCATCCTTGTATGGAGGCAAAATGCATCGAAAGGCTTATTTTCTCATTCTCTTCCTGACCCTTGCGCTGGCCGTGCCGATGGCCGCCCAGGCGCGCGACCTGCCTGTATTCACGGAGCTGGCCGCCCAGGCGGGCAAGGCCGTGGTCTTCATCTCCACGGAAAAGACCGCCCGGGGCGGCTCCATGGAGCAGTTCCAGCAGCAGATTCCCGAAGGACACCCGTTCTACGAGTTCTTCAAGCGGTTCGACCAATTCTTCGGCCCCCAGCAGGGACAGCCGCCGCGCAAGATGCTCGGTCAGGGATCAGGCTTCGTCATTTCCGCCGACGGGCTCATCGTCACCAACAACCACGTCATCAACGGCGCGGACAAGGTGACCGTGCGCTTCCAGGACGACAAGAAGGAATACCCGGCCGACGTCGTCGGAGCCGACCAGGAAACCGACCTGGCCGTCATCCGCATCAAGGCCGACCATCCCCTGCCCACCCTGAAATTCGGCGATTCCGACGACATCCAGGTGGGCGAATGGGTCCTGGCCATCGGCAACCCCTTCGGCCTGGACAACACGGTCACTGCGGGCATCATCTCGGCCAAGCACCGGATCATCGGCGCGGGGCCTTTTGACAATTTCCTGCAGACCGACGCGTCCATCAACCCCGGCAACTCCGGCGGCCCGCTGCTGAACATGGACGGCGAGGTCGTCGGCATCAACACCGCCATCAACGCGGCCGCGGAGAACATTGGCTTCGCCATCCCGTCTACGCAGGCCGCCAAGGTCATCGCCCTGCTCAAGGAAGGCAAGTCCCCGCAGCGCGGCTGGCTCGGCGTAACCATCCAGCAGGTCAGCGAGACCCAGGCCAAGGCGCTCGGCCTGCCCGAACCTGTCGGCGCGCTGATCGCCTCCGTGGGCAAGGGCGCCCCGGCCGACAAGGGCGGCGTCCGGCAGGGCGACGTTATCCTTGAGGTCAACGGCCAGAAGATCGAGGACAACAACGCGCTGCTCAAGACGATCGCGGGGCTCGCCCCCGGCGACAAGGCCCGCCTCGTGCTGTGGCGCAACGGCGAGAAGGTCACCCGGACCGTCGTTCTCGGCCAGCGCAATGAAAAGGCCATGGCCGCCATGTCGCCCGATCGCCAGGGCCATGGTGAAGCCGCCACCGTGCTGGGCATGGCCCTGAAGCCGATTGGCGACCAGGAAGCCCAGGCCCTCGGACTGGACAAGACCCAGGGCCTGCTCGTGGTCAACGTCGACCCCGAAACGGCCGCCGGGCAGGAAGGAATCCGCCAGGGCGACGTCATCCTCCAGGCCAACCAGCAGGACGTGAACTCTGTGGCCGACCTTGAGACCGTCATCAAGAGCGCGGAAAAGCGCGGCGCGATCATGCTCCTGGTCAAGCGGCAGGGACGAAGCAGCTTCGTTGCACTGCCCTTGGACAAGTAATCCATCAACGGGGGGCTCCGCAGGGAGTCCCCCTTTCCTTTTTCCCCACACTCCCATGCAAGCAGCCATTCTCACCGCCCCGGCAAAGATCAATCTGCACCTTGAAATCCTCGGCCTCCGGGACGACGGCTATCACGAGTTGCGAACCCTCTTCTACCCGGTGCCCGCGCTGAGCGACAGCATCGAGGTCGTGCCCGGCCCCGACAGCGACTTTTACATCCGCTGCCCTGAACGGCCGGAGCTGGAGACCACCTCCAACCTCCTCTACAAGGCGTGGAAGCTTTACGCCGAGGCCACGGGATTCCGTCCCGGCATCTTCGTCACGCTGACCAAGCGCATCCCCATGGGGGGCGGACTCGGCGGCGGCAGCTCCGACGCGGCGGCCCTGCTCCGATGGCTCAACGCCGAGGCCGGGGAAAAGGGGTTGCCCATGGGGGCCATGATCGAACTGGCCGCGCGACTCGGCGCGGACGTGCCCTTCTTCCTCCTTGATGGTCCCGCCTGGGCGGGCGGCATCGGCGAAAAGCTCGAACCCGCCGAAGTGGATCTGTCCGGGGCGACGCTGATCCTGGCCTGCCCGGACATCCATGTGAACACGGCCTGGGCCTTCCGCGCCTGGGATGAAAAATACGGCGCGGTCAATCCCCATGAATCCTTGACATCCGCGAGGCGTGATACTAAGAATCCATCTCCCGTTTCGGCCCGGGAAATGGCGAACGACTTTGAGTCGATCGTCTTCGAGGAGCACCCATCCCTCAGGGATATCAAAGAAACCCTCCTCCATCACGGGGCCGAGCACGCCGCCATGAGCGGATCGGGGGCCTCCCTGTTCGGGATTTACCGCGACAGGGATTCCGCCGCGTCCGCAGTACTGGCTCTCGAAAAAAAGGGAATTGAAATTTTCCAGGCGGACTGCCTTTAAGGGCGGAAAGCCGAACCAGGCCGGGACCAAAACGACGTCGCCGCCCCCCGCGCAAGGCGCTGAGGGCACACTATCCTAAAGCGACAGCCCCACCGGGGCCCAACGTCGAACTGGTCGTAGCGAACGCGAATGGCCGCCGACGGACACGTCCGAAGCCGACGACCGATCCCCGCAAGGCGGGCGGACGAGACGGCGCTTCCGAAGAGGAGCATGGACGACAAGTGTCCGGGAGCGGAAGGGCGCACTCCAGGCCTGACATCGGAACCGGAGCGCACAGGTTGCGCGCGAAGCCGATCTCCCCAATGCGGCCGGCGGCCGCGTATGGACAATTTTCGTTGGGGCGTCGTCAAGTGGTAAGACATCAGGTTTTGGTCCTGACATTCGGGGGTTCGAGTCCTCCCGCCCCAGCCAGTATTTAAACTCGATTGCATAGAGGATAGTCATGCATGGCGAACTGAAGATCATCAGCGGGTCCGCAAGTCCGAAACTGGCCGAAGCCATTTGCGAGCATCTCGGCACCAAAGCGTCGCCGGTCCTGCGTGAGCGTTTTTCCGACGGCGAAATCCGCATTGAGATCGGTGAGAACGTCCGGGGCGACGACGTCTTCGTCGTCCAACCCACCTGCTCCCCGGTCAACTTCCACCTCATGGAGCTGTGCCTGATGCTCGACGCGCTCAAGCGCGCCAGCGCGTCCCGCGTGACTGCCGTGGTTCCCTACTTCGGTTACGCCCGCCAGGACCGCAAGGTCGTGCCCCGCGCGCCCATCTCCGCCAAGCTGGTGGCCGACCTGCTGTCCACCGCCGGTATGCAGCGGCTGGTGACCATCGACCTGCACGCCGGTCAGATCCAGGGCTTCTTCAACTGCCCCGTGGACAACCTTTTCGCCGCGCCCGTGCTCATCGAGCAACTGCGCGACCGGGACGACGACTTCGTCATCATCTCCCCCGACGCGGGCGGCGTTGAGCGCGCCCGTTCCTACGCCAAGCGCCTCGGCGCGACCCTGGCCATCGTGGACAAGCGCCGCGACGCTCCCAACCAGGCCAAGGCCATGCACATCATCGGCGACGTCAAGGACAAGGTTGCCGTGGTCATCGACGACATGATCGACACCGCCGGCACCATGTGCGCCGCGGCCAACGTCATCATGGAAAACGGCGCCAAGGACGTCCTGGCCTGCGCCACCCACCCGGTGCTGTCCGGCCCGGCCTGTCAGCGTCTGGAAGAATCCGCCTTCTCCGAGGTGGTCGTCACCGACACCATCCCGCTGGGCGGCAAGCAGGACCAGTGCAGCAAGATCAAGACCCGCTCCGTGGCCTCCCTGCTGGCAAAAGCCATCAACAACGTGCACACGGAATCTTCCGTGTCCGTACTGTTCGTATAAGGTATTCCAAGGCCCTCCGGCCGAAACCATTTAAAGCGCGAGCGTCCGTCCATAGTGGACGGCCAGGGCGTAAAAAGGAGAAACTCTTATGGCAGATCTGCTGAAACTCAACGTCCAGGAACGGACTGAGCTGGGCAAAGGCCCCAACCGCCGCCTCCGTGCCACCGGCATGGTTCCGGGCATCTACTACGACGCCAAGGGCGCCAACATCCCGGTCAAAGTCCAGATGGTTCCCCTGCAGAAGGCCTTCGCTGCCGTCGGCAACTCCCAGGTCTTTGAACTGGTCCTGGAACGCGGCGGCAAGGTCGAATCCATGCCCGCCATGATGTGGCGGCTCCGCAACGAACCCGTCAAGGGCGTTCCCGAGCACGTCGACTTCTTCGGCGTGGACCTGAGCAAGGAAATCAAGGTTGCCGTCCCCTTCGAGGTCGTCGGCGAATCCAAGGGAATCAAGCTCGGCGGTATGCTGGAGCAGTACCGCGAGCACATCGAGGTGATCTGCAAGCCCATGGATATCCCCGAGTCCATCGTCATCGACATCACCGACCTGGACATCATGGATCACGTCCACATTGAAGACGTCACCTTCCCCGAAGGTGTGACCCCGATCTTCGAAGAGAACTACGCCGTACTCGCCGTCCTCGCCATGCAGGAAGAAGAGGAAGAAGAAGGCGAAGAGGGTGCCGAGGCCGCAGAACCCGCGGAAGCCGCAGAAGGGACCGAGGCCTAATCGCCCGGCTCCGTTAATGACAAGACCTCCCGGAGCGCGCAATCGTGCTCCGGGATTTTTTTTGCTTCCTGTCGAAGAGACTGATACACTGTATTCCGCAGCGCGAGATCGCCGCACGGACAACGGACCCGACTCATGGATTTCAAAGGCGCCATAGTGGGGCTGGGCAATCCCGGCCCCGAATACAAAGACACCCGGCACAACATCGGGTTCATGCTGGTGGACCATATCCTCCAACTGGCCGGGGAACGCCAGTCCATGCGGCTGGAAAAAATTGCGGAATCCGGCGACTACGACCTATGGCGGTGCAAGTTCGCCGGGGCTTTCCGTCTCCTGGTCAAACCCCTTACCTACATGAACCTGTCGGGCAAGGCCGTGTCCAGGATATGTGGCCGACACGCAATCGCCCCCGCCGACCTCGTGGTGGTCCACGATGAACTGGACTTGCCCGTGGGACGAATGAAATTCAAGCGGGGCGGAGGCGACAACGGACACAACGGGCTCAAGTCCATCCAGGAACGTCTCGGCACTGCGGATTACAACCGTCTGCGCCTCGGCATCGGCCGCCCCGACGACCGATACAAGCCCATTACCGATTGGGTCCTTGAGCCCTTTGACGAACAATCCCGCGTGGCCCTGCCGGAAATCATCGGTCACGCGACAAAAGGTCTGGATATTTTTTTCCGTCGCGGCATGGGCTTCGCCCAGCAGCACTTCAACTCCTTTTCGCTTCCGAAAGATGAATCGGGGTAATCGTGGACTCTTCCCGCTCTTTTCGGTATGATGTCTGTCTGTCGAATATTTTTTAGTAGTCTTTTCAAGAACTGAGGTCCAAGTGTTCAAGGTCAATGAATTGGTTGTGTATCCCTCCCAGGGCGTGGGACGTGTCGAACGCGTCGAATCCCAGGAGATCGGCGGCGTCAGAGCCGATTTTTACATAGTCCGGATCTTGAGCAACAACGTGACTCTCATGGTACCCGTTGCCAACGCCGAAAACGTGGGCTTGCGCTGCGTCTGTCCCGCCGAAGTGGGCCAGGAGATATTCGAATCCCTCAATGACCGCACCGGATTCACCGGCTACACCGGCCAGAACTGGAACCGGCGTTACCGCGAATATTCCGAAAAGCTCAAGAGCGGCGATCTGGCCGACGTTGCCTACGTTCTCAAGGAGCTTTTCCTCATCGGCAAGGACAAGGAACTGTCCTTCGGCGAACGCCGCCTGCTCGAACAGGCCATGGGCCTTGTCTCGATGGAGCTTGCCTACTCCCTGGACCGCGATCAGGAGGCAATCAAGGACGACATCAACGAAATGTTTGCCGATGTCATCGCCGCGCAGGAGAAAAACGACTAGCAGGACTTGTCAAGGTCCTTTGTTTAAGGTAACTGGCTCCTTGTGCCGCATCGCGGCGTTCAGTTTATCCCACTCCCATTTGGTTTTTGAGTCGTCCCCGAGGCTGTTAGCGCAACTTCTAACGAGAGGTATGCTCCCGTTTCCTCACACCCGAACCATCCGACCGGACCGGTTCATACGCGACATCCCGAGTACGACGTCAAGCGCGGCGCTCACGCCGCACCACAATACCGTTTTCCTTCGTTCCTTTTGATTTAATTTCGAAAACCTCAACAAGAATTTCCGACATGGTCACTAAAAAGACTGACACTGAAGGCAAAGGCAAAGGCGCCGCCAAAAAAAACACCCGCAAAAAGCCCGTCAAGACAGCCCCTGAACCTAACGGCAATGGCGGAAGCCTGAACCTCACCGAACTCAAGCAAAAATCCATGCAGGATCTGACCGATCTTGCCATGTCCTTCGAGGTCGAAAACCCGAGCACCATGCGCAAGCAGGAGCTTATCTTCGCCCTCCTGCAGCAATGCGCTTCACAGAACGGCCAGATATTCGGCGAGGGCGTTCTGGAAATCCTGCCCGACGGCTTCGGCTTCCTGCGCTCCCCCATGTACAGCTACATGGCCGGCCCGGATGACATCTACGTCTCCCCCTCGCAGATTCGCCGCTTCGGCCTGAGAAAAGGCGATGTGGTTTCGGGCCAGATCCGGCCGCCCAAGGAAGGGGAACGATATTTCGCTCTGCTCCGGGTCTCCGAGATAGGATTCGAAGACCCGCAGCATTCCAAAAACCTGGTCCTGTTCGACAACCTCACCCCGCTTTATCCCGAAGAGCAACTCAAGCTCGAAAACGGCTCCTCCAATTACTCCGCCAGGATCATTGATCTTCTCGCTCCCATCGGCAAAGGCCAGCGCGGCGTCATCGTCGCCCCGCCCAGGACCGGAAAGACCATCATGCTCCAGACCATCGCCAACTCCATCAACGCCAACCACCCCGAGGTGGACCTCATCGTTCTGCTCATCGACGAGCGGCCCGAGGAAGTGACCGACATGCAGCGCACGGTCAAGGCCGAGGTGGTGTCCTCCACCTTCGACGAGCCGCCGACCCGGCACGTGCAGGTGGCAGAAATGGTCATTGAAAAGGCCAAACGCCTGGTGGAACGCAAGCGCGACGTGGTCATCCTGCTCGACTCCATCACCCGTCTCGGCCGGGCCTACAACGCCGTGACCCCGTCCTCCGGGCGCGTGCTTTCCGGCGGTATCGACGCCAACGCCCTCCAGCGGCCCAAACGGTTCTTCGGCGCGGCCCGCAACATCGAGGAGGGCGGTTCCCTGACCATCATCTCCACCGCGCTCATCGACACCGGCTCCCGCATGGACGAAGTCATCTTCGAAGAGTTCAAGGGCACCGGCAACATGGAACTCTACCTTGACCGCCATCTCTCCGACAAACGCGTCTACCCCGCCATCGACATCAATCGCTCCGGCACCCGCAAGGAGGAACTGCTCCTCGAGGACGACGTCCTCAACCGGGTCTGGATTCTGCGCAAGCTTCTCTCCCCCATGAACTCCATCGACTCCATGGAATTCCTGCGCGGCAAGATGAAGGGCACCAAGAACAACAGGGAATTCCTCGACTCCATGTCCAAGTAGGAAAACTTCCCACAGCGGTCCGTCCGGACATTCTTCCGGGGCGTCATCCTTGCGCGGCCAGCTCGGCTGCAAAATGCCCCCGGGAAAATGCGCGGCCATTCCGCTCAAAGAGAACAATGCAAAGGCCCCGCCGTTTTTTCGGCGGGGCCTTTTTTCACGGCGCTCCCCCGCCCGCAAGAAAGAAATACATACTCTCCGTCTTCCCGGGCGGATGAACGCATTGTTCGCACATTGTGCAGCAAACGGCCCATGGTTGCCTTGAGCCGACAAATGATTACTATGGCGACATGCGTATTCCCTTCGGCATATATCCGGCCCTGCTGGCCGCCCTGTTGCTCGTGCTGACACCCGCCGCGACCGCCCGCGCCAACCTGCTGGGCAACAAGCTGACCCTTCGCGACGAGAACAAGATGGGCCGCGACTTCGACAAGATAATCCGCGCCCAACAAAACATGGTGGGCGACACGTACATCACCGACTACGTGGGCGACGTGGTGGCCAGAGTGGTCACGGGCACCAGGCCCATGCCCTTCCGCGTCAAGAGCGCGGTCATCGCCAACCCGCTCATCAACGCCTTCGCCATTCCCGGCGGATACATCTATATCTTTACGGGGTTGATCCAGTCGGTCGAAACCGAATCGCAACTGGCGGGGGTCATAGCTCACGAGTTGGCGCACGTCTCCCAGCGGCATGTGGTCAACCGCATAGAAAAACAGAAAAAAATAGCCCTGCTCTCCACGGCCGGCATGTTGGCCGGTCTGCTGCTCGGCGTCGCCGCCGGAGGAGAGGACGCAGCCCAGGCTGGCCAGGCCCTCGTGCTCGGCTCCCAGGGCGCGGCCACGGCGGCCATGCTCCACTACTCCCAGGAGGACGAGCGCGAGGCGGACCATGTGGGCCTGAACTCCCTGGTCAAGGCGGGATACAACCCCGAGGGGATGCCCGGAACATTCCAGATCATGCTCAAGAACAAATGGTACGACAACAGCTCGGCCATGCCGAGCTACCTGTCCACCCACCCCGGGACAGAGGAACGAATCACCTACCTGCACGACCGCATTGCGCGAATGCCCAAGGAATTTCTCGAACGCAAGGACGACAACACCCGGCTGATGCGGGTCCAGGTACTGATCCGGTCGCGCATGTCCCCGGCAAACACCGCCCTCGCCTACTGGGACGACAAAAAGGAAAGCGACTACACGCCCATGGACTACGTGGGCCGGGGGATCACCCTCGAACGGCTGAAAAAAATCGATGAGGCCGAGAAGGCATTTTCAAAGGCCCTTTCCCTGGACAATAACGATCCCCTGGTGGTTCGCGAGGCGGGCATATTCTTCTTCAAGACGGGGCGGCCCGACCGCGCCGCGGCTCTGCTGCAAAAGGCGGTCATCCTCGACAAGGGGGATGCCATGGCCCTGTTCTACCTGGCGCGTCTCCAGGCCGAGGCCAAGCAGTATGCCCAGGCCGAAAAGAATATGCGCAAGGTCAACGAACTGGTGCCCGAGGATTGGGAAGTCCATCACCACCTGGGCATGATCCTCGGCGAATCCGGAGACCCTTTCGGCGGAAACCTGCATCTGGCTTACGCCGCCCTCTACTCCATGAACCTCAAACGGGCCAAGGAATTCATGAATCGAGCCGATTCGCTGGCGCAAGACCAGGGGCAAAAGGACCGGATCAAGGAACTGGACGAGGCCATCAAGGCCCGCACCGACCTGGGCAAATAACCTGCCCTTGTGCCCCGGGGTGTTTTGGCGTAGGTTGCACTTTTTTTACACAGGAACGCCCATAACATGATCGTCGCAAGGACCATTCAGGACATCCGGGACGTCATCGCCGGGTCATGCGTGACCATCGGCAATTTCGACGGAGTCCACAAAGGCCACCAAAAGCTCATCGCGTTGACCTGCGAGCGCGCCAAGGCCCGTGATCTCACCAGTGTCGTCGTCACTTTCGATCCGCACCCGCTGCGGGTGCTTCGCAATGACCGCACCCCCCCATTCATCACCCTGACCGAACAGAAGCTGGCGCTCATCTCCCAGCACGGACCGCAGGTCTGCCTGCTGCTCGAATTCAATATGGACATGGCGCGGCTCTCTCCCGAGGAATTCGTCAAGACCTACCTTGTGGACGGGCTGAGCGTGCGGGACATGATTATCGGCTACGACTACCACCTGGGCAAGGGACGGGCCGGAAACTTCGAGACCCTGTGCGGCCTCGGCGACAAATACGGATTTACCGTGGACAGACTCGACCCCGTGACCATCGACAACGCCATCGTTTCCTCCACCCGCATCCGCGACCTGGTCCAGGCGGGCCACGTCTGGGCCGTGCGGCCCCTGCTCGGCCGGTTCTACCAGGTCAAGGGCGAGGTGGTGCACGGCATGAACCGCGGCGGCAAGCTCCTCGGCTTCCCCACGGCCAACCTCAAGCTGGTTGACGAACTCTTCCCCAAGCTCGGCGTCTACGCCGTCTGGGCCGAAGTGGACGGCGCAGTGTACGAGGGCGTGGCCAACATCGGCCGGAACCCGACCTTCGGCAACGACGCCATCTCCGTGGAAGCGCACCTGCTCGACTTTTCCGGCGACATCTACGGGACCGATATCCGGGTCCATTTCGTGCAGCGAATCCGCGATGAGAAAAAGTTCGGCAGCCTGGAAGAACTCAAGGACCGCATCGCCAGGGATGTCGAGCTGGGCCGCCAGATTCTGGCCCAGCCCGAAGCGGCCATCAAACTGACCCAGCCGGTTTTCGGCCGCGCCCCGGAGGTCAGGTAAGCCTCATGCCTTTCCACCGCCTGATTAACTACTGGAAAGAATTCGTCAAATCCTACCGCACGGTGACCTCCTTTCGCTGGCTGGTCATCGGCGTGGTCGTTGGCGCCCTGTCGGGCCTCGTGGCCGTGGGCTTCTTCTGGCTAGTGGAGGCGGGCAAGTTCTTCATCCAGCACAACCTGGCGGGCATCGTCTCCCCGGAACCGGCAGGCGAAGGCATCTTCGAAGGCCCGGCCGGACAGTACCGGCCCTGGGTCATCCCGGCATTCACCACGGGCACGGCCCTGCTTACCGGCTGGCTGGTCAAGACCTTCATCCCCGAGACCATCAACGGCGGCACCGACGGCACGGACGCGACCATCAATGCCTTCCACAACCAGGGCGGCATCATCAAAGCCCGCGTCGCCATCATCAAGGGACTGTGCTCGGTCCTGACCATCGCATCGGGCGGCTCCGCCGGACGCGAGGGCCCCATCACGCAGATGGGCGCGGGCGTGGGCTCCTGGATGGCAAAAATCCTGGACATGTCCGCCAAGGAACGCCGGATGCTCCTGCTCTCGGGCGCAGCGGGCGGCCTGGGAGCCATTTTCCGCGCGCCGTTGGGCGGCGCATTGACCGCCGTGGAGGTCATCTACCGCGAAGACTTCGAATCCGAGGCCATCCTGCCCTCGGTCATGAGTTCGGTAGTCTCCTACTCCATTTTCACCTTCTTCTACGGCACCGATCCCATCTTCGCCATCCCGCGCTTCACCTTCCATGACCCGCGCGAGCTGATCTTCTACGCCCTGCTCGCCTTTGTCTGCGCGGGCGTCGGCTGGCTCTACGTCAAGACCTTCTACACCATTAAATACCATGTCTTCTTCCCCCTCAAGGAGAAGATCGGACTGGTCTGGTCCATGGGCCTCGGCGGCTTGGCCATGGGACTTTTGGGCATCCTGTACCCCTACACCGCCACCCACGGTCTGGTCACCGGCGGCATCCTGTCCGGCGGCTACGGCTGGCTCGAACTGGCCATCCTCGGCCAGATTCCCGCGCTCGGCATGTGCTACATCATCATCGGCAAGACCCTGGCCACCTCCGTGACCATCGGTTCGGGCATGTCCGGCGGCATGTTCGCGCCCGCCCTGTTCGTGGGCGGCATGTCCGGCGGCCTGGTCGGCAAGATCGGCCATCACTTCTTCCCGAACATCGTCACCCAGCCCGGCGCGTACATCCTCGTGGGCATGGCCGCCTTCTTCGCCGGAGTCGCCAACGCCC
Source organism: Pseudodesulfovibrio thermohalotolerans (assembly GCF_021353295.2). NCBI lineage: Bacteria > Pseudomonadati > Thermodesulfobacteriota > Desulfovibrionia > Desulfovibrionales > Desulfovibrionaceae > Pseudodesulfovibrio > Pseudodesulfovibrio thermohalotolerans. The sequence goes on along the minus strand of NZ_CP120635.1, from coordinate 1,001,676 downwards.
CCATCGGCCCGCTCATCATGGTCACCGAGCTGACCCAGGGCTACGGCCTGCTCGCGCCCCTCATGCTCGCCTCGGCCCTGTGCATCGTGCTCGGCCGCAACTACTCGCTTTACGAGCACCAGGCCGAAAACAAGTTCGACTCCCCGGCCCACACCGAGGACGCGACCATCAACATCCTGGAACAGATGCAGGTCTCGGACTTCTACACCCCGGGCGACGTCATCGTCCTGGAGGAAGGCACCACTCTCAAGGCCCTGACCGACATCATCGCCAACTCGGACCAGTTCTACTTCCCGGTTCGCGGGGAGGACGGCAGCTACGTGGGCATGGTCTCCATCCACAACGTGCGCAACTGGATGTTCGAGGAGGACCTGCACGACCTGGTGGTGGTACGCGATCTCATGTCGCGGCCGGTTTACGTCCGACCGGACTACGACCTCTATCAGGCACTGCTTCGCTTCGTGAACACGGACTACGGCCAGATTCCGGTGGTCTCCAAGACCGACACGTCGGACATCCTCGGTCTCATCAACCGCGACGACGTTTTCCTGGCCTATGCCGAGGCCATCGCCCAGGTAAAGAGCGAAGGACAGGCCGAGGCCGGTCTGAGCGCGGAATTGCAGTCGCCCGCCAAGGGATAGGACTTTCTCAGGCCAAAGGCAGATCGAGCAGGACCGACGTGCCCTGCCCGCCGTCCTTTTCCGAAGTCGTTGCAGGGGATTCGACCCGCAGGGTTCCGCCGTGCTCGTCGCAGACGACCCGCTTAACCTTGGTCAGCCCCATGCCCACCCCCCGCGCCTTGGTGGTAAAGAAAGGATCGGTCACATAGGGCAGAATCGCGCCGTCGATCCCTGGCCCGTCGTCGCTTAACTGTATGCCGTAACGGGCGCGGTCAGCTCCGCCCCAGCCCGGCGCCGCCTCCGCGCCGCCGCGAATGCTCAAACATACTTCCCCGTTCCCGCCAAACTCAAGGGCGTTGATCGCGATCTCGGCGAGGGCCATGACCACGATCCGCTCATCCACACGGACCAAAGCGGGTTGCAATGCGCTCTCCACACGCAGCCTTTCAGGCTCACCGACGGCTTCCCGCGCACGGGCCAAAGCCGCCTCCACGAGCCCCTCGACCCGAACTTCGTGAAAAGCCCCGGCCGACAGGGACACGTACTCGCTGACATCGCCCACCAAACTCTCCAGCCGCAGGCTGTCCTCGCGCACGGCCTCGGCGTAATCGGCCAGCCTGCTGCCCTCAGGAGCCCTGCGCAGCAACAGCCCCGCCATGCCGCCAATGGACATGACCGGGTTGCGAATCTGATGAGCCATGGCCGCCGCGAAATGCTTGAGGCTTTCCACCCGCTCGCGCTGGGCCTCGACCACCTCAACGGTCCGTTCACGGACCAGTTCCTCCAGGGCCGTGTTCTGACGCTGGAGTTGCTCCCTGGCGCGCTTGAGGTCGAGGTGGGTCCTGACCCTGGCCTGGACCACCGGCGGGCTGATGGGCTTGGTGATGTAGTCCGAGGCCCCCAGACGCAGCCCCCTGGCCTCGTCATCCGGGGCGTCCAGGGAGGTCACGAAGATAACCGGGATGTCCTGCGTCGCCGGGTTGGACTTGAGACGGCTGCAAACATCGTGGCCGCTCATGCCGGGCATCATCACATCCAGCAAAATCAGATCGGGCCTCGGCTCGCTCGCGGCCCGCTCCAGAGCGAAGGCTCCGTCCGTTGCCGCCAGCAGGGTGTACTGCGAATGCAGCGCCTCGATCATTATGGTGATATTCTCGGGCTGGTCGTCCACAAGGAGTATGGTTTCAGTCTTGTTCATTGTTCCCAGCATAGCACGATCCAAAAGCGGCAGAAAGGTTTTCCGGCCGGGGCCCTCTTGCCATTTCGCACAGAGGCCTTACCTTTCCTACCGTCATGCAGAACACATGGAGCGCAGGCCCCGGACGGCTCTCCGTCCGCGAAGGCGACATCACCCGGCTCACCGTGGACGCCATCGTCAACGCGGCCAATTCCGAGCTGGCCGGGGGCGGCGGCGTGGACGGAGCCATCCACCGCGCCTCGGGCATCCGCCGACTCCAGACTGCCTGCCGGGAGATCATCCGCGAAAGAGGCTCCCTGCCGCCCGGCGAGGCGGTCATCACCCCCGGTTTCGATCTGCCTGCGCCTCACATCATCCACACCGTCGGCCCCATCTGGCGCGGCGGCGTCAACAACGAGCCGGGGCTCCTCCGCAACGCCTACCGGAACTGCCTGCGGCTCGCCCATCAACACGACATCCGAACCATGGCCTTCCCGGCCATCTCCTGCGGCGTCTACGGCTACCCTGTCGAGGACGCGGCGCGCATCGCGCTCAAGACCCTCAAGGAAGGGCTTGAAACGGAGCTGGTGAACGAGGCGGTCATGGTCCTGCACGGCGAGACGGCCTTCCGCATTTGGTCGCGCGTCGCCGAAGACATTCTGTAAGGAGAATCCATGGAACTCAGAGGAACCACCATCGTTGCGGTCAAGGACGACAACGGCACCGCCGTGGCCGGAGACGGCCAGGTGACCTTGGGCCAGAGCGTGGCCATGAAGCACACCGCCCGCAAGGTGCGGCGCATCTACAAGGACAAGGTCACCATCGGCTTCGCCGGGGCCACCGCAGACGCCTTCACCCTGTCCGAGCGGTTCGAGACCAAACTCGAAACCTACTCCGGGAACCTGCTCCGCGCCGCCGTGGAGTTGGCCAAGGACTGGCGCACGGACAAGTACCTACGCAAGCTCGAAGCCATGCTGCTCGCCGCCGACGGCGAACACATCCTGATAATCTCCGGCACCGGCGACGTCATCGAACCCGACGACGGCGTGGCCGCCATCGGCTCGGGCGGCTCCTACGCCCTGTCGGCGGCCCGCGCCCTGCAACAGAACACCGACCTCCCGGCCGAGGCCATCGCCCGCAAGGCCATGGAGATCGCGGCCGACATCTGCGTCTACACCAACAACCACATCACCATCGAGACGCAGGCGAAGTAGTTCGAGACCAATATGTGAGAGGGAAACTTTCGAAAAAGTTTGCCTCTCGCGCTCTCCCTTCAAAGCTTTTTGGGTCACGCCGCCTGGAAGGGACGAGAAACTTGAACAGACGACAGAGCGGCGTGGAGGGTACGTCCTCGAAAAGACGTGCCATATAATCGAGAACACTCCCACGCCGACAGGCGTGCGATAAAAAAGTTTAGGAGATTCTTAAGACCCTTTTCCAAAAGGTGCTTAAGCCGCCGGAGGCATCCACATGAGCAATCTGACACCGCGTGAAATAGTATCGGAACTGGACAAATACATCATCGGCCAGGAAGCGGCCAAGCGGATGGTCGCCATCGCCATGCGCAACCGCTGGCGCAGACAGCAGCTCGACCCTGAGTTGCGCGACGAAATCGCGCCCAAGAACATCATCCTGATGGGCCCCACGGGCGTGGGCAAGACCGAAATCGCCCGCAGGCTGGCCCGGCTGACCAACTGCCCGTTCTTCAAAGTCGAGGCCACCAAGTTCACCGAGGTGGGCTATGTGGGCCGCGACGTGGAGTCCATGATCCGCGACCTCATGGAAATCGGTGTGAACATGGTCCGCAAGGAAGAGACCGCAAAGGTCCGCATCAAGGCCGAAAAGAACGCCGAGGAACGGCTCCTCGACCTGCTCCTGCCGGGCAAGAAACCGCAGTCCGCTGGCCCCATGGGATTCTTCTCGGGCGGCCAGAACGGCGAGGTGGAGAAGATCGAACCGCCCAAGGAGGACAACACCCGCGAAAAATTCCGGCAGATGTTCCGCTCGGGCCAGCTCGACGAACGCGAGGTCGAGATGGAGGTCACGGTCCAGAGCGGAGCGAGCGTGGAGATCATGGCCATCCCCGGCATGGAGGAGATGGGCTCCAACCTGCAAAACGCCTTCTCCAACATGTTCCCCGGCAAGCGCAAGGCCCGCAAGATGAAGATCAAGGACGCCTTCCAACTGCTCATCGACGAGGAGGCCGACAAGCTCATCGACCCCGACGCCGTCAACGAGTTGGCCCGCGAGCGCGTGGAACAGCAGGGCATCCTGTTCATCGACGAGATGGACAAGATCGCCTCGCGCCACGACCAGAGCGGGGGCGGCTCGGCCGACGTGTCCCGCGAAGGCGTGCAGCGCGACCTGCTGCCCATCGTGGAAGGCAGCGTGGTCAACACCAAATACGGCATGGTCAAGACCGACCACATCCTCTTCATCGCGGCCGGAGCGTTCCACTTCGCCAAGCCGTCCGACCTCATCCCCGAGCTTCAGGGCCGCTTCCCCCTGCGCGAGGAACTCGCCTCCCTGCACAAGGCCGAGTTCTACAAAATTCTGACCGAGCCGAAAAACGCGCTGACCGTGCAGTACAAGGCCCTGCTCAAGACCGAAGGCGTGGAGGTGGACTACACCAGGGAAGCGCTTGAGGAGATCTCGGCCATGGCCGAAAAGATCAACGAGGAGACCGAAAACATCGGCGCGCGCAGGCTCTACACCATCATGGAAAAAATCCTGGCCGTCCTCTCCTACGAGGCCCCGGACAAATCCGGCAGCAAAGTCGTCATCGACCGCGACTACGTGGTGGAGCAGCTCGACCACGTGGTCGAAGACCGCGACCTGTCGCGCTACATCCTGTAGGTTCTAAACCGCCATGAAGCGTATCCCCGTCATCGGCGTCCCGCTGGACCGAAACTCCTCCTACCTGCGCGGCCCGGCAAAAGGACCGTTCGCCCTGGTGGAGGCGTTGCACTGCGATTCGGCCAACCTATGGTCCGAGACCGGCCATTGCCTGGACGGTCTGCTGGAACACAGGGGCGCGACGGGGCTGGGCGACGATCCGGCCGCGGCCTTCGCGATAATCGAGAAGACCGCGGCCGAAGCGGCAAAAAACGGCTCCACGCCCATCTTCCTGGGCGGAGATCACTCCGTGACCTATCCCCTGGTCAAGGGCCTCGGGCGGACATTGGGCGATTTCGCCATTCTGCATTTCGACGCCCATCCGGACTGCTACCACGAATTCGAGGGCAACCCGCATTCCCACGCCTGCCCGTTTGCGCGGATCATGGAGGAAGGGCTGTGCGCCCGGCTCGTCTCGGTGGGCATCCGCACGGCCAACGGCCACCAGAGGGAACAAAAGGAAAAGTTCGGCATCGAGTGGCTGGAGATGCGCGACCGGGCGTCCTGGCCGAAGCTCGCCTTCGACACCCCGGTCTACGTCAGCGTGGACCTGGATGCGCTGGACCCGGCCTTTGCGCCCGGGGTCTCGCACCACGAACCGGGCGGGCTCTCCACCCGGGACCTGCTGGACGTGCTCCACGCCCTGGACACGCCCGTGATCGGGGCGGACATCGTTGAGCTCAACCCGGACAGGGACCTCAACGGTGTCACGGCCATGACCGGCGCGAAGATTCTGAAGGAGATCGCCGGAATGATGCTATCCGCCGATTCAGACCGCGCGGTCTCCCCGTTCTAATCCCCTTTGCCGAATCCAACCCGTCTGCTATGTTCTGCTGGAAGAGGCCGCAACCGGCCTGGGGAGCTTGAGCACATGCCCGCACGCGGCCGCAAGAAACACACTGCCCGCATCCCTCCCGGAGGGCTGCGCTGGCTGATTTTCACCAAACAGAACCGGAGCAGGCGAAACTTTCCCCTGCTCGGCATTCTGCTCCTGGCCGTCCTGGGGGCCGTGGCCCTTCCCCTGCTCAATTCGCTCGTCATCTACCCGGCGTACACCAAGATATTGGTCGGGACCTTCGAGGACTCCGCCCGGCGGCTGGCCGTGCTGACCATTCCTCCGTCCATCAAGCACACCCGCCTCAACGCAACGGTCCTGGACACTCCCCGGTTCCTGGCCGACGTCTATCGGCTGGAAACGGACTTCGGGCTGCTCAAGGTCAGGGTGTTCTCCCCGGGCGGCACGATCCTCTACTCCACCGACACGCAGGAGATCGACAGCGTGGAATCCGGGCCGATCTTCACCGACCTGGTGTCCAAGGGCAGGCGATACGCCCATCTCGGCGTTTTGCGAAGCGAGCCCATTCGCGGCCAGGCCGTGACCATCGACACGGTGGCGGCCTTCGTCCCCCTCATGCGAGGCGGAGCCTTTCTCGGGGCCTTCGAACTCGTTTTCGACGTGACCAGGCCAAAACACAATCTGGATAGATTCAACGCCTACGCCACGGCGGGGACTTTTGCCATCAGCTTCTGCCTGCTGGCCGCTGTCCTCTTCCTGGTCCGCCAGGAAGCGGCCAAGGAACACAGTCGGCTTCAGGCCGAAAAACTGCGCGAGGACGTGGACCAGATCACCCGGCACGACATCAAGTCCCCGCTCCTGGGGATGCTCAACGGCATCACCTACCTGGAAAGCTTCACCAATGTGGACCAGGAGCAGCAGGAAATGCTCAACGACATGCGCCACGCCGCCAACACCGGCATGGACCTGATAAACAGGTCACTCGACCTCTACAAGATGGAAGCGGGCAACTACGACTACGCTCCCGCGGACGTGGACATCCTGTCCGTGTGCCGCAGAGTGGTGCACGACCTGTCCGAGCTGGCCCGCGCAAAGGGAGTGCCCGTGCGGACTGTCTACGGGGAAAAACCGCTCGCCCCCGAGGACGTCCTGTCCCTGTCCACGGAGGAGAACCTCTTCTATTCGGTGCTGGCCAATCTGGTGAAAAACGCCATAGAGGCGTCGCAGTCCGGCGAAACCGTGGACCTGCGCATACGGGCCGACAAGGAGTTCACCGTGGCCGTGCACAATCCCGCTCCGGTGCCCGAGGCCGTGCGCGCCAATTTCTTCGACAAGTTCGCCACCGCCGGGAAACGAACCGGCACGGGCCTCGGCACCTACTCCGCCCGGCTCATGGTCGAAGTCATGGGCGGCCGCATCCACATGCATTCTTCCGAGGAGGACGGCACCACCGTGGCCGTCGCCCTTCCCCTTTGATCCCGACTCCGACAAGCGAGGTAATCATGCCGTTCGTCAACATCCGCATCACCAAGGAAGGCGCCACGGCCGATCAGAAAAAGCGGCTCATCCAGGGGGTGACCGACCTTCTGGCCGATGTGCTCGGCAAAAACCCGAAGACCACCTTCGTCATCATCGACGAGGTGGACACGGACAACTGGGGCATCGGGGGCGAAAGCGTCACCGAGCTCAGGAAACGTTGACAACGGACGGGAGCTAGACGCTCAGGGTCATGCGCACATCGGCCACCATGGCTCGCTCGTGGTTGACCAGGACCGGATTGAACTCGGCCTCCAGCACCTCGGGCAAATCCTGGGCCAGCCGGGACATGACCATGATGATGCGCTCCAGCGCGGCGAAGTTCACGGGCTTTTCGCCCTTGAGCCCCTTGAGCAGCATATAGGACTTGATCTCCCGCACGATCTCGAAGGCGTCCTGCCTGGACAGGGGCGCGAGCTTGAAGGAAATGTCCTTCATGATCTCCACGTACACCCCGCCCAATCCGAACATGAGCATGGGGCCAAACTGCTCGTCCCGCTTGAATCCGATGATGACCTCGCGCACGCCGGGAGGCGCCATCTCCTGGACCAGGCAGCCCGCGATGTAGGCGTCGCGGCGCATACGCTGCGCCCGGGCCGTGATCTCCTTGAAGGAGTCTTCGACCTCGGCCGCGTTGTACAGGTTGATCTTGACCCCGCCCACGTCGGTCTTGTGCGAGATGTTCGGCGAGGCGATCTTGAGGACCACGGGATAGCCGATCTCCTCGGCGGCGGCCACGGCTTCCTCGGAAGTGCGGGCCAGCCGGGTCTTCGGGGTGGGCAGGTTGTAGGCTTCAAGGACATGCCTGGCTTCGAACTCGACCACCTCGGCCTGCCTGCGGCGCAAATGGTCGTCGATGACCCGGCGCACGGCCTCCATGTCCCGTTCGACCTCGGCATATTCCGGTTCCGGGCGGTTCTTCCACAGATAGTACTGGTACATGGTCTCGATGGAGCGGACCGCCGGTTCAGGGAAGGCGTAGCACGGAACGCCCGCCTCCATGAGCATCCGCCGCGCACCGGCCACACGAATCTTGCCCATGAAACAGGCGAAGACCGGCTTGGACCACTTTCTGGCCGTGCGGATGACCGCTTCGGCCGCTTTTTCTATCTCCACCGAGGCGGTGGGCGTGAGCAGGACCAGAATGGAGTGGACCATGGGGTCCTCGCCGATCACGTCCAGAGTCTGGCGATACCGCTTGGCGTCGGCATCGGCCACGATGTCCACCGGGTTGTAGAAGGCGGCGTAACTGGGGAGAAATTCCTGTAGCTTCTCGATGGTCCTGGGCGACAGCTCGGCCATGGATAGCCTGGAACGGTCGGCGGCGTCGGCGGCAAGGATGCCCGGTCCGCCCGCGTTGGTGACCACGGCGAGATTCGGCCCCTTGGGCAGGGGCTGGTTGGAAAACGCCTGGGCCAGATTGAACAGGCTGGCGACATCCCCCACGCGGATGACTCCGGACTGATGAAAGGCCGCCGTGTAGCTCTGGTCCGATCCGGCAATGGCTCCGGTATGGGAAGAGGCCGCCTTGGCCCCGGCCGCAGTGGTGCCCGCCTTTATCATGATTACCGGCTTGTTCAGGCTGGCCCGCCGGGCCTGCTTGAGAAACGCCTCGCCGTGCTCGACATTCTCGATGTAGCCGAGGATGACCTTGGTGGCCTCGTCCCGGTTGAGATATTCGAGCATGTCCGCCTCGTCCAGGACCGCCTTGTTGCCCAGGGAGATGAACTTGGAAAAACCGATGTTCGCGCCCAGGGCCCAGTCCAGGATGGCCACGCACAAGGCCCCGGATTGGGAAAAGAACGCGATGGAGCCCAGGCCGGGCAGACTGGCCGCAAAGGACGCGTTGACCCCGGCCGCGCCGTTTATCATGCCCAGGCAGTTTGGCCCGAGCAGGCTGATGCCGTACTCTTCGCACGCCGCCTTGAGCGCCTGCTCCAGGTCGTACCCTTCCTTGCCCGCCTCCTTGAAACCGGCGGTGATGACGATGGCCGACTTGGTCCCGATGGCGCCTAGGCTGCGGACGGCCTCCACCACGGCTGCGGGCGGCACCGAAATAACCGCCAGATCGAGGCCGCGCGGCAGGTCGTTGATATCGGTGACGACCGGCAGTCCCTCAATCGTCCCGCCCTTGGGATTCACGGGCAGGAGCTTGCCGGTGTACCCGGCCGAAAGCATGTTGGTCACGATGGTATGCCCCACCTTGCCGGGTGTGGCGGACGCCCCGATGACGGCCACGGCATCGGGGTAGAAGAACGCTTGAAGATTGTCCTTGGGGGTCAAAGGCTGGGCTCCTGGTCGGTGTGGTCAATGCGATGGGCCACCCTAACCTGAAAGAGGGCGCAAGAAAAGCCGCGATCAACGCATGAGCCAGGCCACGGCGGCTTCTTCCTTCTCGAACACCTGACAACTCAGGGAACGGTTCCGATAGACTGTCTCGCAGGCCCGGTAACGCGCTCTCCGGCGGGGATCGCACAGACAGGCCGACCGGCCGCCGAGTATCTGGACATCATGTTTTTCAAGGTGGTTGGCCACTTGAATGATATCATGCGGCTCCAAACGGAAATCAAGATTGCGCTCATCCATGAGAAAACGGGTGACGTTTGAATCCAGCGCCTTGTGCACCATGGCGCGTACCTTGCGCAACAGCTCCTCCGGCGTGTCGATCCTCCCGACGACCGTCCCTGCCACATATCCGTTGCGCGTCTCGAACAACAGGTCGAACGACATTATTATTCCCTGACCGGGCCGGGGCGCGCGCCCCGGCCCGCCCTTCTATTTCTTTTTCTTCTTGGCCGCCTTTTCGTCGGCCAGAATCTGTGAGGCGGCGGCCGCCACATGAGCCTCTTCCTCCGGGGTCAACCGCTCCCGATCGGGGATGTGCACGGAAACCCTCGGCTTGGCGAACTCGATACCCGCCTCGGCAAAGTACTTGCGCATCTTGGCCAGGACCAGCTTGCGCAGGGTGAACTGCCCGCCGGGCTTGGTCATGAACTTGACCCGCATACGCATACCGTATTCTTCCATGGCCTTGACGCCCTGGCTCTTGATGTCCGAAAGCATGAACTCGTTGAGCTCGGGGATGGCCCGAATTTCCTTGTTGATCTTCTTGATGATCTTCTTGATCTCGCCCAGGTCCGTGTCGAACGGAACCAGATACTGCAACTTCATCACCGCCCAGTCGCGGGTCATGTTCTGGACCTCTTTGATGGAGCCGAACGGGATGGTGTACAGCGGTCCGAGATGATGCCGCAGCTTGAAGGAACGGACCGAGATCTCCTCCACCGTGCCCGTGGCATTGCCCACGATAATGTAGTCCCCCACCCGGAAGGCGTCGTCCATGAGGAAGAAGATGCCCGAGATAATGTCCTTGACCAGGGTTTGAGCGCCGAAGCCGATGGCGATGCCGAAGATCGACGCGCCCGCGATGAGCGGCCCTATGTCCACGCCGAGCGAGGAAAGGATTATCAGCACGGAGACCACGGAGATGGCCACGAAGATGAACTTCTTGACCAGTTGCAGCAGGGTGGCGAAACGGTCGCCGCCCGGGCCGCCGCCTCCTTCTCCCTCGCCATGGTCCTCTTCCTGTCCTTCCTTGGCCTTGAGCCGCTTCTCGATGTAGCCGGAAATGAAGACCCAAAAAATGTAGGCCAGCACCAGGGTGAGCAGGATATCCAAGCCAGCTCCCACCGTGGCCCGCCCGAAGGCCAGATTCACGCCCCATATCTTGAGCAGCAGGAAGGCGGCTCCGGCCAGTACCAGGATACGAAATCCCAGGGAAAGAAATTGCTGGAACTTCCCGATGCGGACCATGCCATCCTCCGGGGATTTCCCGTCCTCGTCGTCGACCGGGACGTCCGCCAGCCCGACGGCGAAACCGACCAGCCGCCGGCAGGCCCAGTCCACCAGCAGGTAGGTCGGCACCAGAAGCAGGGTATACACGCCGGTAAGCATCGCGTTCTCGCCGAAGACGAGCAGCGCCACAACCCAGAAGAACCAGAAGCCCATGGCGTAGACGATAACGCCCACATGCCACGATCCGGCCAGTTGATGGCGCAGGGTATGGGGCGGCACGGCCCTGCGGATGGCCTCGGCCACCCGCGGCTTGTTCCACAGGGCGAGCAGGCTGGTCATGACGGCCACCACGAACCCGGTGCCCGCCACGATAAGCAGATAGACCAGTTCGCTGCCGCGGGCCATGTTCACCAGGGAGCTGCAAAGAATGCCCACGGCCACCACCCAGGCGATGCGCATGGTCCACTTGTAGAGGTACAGGGCAACGTCGTCGCCAAAGGGCAGAAGACGGATGGACCCCATGCCCGGAGCCAAAACGAACCGGGCGGCCAGCCGGACTATCTCCACCACGAGCATGGCCGCGAGCCAGACGAAGATGACCGGACGTCCCTTGTCCGGCTCATTGAAAATCATGAGGTAGGGAATCAGGGTAATCAGGGCCACGCCGGACACGGCGACCAGGCCGAAGATTCCCCTCAGCAGCAACCGCCCGAACTTGACCGACAGGGGAGCGCGGTCCTCCACATCCTCAATACGGGCGCGCAATCCGGCCGTGCGGCGGAATACGAACCAACGCGCGAGAAACCACAGAACCGTGACCGCCAGCAGCCCGATTCCAAGTTCCCCGGGCTGGCGGGCATCCCCGCCGAGCAGGGACTCGCGGAAGGTTTCGGGCAACAGCCTGGGGGCCTGTGTCACGCCGGAAAAAAGATAGGCGAACCGCTCGCGGACCTTCTGGACGAACTGTCTCGTCTCGATGATAACTCCGGCCACGCCGCCAGGTCCCGGATCGGGCGCAGGCGGGGTCGCGTTCTTGCGCAATTCCTCGATGAGCAATCGGCGCACCTGCTCGTCGCTCATGGAAGCCAGAATGGCGTTGAGCTGGTCCGCAGTGGCGTCAGGGGGGATACCCGCCTCGGGAGAGTCTTCCCCGGCGGCCGTGCCGGAACCGGCGTAAAGCATGGCCTCCGGCGAAGCGCCGGAAGCGAAGCCGGGTACGGCCAGATGGCAGAACAGGCACAGGACCACGACAAGATACATGGTTCGTTGATGCATGACGTCCCCCGAAACAGTTGACTGAACAGTTACACCCGCACTTTTAGCTAGCGTTCCAAATAGTTGTAAACTAAAAATGGAATTGCTTCGAATCCCCCATCCCGGAGTAGGAAAACACTCGCGAGCGCCCCTGCCCCGACTCCCCCGCCAGGACGGACAACGCCGAAACGTCGCCGAAGGTATGCATGGGCACGAACACGGGCGCGCCGATGATCCGGCACGCCTTCACGCCCCCGGCCAGATTGGGAAGCCTCGGATCGACATCGGCAAAGGCCACATGCGGCTTGAAGTCGCGCGCCCGCTCCATGGCCTCCCGGAAAAACCGTTCTGTGAACGCCGCCTCGACGGACGACGCGCCCGGCCATATCCACTCGGCCAGGTCGCCGCCGTGGAAGAAACGGAAGCCCCCGTCCTCCACCAGGAAGGCCACGCCCAAATCATTGGACATCAGGGTCTCCACGGACATGCCTCCGAATTCATAAACCTGGTCCGGCTCGACCAGAAGCGTTTCGCCGTTCCCGGGCACGGCCTCGGGTCTGAGTTCGTCCACGTCGTCCGAAATCACGTAGCGGACCCGCGAGGCGGAACTCGTCACCGAGGCGAGGTTCCCGTTGCAATGGTCCCCGTGACCGTGGGAGATGAACACAACGAGATCGTCGCCAGCCACGGCCCTGCGGACCAAATCTCCCGCGCCCTCGGGCAGATGCTCGTCCTCGGGATAATCGAACAGGAAGGTGCGCCGGTCCGTGCGCAGGACAAAGGCGTTGTGATGGATGTAGATGATTTCGCACTGCATGGGACGCCCCCTGTATTTTCCCCCACCTAACACAAAGCGCACTCAGTGTCCCCATTACCGTCAACGGACGGGAAGCCCCGGTTCTGGCGGACCGCGCCCGAATCCTGTATCGTCGCCGCAGAACGCAAAGCAGGAGGCTTCATGCTCACCATCGGCGTCGACACCGGCGGCACATTCACCGACTTCACCTTCGTCAACGGCCGGAAGACCGGCACGTACAAGACCCTGTCCACGCCGCACAATCCGGCGGAGGCTGTCCTTTCCGGACTGCGCCGCATCCTGGCCGAGCAAATCCCGGGCGCGACCCTCGGTGACACGCCCATGGCCGTGGTGCACGGCTCAACCGTGGCCACCAATGCCATCCTCGAACGCAAAGGCGTGCCCACGGCCCTGGTGACCAACGAGGGCTTCACCGACGTCATCGAGATCGGCCGCCAAAACCGCGCCGCCCTCTACGATCTGCACTACCGGCGGCAGCCGCACATCGTGCCCGCGCACATGCGTTTCGGCGTGCCGGGCAGGGTCACTTCGGAGGGCGATATCCTTGAGCCGTGGGACGAGGAAGCGGCCGCCCGCGCCGTGGAAGAAATCAAGGCGTCCGGGGCGGAATCCGTGGCCGTCTGCTTTCTGTTCTCCTTTCTCGACCCGTCCCACGAAAAAAGCATGGGCGAGACGCTCCGCAAGCTCGGCCTGCCCGTCTCCCTGTCCCACGAGATACTGGCCGAATTCCGCGAGTTCGAACGGACCTCGACCACCGTGGTCAACGCCTACGTCTCGCCGATCATGACCCGCTACCTGACCGCCCTGAAGAACGGGCTCGGGCAAAACGGCGAACGCGGTCCGGGGCTGCGGATCATGCAATCCAACGGCGGCTCCATCTCGGCGGACACGGCCATGCGCGAGTCGGTGCGGACCATCCTGTCCGGCCCGGCCGGCGGCGCGGTGGGCGCGCTCTCCCTGGGGCGCGCCGCCGGATTCGACCGACTGATAACGTTCGACATGGGCGGCACCAGCACCGACGTCAGCCTCATGGACGGCGACCTGCCCATGACCATGGCCTCCTCCATCTCCGGCTACCCGGTGAAGGTGCCCATGATCGACATCCACACCGTTGGCGCGGGCGGCGGTTCCATAGCCTCGCGCGACCCCGGCGGTTCGCTGGCCGTGGGCCCCGAAAGCGCGGGCGCGGCCCCCGGCCCCATCTGCTACGGCCGGGGCGGAACAAGCGTGACCGTGACCGATGCCAACCTCTACCTGGGGCGCATCGTTCCCGAACGGTTCCTGGGCGGAGCCATGTCGCTGGACGCCGAAAACGCGCGGCTCGGCATCGAGGATCTGGCCCGGGAGCTGGGGCTGCCGCCCACGGAACTGGCCGAAGGCGTCCTGGCCGTGGCCAACGCCAACATGGAGCGGGCCATCCGGGTCATCTCCGTGGAAAAGGGATTCGATCCCCGGGAGTTCACTCTTTTCTCCTTCGGCGGCGCGGGTGGTATGCACTGCGCCGAGCTGGCCGGACTGCTCGGCATGACCCGTGTTCTGATCCCGGTCGATCCCGGCATTCTCTCTGCCACGGGAATGCTCCTGGCCAACGTGGTCAAGGATTACTCGCGCACGGTCATGCGCCCGGCCGAGGAATTCTCCGGTGGCGAAACGGAAGCCGCTTTCGCCGAGCTGGAGCGGGACGGGCTGGACGAACTCGCCGCCGAAGGCGTGCCCCCGGAACAGGCCGTCCACGAGCGTTTTCTGGATATGCGGTACAAGGGCCAATCATTCGAGATCGTGGTCCCCTTCGGCCCGGACATGATCGAGGCATTCCAGACCATGCACGAACAGCGGTACGGCTACCGCAACGAGGACAAGCCGGTGGAGGTGGTCAACGTCCGCCTGCGCAGCCTGGGGCGTTCGGAACGCAAGCCCCCGGAACCGGGCGAAATGGGTGGGGAGGATGTCCCGCACGAAGCGCGTCTCGGCAAACAGAAGGCAATCTTTCAAGGCGCGGCGCTGGACGCCGACATCCTCGACCGGACGAAGCTCAAGCCGGGCAACCGGTTCTCCGGGCCGGCCATCGTCACGGAGTACACCTCGACCATCGTGGTCCCGCCCAACGTCGAAGCGCGCGTGGACCTGCTGGGCAACCTGGTTCTGGACCTCGGCTGACGGATCAGCCCCGGCCGCCGGGCAGGATGATGTGAAAGACCGCGCCGCCTCTGCCGGAACTGGCCCAGACGCGGCCGCCCAGCTTTTCCACGACCATGCGGCACAGGGCCAGGCCAAGTCCCGCGCCCTTGCTTTCGTTCACCAGGGTATCGCCGGTCTCCACCTGGTGGAACGGCTTGAAAATCGCTTCGAGCTCCTCTTCGGGAATGCCCTTGCCCGTGTCGGCCACGGTAACTTCCAGCCCGCTGCCGTCAGGACTGGACACGCGCACGACAATGCTTCCGTCGCGAGTAAAATTGCAGGCGTTGCTGAGCAGATGGCCGAGCACCCGCTCAAGGTTCTCCGGCAGCACGTTGATCTCGGGCAACCCCTCCTCCATCTCCAGGCTCACGGACAGATTGCTTCTGTCGCAGCATTCGGCGCGAGCGTCCTCCACGGCCCGGGACACGGCGTCGGCCACGGAATAGGTCTCTTCAGTGCGCAGATCGCCCCCCGCCTCCATGTCGGCCAATTCCATGAATTGATTGACCAGCAGGTTGAGACGCCTGCCCTCCTGCTCCATAACGTCCAGATTGTGGAACGTCCGCTCCAGCCCGCCTTCGTTGCCCGAACGTTTTCCAGCCCGGGCCAGGTCCTTGCGGACCAGGGCGGCGAAGCCGAGAACCGAAGTCAGCGGCGTGCGCATGGCGTGTGACACGGTGGTCAGGAAGGACGACTTGAGATCGTCGAGGCGGGTCAACTCAGCGTTGGCCCGCTTCAACTCCTTGGCCTTGAGGGCCAGAGCCGAGGTGCGCTCCGCGATGATCCCCTCAAGGTCCTCCTCGGCGCGCTTCAGGGCGGTAATGTCCACCAGCGAGACGAGGTCGGCCGGTTTGCCGTCGACTTTTGTGGTTCGCGAATGAATTTCCACCCACTTGACCCGGCCTGTCGACGTCACCGCCCGCCAGGAGTAGGACTCGACCACACCGGACTCCCCGGCCTGTTTGAGGCGGGCCTGGGCCATGACGAACTCGCTGTCGTCGGGATGCAGGAACCGGCTGAAACCGGCCGGAGGCAAGGCCATAAGCTCGTCCACGGACGTTTCGAGAATATCCGCCGCGGCCTTGTTGACAAAAATGACCCGGTCGTCCTGCAGGACGCACAGCCCGAGCATGGTCTGCTCGGAAAAAGTCCTGAACCGCCCCTCGCTCTCGGTCAACTTGTCGAAAATCAGGGTCGCGTTCAGCCCGTCGGACAGACGGCGTCCCACTTCCGTGAACAGCCTGATCTCGTCGTCGGTCCAGACCCGTGCGTCGCGGCAGCAATGCAGCCCGAGAACCCACGGCTTGCCCACTCTCGGACGGATGGCGAACATGAGTTGAGAACGGACGCCGCACTCCTTCAACACCTCGTCCGGCATGTCCGCCCCGTCCGGCGCATAAAAGGCCAGGGCCTTGCGGCTGTCGAGAAGCGCCCGAAAATCCTCCTTCGCCTTCTCGCCCGCCGGAATATCCCTGCCTTCCATCTCTTCGCAAACATACTCCGGCGCGGCCCGCACAACCTTTACGCGGATGAAATCAGCATTGGGATCGCAGGGATGCACCAGCCAGGCGCGGTCCGCTCCGAATGCATGGAGTATGGCCTCCACCGTGGCCCCGAGCATGTCCATGGTGCCGGTCCCCGTGTGCATGGCGCGATCTATCCGCTCCAGGGTTTCGAGGAAATGCAGATAGTTGTAATATTCCTCCTCGGCGTGTTTCCGAACGGTTACGTCGAAAATCACGCCGTCCATGCGGGCGGGCTCGCCCTGTTCATCGTGAAGAATCCTACCGCGCTCGGAAAGCCACCGGACCTCGCCATCGCGGCGGATGATCCGATAGTCCGTCATGTAGGTCAGCCCTTGTCCCAGCCTTTCACGTCGGGAACGGGACACCCATTCCCGATCCTCGGGATGAATGATGGACTGGAATGTCCGCCCTCCGCCTTGAACAAAATCGCTGGCTGGATACCCGGTCACGTCGAAAACGGTGTCGCTGACGAAACTGTTCACCCAACCGTCCTTGAAGTCGCTGTGATAAATGATGCCGGGGATGTTCGACACCAGCGAGCTGAACCGCTCCAGGCTCTCGGAAAAGGCCTCCTGAACGGCCTGCCGTTCGCCGACCATGCGATTGGCGGCCTCGGCCAGGGACTTGAACTCGCTGTAATCCAAGGAATCGACGTCGATCTCGCCACGGCCGGAGGTGGCCCGCTCCCAGACCTTGGTAAACGAAGCGACGTTGTTCTCTATGTTGTGGGACAGCCGACGGGAAAAATACAGGGCCAGAAGACTGAGAACGGCCATACCGGACAAGATGAGCAGGGCGCGGTCCAGGATATGCCGTTCGAGCAGCTTGCGTTTGAGTTCGATAACCCGCTCGACGTCGCCGACAAAGGCCCCGGTGCCCACGTACCAGCCCCAATCCGGGACAAGCTTGACGTAGCTGACCTTGGCCTCGTTGCGCTGGCCGTCCAGGGGCGGCATGACATAGGCCACGAAGTCGCCTCCCCGCTTCGCTGCCGCGATCAGCTCCTGAACGATTTTCACGCCGTCGGCATCGGCTATATGCCACATGTTCCGGCCTCGCGCCGGGCCGAGCAGCGACTCGCCGTCCAAAGTCCCGGCGAACAGGGAACCGTTCTTGGCGTAATGGATGGAGGCCAGCCGCCGAAGAGCCTCTCCCCTGACCGATTCCTCGGCCATTTCAAGACAGGCCCCGGCCACCACGCGCAGCCCCATGGTATTGAAAGAGCCGACCTTGACGAGCAGCGTGTAGGGATTCATGCCATGGGCGGCCTTGAGCACCAGCCTGCGCTGGCCGCTGTTCACGCCATTGAGCTCCGCGCTCACCTTGGATAGCGCGTCCTCGCGATCAACCCACTTGGGGAAAGGGGAAAGGAGGTAGATGGTATTGCCGCGGATGGCGTAAAGCCGGGCCCCGTCGCGATCCAGAGCGGCCATCAGGCGCACTGCGGCGTTGCGTCCCTCCACAGCTTCAACGCCCATATCACGGGCCAACGTCTCAGTGAACGCCCTGACATCACGCACCCTTGAATCGAGATCACGGGCCAGAGCGTCGGCCGCCGACCGCCTGAGGTCGGCCACCAACTCCACGACTTCCTCGACTTCCTCGCGGACCTCGTTCCGCCGTTCCTGGTAGTGCTCCTCGCGAATCCGGTCGGCATCCGCCTTGAAATCAGCGTACATGGAATACAGCCACACGCCTCCGATCAAGAGGATGGATATCCAGGACACGGCCACCATGCCCAACAGTCCGGCTCCGCCGATGGTCCGCCCCTTCCTCACCCGACAAGCCTCCCCTGTCCTGATCGCGCAACGACTGCCCGTTGATTTGATGAACAAACTCTACCGAATAGACCACAATACCAACCTCCCCAGGAAAAGCCACCCCATTGTTTTCCATCCCCCCCGCCCCAACCTCCTTCTTTTATCTTGACCACTCCCCATCACCTGGTTTAAAAATCATCTCCCGTTTCGCCAGGATAGCTCAGTTGGTAGAGCAACTGATTCGTAATCAGTAGGTCGTCGGTTCAACTCCGATTCCTGGCTCCAGCAAAATCAAGCGCTTACGATAACTCGTAAGTGCTTTTTTTGTGCCTTGGCATACACCCTGGTATACATTTGGGTGCATGGGGAGATCCTGGGGTGGTCGGGGGGTATACCTAACGTCCACGGGTGGAATATCCCAAACCCAAAACAAAAATCCCAATTCAGCTTGATATATCAAACGAATAATGAAATAGACGTTCATATATACGCCTCTTGCAGAGGTGGGATTGATGATTGCTGTAGTTCCGCGGCAATGTACCTAAAGGTACCTTATTGGCCTGTGCGCGACCCCAGTGTTGCTACGTGTACCCTGCGCTTCTTGAATATGCGAAGGATTGAATCCCCTCTGCAAGAGGCTTACTTCTTATGGACCAATTAGTATTCGACCAATTCACGTCACTTGAAAGCCTCGGAGACGTAGCAAGCCTGCTTGGAATAAAAAAAGGCACGCTGGCCTACATTCTCTACGGCATAGATCGAGATTCCCAGTACAAACAATTCACCATTTCAAAAAAAAATGGTGGCGAGAGGCTGATCGAGACTCCCACAACGGCTTTGAAGACTATTCAAAGACGTCTTGGTATTATTTTACAAGATGTGTACTGGCGTAGGCCGTCAGCCTTTGGCTTCGTTAAGGGCTTTTCGGTCAAACACAATGCAGCTAGGCATTGTAAAAAGAGATTTGTTTTCAACCTCGACCTTGAAAACTTTTTTCATTCCATTCATTTCGGTCGAGTCCGTGGCTTATTCGCAGCCCCTCCTATTTCGTTGCCAATCAACATTGCAACAATAATAGCTCAAATTTGTTGCTACGATGGGCGACTCCCCCAAGGCGCATCGACATCACCAATTGTTTCCAACATGGTCTGCACGAAGTTAGATCGAGATCTACAAAAACTGGCACAATCATGCCGCTGTCATTATACGCGCTACGCCGACGACATCACTTTTTCTACGAACAATCCTATCGATATTGAAAAAATTTGGCAGCTAGACGATTCTCAGTTCAATGTACGTAGAATCGTCAGAAGACTCTTCTACGGAGAATCCAAACCACCTACCTATAAAGATGCAACTGTTGGTAAAGAACTCAACGAGTTGATTGAAGAGAATGGATTTACCGTAAACACAAATAAAGTCAGGTTGGCTAGCAGCAGAGAGCGACAAGAAGTTACTGGTTTAGTCGTAAATCGATTCCCCAATGTAAAGCGTGAGTACATTCGACGTACAAGGGCTATACTTCACTCATGGAGAACCCAAGGGTTGGAGGTTGCATCCGAACGCTTCTTTAAGAGTGGCTACACATGGAATGGACAAGGTGAACTACCTCCTTTGCAAAGCATTGTAAGAGGACGTATTGAGTACATTGGGATGATCAAAGGCAAGACAAATCCAATTTATTTAAAGCTATTAAAAAACTACTTTCACATATCACAAGGAAGAATCCCCCGTGGAAGCGAGGCTCGTTTTCGAATTCCCTTGGATGCTAACCACAAGTATGTGATCACAGAAGGCAAAACAGACTGGAAGCACATCAGAGCGGCCGCAATTGCATTGCGCGGCAGTGGGATGATCGCCCAATTTGATTCGCTACTGTACGAGTATGAAGAGGGAGAACCTGCTGGCGGTGACGCAATGCTCCAGCGCTGCAAGACACTGGCTCAAACG
The DNA here is from genome assembly GCF_021353295.2 of Pseudodesulfovibrio thermohalotolerans. Lineage (NCBI taxonomy): Bacteria > Pseudomonadati > Thermodesulfobacteriota > Desulfovibrionia > Desulfovibrionales > Desulfovibrionaceae > Pseudodesulfovibrio > Pseudodesulfovibrio thermohalotolerans. The sequence continues at coordinate 981,372 of NZ_CP120635.1, read as the reverse complement.
AACAGCGCTGAAAAACGTCTTTTTGTTTTTGACAATGATGACCCCAGAATCGTCAAGCAGGCTGTTGAAAACGGGAGCTACTACAAGCATTGGGGAAACAATGTTTTTTCTACCATCCTACCTGTGCCTGATTTCCGAGATCTAGAAGCTATCTCGATCGAGTTCTTATATAAGGATAATGACTTACTGCGACCTAACGAATCTGGGCGACGCCTCTTTTTGAATTCAGAATTCGACGAACATGGCTTCCACAAGGACGACAAAAGCATCGAATACGGGATTAATCCGAAGGATGGTTCAAAGGTTAAGGGATGGACGAACAAACTAAAAGACCCCGTAAAAATCCTTGATCAAAATATCGTCAAATATGATGGCAAAGACATCTTCAGCATAGCTCTTTCAAAAGATGCCTACGCATCGAACATATTATCGAGGGCTCCTGGCTTTGAGATTGATGACTTTAGTGGTTTTAAAGAATTGCTTGACCGCATAAACGGGATAATGGGCTTGTAGTTAGTAGTAATTTAAACAAGTTACATCTGCCAAAAGAGATTCCCATTTACACTATCTGCTCCATCGAAAAATAAGCTTGGTAAAAACTCAAAGGACTTGGACTTCCACAAAAAACAGGATATTGGTTAGAAGCTTCCCGTCGCGATTTCCTAGATTTTTCACGAAAAGGCTTGGCTCTCATATCTAATAAAAGGCCACAAGCCTAAGTGAAAAGGAAATAATGATGAAAAACCATAATGAAACCCATGTAATGTGGGACAATTGGCTAAAACGATGGATTGTGATCAACAGTTGGGAAAAGAAGCAGGTCAATGACTTCCGGCTCAAAGCAGAAGCCGTAAAGTGGGCCCGGAGCTACCGTAAAAAAGTAGGCTCAGTGCTTGTCATCCATTACAAGGCTGACTACCGACTGCACAGTTCAGGAATCCAAACTATGTACTCAAGCCCAGAGATGGTCTTGGGGACTCATCCGCACAAGGAAGCAACTAACCCCTGGATAAGTCCAGGGGTTTTCTTTTTCCCAGCCAATTGTACTTCTACTTGGAGACACTACGGCAACGGAAGCTACTGTCGCCTAATGGATACAATTTTTGATTGTTGCTTAAGCTTTGGGGACAGAGCTTCAACAACACTTGCCGGGACTTGCTGAACCTCAAGCAGAGAGATTAGCTCCGCAGAATTTAAGCCAAGCTCTTCTGATAGTTGGGGAATAGAGACTTCATCTTTCACGAGATCTAGTGCCTGAGCAAGAAGTACTGGTTTAGTTTTTTCAAACTCTCCACCCTCATTTATTCGCTCATTTCTCATACTGATTTGTTTCATTCCCCATCTGTAACTGGAGTCCGTCATGATGTTCAGCTGCTTAGCCCTATACATACAGGCTTGGATAGACATATGCCATCTCTGCTTGAGTTCAAGATAAGCGCTATAATGCCATCGCCTAGGGCATTCTTGTCTAAACAGTTCTGCTGGCGCAAGAAATGAGCCACCAAACCAATTAGCCTCCCGTTCCTTGTTCACAAGATTGGCTTCGGAGTCTTCATGAAGAACTAAATGACCTAACTCATGGGCTAAATCAAATTGCTGCCTACTTGCCGACTTATTGTAGTCAACCATAATACATGGCCGACCATCAATGTACGTAGAGTATGCATCCAGATTGCTACTATTCGCATCAAGCAGAATGATAAAGACACCGTGCTCCTCCAGCAAATTCATTAGGCCCGGAAGGGGGGATACCCCCAGATTCCAGTGATCTCGAACAGAACCAGCAATACGGTCCAATTTAGTAAGAGGAACATCATTATACTTTGGTATGTTGGCCGTAGGGAAACTAACACCTAGCCCTTCCAAGAATTCAAATAGTTGCACGACAATTCTGCCGTAAGCAATGCTTTGCTTTTTTAGCCCCTGTGTAGCTGCGCGTTTGGATCGAAAGTTACACTCCGTCAAGCTTGCATCAGGCGTAACGCTTACATCCGAAAAAAAAGACGGCCTTACAGATAAGGCCATCGCGATTGATGTGAAGGTATCGACATCAGGCTTAAGGGTGCCGTTTTCGATTTGTGTAACCGCGCTTGGCGTCTTTTGAATTTTCTCTGCCAACGCTTTTTTTGAGAGCCCTCGCAATTCACGTGCAAGGGTAATTTTACTCGGACTAAAATTATCCAAATAAAATTTGCTTGTCCTAGCTTGACTCACCTTCCTGCCCCTCTTCTATTCGTATCCGCCTACCAACGAGTTGCTTCGTCTCAGGTTCGGACTCAGGTATTCTGACATTTGCTCCGCTGTCAACGATTTGTTCGTTCTCGTGGTCAAAGAACGTGTGCAACGGCACACAGTAAACCTTATCAGAATCGTGCTCAACGGAAATCATATTTCCAATGAATGCCTTCCTGATTCCGAAATCTGGATCGACAACATACCCCACGTAAAGGTTCACCTGGTTGTCAGGCGGAGACTGAAGGAAAGGAAGGGGCAATTTCAAATCCTTCGCAGCCTGTTTTGCAGCCTTCCCTCCCCTAGGAAGCAAATCTTCGGGATTAACCTTATGAACCCTGAGCTTAAATTTATCCACACAAAGGACGAGGTCATTGGGAGACTCTTCCCGCACTTCAATACCGCAATCGCTAGGAATAGAGAGCAGCCGGTTGAAATTATTACGCCAACCATATGCGCCAATCGTATACCCATCGTTGTATTGCTCGTCCAAAAAATAAGCTTCAAGGGTAACGTCAACGGATTCATGAATGAGAGGAAGGACGTGCTTTCCAATCAAGTCAATCGTGCTCTGAGGGAGTTCAACTCGGAAATCATCAAGAAACGATTCGGTCATTATTGCACCTGTACTTTTTGTGTGTGGTGTTGCGTAAATATTACGGTGCAAACCGAAAGTCAAGCAGAGCAGCTTTTTTTGTTTAAAAGTTAACCCCAGTCTGAATAAAGACTGAACTTATTCAGCTACGACCTCTGCAAAAACGTCCTCGAACCGCTTCACCGCCTCCCGGCACAAAACCATCAGCCCCGGTGCAATTCCCATCTCCGCATGGGTGAAGTAACCCCACTCGGCTTTACCGAAGTCGCCGTCTAGGACGACGCAGCCGAAGTAGAGCCCCCTGCCGTTGGACTCTGCCGCCATCCAGTGAGAGTCCAAGTCTAGTCGGAAGAAATGCAGCCATATCTCCTTGTCTTCGAAGGGGACGCCATCGGTCTCGCCGATCCTCGGCATCTCTGCCTCGTGCTCCCTCCACCCGTCAGCCACACCATCCCCCTCCGTGCCGTTCCGACATGACCTCCTTGAACTCGCGCACCCGCCACCCGTCCTCGACGCAGACAACGAACGGCCCCACCCTGAGCTCGGTCAGCTCGGCCAGCGAAAAGTATCCCCACTCCGAGTTCATCATGTCGCCGTTCAGGATCGCGTAGCCGAAAAACGTGTCCTTGCCGTCGAACTCGGCGGCATACCAGTGGGAGTCGCCGAGGAAGAAGTGAGCCCAGATCAGCTTCTCGTCGGCGGGCGTGTCCTCGGTCTCGTACAGCCTGGGCATCCTTGGCACCAAGCCTTTGCTCTTGCTCGTCATGTAGTGCTCCTGCCGCGCCGCCAGGGCGCGGCTGCTTCGCGAGTTGGTAAATCATGCCGAGCGAGGATCGTCCGCGCCCCTGCCCGGCCCTTAGGAAACGGAAAGGCCCGACGCGATCGCGTCGGGCCTTCCTGCTTAGGCATCTTTGGGAGCATCCTTGGCTTTGCCCTTGGCGGGCTTCTCCTTGTCTTCGGGCTTCTTTCCCGTCCGCGTCCAGAGCTTCATCTCCTTCATGCGCTCGGACCGCGCCTTGGCCGTCTCCCGGCACGAGAGCGGAGCCCGTTTCTTGTAGCCCCACTTGGCGCGGTACTCGTCCGGCGTCAGCCCGTGCGACTCTAGGTGCTTCTTCGAAAGGGTCTTAAACGTCCGACCGCACTCCAGGCACACGATGGACTTGTTCCTGATCGCCCGCTTGGGATCGCAAGGCGGCTCCTGCTTGGGCGGCTCAGCATCCCCATCGGCGATCTTCTGAAGCCCATCGCTCAGGCTCTTGACCATCTCGCAAGCCTCGTCGACCGTCATCGGCCTGACCCCGGCCTGCGCCTCCACGATCTTGAGGGCATTCTCCATGTGACTCATGCTCATCTCCTTGTTTTAGCTTGAGATCCAAGGAGACACCTTTATCTCGCCCTTTGGACTTCGTACATCCCGATCACCTTCTCATCGCTGCCCCAAGTCGCCTCTCTACCACCTCAGCACTATTTTTTAGCATTTAAAATCAAACAATTAGCCGCAAAAACCATGTACACCACCAAAATCATCCAAAAACAAAATTCAAAAAATCAAACCAACCGTGTGAGAGACACCCGTCACCATCTTGGCAACTTTTTTTAAAAAAAATACCAAAATCGGCTCTCCAACATGACGCACTCAACTAAATAGTCGAACCATGCTGAAACGCGCCGCTGACACCGGGTCGGCGGACAGCACCCGGCACCAATGAGATTGTAGGACGGAAACCTGCATGAGTGAAACGTCTAAGGAAATGATCCAGAAAATCTTGAACCCAAGCTACGACCTGGGGATGATCACAGACGACAATGTCAGGCCAGAGGGATTACAAGCCCTCCTGTGCATGAACGAGATGTACTGCCAGGCCATGCACGACGGGGCCATGATGATCATGGAGCGCACCCACGACCATCGCGGAGCCAAAGAAATCAACGCGATGAAGAAGCGCGATCTGTACGACAGGCATGAGGCAGACACGATCCTGGTCAAGCATATGACCCAGAACGGCGAGTCATGGAAGCCGATGCCGATCGCTAAATACTGGTGTAAGTGGAAGTACAAGAACCAGAAACTCAAGACCATATTCAGCCCCCGCCCCTTGTCCAAGAAAGTGGCCGATAGGTTCTTCAACACGTACCCAGGCCTCTCCAAGCAGCCGAAGAAAGGCGACTGGTCCCGCTTGATGTTCCACCTGCGCAACATCTGGTGCAACGGCGACGAAGAACTGTTCGAATCCGTCATGGGCTGGTTTGCTCACCTCGTCCAGAAGCCGTGGGAAAAACCCGGTGTGGCTTTGGTGGTCACCGGCGGCAAGGGGACGGGGAAATCAACGATCTTTGAGTGCGTTTTTAAGCCGATTCTCGGTAGCCTGTACTGCAAGGTGTCCCATCGTTCCCATTTGACAGGGAATTTTAATGCCCACTTGGCAAACAAGCTGCTGGTCGTGAACGAGGAAGCGTTCTTTCATGGCGACCACGAAGCAAGCGAGGTCGTCAAATCGATGATCACCGAAGAGCTGATGGGAGTCGAGCCGAAGGGGGTGGACATCCGGGAGCTCGAAACCTTCATGCGCGTAGTGTTCGTCTCGAACAACGAACACGTCGTCTCGGCATCTCCTGACGAACGTCGCTTCCTGGTCTTGGAAATCTCGTCAGACAAGGCTCAGGACCACGACTATTTCAAGGCCCTTCGACATGAGATCAGCCACGGCGGAATCGAAGCGTTTCTCCATGACCTGCTGGAGTGGAAAATCGACATGGACAAACTCAGGACGCCGCCAAGAACAGAAGGCCTGTTCAAGCAGATGGTCAACAGCTTCACCCCGCTCCAGCGCTGGGCATATGAAGGGCTGCTCCACATCGGCGACGATCACTCCTCCATCAAGTGGAACCAGAGGGTCAAAACGGCTGACCTGTACGACCACTTCAAGGAATGGCGCGACAACCTGAAAGCCTGCGATGTGCGCACCAGTGCAAATAGGATCGCTGATCCGGGCTCTCTCACCAAGGAAATCCGCAAGTTGCTCAAATTCGACCGAACCAGGATCGGCAACGACCGTGCGCTGTTCCTGCCCCCGCGTGAGACTGCGAGGCAAATGTTTGAGAAGAATGTCAACTCAAAAGTCATCTGGGACGATTTTGTGCTGGATAAGCCCACAGCTGCCGAAGTGGGAGGCGACATCATGGACGGATTCGTCCAGGGCGAAGAGGCCGCGATCCGTGAAGAGCGCGTGAGCAAAAAACTGGAGCGTTTCTTCAAAGAAAGGAAGCAGGCATACCGAAGCGCCGGGGTGATCGTCGGCTCCCCTGAACGGGTGGTCCAGGAAGACACCCTGTTGGCAGCGTTCCAAGTGCCCCGATCTCCGGCTTGGGACGGAGACGAACCTGCACCGTTTCAGCTGATCGAAATGTTCTACTGGAAAGGTTAGTCACATATGCGGGGCTCCAGGGTGCACCCTGGAGCCCTTTTCCTTCCCAAGGACTAACAACTTACACTTCGTCAACGTACCCGCCTTCAATGATCGCCTTCATTATCACGAACCAGTCCTCGCCGCTAATCCTCAGCCATTCACCTTGCGAGTATCGTTCAGTCTGGATGGTGTCGTTGCCAAGCAACAGAAACGCTTTCGCTCCCGTCTCGCCGTTCTTGCTGACCATAGCCCTCTGCAACGCGGGACAATTGTACATTACCGCAAGCGTCAGCTTCAAAGCCATGTCGCTCTCCCGGTTCACCACCGTGACGCCGACCTTGTGTATCCCCTCGGTCCCGTCCGGCTCAGGCTTCTTGAACCTGTCGAACCTGAAATCGACGTCCACGGTGAAGCCCCTTTCATGGAAATATCGGCAGACCCCGATGAAATCACGCGCAGGCACTTGGTAAACGGGGTCCCAGAATATGTCGGTCAACGATGTCTCGATGATCTCCAAGTCATCGGCAGAAAGCCCGTCGGGCAGCTTGATCCAATCGTACTCGGCCAATTTGGACGCCGCCGAAGGCTGCGCAGGCTCCGGCTCGACACCAGCCAGAGCGGCATTGTCGATGCACAAGCCCCACTGAGGGTGATCTACTGCGTCACCCTTGACGCTGCCCGTCTTGTCCCAGTGGTCGTCGAGGTACGCTCTAAGCTCGTCGCTCAAGCCAGAGTCCGGGCCGCAGCCTACGATGTGCCATTTCCCGTCGATCTCGATCTGCTGAAAGTTGTCGCCGCCCTTGAACTCAGAAGATATCGGCCCTGTGAACGTCTTCGCAGCAGCTACTCCGCTCATCATCAACACCATAGCCAACGCCATCACGAATTTCCGCATAGATTTCTGTCTCCTATTGTCCAGGCAGACGCTATGTGCCCACCTTCGTTACACGAAAAAGCCGAGGGCGACGCCCTCGGCCCATCGTCATCAGCCAACATATTTGCCACTACCACTCCCTGAGTGCCGCGCCCGCGTTGTCCTTGAAACTCCCGCTCCAGATGGCGATGGCGTCCAGGACTACGCCGACGAAGAACAGCCCTCCGGTAAGGGCGTAGAGGATGCCCTTGCCGATCCTGCCTACGTAAAAGTGGTGCGCACCAATTATGCCGCCGATCAGGCATGCGATCAGCGCGGTCTTCCGACTCTTCTCGGAAGCCACGGTCATGTAACGACTCCCGCCGCCTGCGTTCACGTTGACGTTGATATTCTGCTGTCCCTGGCCTGCTGCCTGCTCCGTGGTGTCTTGCGTCATGTCGAGTTCTCCTTGTCTTCTGTTCGAAAGTTGCAACTATCAAGACCAGACACCGATATATCCACCCTATTTAGAAAAGTAAATATATATCAGGTCCACATTCGAGTAAGCCGGATATATCCATAATTTGGAGGAAGATTATGGACGATATCCTGCTCAAGCTCGGCAAACGCATTCGGGAATTTCGTAAGGAGAAGGGCTTATCGCAGAGCCAGCTCGCAGAGTTGGCTGGCCTGAACGACAAGTACCTCGGCGAGGTCGAGAGGGGATCGAACAACATCTCGATCAAGAACCTCGGCCAGATCGCGACAGCACTTGAGGTCGAGACCTTTAAGCTGCTCGACACCTCCCACGATTACGAAATAGACCGTAAGGAGCTCGTCCAGAAGCTCCACAAAATCATCGAATCAGCGTCTGATGAGGACCTCTGCGCCGTCTACGGCTTTGCTTCTGACATCGTGAACTGAACATCCTGTCTGCCTACATAAATAGAACTAGAGAGGCTTGCGGACCGCCCGCAAGCCCGGCTCTGGCTCTATAACTATATGTAATAAGGGAGGATGCAATGTTAGAAAGCATCGACTTCAAGGAACTTTTCGCCGATCTCGGCCTCGACTCGACCATCAAGGGCGGTAACCTCGTCTGCCCGTTCTGCGGCAAGCACGCGTTCAGGGAGTACCGCGACAACGGCGTCGCCCGTTGCCACGCCTGCAAGTGGGCAGGCAACGCCATCAACCTCGTCGACCAAGTGGAAGGCGTAGACGAGATCAAGATTCTCACGACGCGCATGCACCTCAGCGACATCGAACACAGCAAGCAAGACTCTTGGAACGAGGCGTTCCGCAAGCTCGCCAAGGACCTCGACTTCCTTGCCCAGGTCCGCGCCTACTTCGCCTTCTACAAGTCAGACCGCATGAGCGCACCGTACTACCAGCAGCAGTCCGGCTACAGCCGATCCCACTTCACGAAGGTCCTCAACGGGAATTTCGACAAGGTCTCGGCGAAGTCGTGGAAAGAGATCGTGGCGTTCTTGAGAAAGGCGATCAACGTCGGCCAGCTCAGGAAGGACATGATGATGGGCTCGCAGTATTGGAGGGAGAACATCAAAGACAAAGCTCTGCTGAGGGAAAGCGTGGACAAATTCAGGTAGCTAGGTTTTAGGGACAACGAATCGAGAATGGGCGTTAGCATGACAGCTAACGCCCTTCTTGCGTTATGGACGGTAAAGCCCATGATTGGAGCACAGCTTGGGTCACACGTGATGAGCATGGGCTTGATTGTTCAAAATCTCATTCAGAAAAAACCAAACTCCAAATCAGAATTCGTTGAAAGAAGCATTGTGCGCTTCGCGCATGACCACGCTCACCGGAAGAGGTGGGCAACGCCCACCCAACCGATGAGCGATGCTCATTGCTGCATTTCTAGAAAGAAATCCACCAGGCTGAATCGCTCCCGCCGCTTCACCTTCTGCTTGCTACTATTTATCGGAACACTGTGTTCGCAGGAGTGCTTTTCCGCACTTTTCCCAAAAAAAGTTTCGCATTCCCGCATTTTTCTTCTCGATCAAACGTTCACGATAACCCATCGACAATGTTAAGTTTTTGACAAAAGTTAACATTCTCCGAAAAGCGACTGTGATTTTGAAGACTTATGTACGTCTCGAAATCGTCCATCCTGAGAATGTTAAAAAAGCACGCAAAACCAAGTAGATACTTAACATTACGAAATGAGCCCTAGAAACGACAATCATCCCCCCAAGGGAAGTTCCATCACCGTCGAGCCCATCCGCTCCCTGGAAGCGATCTCGGCCATCAAGGACATGCTCCACGACAAGCCGCGTGACCTGTTGCTCTTCGTGATCGCGACCAACAACGGCATCCGTTGCGGAGACCTCCTGCGGCTCAAGGTCGGCGACCTGCGCGGCAAGAACGTCGACGACACCATCGCCGTAAAGGAGTCCAAGACCGGCAAGGCCAACGTCCTCGCCGTCAACGACTCAGTCCAAGCGGTACTGACGCGGTTCCTCGCGTCAGGCTCGTTCAACGACGACGACTACCTGTTCCGTTCACAGAAGGGAGACAACAAGCCTCTGACGATCCAGTCCGTCAACCGCATGGTCAAGTCGTGGTGCCGCGAGGCTGGCCTCGACGGCAACTATGGAGCCCACAGCCTGCGCAAGACGTTTGGCTACGTGCAGCGCGTTCACTTCGGCGTCGGCTTCGAGGTGCTGTGCAAAAGATTCAACCATGCCTCGCCAGCCGTCACCATGCGCTACCTCGGCATCAGCGACACGGAAGTGGTCAGCATCCTGAAAAATTCGATCTAATTTCAAGAGGCGCGTTTACTTATGGGGTCTCGATCTAGAGTTTAGATAATGGAGAGAGCGACTCTCCCCGTTTTTCATGAACCATTAAACCGGAGGTTATCAGCAATGAGCAGACCGCTCCGTGTCGAGAGGCACTTCTTCAACCAGCGCGAGGCAGCCGAGTACTGCGGCTACAGCACTGCAAAATTCAGGCAGTTCGCCAAGGATTACGACATCCCCAAGTGCGGCCCGAACAGGGACAGGTACCGCAAGGTGGACCTGGACAGCTTCATGGCCTGCCCCGGCGACTTCTTCAATCCCCTGCGCGTCCGCAAGGCCGGGTTCGTCCCGGTGGAGGTGTAGGGATGGCGGTAGGAGTCACCAAGGACGGACGCTGGTTCGTCCAGTACCGCGTCGTCCACCGCAAGAGCCCGAAGAAGAAATACTTCGGCAAAGGGACAGAGGCCAAGAAGGCGGCCCACGAGCGTAACGCCGAGATCAACCTGATGAAGAAACGCGGCGAGGAGATCAGGGCGGGACACATCTACCTCGACGAGCTCGGTCAGATTTATCTCGACCACGAGAAAGCCCGTGGCCGCGAACGGAAGTTCCTCAGGGAAGTGGCGAACAGACTGAACAGCTCATACTTGCCTGCCCTGAACCACGTGCCGATCCACAAGCTGAAGGCCGATGACTTCAACGTGCTGGCCCTGGAATACGCCGACCTTTCGCCCAACTCGTTCAACCGCTACATCACCTACCTCAACGTCATATTCAACTTCGGCGTCGAGTTCGAGTACATCGAGAAAAACCCGATGGCGGCCTGGCGAAAGCGTGTGCTTAAGCGCGAGAATCACCGAGAGCTGAACGTCGACGCGGAAGACATCAAGGCCATCCTCGACCACTCGCCGCTGCACGTCTACAAAGCGATCAAGCTGATCCTGAACACAGGCTGTCGCCCCGGCAAGACAGAGCTGCTCAAGATCAAGTACAGCGACGTGGACTTCCACAACAAGCGCATCAGGATTCGCGGCTCCAAGACGGCCAGGAGCGACAGATACGTCCCCCTGCGCGACGAGTTCCTTGAGGAGATCAAGGGGTGGCAGGCCACGGCAGAGTGTGACCACATCGTCGAGTACAAGGGCAAGCCCGTCCAGAGCTACATCAAGGCGTTCAGGACCGCCGTGAATAACTCCGGCATCGGCAAAAAAGTTGTCCCTTACCAGCTCCGTCACTTCTTCGCCTCCAGCCTGATCGCCAACAAGGCCGACATCAAGGCGGTCGCCTCCCTCATGGGCCACTCCGGCCCGGCGATGCTGTTCAAGGTGTACTACCACCTGATCGGCGACGGCGAGAAAGAAGCCATCGAAAAGCTGTCTGACATCTAAGCCCACCAACAGCTTGGGTGCTGTTTTGTTGCCCCGAGCTCCATCCTTCCAAGCCTGGACACGACCATGAAAAAATTTCTTTCCATCGCGGAAGGCAAGCTCGTCAACGACGGGATGCAGCCGACCGCCAAGGCCAAGCTCGACTTTCTGACGGACTCCGAAGACGCCCTACCCACGTTCCCGTTCATACTCGAAAGCCTCGGCCTTCACGCCTGCCTGGATGCCATGGACGCTGTGCCTTACCAGCACGAAAATTTCATAGAGAAGACGCTCCGTCTGCTCGCCATCGACGCGGCCTACCGCGTCATGCCGCTGTGGGAGAACGCGGAAGTCAGCCAGGACGGGCTCAAGGACCTGCTGCGGCTGGCGCACCTCTACGCCCACGGCGAGATCGAGCACGAGGAGTACCAGGAGCGCATGTGGGAGGCCGCCCAGCCGATCATAGGCGATGACAGGTCGGACAGGAGGCTGGCCGCAGCGTACGCCGCAAGGGACTGCGCCCTCTTCGCGGCCTCTCACAGCCTCGTCCCGGCCCTGGATAGAGCCGTCGAGGCCGTGCAGGCGTACCACGGAGACACCGCACGGGGCTGCGCCTACAGCTACAAGGCGGACCAGGAGCACGCCCTGCGCTACGCCTGGGAGCAAGGTGGGCCGATCTCCTTCGGTGCGACGTTCGGCGTCACGTCCAAGCACGTATTGGCAGCTGTCGAGGCCGAGATTTGGCACGTCGCCTACACCATCGCCGACGAGTTGCTCGGATTCGCCGGGTACGAGAACGTCGTTATCGCCGAAAAGGAGATGCAAAGCCTCCTCCTGGAAGCCCTGGCCTCAGCGGGCAAGGACATCGCGCACGAAGCCCTGCACAAGAGCGCAAGGCGCGTGATCGGCGCGGCCACGGCTGCCGGATCGTTCGAGGAAGCGAAGGAACTGGCGCACAACGCCGCCCAGGGAGTCTTCAGGGATGCCTGCTCCGATCCAGACATGTACGAGCAGCTGGCCATCGGCAGGACGGCCATCGCCGCAGCCTGCCACGATTTCGACGACCAGGCGACCTTTGCCGTCTGCCACGCCCTGCACTACCTCCACGAGGGGAGCTTCTACAAGGTCCATCCGATCAATCCGAAGGCAGATGCGATAGCCAGGAGCGTCGCCCTGGACGCCAGGAGAGGGCTATGCTTGGAGCAGACGGCCTACGCTGCCGCCGCCGGGCATGCCGGAAGGATTGAGAGGAACGTCCAGGCGGAGGTCCTGAGGCGGCTTTTGGCGGATGGGCGGTAACGCACGGTGTTAGGGTACTTCGCCCGAGTCAACCTACTTCTGCTGATACGGAATTCGCAAATTTTCATTATAGCATGCACCAATTTTTGGCTCATAATTAGGCCTAATGATAAGCGATGTATGCCCGTTGTATCTTTCCAGAAAAGAAAACGGCTCTATTACCTCAACATTTAAGGTGAGATTTTTTGGATTATGTGGGAAAGGCAGGTCAAAAACCATGAGTTTGCACCAAGAGAATATGTCGTTACCGCCCCAAGCATGACGGGAGACCGGCAACGTAACACCTTCGGTAATCAGATTCTTCCCAGAAAAGAACCGATATTTCAGCAGGCCTTTTCCTTCCGAGTCCCAATTCAATTCTTCTCGCCAAGGAACTTTGACCGCCAAGCTATAGCACACGGTGGATTTAAATTTTAATGGTACAGTTATTTTTTCACCTTTTCGCGTAATATTAAATGGAATATCGACTATGTTTGTGTAAAATGCGTCATCAAACATGGATTGAAACCAAATAGTGTTATACAAATACAAACATCCAGAAAATACTATGATTACAATGGCTGCCAACTTCTTCATGCCATCTCCTTTAAAGGGCTGAGAAGATGCGCTTCTCATCCCTTACTTAGCTATCGCATTTTATCTCCACGATCAAATAGATCATATCTCTTGCGCAATTTGTCAGCATAATCTTGGCAATTATTCTTATCACCACCAATTCCAAAGGCATTATATTTTCCAGGAGTTGTACTCTTGTAAGCTCGTAGCATCCGTTTATCATCATATTGCTTGTCATTAAGCCGATATTTGGAAATGTCTTCGCTTGTCATCTTGCCCTCACTTCCAAATCCGATATTTTTGCCAGTTCCATCTTCGTAAAATCCCTGTTCATGCTTTGGTTCAAGGTTGTATTTGTCCGCAATGGAGCCGTCCTTACTAATGCCATGCCAATCGTCGGGCAGGAAACTCAAAGGACGTTTGCCAAACCGGAACAACCCCAACGGGTCCACGCCATTCACCGGATCATCCAAACAATAACCATACCAGTCCGGGTCGCCGCCCTTATCGCCTATGGGGTCGGGCGCGGTCCAGCGGCTGGTGAAGGTGTCGTAATCCCGCCAGCCGAAACGGACGAAGCCCAAGTCGCGGTCGTGCAGACCGCCCGCGAAGCCGATGGGAATGCGGAAGTCCGGGTTGGTGTCCTCGATGATCCCGCCGAAGGGGTCGTACACGATCTCCTTTACCACATTGTCGTTGATGTCCACAACCACGCGGAGCGACCCCACCTGATCGCTGAACAGGCCGAACACCGTGCCGTCGTCCCTGCGCATGGCGAAGGGAACCCGTTCGCCGTCTCGGTAAGCGAACTCGAAACCGTGTTGGCCGTCGTGGAAACCGCCGAGCCGCACGAAATCGAGCCATCGATACGCCTCGATGAGCTGGCCGTTGTACTGCTTGGCCACCCGCTGCCCGTCCTCGTCGTGGTCGAAGGTGTAGACGCGGTCTTTGTCTTCGACCTCCATCTTGAGCAGCCTATAGTCCGGCGCGTACTCGTAGAGGTGGTAGGTACCGCCTTTGGCCCAGATGGAGCGGAACCCGTTCACATCGTGCGTAAAGTCATTGTTGCCCGCGCGAAGCAGCCGGTTGTCCAGCGTGTACCGGTAGTCACGGTAGTGGAGCCCGACGGTGGCGGGGAAATAGTCCTGGTTACGCCGTCCTTCCCGGTCGTAGCCGCATTGGCAGATCAGCCGCCCGTCCAGGTGGGCTTCCGTCAACCGGCCCGCCCGGTCGTAGGCGTACTTCCAGGCGGTGCGCCTGCCCGCCACGGTTTCGGTCTTTTCCACGATGCGGCCATCCCGGTCGCGTCGCAGTTGGTAAGAATACGATTTCGTCATGATTAGTCACCTCGCTGGTTTCGTCCCCGAGGACCATTCCCGGGAATCCGAAACAGTATACCCCCGGTTTTCGGCTCCAAGGCAAAATGGGGGAAAAAGCATGCGAGAGGATAAAAAAAGCATGAGATTAGCGCTTGACAGGGTTTTTGCAATCGCCCTTTTCAGCCCCAAATGGGTGCGCTCAGTAACGCACGATATTCGGAGACTTCGCGGCCATCTTGGGCCAGGGTCTTGGCAGCCACTATTGGTCCTGATGGCCCAAAATTCCGAACATGGTCTTGATGGTGAGAGGCTGGAAAACGGCTGGCTGGACGCATGTATCCGGGGAGTTGCGGGCGAGACAGCCCCTATGTCCGACTTTATCGCTCAAGCACTTGTAATTTATGAAGATTAGAGAGCAAGCCGTTCTTTCCTCCGCAGAAGCCTCTCTGCCGCCCTACTGACGGAAGTCAGTAGCGCCCCCCCACAACACGTTGATATGACATATTTATTGCAAAACCATCCAGTATAGCAAATCAGAAAACCAAAAGTAAACGCCCAAAAATAATGCATTTTCCCTTGGCATACCGAGTGTATACCAGGATATGCCTCTTGGCCCCGGTATACAAAAACTAGCAAAATAAGTTCAATTATTTCAACACTTATTTCCCAGACATTTTCTTCGTAATCAGTAGGTCGTCGGTTCAATTCCGATTCCTGGCTCCACAGTAAAATAAGTGGCTTACAGCATATTGCACTGTAAGCCACTTTTCATTTTCAAGACACCGTGTCCATCATCTGTCCATCAAAATATGGGAAACGGCGGGCGGAACGGGGAATACCCCACTCGGGTTTACTCCCAACCGATTACTTTCTTGGGTGAAAGGCCAGGCATTTTTACAAGAGCGACGCCTGGTGGAAGGTTGTGATCTGAAAAATCCTCAATCCGCATTTTTCGGCCATACGCACCAGCTAAATTGCGAACATTTGAGGACCCTAGGGCAAACGCTCCAATTGTTCCCATTTGTTCAAGAAAGTCATCTTCCTCTTGATCAAAATCATCCGGCCCTTGAGACAACAACATGGTTAAGCCCCCTTTAGAGGCTGACTTTCTAATCAAAGAACTAAGGGCACCATGCTTATACGATAGGACTTCCTTGGCCTCATCAATAATTAACATATGCCTCATGGAGCGATGCCCTTGAGGATCGACTCCGCTGTCGGGTAGCGACATAAGATAGGTGTTTAATGCATCTAATAGTAAAAAAATAACGAGTCGCTTAGGCTCTTCCGAACAGCTACCGAAGCTGATGACCCACCGTTTTGAAAAGAAGTCTCCGGGTGCCATGGTAGGGCGAATCATATTTAGCGAGTTGATTTCGCTTAATTTGGCAGTGATACCACCAGGTTTTTTCCCGGCCTCATCGCAAAACTCGTTAAATCTCAATAAAACATCTTCTAAGGATACTGGGCGACTTTGGAAAGTAAGCAAATCCAAGACCGCTTCCCGCAAAGTGTCTAGCGCAACATCCCCTCTTGCCTTAATGCACTTTTGAAATGAATCTTTGAATGTGATCGCCAATTGGGCAAGATCATGGCCCTGTGCGTTGGTGGGCCTCCATAAGAAATCCAAAGGCATTGGTGAGAGGGGGATATCAATAGGCTGTATCCCAGGAAAGAAACGATCAAGGGTCTCTCCATTCCACTCTGGTTTCCCTACCAGCTTATTATCTTTAACAAACTCACCTTTTGGGTCGATGATAATTAGAGGGAGGTCGGTCTGCTGGGCAATTGACTTTCCAACCTCAAGCCCAACACGGCTTTTGCCTGTTCTAGTCCGCCCCATGATTGCAATATGGGGGGAAGTTCCTTTGCCATTTAATGTAATCCTGATCGGATCTTCCGTTTGTGGCTCTCTGCTTGCTTCGCCAAAAGGAACGACAAGCGGGCCTTCTTTGTCCGTTAGTTGGTGAGTTCCTTGCGTCTTTCGACTGCCTCCTACCAACGGGACCATCCCCGCCAATCGGACAATAAAATCTGTATCTACCTGTTTGACATCATTATAATCCCCTTTAAGGAATTGAGCACCTCGATGCCAATGCAATTCAACCAACGCTTTGAATTCTTTTTCATCCAAAACCGCATCTGCAACAGAGGAAGCAACTAGGCACGACCATATATCGCCATCTTCTCCGAAGAGATGCACCCCTTCAATAGGAGAGCGCTTGCTCATTTCTTCGTTGAGCACACTAGGCTCACCATCAATGATTGGTTCGTATAAAGAGCGCGCTATAGCAAGCCGAGCAACGGCGGCCCTATCTCCCGGCATAAGGGTGATTCGCAGGTCTTCGAGGAAATCTTCAGCAACTTTAGTCGCACGATACCGTAGGCGGTCAACACGGGTTAAATTGAACTCAGCCATGATCAGTTGTCCCCGAAGTATTTGTCATCGATAATAGTGGTTTCCCCACAGCCTTCATCGACTTGTTTGAAATCAAGCAAATATGTCTTGCGGACATATTGGGAAAGTTTGCTCTTGTACTCTTCCGATATTTCTTCGTCATGCGAAAGGAAAACAACTTGGCCCGGTGCGGCTTCAGCAACATGCTTCAGTACTCGGTCTCTATACTTGGAGTCCATGTTACCAACTGGCGTATCTACTATAATAGGAGCATTTTGGTTTGAAACATCTGCAACTGCGAGAGTAAAGGCTAGGCCAAAAGCCCTTTTTTGTGCTCCAGACAATCCCGTAACATACACAACACGAGAACCATTTTCTAAACGAGGCTCAGTATCCGGATCAAAACGAACTTTGAATTTTTTATACTCATCAGAGATCATTCTAGTGAAGTGATAAGTACACCTTTTCTCAAGAGCATTTTGACATAAGGGAATCAGCTTTTCCTGTGCTTCGTCAACTACTGTGTTTACCTTATAAGCAAGATCAAGTTTTTCTTGAACAGGATTTACAATTCGACGCTTTGTCTCCATCTGTCCAATTGAGCCAAGAAGATCGTTAATTCTCCTTGAAACCCCTTCTTCTTGAAGTTCAAACTTGTTCACTTCTCCGCTTATATCGGCAATCTTCTTTCCCACCCCCTCAATTGCTTTTTTCAGCTCCAGAAGCTTTGGCTGTATGTCTCTGATGTTATTAAATTTTCTTTCTGTCTCCCGAAGTTGGGCGTTGATAGAATTCCACTCCAGAGCAACATCTTGAAGATTTATCCCAGCAAGCGCCTGCTTCGAGGACACCTTGCTAATAACTGCTGTGCGGTCAGATTCATGAAGAAAGGTAAAACGATATTCTTCAGCGCAACCTGTTGGAGGAGGGCTCCAGAGGGTTTCCAATGCTTGTTCAAGCTTGCCTCGCAAACGATCCGCTTGAACTTTTTGCAAAGGCGGTTGAATATCACTTGAGCCACTTTGGGGGAGGACTTTGTCAACAATGCGACTAGCCTTTCCTGTCGCCTCTTCTTTCAGCAACAGCCATCTATCCCTAATCTGCTCTGCGGTGAGTGTATCAATAAGCAATTGATCGTTTTTGGCCAAAGCCAACGGCAAGGCAAGTGAGGCAAGCCCATTCGTTAGTTCGCTTCGAAGACGAATTTGTTCCGTCTGATATGCTTTAATTGACTCTGCATATTCATTTATGTCAGCGCCACTATCCCCGACAAGTTGATATAAGTCCGAGGCCAATTGCTGCCGTTCATTTTCCAGATCATCTTGTTCACGTTTTTTGTCAGTCAAAGACTTCCTAATTTGATCCCGTGCTAATTTTGCTTTGTCCAACTCCTCACGTTTAATTTCAAGCTCATCAAGCTTAACGTTACCAACGTCGCGCTTAAGGGCGCTTCTCTCGTTCCGAATAAAAGATCCAAGGCTCTGACGAAGTTGACCCAATATTCCAGTACCATACAAAGTGTTTACCGCGTCAAGCAACGCTCCTTTACTGGCCGCTTCTACCCTCTCTTGAGCCTGTTCGCCATCGAAGAAAAAGCAAGGCATGACATTCGAAGGAAACAGGATTTCTGAGATTCGGTCATTTGCATCCTGCCAGCTTGGAAATAACTTTGTTTGCCCGTTCATCTCGACGATCACCTCTTCGCCATCCCGGGTGTTCAAGTCTCGAATTTTGCCAGCACGAGTAAAGCCCCATTTACGTCTGATTACGATTTGCTCACCATCTTCAGACTCAAACTTTAACCTCACAAGGGCATGCGAGTCCTCTTTGCGTTGTGCTGGTCGATGTAATGTTCTTTGGATCAAATTGCGATATGTGAACCAGCGTTCATCTTCAGCCCCTGAAATTCTTACACCCTCAATCAAATGCATTGCCTCCCGACCAAACAGCCCGAGATATAATGCGATTAGAAGTGACGTCTTGCCAGTACCGTTTTGCGCGCCAACAAGAATTACTTTTTTGGTTTTTGCCTTGTTAGACTTGTCCACCTCAGGGCGGGGGAAAGAGAACGTCGCATTCCGGTAACTACGCCAATTGCGAAGGTGGACTTCAGTTAGAAACATTCTCAGCCCCCTTCATTTCATCAATAAATTCACTAAAAAGGGCGCTAAACTCCTGAGTAATACCGATCTGCCTTCCTCTTCCCAAGTTGTCTCGCTGGATATCTATCAGTCCTTCAATCAACTCAACGGTCACCCCGTGCTGTTGACACAGTTCCTCAAAAATCCTTTTGGCTTTTTTGTCTTTTAAGAGGGGGAGTTCTCTGCGGCTACTCATATACTCTCCATCAGGTTTAGCAGGCGATTAGCTTGGTGAACTGCCATTTGCGATTTGTCTTCAAGCCAAATTTTTTCAATAAGTTCCATCTCAACATCGGAGATAAGATCTTCCTCAACTTTCTCTTGTAACTCGAGCAAACTTGATAAGACTTCTTTTCTTGCATCAAAAGTCAAAGGGCCTGGACCATCCTGTCCATTCCTTCGCATCGGCATACGATGTTCCGGTTCATAACAATACTCTCGCAGCCAGTCTCTAAAATCGGCCATTGGTTCCAGTGAGGCATACTGCTCTTTTTCCATGGCGTTTCTGAAAGACTTATCTTTCTTCACCACAGTGCATGTCCAACAACCAAAACGAATGGAACTGCTGCCGCAGGACGGAGCAGAATCCGGGTCAATGACAAGGGGGCACTCTCCGCCAGCGGCGTCCTTGTATAGCCTAACAAGTTCCGCATGTGAATCCCCCCACGGGGAGTCCACCCCCAAAACAAATTCCCAAACATCTTCGGTATCCAATTCAAGAATCGGACGAAAAACCCAGCAGCCTTGGATGTCATTATGCCTATTGAGGCGACCTCCATTGTCGTATCTACTTGCTGATTTTGCACGGGCAGCGGACTCAGAACGCCGAACCCCTAAAAGCAAAATAACTTCACCCTCTTGGCTGATTTTATCTCTGATATAACTTGTTGTTGGCCTAATCTTTAATCGGTCAGTGCACCATCGAAACATTCTAGTAGGCGCAGGATATCCCCTTCCGATTAGATTAACCCAAAAGGTTTGGTCCTTCCCTGGAACTGTTTTTTGTACGATGAAAGGCAAATCCAAATCATTTAAGGACACTTTTAGCTGGGCTAATATTCGATTTACATACCCCTGGACAATTGGTGACTCCACTAGTGTATCGTTAGCTACAACATGTATTGGCCTCTTTCTTTGGGACCAGGGAATTTCTAAAATACTCTCAACAACCAAATGGAGCATCAGAGTTGAGTCTTTACCGCCTGAGAACCCGACGATCCATTCCTTATCGTGGGGTTGTCGGTACTCATCTTTTATATTTTCTTTTATAGCTTCAATTTCTTTATGAAGCTGGGGGCTTATCAACAACGTAAACCTCGTTATTTTAAATTATGGCAACATGCTGAAATATAGCATTTTATTTTAAACAAAAAGCATAGTCTGGATGCCACAAGTTTTCAAGACCATTTCCGGGGCAACGCGGGCGGGAAAGGGAGGAGCAAGCAGAGATGTTATAATATATTGTTTTTTTTAGTTTTATGAATATTTAAGCTGTACAATCCCCTCTCGAACCATAAATAAGTTCGACACCTCCACATAGACTCATTTTCAGCACTGAGCCCGCCATCACCATCTCCCAACTCATCAATATTTTTATGAAAATTGACATTTTCATAAAAATTTGCTATGTTTTTACATGAAAACATCAGGATATTTAGTCAACCGGCAAAAATTTCTTTCGCATGCTGAAATCGACCAATTACTCCGTTATTGCGAGTCACACGCTGACGCGGACAATGCGTTCGGGCGGACGACATGGCCCGTCCGGTACATGCTTGTCCACCTGGCTCTCAGAACTGGGTTGCGTGTGCACGAAATAGCTGCCCTCCAGATCGAAGACATCTGCTTAAATCGCGCGGAAAGAGCCCTGTACGTGAAGAAAGGGAAGGGAGGCAGGTCAAGGGTCGTCTATTTCGATTCGGAGCTTGCTGAGAGCCTCAGCCGATTTATTCGGCTCAAATTGGTTTGGGGGCAGGACACAGCCAACGCTGCCCCGCTCCTCACCGGGCGAAACGGACGGCACTACACTCCGACCGCGCTCAGCATTTCATTCAAGACTGCTATTAAAGCCGCTGGGCTGCCTAACCACTACTCCATCCACTGCGCCCGACACACCTACGCCACTCACTTGCTCGCCAAGACCAACAACCTCCGCTTCGTCCAGAAGCAGCTGGGGCATTCAAGCATAAGCATGACCAGCTTGTGACCCGCCCATGAAAAACTGGTCCAGGCCCAATGTTAGGGTTATGTGGACAGCAGGAGGTTTCAATGGGCATCAGAAAGCACACACCGGAACAGATTATCGCCAAGCTGCGTGAAGCAGAAGTCCTTTTGGCCCGGGGAGAAACGGTCCCCAAGGTCAGCCGCAAGCTCGGCGTAACTGAGCAAACCTATTATCGATGGCGCAAAGAATATGGCGGAATGCGTGTCAGTCAGGCCCAAAAGCTTAAGGAACTGGAGAAAGAGAACTCTCGTCTGAAGCGGTTGGTCGCTGACCTCAATCTGGACAAAATGATTCTGGAAGAAGCGGCAAAGGGAAACTTCTGAGCCCTTCGCGCCGCCGTCGTTGTGTATACCGGGTTCGAGAAAAGATGCAGGTATCAGAACGGAAAGCTTGCCGAGTACTTGGACAAGTCCGTTCTACGCAACGATATGCGTCCAATCCTCGTGCAGATGAAGCTGCACTAACCGCCGCAGTGATTGAATTGGCCACCCAATACGGACGATATGGATACCGTCGGATATTGGAACTGCTGCACAGAGATGGTTGGAAGGTCAGCCACACGAGGCTGGAACGCATTTGGCGACGTGAGGGGCTACAAGTCCCGAAAAAACAACCGAAACGTAAACGACTATGGCTGGCAGATGGCTCCTGCATTCGCCTTCGTCCATGCTGGCCAGGTCATGTTTGGTCGTATGATTTCGTCATGGACAGAACCCATGACGGCAAAGCCTTTCGGATGCTCACTGTGATCGATGAATATACTCGTGAGTGTCTGGCAATCGACGTAGCGAGAAGCCTCAAATCGGAAGATGTGCTTTACCGCTTGAGCAGGCTGTTTGTTGAACGGGGAGCACCGGATCACATCAGATCGGATAACGGACCGGAGTTCACGGCAAAAGCCGTCAGAAAATGGCTGGGACGAGTCGGAGTGAAGACTTTGTTTATTGAACCGGGAAGCCCTTGGGAGAACGGATACAACGAGAGTTTCAACGGTAAATTACGTGATGAACTCCTCAATGGAGAAATCTTCACAACGCTCAGGGAAGCTCGCTACTTGATCGACGAGTGGCGTTGGGAGTACAACACATTCAGGCCTCACAGCGCTCTGGGATACAAGCCACCCGCGCCCAAGGCCACTCTCCCCCCGGGGGGAGAGTGGAGCCAGCCCTCCAAACGCCAAGGGGGGAGCACTAACATCGCGGGTGGTACAAACGGATAGGGCAGGTCCAGGAATCGGAATTGAACCGACGACCTACTGATTACGAAGAAAATGTCTGGAAAATAAGTGTTGAAATAATTGAACTTATTTTGCAAATTTTTGTATATCGAAGCAAAAAGGGTTCATCCGGCTAAAGCGTACTTTGCTTCGTGAATCCCCATGATCCTAAGCTTGAAGAACTCGGTATCCCGATAGCTGTAGGCTTGCCGTTTTAGCGTCTTGATCTTGTTGTTCGTCCCTTCGATTGGGCCTGATGAGATGGGGTGATCGTAGTAAGCGAGGATGCCGAAACGATATGTGGCAAGCGTCCTCGCCATGACCCGCAAAGGGCGTATCTCCGAGGCTTCGGCCCTGGCGATCCAGTCGTTGATGACCTTCTCTGCCGTCGCCTTGTTCGGCTGGGACCAGAGTTGTCGCAAATCCTCTTTCAGATAGTAGGCTGTCGCCAAAGGTTTGTTCAGCCGCAACGCTTCACCCAAGCGCTCCTTTTCATCGCGGCTTTCATCCAAATTTTCCGGGTTTTTCAGCAGAATCCACCGAGTCCCTTTGACCGCCTTTCTTTCAAGTGGAGAGGTGAGTTCCCGAAAGATCTGGCGGCGTATCTGTGTGATCTTTTCATTCATCAGCTTGACCACATGAAACCGGTCAAACACGATAGCCGCATTCGGCAGGTTCTCCATGACAGCGCGGATGTAGCCAGCATTCATATCCGTCGCCACAGCCGCAATCTTGGCTTTTGTCTTCTTGAGACGTCCCCAAAACGGGATCAGCGTTTCTCGGCTTCGTCCTTCGCCAACAAAGACGACAGCACCACTTTCGAGGTCCATGACCAGCGTGAGGTACTTTTGCCCTTTGCGGACGCTGATTTCGTCGATGGCGATATACTTGATCTTTCTCAGGCTGGGTCTTGAAAAACGGCGAAACAGATAACGCTTGAAGATCGATTTGATGGTGTCCCAACCAACGCCCAGCAGGTCGGCAACATCCTGAATCGTCATCTTTTTTGCCAGGGCGAGAGCATATCGTTCAAACGCTTTCGTATACCAGCGCCTGGGCTCGGCGATCTGAATGTCGATCAAGCGAATGACGCCGCAATTGCGACATCCTACCCGTTGGACGGGAATGACCAGCCAGACGGGCTTGAAACCGATGGGCACAGTCTGAACCCATCTTTCGGCAAAGCCGTGGCGAATGATGTTTCTGGAATGGCAGCAAGGGCAACGAATCAACTCATCCTGGGGCTGCACTTTCAGGATGATGTTGCCTGCGATGAAATCCTGCCGAACGTAGTCGTAGCCTCGCAGGCCGAACGCGTGGTAGATGAAACTCGTGGACATGGCGATTACTCCCTCCGCTGGTTGGTGATGCTTCCAACGGTTGGACGCCATGTCCTTTCATTTTGTCAAAAGTACGCTTGAACCGGATGAACCCAAAAAAAGGCGTATCCTGGTATACACTCAGTATACCAAGGAAAAATACATGATTTTTGGGCGTTTACTTTTGATTTTCTGATTTGTTATGCTTGATGGTTTATCCAGAATTTGCGTGTTTCCAGGCGGTTAAAGCCGCGACTTACTGATTGCCGATCTGTTGCGAGTAATGTGGGCTGTGGGCTGTGGGCTGTGGGCTGTATTTGCCGAAAAATTGATTATATTGAGAGTGGAGCGCTCTGGTTTCTTCTGGAAACTGTCGAAAGCTACCCAGAACTCCGAAAGTGTATGCTTTTTTGCGCGCAGTTGAATATGTCGCCTATTTGGGAGCAAAAGCGTAGAAGCGTATAGCCTCTTCTACAAAGCGGTCGCTCTTTCTTTTTCATAGCTAGGATCATGGTCATGATTGCTTCACTGTTATGCCGAATTTTTCGCGGCTTCGCCTTGTTTGGAAACTTGTTAAACGATGGACTTAAGGGACGGTGTGATTACGTCCACGATTTCTTGAGGGGGCCGGCCATCGGTCGTAATTACAGCGTGTAGCCACCCTTGTTTGATAAGATAGTTTTTCATTAGCGCGAAGCGTGCTTTGTCTTTGTCAAAACTAGTTGACTTCAATTCGGAGGGGGAACGCAGGCTCAAACGACGGCGACGTTCTGCTGTGGAAACATTAAGTAAAACTGTGAATGTCGGTGGCTCAGTTACACTGAGGGCGAGGTTGCAAATGTCATCGAATCTACTGTGATTGTTGTAGCTCAAATTTGATAGAACATAGCGATCGACGACAACTATAGAATCGCGATAACGATTTGCGATCAGCAGCCATCCAAAGCAGTGAAACCATTGCCGAGCGACAGCACTGTCGAGCGTGTTTACCCTGTTCACAACCGCGTAGTAGCTATCTAAATCTTTCTCCTTGCTGTGTTGAAGAACCCAACGCAAGGGCTTTTCAACCAAATCACAGCCTATACTTTTTGCAAGGAGTGCCGCAATTGTTGTTTTTCCGGAGGCATCAAGCCCTTCGACTGCGATTATCGGCATCACGCTCCCCCCCGTGCGTGTGCAGTCCGTTTGGCAATTTCAGCCAGTTTGCCCGAGGTGAAAGAGGTGGTTGCCTCCAGGTAGCCTGAGACACGCCGAATATGAGTTACATCCGTAGAGTCACAAGAATGGCACATGTCGAAAACTCCTTGGTTGCCGCAGTTGTTGCAGATGTCTTTCGGAAAATTCACTCCGAAATAACTCACGCCTGCAGACGAGGCTGCTTGAATCATATCCTCAAGTGCCAAAAGATTGCCTAAAGGCGGACCTCCAAGTTCGACATAGCTGATGCCTCCTCCGTTGCACATGGTATGAAAAGGACCTTCCGTCTGCATCTTATGAATAGGGTTTAGAGGCACATCAACAGGGATATGGAATGAATTTGTATAAAACCCTTTATGTGCAGCAGGAATCCGGTGGTTGGCCCAATCAATACGAGCGAAACGGCCAGATGTGGACTCGGCAGACGTTGCCAGCAAGGTGAAATTACAGTTGTGCTCTGAACGAAGCTGGTCAACTTCATCTCTCATTGCAGTGACAAGCCTGCGGGCCAATATGTTTGCATCATTATCTACGCCAATTTTTTTCTGAGTCATTATATCAACTGACTCTGCCAAGCCCACAAAGCCGATAGACAGTGTGCCATGTTTCCATGCGTCAATGCGCTCGGAGTCTGCAAATGGCACCATCCATGGATCAATTGCGCAATATCCCGGAAAGTTTTGTGCAGGAAGCTTCTCCAGCAACTGCTTTCTACGGAGCAGGATTTCGGCGGCGTCTTTGGCAAGCGTCCGCCACCTTGAGAGGAAGTCTGCTATGCGCTTAGTTTGAGGGTGGTTCTGTGTCGCCTTCCACGCGATTTGTACCAAGTTGATGGAGACATAAGCCAAGTTGCCACGTCCGATCGCAGTTGTGTGGCCGTGCAGGTTCGCGGCGACCCGTGTGCGACATCCCATGATGGCCAATTGCTCTGGCGGGATGTCAATATTAGGGGTTGCGTCACAGAGGAGGTACGTCGGAATCATGCGTACGGCTGTGGTTGTAAGAGCTGAATCAAATAGCTCTCGATTTCGGGCGTCTTTCTCGAAATGCAGTTCTGCCTTTGTTTTGAATACTATATTAGGCCGTATGTAGCCTGCAGGAGCATTTTGGAGACAATCGAGAAGGCAAACCGCTGAATATTTACCAAGCGGAGATTGTGATAATCCGATGTTGAGAGTGACATAGTAGCATTCCAGTCCATATCGAGAGCGGGTCGTATTGATCCATTCGATAAAGTTATCGATGCAGGCTCGCAAAATCTGACGGGTGCGTCTTGAGTCGCTTATAGCGAGTTGGTCGCATGCCCAAGCGATATCCTCATCGAAATTTGCGAAACCTATGCCACCCGATTGGTCTCCCCCTATAGCTACTATGGCCTGCCGAATGTAATCAAAAATCCCTAAAAGGCGTTGAAGGGTGTTTTTTGAACGCAGTTTGTCCGTGGGAAAGCTACGTTGAAAGTCAATAGTAAGGCAGTTTGGCGCTACGCCGAATGCTTCCAAGTCATGAATGTGATAGCTTCCATTGTAATGATGGGTCGCTAGTCTTTTGGGGAGGTTGGTCAATGCTGTGTTTTTCAGCTCATCCATGCCTGCAAGGCTGATGAGGCCTTGGTAGCTTATTCGCCGTGCGGCATTATCCATTGTCTTGGCGGAGACAGTCGTTTTGTTTTCAGTCATCTAGGAGTACCAGTTCGTCGCGGGTGCTGAGAAATCGCTGATTACCAGACCCTATAAATGGTGTGGTAGTTGTTCGGTGGTGGATGTCAAAACTGCCTACCTTGATCCAGTCAAGGCGGCGCAAGATGGAAGGAGGTACCTCCTCCAGTTCATATCCAGTGTAGAGGGCTAAGTCGAAGTCGGATAGCTCATTTAGCAGGGCGAGTACACCAACCGTTTGTTCCAGTGGTTCACCGCCAGAAATCGTCAGACGCCGAGTGGGGGCCTCTATTCGAATCCGAGCGGCAAGATCCAGTATTGGAATGAGGCGTCCTGATTCAGAATCCCACGTTTCCGGGTTGTGGCAGTTTGGGCATCTGCGTTGACACCCTTGAAGGAAAAGAACGGTTCTCAAGCCAGGACCATCGCAAACTGAACCGCGTAGGTCGAGGGAGTTGATCCTTATCATCGTTGTGGATACGTCGTCCCTGCTGCCATCTGTCGTGCTGGTGTTGGCTTGGATTGAATGTATTTTTTTCTTATGTGTTTTCATATACTCATTTTTTTTCTGCATATACATAGTTTTTTAATGTACAGATTTGAGTGAGTTATCCAGTATATAGTATACACTGCTTCTGGCAGGCAAGGCCTCCGTATTCAAAGGGGATCTTTCTGCATTGGGAAAAATTAATCAGCATGTAGCCTTCTTTTGCAAACGAAGAGTCTGTTTCTTGCTCCAGGCCATGAACGACAGTGCAGTCGGGACGGAGTCAACCTCCTCACTCTGCGCTTTCATGGCTTAATCGATTGCCTATTCAACAAATGGGTCCGCAGTAATATTGTCAAATCTTCCGCACTCATGGTCAAAAAACAACTCGCACCTGCCAGTAGGTCCGCAACGGTGCTTAACGAGAATAATCTCCGCATGATTTTTATAGGGATCATCTCCAATCATATAATATGATGCGTAAACTGCCTGACGAAATAGGAAAGGGGCTGTAAAGTCCCCCATCTTAGGGCCAGCTAGTAGTAGAGGCTTCCCGCCGTTTTTTGGTGAGAGCCCAGAGGGCAGGGGGTACCCCCTGCCCTCTGGGCTGCAAATTCCACTGGCGTCATGTCGCCTAGCGATTCATGAGGCCGATCTTCGTTGTACTCCCTGATAAATCTCTCCGTGCATTCACGCACTTCGCTCAAGCTATCGAAGATATACAAGTCCAAAACCTCTTCCCGATAGGTCCGGTTGAAACGCTCAATATATGAGTTTTGCGTCGGCTTGCCTGGCTGTATGAACTCCAGCCCAACACCGTGCTGATCAGCCCAGGCTGCCATGGCCGAACTGGCAAATTCAGGTCCGTTGTCCATCCTCAGCTTTTCCGGGTAACGACCTCTTTCTTCGGCTACCCGGTCAAGTACCCTGAGCACTCTTCCGGCTGGCAGGTTGGTGTCTACTTCCACGGCAAGCACCTCTCGATTGAAATCGTCAACAGCATTAAATGTTCTGAAAGCCCGCCCGCTGTAGAGAGTGTCACGCATGAAATCAATCGACCAACAATGGTTCGCCAGCAGCGGCTGGGCCACGGCTTTCCTTGTCCTTTGGGGGCGACGTTTCTTTGCCTTGCGTTTCAAATTCATTTTCAACAAGCAATAAACCCGCCAGACGCGTTTGTGATTCCAAGGGGTCCCCTGCTTGCGAAGCACAGCAAAAAGCTTACTGAAGCCCCATGTGGGCTTTTTCTCGGCCAGTTCAGTCAAAGCGGCGATGACGGTACTATCGTCGCGCGGATGAGGCTTGTACGCGTAGTAGCTCCGGCTGACGCCAAGAGCTGTACAAGCCTTGCGGACACTCATCTCGAACTCACAGATCATGTGCGTGACGAGCTGTTTTCGCTGAACCGGCCTCAGAGTTTTTTTTCGATGACATCCTTGAGAGCCATGTTTTCCAGGCTCAGATCCGCAAACATCTGCTTGAGCTTACGGTTTTCTGCCTCAAGGTCTTTCATCCGCTCTATGTCGGACGCCTCCATGCCGCCGTACTTGGACTTCCATTTGTAGTACGTAGCGTTGCTCACGCCGTGCTCTCGGCAGACGTCCTTGACCGTCCGTCCACTTTCCACGGATTTCAAAATCCGCACGATCTGGTGCTCAGTGAATCTTGATTTGCGCATGTGAAACTCCTGGGCGCAGTTTGGGCCAGAAGTCTCTACTTTGCAATGGACCTACTATACGGGGACTTTACAGGACGGCTTTTGGCGGATGGGCGGTAACGCACGGTGTTAGGGTACTTCGCCAAATCGAGCCGACTTCGACGGATACCGAATTCATTGACTTTGGTAAAAGTGTTCCAATTTGTTGTAGATGCAAGCAGTGTTTATTCAATTGTATCGTCTTACCGCGATTCGTATACCAAATTCCCATGGTCTTCGATGCGAACCAACTTGAATCCTGCATACTCAATGAGCCCAATTCCTGAAGCGTATTTCCTGGGAATGCAATATGCGCCTGACACTTCAATTATCGTCCGCTCTTTTCCAAATAGTTTCTGCTTACTACGTTTGGTGATGCTGCATCGACTCGTAGTTTTTTTACCTGCGCCAGAATATTTCGTCCCAAGTTCTGCCAAGGTTATCTCTATTCCCCACGCAGGTTCTTCCAAGTCCAAGTCCGTCTCGTATCCGGTCATGCCATTGAGCGGGAACCCTTTTTTGAGTAGCTTGCTGCCATTGCTTAAAACCCCATATATTGTCGAAAGTTCGGTTGTGCATCCAGCATTGAATGCCGCCCACCGTGTCGGAAACAAGGACTTTTCCTCAATGAGGAGTGCGCCCTCCTGATCATACGTCAACCCACGGAGCTCCATTTTTTGTCCGCCATCTGTTTCGTAGAAAAACCTGATGCCCGGGAGTGGCCCGAGATAAACCGCTGCATCGATATTCCCTTCCGACGCAGCGGCTATCGGATATACTAATAGCAGCAAGCTGCTAAGGACCAGGATCCACCCGCCCAGCCTCTGTTTCACCAGTCCAGGGATTTGTTGCAAGCCACACGTCACAAGCGGAAATACTGTTCCCACCATTCCAGCAAATAGCTCTTGTGACTTTTCTTTCACTGTCCTTACGTCTTCGATATTTAGTTTTCTCGGCCAGTGTTGTTTTGCCGGTTGATGGGCAATCCCGCACTTGTTTCTCATTCCTTTTCTCTTCAATTTCATAGTGTCGATTCCAAATAGCAGTGACTATGGGCCCTGCTATTCCGCTTAATACGAAAACGACAGAATACCCTGTAGTTTTTTTCTCCAACAAATTCCCAATCGCCAAACTCAAGGCCATCATGACAGACTTCGACGATGCATTTACAATTAGGGTGTGGACGTATCGAATCAATGTCTGTGGTATCAGGGACCTTCGTTCCGTCCATATTGGCGCAGGCGTCACATGCACCATCATTGGCTCGCCATATCAAAACAGATTCCCGACTAAG
Source organism: Pseudodesulfovibrio thermohalotolerans (assembly GCF_021353295.2). Taxonomy (NCBI): domain Bacteria; kingdom Pseudomonadati; phylum Thermodesulfobacteriota; class Desulfovibrionia; order Desulfovibrionales; family Desulfovibrionaceae; genus Pseudodesulfovibrio; species Pseudodesulfovibrio thermohalotolerans. The sequence continues at coordinate 951,353 of NZ_CP120635.1, read as the reverse complement.
AATTTCATCAATCAACCGGGCTTACTCCCCATCAACCCCAGTGGGTCCACCCCATTCACCGGATCATCCAAACAATAACCATACCAATCCGGGTCGCCGCCCTTGTCGCCTATGGGGTCGGGCGCGGTCCAGCGGCTGGTGAAGGTGTCGTAATCCCGCCAGCCGAAACGAACGAAGCCCAGGTCGCGGTCGTGTAGGCCGCCCGCAAAGCCCAGCGGGATGCGGAAGTCCGGGTTGGTGTCCTCGATGATCCCGCCGAAGGGATCGTACACAATCTCCTTTACCACATTGTCGTTGATGCCCACAACCACACGGAGCGACCCCACCTGATCGCTGAACAGGCCGAACACCGTGCCGTCGTCCCTGCGCATGGCGAACGGAACCCGCTCGCCGTCGCGGTAGGCGAACTCGAAACCGTGTTGGCCGTCGTGGAAACCGCCGAGCCGTACGAAATCAAGCCAACAGTACGCTTCGACGATCCGACCGTTGTACTGCTTGGCCACCCGCTGCCCGTCATCGTCGTGGTCGAAGGTGTAAACGCGGTCTTTGTCTTCGACCTCCATCTTGAGCAGCCGATAGTCCGGCGCGTACTCGTAGAGGTGGCACGTGCCGCCTTTCGCCCAGATGGAACGGAACCCACTCCCGTCGTGCGTAAAGTCGTTGTTGCCCGCGCGAGGCAGCCGGTTGTCGAGCGTGTACCGGTAGTCGCGGTAGTGGAGCCCGACGGTGACCGGGAAGTAATCCCGGTCACGCCGTCCCTCCCGGTCGTAGCCGCATTGGCAGATCAGCCGCCCGTCCAGGTGGGCTGCCGTCAACCGGTCACGCCCGGTCGTAGGCGTACTTCCAGACGGTGCGCCTGCCAGCCACGGTTTCGGTTTTCTCCACGATGCGGCCGTCCTGGTCGCGTCGCAGTTGGTAAAAATACGGTTTCATCATGATTATCCTCCTCACGGGTCTCGTCCCCGAGGACCATTCCCGGGAGTCCGAACCAGTATACCCCCGGTTTTCGGCTCCAAGGCAAAATGGGGAAAATAAGCATGCGAGAGGATAAAAAAAGCATGAGATTAGCGCTTGACAGTTTTTTTGCAATCGCCCTTTTCAGCCCCAAAAGGGTGCGCTCAGTAACGCACGATATTCGGAGACTTCGCGGCCATCTTGGGCCAGGAAATGTTGGGCAGGATCAGCTCGGTGAGTCTTCTGAGGATCTCCCTGGCAATGGGATGGTTACGATATTTGGAAATTTTCCCTCCATTCACACTCGGCATACATTCGTTGCAGCGTGCCGGTGCCCGTCGGAGATATTTATGCCAGGAGAGCGAGCGGAAACTTGGTGCCATTTTTGATTTTACAAAGATTGACAATCTTTGTAGGGTCAGCATGTCAACTCTACGGAGGATACGCCATGCACATCTCATTGACCCCAGAGTTGGAGTCCCAGATCAAGCGCAAGGTTGAGAGCGGATTATACAATAATGCCAGTGAAGTAGTTCGCGAAGCTCTGCGCTTCATGGAAACGCACGAGCAACTCGTCTACCAGATGAAGCTTGACGCGTTGCGCAAGGATCTCAGCGTGGGCGCGGCCCAGGCCGAGACGGGCGAATTTGTGGAAGGCAGCATGCAGTCCATCCTTGCCGAAGCAAGGGCGCGACGTGGCTGAAGTTCGGATCACGCCAGCAGCGCGGGAACACCTGCTCGACATTTGATCTTACACCGAAGCTACATGGGGCGAAGCCAAGGCTGACGCGTATCTCATGGAGATCGAATCTCTTTTTCAGCAGCTTGGCGGCACCCCTAAGATCGGCAAAGTTCGGCCTGAAATCCGAGACGGCTACCGATCCATCCCGATGAAGCGCCATGTTGTATTTTACACCATCACGCCCAACGGAGATTTTGTGGACATCATCGGCGTGCTGCACGCGAGGATGGATGTCGAGAGGCTACTTTGACGGCACTCACACCGGGAGCTATGGACGGCATCGCCCTATGTCTGACTTTGTCGCTCAAGATATCGTAATTTATGAAGATTAGGAGGAAGACCGCTCTTTCCTTCGCGAAAACCTCCCTGCCGCCCTACTGACGGAAGTCAGTAGCGCCCCCCCCACAACACGTTAATATGACATATTTATTGCAAAACCATCCAGTATAGCAAATCAGAAAACCAAAAGTAAACGCCCAAAAATAATGCATTTTCCCTTGGCATACCGAGTGTATACCAGGATATGCCTCTTGGCCCCGGTATACAAAAACTAGCAAAATAAGTTCAATTATTTCAACACTTATTTCCCAGACATTTTCTTCGTAATCAGTAGGTCGTCGGTTCAACTCCGATTCCTGGCTCCAGCAATATCAGGTGGTTACAGATATAAAATCTGTGGCCACCTTTTATTTTGTCCAATCCAGTGCCAGTTTCAGTGTCAGTTTGTTCAAGCATATCCTCTGCCGTCATGGGGGCATCTAAAGGTGTATGTGCGCAACTTTTTGATCAAATCAAATGCGGATTTAAACCAATAGGTTACGTGCATCATTTCGCCATGTTCAACGCCAAACCAAGGAGAAAAACCATGGCGAAAAAGACCAAGGCCAACCGCGCCACCCTCCCGGAACTATTTCCGGGGAAAGTCGCGGAAGCATGCACCTACGGCACCCTTTCCTGGGTCACTATCCGCGATATGCGACGCAAGGGGAAAATCCCTGCGGAATGCTTCAAACAGCCTGGGCGGCGTATTCTCGTCGTCCGCGACCCCTTCCTGGATTGGGTCGACGCTTGGCTTGCGGGGGGTGCGCATGCGTAGTGATCAAGAAAGGCAGTTCATCGCGATGATGAACGCAAATCTGGAACTTGAAGTCAGACAGGCGATTACCGACGGCACTATTCAAAGGTGCGGCACCAAGGGCAAGGAAAACGGCAAGGATGGCGCATACGTCATTCACAATGCTCGCGTCCCCTTCGGTTATGGGTGGAACTGGGCCAACGGGAAAAGCTGTCGCTGGCAGGCTGACTCGGATGAACCCATGCCCCAGAAAGAAATCAGGGAACAGGAAAAAGCTCTCGCCGAAATCAAGAAAGAACGGGAAAAGGGATACGACCGGGCAAGCCTCCAGGCGCAACGGCTCATCGACAATGCGTCCACCATGGTTGATGACCACCACTACATGTTTGGCAAAGGGGTCATCGGCGCAGGTCCGCTCCGGGTTGACAGCACAACCTGCTCGTCCCCCTCTACGGCATTGATCACGGAATGATGCACAAGCCTCTCAGGGTTCAGTCCGTCCAGTTCATTGACCCCTACAGCGGAAAACGCTTCAACAAACCGATGAACAGATGATATTTTGAGCTTTGCCATGTCGGCCTCCCTTGGTTTTGGGTTTCGCTGGTACTGTTACCAGCAAAACTTGGGAGTGCCGACATGGTATTTCTATTTCATGCTTAGAAGGTCAAAACTGCTTGTTTTGTGCGGGCAATCGGCGGACACAGAGTTTCAGCGATCGTGATTTCAACACAGTACTCATCGTCGCCAACTAATTACAGATCAGTTGGCATCAGCACAGCACAAGACCGTATACGCTTTCTCACAACCCCGCGCGGCCAAGATGTACGCCAGGAATTTTGTATTATTATTTTGAGCAGTTAACCGCAAAAAATAATATCGCTTTACTTTACCAGATTAATGTTTGATAAGTTGTCAACTCAGCGTGACTGGACACACGAATACTTCTTGGCCCCATTTGGGCAACTAACGTTCCACGTCAGTCGATAGATTTACTCCACGTACCAGAGTCAACCCCTATTCCCGGTAATTCCGGACACGACCGCTGTCGCGCGCCGTCGCTATTTTTCTTCTTACCATAGGTTTTTATGACATTTACCACTTTTCCCTTTGACCAGCGCATCGTCGCTGGCATCAAGTCCTGTGGGTATGAATCCCCTACCCCCATTCAAAAACAGGCCATTCCGCAAGTTCTCCAAGGCTACGACGTCCTCGGACTGGCCCAGACCGGGACCGGCAAGACTGCGGCCTTCGCACTGCCCATCCTCCAACGCTTACTGGATTCGAAATCGACCCAAGGCATTCCACGCGTTCTGATTCTGGCTCCGACCCGCGAGTTGGCTCTGCAAATCCAGGACAACTTTGCATCGCTGGGGAAACGAACCGGTATCCGTTGCTCGGCTGTCATTGGCGGCGTCGGCATGGCTCCGCAGATCAAGGCATTCAGATCTTCCCAGATTATTGTCGCCTGTCCCGGCCGGCTCGTCAGACTTCTCAGCAACGGCTCAGTTCGTCTGAATGCCATAGACACCCTGGTTCTCGACGAAGCGGACCGCATGCTGGACCTGGGCTTCATGCCGGATATCAAACGAATCACCGCCCAATTGCCGAAACAAAGGCAAAACCTTCTTTTCTCGGCCACCATGCCCAAGGATATTCGCAAGTTCGCCGACCGGATTCTGGTCACCCCGAAGACGGTCAAAATCGCCAACACGGAGCCTGTGGCGACCGTGGAGCATTCTTTCCACAAGACACAGAACAACCGCAAGAGCGACATCTTGGAAAGCCTGCTCGCAAAGAGTGCACATGAAAGCGTGCTCATTTTCACCCGAACCAAGCACAAGGCCAAGAACCTGTCACGGGAACTGACCAACAACGGTCATAACAGCACCTTTCTCCAGGGCAACATGAGCCAGGGACAACGCCAGCGGGCCTTGGTCGGATTCCGCGAAGGAAAGTTCACCATTATGGTGGCAACTGATATCGCCGCACGGGGTATCGACTGCGACCGGATCACCCACGTCATAAATTATGACATGCCGGACACCGTGGAAACCTACACGCATCGCATTGGCCGCACAGGCAGGGCTGGCAGATCCGGAAATGCCGTCAGCTTCGTGACCAACGAGGACAAACTCCAGATTCGAGCGATCGAACGGGTGATGAATATCTCCTTTGAACGGCAGATCGACCGGGACGCCGCGCCCCGCAACACCATGAATGACACCATGCGGGGCTCCCGCTCTGTCCCCCAGGAAACCAAGAATTCCCGTGGCCGCAAACACCGCTCCAGACGCGCCAAGCGCCCTGCGGCTTAACGTATTCACTCGCCCGCTCCCGACCGTCTTTTCGCGGCCGGGGCGACGCCATTGTCCATCAAGTTAGACACGATAAATCAATCAACCCGACGCCCCCATTTCGGCAAGGCAGTAGGGAAACAACATCCTTCTCAAGGAGAAACACATGTCCAAGAACTTATACATCGGTAATCTCGCATGGTCCACGACCGAACAGGAAATCCGCAACGCCTTCGAGGTGCATGGTGAAGTCATGTCCGTCAAACTCATCGAAGACCGTGAAACCGGCCGCCCGCGCGGTTTTGGCTTCGTGGAAATGGATGACGCAGGTGCTGACGCCGCCGTCGCCGAGTTTGACGGCCGTGAATTCGGCGGTCGCAACATCAAGGTCAACGTGGCCAGGCCCCGCGAAGAACGCCCCCGCTGGTAGTTGACTTCGAACCTGCTCAGGCTGTTCAGGCCGCCCTCCCGCCGGGATGGGCGGCTTTTTTCATTGCAGCAACTCCTCTAAGACACTGTTGAGCTGGCCAGACAATACCCGATTGACCTCCCTACAGGATTCGACGATGAATCCACCACGACGAGTCCTTCATGACAACTGCCGATACGAGGCTTTGCTATCCGCAAGCTGTCTGTCAGATGCGGACAATTGCAGACAGTTTCAGGCGGTTTTTGGAAGTATCCCAAAGACACCGCAACTCGTTGAACTCAAGAAAAAAGAACATTTTCGGCCACATGTTGCCTGACAGTCAATAGCCTTGCCGACATATTCGTAATCAGTAGGTCGTCGGTTCAATTCCGATTCCTGGCTCCAGGAAAAGCTAAGCCCCGCAATGAGTTATACCATTGCGGGGCTTTTCTTCATTTGACTAACTTGGCAACTGTACGCATTTTGTACGCACTCGCTTGGCTAAGCGTAACCCAAAGCCTCTACCGCAGCACTAATAGCGAAGATATCCTCTAACCACTTTCTTTCCCCAGGGTTACACATCTTCAAAAATGCAAGCCTATGGAAAATAAGATCAAGCACCGCCATGTGCATTACATCTTGATCGCTAATTATTGGTAATTCTGGAGAGATGGTTGACATTGGTATTGGCCCTTGCCTCAATGCGATTGAGTTAAGTTCGGCGGCCTCAAGATCAACACTATTGCTTGGATAAACCAAGCCAAGGATGTCCGCTATGACTCTATTTCTATCAATAGCAATAGACAGTTGTGCCGCTTCCGAGCACCCGTCGTAGTCGGCACAGTTAGCAACAATGATAAGTTGATCAAAGCCCTCAGAATTATCCTCAACCTCACCCCTACAAATTTTTACATTCAGCTTGCGCCCCAAATAGTCCTCAATATTCTTGAACTCTCTACAAACCCTATTTTCAAGACGCTTTCCAAATCTCCCACAACCAATCAAACCAATTTTCATTTTTGGGTAATTAGGGGGGAGGGTGATTAGGGTGATTAGGGGGACACCTCCCTAATTCTCTTTCTTGGGCCAGGCTTTTTGGGTCTTACATCCTTCCCCAATATCGACTGCAATTTGTCGAAGAACGGATTGCCTCCCAGAGGACGGCCTTCACGCCCGTGTCCTCTTAACAAGTCAAGGTCGCGATCACTGGTATCCTCTGCCAAAAAACCTCCCAATCATCTTCCTTGAAAAAAGTCGGAAGGCGTAGGTTCCCACGTTGAATAATGTGGTGGGGTTCTCCTGGAACTACTATCCGTGCAATTCTTGGCATGCCACTTCGTATCAACGCCACTTATTCAACGTCAACAATTAGGGAGGTGTCCCCCTAATTTCTCAATGTTTTTGAACTTGCCAATGCCTTTTGAGTTCTACAAGAGCCTCATCTGTGTCAATTAATGCCCTATCCGGAACAATAACAAAGAACGACGAATTATCCTTACTATCGATTCTATTAATAAATTCTGTGGCGATAAGAATGCTTCTTGAAATGAACTCTTCATGACTCTCATCTTCGAATTGCTCGCAATACCAATTTTCATATGTTGATACAGGATTTCCATTTTCAAATTTATAAACATCACCCCCTAAAACGGGTATTTTTAATTTTTTAAAGCCATCGAGCACAACAATTGCATCTCTTCTATTAAAAGCCCAATTACATATTCCATATTCGTGCAAAGATGTCCCAGCACTCAGTAATTTTATAACATCTTTATCAAAAGTCATACACTACTCCCGCCCAGGAACAAAGAGTCTATGGTTGATAATCCCATCAGGTTCTTTGATAAATTCAAAGACACCTTTCTTCCCCATATATTCACCGGCTATTTGGAGCTTACTCCTCACGATGCCATCTCCTCCGGTGATTTGCGTTACAACACCGTTTTCTCCAAAGGCAGTTACGCTTTCCGGGAATGAATGATAATCTCCAAGTGCCATTTGATTCTTTACTTTTTTCGTATATGAACTCCCTTCAAAGAAAGAGGAGCCAACAGAATTCCCACCAATGGTAGTGTCTATGAAGATGCCTTCTTTTGATTAGGGGGACACCTCCCTAATTCTCTTTCTTGGGCCAGGCTTTTTGGGTCTTACATCCTTCCCCAATATCGACTGCAATTTGTCGAAGAACCCATTGCCTCCCAGAGGACGGCCTGTACGCCCGTGTCCTCTTAACAAGTCAAGGTCGCGATCACTGGCATCCTCTGCCAAAAAAACCTCCCAATCATCATCCTTGAAAAAAGTCGGAAGGCGTCGGTTCCCACGCTGAATAATGTGGTGGGGTTCTCCTGCAACTACTATCCGTGCAATTCTTGGCTTGCCACTTCATATCTACGCCACTTATTCAACGTCAACAATTAGGGAGGTGTCCCCCTAATTACCCCTAATTACCAACAAACAGGTTTGACGTCCTTAATTTCCTCTAACTTTTTATATGCCTATCTTCCAAAACGATATCATTCACGTCGACAGTTTCTGTACCTAAGCTTTCCAACTTTTCATTGAAGAATTCAACCTCACAGTGCCTCCCGCCTTCATATACAATTAGCACGACTCCTCCAGAATCAATTGGTATATTATTAATTCTACGTATTAATTTTACGCAATCCAATTCATTAAACATTTTTACTACCTCTTTTTTGTAGGAATTGCCGTAACAAGCCTCATGTTCCCATCCAGATTCTTAATCCATGCAAAATTAACATCAATTTTTTTCCCATTTTCCCCAATTATTTTAATAACCTGATTATATTTTGTACCATACTGAGTGACTCCCGTTTGATATGCTTGCTTGCTGTCAAATACAATCTGCTGCGCTAGTATATTTATATTTTTTTTATCAAATCCTAAAGCTTCCCAGAACCATTTGGCTTTCGCTCCACCTTTAGGGTGGTTTGATTCAAGAAGATAATTATCCAGCTTAGTTATCACGCTGGCATTGGTAATTTTTATATCTTTAACTAACGAGTCAACGACTTTTATCGCACCTGCTCCCTTGCCAAACCTTTTCATCAACCCAGCAAGTTTCGTCGTTCCCTTCAAGATACCTTTGCCAGCAAAAGCCAAAGCCTCTGCAACATCATACATGAGTGAGCCCATGACTAAGCCCGCCTCATCATGCTTTCCTTCCTCAACTAATTTATAATACTGATCGAGTCGGCCGTTGTATACTTGGCAGAGAGCCTTCAGGCTCTCACCGGGATCAGTAGTAGCCAGCTTTCCAATAGCGGCAACAACTTCATTGACGGTTTCATGGAAGCTTTCATGTTCGGCTTTGAATAAAGCACCTCCTGTCGCGGAATAAAATATCTCACCAGAATATTCATTGAGAAACATCAAAGCGCCTTTAGCCGTTGCGCCAGCACTCTTAGCAATTCCCACAATAGAAAATAACTGACGTTGCAATCTGGCTCGCTCAGTTTGCAAATCGTAGTCCCAGGTGCTTGCCACCTGAAGCACTACTGTTGGATCCATTTGAAGTTCCTGCAATAAATCTTCCGCTTGCTCCTCAGTTAGATTCAATTCCCCGCTTTCTGTTAGATATTTATCCAGCTTTTCTTTCAAAACAGCAGCCACAGCATTCTCGCCAAGAATTTTGTCTGCTTCATTCGGATCTATTCCCTCTTTTTCCAATTGATCCCGAAAGTCTTGTTGAGATTGAATGACTTCACGCATGCTCTCCGCATCTTCAGGCAATAGCTCTTTGATCTTCTCTGCAACTTTATTGAAGTTGTTTTTGATTCCTTCACCACCGCTCATAATCTCCTCAATCGCGGCACTATCAATATACACCGTAACCGAGGTCTTCTCGTCCTTGGTGATCTCCTGCGCCTTCGCCAAATCCCGGTTCAAGCCCTCCAGCCCGGCGTCGGGGTCGGAGCGGATGATGATTTCGCCTTCGCCGATGGTGGCGCGGTTGATCTGGCGGCGGTCATGGGAGGAATAATCACCTTCCAGGGTGCCGGAATAGGGGTTGCCCTCCTGGTTGGCGTCGTTGGAAGCGCCTTCTTGGGACGAGTCGGCGGAGGCCTGCGCGTCATCCGAGCCCTGGCGGTTTGCGCTGTTCTTGGCGTTCTCCGCGCTCTTGGAGACGGACAGGCTGGCCTGGTAGTTCGAGGCCTTGTCGTGGTCGTAGATATCGTTGTAGGTGAGCGTGTCGGTGTCGAGCTTCAGGTTGCCGTTTTCAGCGGCGATGACCGCGCCCTCCACGTGGGTGTTGTCCTCCACGCGGATGTCCACCTGCTCCTTGCCGATGATCGAGGTCTGGTTGTGCACCCAGGCCGAGGAACCGGTGCCCTTGCCCATGCCGACACTGGCGGAATCGCCGGTCGAGTCGGTCGGGTTCAGGCCCACCGTGTCCGCGGCGTCCGCGGCCATGGACGCCCCCATGCCGAGGGTGGCGCTGCCGCCGACGTTCCAGTTGGAGCTCTTGGACTCGCTGGTGTCCTGCCTGCTGGCCACGACCAGGTCGCCGCCGACATCCATGTTAACCGTATTGCCCTCAAGGTTCGCCCCGGCGACGGTGGTGTCCTGGCCGGATTGCACAGTCAGGTCCTGCCCGGCCGCGACCTGCGCGTTGGTGTTGGAATCCGCGCGGTAGTCGGCATCGCTGCCGGACGCCGACCCGGACACCTGCAAGCCCGCCGCCGTACCGTTAACCGCGCTGACCGTGGCCCCGATGCCTACACCGGCGGACACGGAGCTGGAGCTCGACAAGGTCTGCCTGCTGTTGGCGGCAGAGGCCACGGTGACATCCTCACCGGCGGTCAGGGAAACGTCCTCTGCGGCCTGAACCCGGCCACCCTCGACGGTCAGGTCCTGCCCGGCATCGAGCGCGACGTCCCGCCCGGCGGTTATGGTCGACGGGACCGAGGTGGCCGAGTCGCTGGAGAAGCTGCTCTCGGACATGGACAGTCCGACCGTCGCCGACACCGAGGCGCTCGGGTTGCTGATCTGCTGGGCTGCGGAAACCGCCTGAAGTGCGCCGCTCGCTGCGGAAGCCGCCTGAGCCCCGATGCCTCCCTCCCCGGAGGTCACGTTCTCCGGCGTCTGCGCCAGTGTGCGAATCGCCGTGGTGACCGATTGCTTGGCAGCCAGCTTGAGGCCGACCTCCACGCTCTTGACATACTCGTCCGAGGGGGTGGAGTCCATTTCCCACACGTGTCCGTAATATCAGGAGACATTGGCACTGTCGAAGGCGGGTATGTAGCTATTTTTTCACCGCTTGGGATTCCCCATCATGGCGAACAGCTCCTCATGCTCGTCTTTCCATTTGGTCAGCCAGCGCCAGACCGTGACCGTGGACGGAACGCCCTGACCGAATTTCGCTTTCAGCAGGTTGCGCAGCTTGGCGGCGTTGATGTGCGGGGTGAGCTGGACGTGGGCCAGTCGCCAAGGTGGCTGTGTTTTCCCCGGGCGTCAGTTCGATGCGCATGTCTTCGATTCCTGCAAATCTTTGGGCAGGGCCAGAGCGTGCGCCGGGCATCCCGCGGCTCACGTTCACTCCGGCGCTCCTGGCAATCTCGTTCATGCGGTCCGCAATCTCCTCCCGCGATAGGCCGCACCACGAGGCGGCGCGGTTCATGGAGCTTTTCAGGCTGGCCATGAGCATAGCCAGCTCGGCGCTCGGGTCTGGGTCGAAAAGGGATAACTGCCGCATGTTGATCTTGTCCGCTGAGGTTCAAGTTTCTGTCCGATACGAATGCGGGGCCGGATGTTGCCCCGTGGGCGGCGTCATTTAAAGTGCATTTGCTAAATGGTCTTTTTTATGACTGCCCACGGCTTCTGTCCTAGTCTCGTTTTTGATGATTGGTTAACCATTTTTGGTGTCCAAGTTGAAAAACGCAATTTGTATTTTTATTTGGAAATACAAATAGATATCTGGTCGATTGAGCTGTCGAACTTCTTGTCCTTCTTCGGAGGTTGAACTTGGACACCTCTCTGGGTGAAAGAATCAAGGTTGCGCGTGGGGAATTAACGCAGGCGGAATTTGCTGAGCGAATCGGTGTGCATAAAAATTCGTTGAGCCGTTACGAACGCAACGCCAATAAGCCCGATTCTGAATTCATTGCGGCGTTGCGCACCAAATATGGGATTTCATAGTCGTGGTTATTGGTTGGGGAAGGCCCAATGAAACGGGGAGCCCCAACCGATTATACTCGCGTCTGCGTAGATGAAACCGAACTGATCATAGTCCCATTGGTCCAGGCCCGTCTGGCCGCGGGGTCCGGCTCATTCGAGACTAGCGGTGAGGTCAATGGACGCTATGCATTTCGCCCTGAGTTCCTGAGCAGGCAGGGAAATCCTGCACGGATGGTTTTGATGCGAGTCGCCGGCGACAGTATGGAGCCCAAAATCGAGAACGACGACACGGTGCTGATTGACCAGAGCCAAAGAGAACCGCGCCCAGGGCAAGTCTACGCCGTTGGTGTGGAAGATATGGTTTACCTCAAGATGCTTCTGAAAAGCTACAACCCAGCATCCCCCCCAATAGAGGTAGGTGTGAAGGGAGGCCAGGCCGATGGAGTTCGTATCATCGGTCACGTAGTATGGGGCGGGCGAGAGTTACCCTAGTGCATCAGAAATTTTCTCCTTCCAAATGAAACACGGCCTCCACGGGGCCGTGTTTTTCTCATTTCATCTCAAACTAAGTATCTTCACGCAACCCACAGTATTCCCGAGCATCTCGGGTGCTCCCGAATCTTCCCGTTTTCTCATCTCGTGTGAGCGTCCACACACGGGCAACAGGTCGCCCGGGCCGTTGACCGGCTCAAGGGGAACTACGTCAAGCAACCCAAGGCGGAGGGACTGGCAGGAAACCGGCATGACCGTTTCAACCTTTCATCACCATTCCCAAGCCACGACGGTCATGAACCCGCTCCAGTTCCAGAAATGACTCCGGTTGCACGAAGCCGTCGGCTTGTGCCGACGAAAACCGGGACGCCACAACCGCCGCCCGGCAAGTGGCCTACGAAAGTCCGTCCCAGTTCAGCGCCCCGCTGCTCGCGGCATCAAGAAGCTGCACCAGAAAAATGACGAAGGTAGCCTCCGGGGCGGCGCATGAGATGTTCGCCCCGCAGAGAATCTTGTCAAAGATGGAATCACGAAAGCGGCCCCCGCACCTGAGTGCGGGGGCCGCTTTCGTTCGGCGAAATCCCATCAAGCCAAATTGCCTGTCCAAGCCCAAACGACCTTTTCATATTTTTTGTATCGAAAAGGCCCGGGAGTTATCCGGTTCGTCCCTTGAAACTCGTCGAAGGATGCAATCAATGGTCGATTTTATTCGATCAGATTGACCCCGGCTCGCCTGGCCACGCAGCGCACATGCCATTCCATGGACTTACGAGCCTCGGCGGAACGCCCTTCCCGGATGTGCTCCATGATCTCCTCATGCTCTCGCACGGTCTCCTGTACGCTTTCGTCGAAAGTAAGCGGAAGGGTTTGGCTCTCGAAAAACAACCCGAGAAAAGGGGTAATGGCTTCTGTGAAGAACCTATTGTTCGCAGCCTCTATCATCTGTGAATGAAATGTGAAATCCAGCCGGGAAAACTCGACAATGTCCCGGCTCTCAAGCGCCCGGCGCATGGACGCCACCACCACGCGCATGTCTTCAACCTGGGCAGCGGTCGCATTTACCGCCACCAGCCCGGCTATAGCGGGCTCGATCGCATAGCGGAACTGGTACATCTGAGACTCGCGCCCCGAGAGATTCGCCGAAGCCTGCACCTTCACCCCCGTTGCCGACTCCTTCCCGGAAGCCGTTCCGGGACCGGACAGAAAGACTCCCTTGGCGGGCTGAATGACAAGACGCCCTCTCGCCTCCATAGAGACCAACGCCTCCCGGATGGTCGGGCGACTGACTCCCAACTCCTCGGCCAAAGCCCGTTGGGACGGCAGCCTTTCGCCATCGCCCCATTCGTTTTGCAGAATCAACGACTCAATCTTATGGACCGCTGTTTCGGTTCTGGACTGTCTGTGTCCGGACGTCCCGCCATACTCCTCACGGTTCTTAAAAGGCATGGGTTTCCACTCGTTATGTTAGGGGTTAGCGCAGCCACAACTGGTCTTACCAGGTAGATAGAACATATATGCACATCTTTTCCATGTTTGCCAGAAGAAAATTTAATCAACATTTTTGTAGGTTATTTTTCATTTTTTACTAAATTTGTTATTTTTGATCTTTTTTTTAAAAACATTTTTTTTGCAATTGACAATTAGAGCAAAAGACGACATTCAGAAACTGGTCATACCGGACAGCCATACCGGTCATCTCCGGCGGGCCGAAAACGATTGGGGAATCCGATGAGAGCCGAGCCAGATTGGAAACGCAAGCAGGCAAAGGCCACATCAAACGGCGTGCAAAGGAACCGATTGTTCCATCCCCCCCCCCAACGGACAAGACGCAAACCAGCTACGAGCGGCGGACAGACATGAACAGCATCGGAAAAGTGGAATTGTCGGCAGTAGGCAAATATTACGGCCCGGTCGAAGCATTGCGGGACATGGAGCTGACCGTCGAGGCGGGCGAATACTGCTGCCTGCTCGGCCCGAGCGGGTGCGGCAAAAGCACGGCGGTGCGGATGATTTCCGGACATGAGGACGTCACGCACGGCGACATCCTGTTGGATGGCCGCAACATCACCGACGCGCCTCCGGCCAAACGGAAGACCGCGCTGATGTTTCAGAATTACGCGCTCTTCCCTCACCTGTCCTGCGTAAACAACGTGGCTTTCAGCCTCAAGATTGCGGGCGTTCCCAAAAAAGACCGCACCAGCCAGGCCATGGAGTTTCTGGAGCTGGTGCACATGAGCGAATACGCGGCCGCGTTACCCGACCAACTGTCGGGAGGGCAGCAGCAGCGGGTGGCATTGGCGCGCGCGCTCATCACCAAACCTTCGGTCATTCTTCTCGACGAGCCGCTTTCCGCTCTGGACCCTTTCCTCCGGGTCCAAATGCGCAAGGAACTTCGCAAGATCCAGAAGGAACTGAACATGACCTTCATCCATGTCACCCACTCCCAGGAGGAGGCCTTTGCCCTGGCCGACAAGGTGGTCGTCATGTCCAAGGGAACCATCCAGCAGATAGCCACGCCCCGCCAGGTCTTTGAAACGCCCAACACGCCTTTCGTCGCGGGCTTCATCGGCGGGCACAATATCTTCAGCGCCCACTTCGAGCTCCGGCCGGACAACGGCTTCGAAGTGGTCATGGAAGGCGCTTGCGCCAAGGGATGCGGTGCAAACTCCAACCTGAAAGGTTCCGGGACGTATGGGTTCTCCGTCCGGGCCGACCGCATTCGCCTAGGCAAGGAAGCTGACCAGGACATGGACATAGCCGTCGAAGCCACCGTGACGCTGGTGGAATATCAGGGTGCCCACATAGTGGTGCATTGCGTTTCCGCGACGGGCGAAGACATCCAGGCACACATTCCCGACGACCGGTACAACGAACTCGGTCCCGAACCGGGGCAGGAAGTCGTTTTGGGCTGGTCGTGCCGGGATATGAATATTTTCCCCCCTTACAAGGGATAACGCCAAGACAACTACTAATTGAGAGGAGAGAGTCATGGTCAAAGAGAAGGAAACAAAGACTGGCAAGATGAGCCGGAGGAAGTTCCTGGGCGCCGCAGCCGCGGCCACCGCCGCTGTCGCGGCCGCGCCGGTCATCACCGGATTTCCCACCGTTTGGGCGCAGAACATCAAAAACATCAAACTGCGCCAGTTCGGCACCGGCACGGCCAGCGTCAATGCCATTGCCGACAAGGTCAAACAGGACCTGGGCTTCACCGTCGAGATGACCGCGCTGGACTCCGACGCCGTTGTTCAGCGCGCGGTGACGCAGCCCAAGTCCTACGATATAGCCGACATCGAGTACTGGGTCTGCAAGAAGGTGTACCCCAGCGGAGTGATCCAGCCCATGGACACCTCGCGGATCAAATTCTACGACAAGATTTCGTCCCTTTTCAAAAACGGCAAGCTCACTCCCGACACCAAGATCGCACAAGGCACCGCGCCGCACACCGTGGGTTTCGTCGAAAACAAGGACGACCGCCAGTTCGCCAAACGCGAAACCAAGTGGATGACCCTCATCCCGACCATCTACAACGCCGACACCCTCGGCATTCGTCCCGACCTCGTCGGCCGGGAAATCAAGAACTGGCGCGACATCATGGACCCCGCGTTCAAGGGCAAGACCTCCATCCTGAACATTCCGGCCATCGGCATCATGGACGCGGCCATGATTTGCGAATCCATGGGCGTCATCAAGTACGGCGACAAGGGCAACATGACCCGCGACGAGATCGACAAGACCATTGAGATCCTCAAGAAGGCAAAGAAAGAAGGCCAGTTCCGGGCTTTCTGGAAGTCCTTCGACGAATCAGTGAACCTTATGGCTTCCGGCGAAGTCGTTATCCAGTCCATGTGGTCCCCGGCCGTCGCCGCTGTCCGCTCCAAGGGCATCCCCTGCAAGTACCAGCCGCTGGAAGAGGGCTATCGCGCATGGGGCGGCGGTCTCGGCATCGCCCGCCACCTGTCCGGCCTCGAACTCGACGCGGCCTACGAGTACTTCAACTGGTACATCTCCGGCTGGGCAGGCGCGTACCTGAACCGCCAGGGCTACTACAGCGCGGCCCCGGCCACCTCGAAGCAGCACATGACCGACGACGAGTGGGGATACTGGATCGAAGGTAAACCCGCCCAGTCCGACATCCTCAGCCCCGAGGGCGTCATCATGGAAAAGGCCGGCGCGATCCGCGACGGCGGCTCCTACAATGAACGCATGGGCCACGTGGCCTGCTGGAACTCGGTCATGGACGAGAACAAGTACATGATCCGCAAGTGGAATGAATTCATAGCCTCCTAATATAGCGGGGAGAGGCTTTCCGGGTTGCCGGAGCCTCTCCCCCCAAAAAGGAACAGCCGCATGTCGAACGAACGAAGCGCATATCTCCAGGCCCTGCCGCTTTTCACGATCATGGTGATCTTCCTGGTCATCCCGACCATCATGATCGTGATCGTCAGCTTCTGGGACTACAACGCCTTTTCCATCATTCCCGACTTCATCTGGGACAACTACAATTTTCTGCTGACCTCGTCCGTGACATGGCAGGCCTACGCCAACACCCTGTTCTATGCCGTCACCTCCTGGGCGATAACCCTGCTCATAGGATTCACGGCAGCCTACTACATGGCCTTCCACCTGAGGACCACCAAATCCCAGACCATCTGCTTCCTGCTGGCCACCGTCCCCTTCCTGACGTCGAACATCATCCGCATGATTTCGTGGATTCCCCTGCTGGGCCGCAACGGGCTGGTCAACCAGACGCTCCAGACCCTCGGCATTACAAGCCATCCCCTGGAGTTCCTGCTTTACAGCGACTTTTCCGTGATACTGGCCTTTGTCCATCTCTACACCCTGTTCATGGTCGTCCCCATCTTCAATTCCATGATGCGCATCGACCGCAAGCTGGTGGAGGCGGCCATCGACGCGGGAGCAAGCCCCTGGCAGGTCATCACGCAGGTAATCATCCCTCTTTCCAAGTCCGGCATCACCATCGGAACCATCTTCGTCTTCACCCTGGTCATGGGGGACTTCATCACGGTTCGCCTGATGAGCGGCGGCCTCAGCGCTTCCGTCGGCCTGCTCATCTACAACGAGATCAGCTTGTTGCAGTATCCTGCGGCTGCCGCTGGCGCAGTCACCCTGCTGGGTACTGTCCTGATCATGCTTGCCATCCTCTTCAGATTCGCCAACATCCGCAAGGACCTTTAGGGAGCCGCCATGCCGATATCCACCAGCCGACCCAAGAGCTTTTACTTTCTGACCGCTTTTTTCGCCCTGTTCATACTTTTTTTATACGGGCCGACGCTGACCATCGGCATCCTCTCGTTTCAGGGGCCGTCCGGCGGCCTGACCTTCCCCATGAACGGATGGTCGCTGCACTGGTATTTCCAACTGTTTGAACAGCAGGCGGTGGGCGACTTCGGCGGATCGCTGACCCGGTCGCTCCTCCTCGCCCTGGCGGTCATGGTCGTCACCGTGGTCATATCCCTGTCGGCGGGCATGGCTTTCCGAAAAAAATTCAAGGGCAGCGGCGTCCTGTTCTACCTGACCATCGTCAGCCTGATCATACCTTCCATCCTCATCAGCCTCGGCATCGGGCTGCTTTTCAACCAGGTCGGGATCGAACCCACCTGGTACGGCTCGGCCCTCGGCTCCCACTTAACCTGGACCCTTCCCTTCGGGCTGCTGATCATGTTCGCGGTCTTCAACCGATTCGACAAATCCTACGAAGCGGCGGCCAGGGACATGTGCGCCACCCCGTTTCAGACCCTGCGATACGTGGTGGTGCCGCTCATCCTGCCCAGCCTCGTGGGCGTGGGGCTGTTCGGGTTCACCCTGTCCTATGACGAATTCGCCAGGACCATCATGACCGCGGGTTCCAAAAACACCCTGCCGCTGGAAATCTTCGGAATGACGACGAACGTGACCACCCCGGTGCTCTACGCCCTGGGGACCCTGACCACGTTCATCTCCTTCGCGGCCATTGTCGGCACCCTGGCCATCCTTCACCTCCTCAAACGCCACCGCGCACGGACGGCCATGGAGAAGTAGAATGCGCATTCGAGTCATCAATCCCAACTCCAGCCTGCCCATGACCCGCGCCATCGAGGCCACCGCACGCGAAATCTGCGCCGACGGGACCGTCATAGAAGCCTGTTGCCCTCCCGGAAGCCCCCTCTCCATAGAAGGGCATTCGGACGGCGTTCTGGCCGCGCACCACATGCTCAAACTCGTTGAAGAAAGCGGTCCCGCCGACGGCTTTGTGGTCGCCTGCTTCGACGACACGGGCGTTGACGGACTGCGGGAGCGGGTGTCCGGGCCGGTGCTCGGCATCGGCGAGGCGGCTATGCACGCGGCCACCATGCTCGCCTGCCGCTTTTCCATCCTGACCACGCTGAAACGATCCATTCCCATCATAGAAGACAACGCGTCCCGTTATGGTCTGGGCGCGCGGTGCAAAGGGGTCCATGCAGCGAATATCCCGGTCCTGGCGTTGGAAAACGAGAACGACGACCATGCATTCTCAGTGATCCGCGAAGCCGCTGCCGCCGTCCTCGAAAAAGACGGCAGCGACGCCCTGGTCCTCGGCTGCGGCGGCATGACCCATTTCGCAAGGCGGCTCGGCGATACGCTCGGCATTCCGGTCGTGGACGGCGTGTCCACCGCCGTCAAATTCGTGGAAGCCCTGGTCGGCCTGGGCCTCAAGACCGGCAAGACGGGCGGATACGCCTTTCCCCTTTCGAAAACGCCCCCGCAAACCGGAAAAGAGCATGTTTGACCTCGTATTGAAAAACGCCCGGCTGGTGACCGAAGATGCCGTCCGCGACACCACCGTGGGCGTCACCGCGGGCCGCATCGCCGAAATCGCCGCGCCGGGAGCGCCGCTGGAAGGGACGCGCACCTTGGACTGTTCGGGAAAACTCGTCCTGCCGGGCCTGATCGACCTGCACGTTCACTTCAACGAGCCGGGCATGACGCGGCGCGAGGATTACTTCACCGGCTCATCCGCCGCGGCGGCGGGCGGAGTCACCCTGTTCGCGGACATGCCCCTGACCAACGCCCCGTATACGCTCACGGCCTCGGACGTGCGGGACAAGATCGACCGCGCGTCGCGGAAGTCGGTGGTGGATTTCGCCATATGGGCCGGTTTCGTCGAGGACAACACGGCGCAAATGGAGCCCATGGCCGAAGCCGGGGCCTACGGATTCAAGATGTTCACCTGCGGAGCCGGAGACGGATTTCCCAAACCCCGCCGGAATACCATGGAACGCGGCTTTGCCGAAGCCCGCAGGCTGGGCGCGTTCATCGGCGTACACGGTGAGGATCAGGCGGCCATGGACCGCAACGCACAGGGCTGCCCCTCCGGCATGGAAGAGATCGACCGTTTCCTGACCATCCACTCGCCCGACACTGAATTGTCCGCCGTCCGAACCGTGCTCGAACTGGCCGAGCGCACCGGCGCACACGTCCACATCTGCCACGCAAGCCTGCCGGAAAGCGTGGACATGGTGACCGAAGCCCGGAAGCGCGGCGTGACCGCCACTGTGGAGACCTGCCCCCAATACCTGCTTTGCACTGACGAGGACCTGCGCAGGATACGCGGCCCCCTCAAATGCACCCCGCCCGTGCGCAATCGGGATGCGGTGGACGGCATGTGGCAAAGGGTATTCGACGGCGCGTTGGACTTTCTGGGCACCGACCACTCCCCCGCTGAGACGGGAGAAAAGACCAACGCCTCCTTCGATGCGTGCTGGGGCGGCATCAATGGCGTCCAATACCTGTTCTCCCTGCTGCATACCGAAGGGGTGGTCAGACGCGGAATGGACATCCGGCAATTGGTCCGGCTCTACAGCGCCCAACCCGCCCGATTCATCGGACACTATCCTGAGCGGGGGACCCTGGAACCGGGAAGCGAGGCCTCCTTCGTCCTCTTCGATCCCGGCGCGGAATGGACCATCCGGGCGGACAGGCAACTCACCAAGCATTGCCAGACGCCCTATGACGGTATGCGCTGCACAGGCCGCATCGAACAGACCTGGCTTCGAGGCGAACCCGTCTGCATTTACGACTTCGATAAAAAGAGATTTCGGTTGACGGGCCGGGCGGGCGCCGGAGAACTCGTCACCCCTGTAAACAACAAAGGAAAGGCAAGATGAGCATATTGAAAACCAATCCGGAGCGGCTGCGCCGTTTTCTCACGGAAATAGCCGTGTTCGGGGCCACGGAGAATGGCGGCGTCACCCGCCTGGCCCTGAGCGACGAAGACCGCGACGCGCGCGATCAGCTCAAGTCCTGGTTCGAGGAAGCGGGGTGCGAAACGCACGTGGACCGCATGGGCAACATGTTCTTTGTCCGGCCGGGCAAGAATCGTGCGCTGCCGCCGGTGCTGACCGGCTCCCACTGCGACTCCCAGCCTCAGGGCGGACGTTTCGACGGCATCCTCGGCATCGTGGCCGGGCTGGAAGTGATCTGCGCCCTCAATGATGCGGACATCGCCCTTGAGCGCGACTTCATCGTGGTCAACTGGACCAACGAGGAAGGCAGCCGGTTTACTCCCGGCACCACGGGTTCGGGCGTGTTCGCGGGCAAACTCGACCGCGAGGCCATGTACGGACTGACCGACCGCAAAGGCTTGACCTTCGAAGGTGAGTTGGAGCGTATCGGCTACAAGGGCGAATCCGACTTCGACCCGAGACCGCTACATGCCAATTTCGAATACCACATCGAGCAGGGACCGGTGCTGGAACGCCAGGACAAGACCATCGGCGTCCCCAAGGGCATCGTCTGCCTGCGCTGGTATGACGTGGAAATCCAGGGAGTTCCGAACCACGCCGGCCCAACGCCCATGGACGAGAGACAAGACGCCATCTACGCCTTTTCCCGCATGGCGGGCCGCATCTTCGACATCGGCCTGGCTTCCGACGGCGTGGTCGCCACTGTTGGCGAGGTGCACCCCTCCCCCAACTCGCGCAACGTCATCGCGGGGCATGTCCACTTCACCATCGACATTCGCGGTTGGGACGAAACCGAGACCGACCGCGTGTGCGCCGATATCGAAACGGCCATCAGGGAAAATGCCGAGGCCACAGGCTGCACCGTGAACATCCGGCAGACATGGGCCGTGGAACGCGCCCCGTTCCATCCGGAGCTTGTGGCCCTGATTCATGAAACCGCCGGGAAACTGGAGCTGCCCGCCCTGGATATGGTCTCCGGAGCTTCCCACGACACCGTGTACATCAACCAGTTTGCGCCCAGCGCCATGATTTTCGTGCCCAGCATCGGCGGCCGCAGCCATGCCGAAGTCGAGGAAACTTCCTGGCCCGACTGCTCCGCCGGAACCGATGTTCTCCTCCATTGCATACTCAAAACGTGCAACGACCCCGAGGGCGTGACCTACGCCATGGCGGACTGATCCGCACAAACACCAACAAGGAAACCAAAATGAACGAGATCGCATTCGAAAAAATCTACCGGGATGAAGACGTTGACCTGAGCGTTCTGGAAGACAAGACCATCGCCGTCATCGGATACGGCAGCCAGGGCCACGCCCAATCCATGAACATGCGCGAGAGCGGCATGAAGATCATCGTCGGAGCGGGCGATCGCACCCGCCACTCCAGTTGGAACAAGGCCGAGGCCGACGGATTCGAGGTCTTCTCCATCGAGGAAGCCGTGGAAAAGGCGGACATCGTCCATATCCTGCTCCAGGACCCGGCCCAGCCCTCGGTCTATTACGATTCCATCCACGCCCACCTCAGGGCCGGGCAGACCCTGAGCTTCGCCCACGGATTCGCCGTGCTCTACGGCACCATCAAGCCGCCCAAGGACGTGGACGTGGTCCTGTTCGTACCCAACGGTCCCGGCCCGGTCACCCGCCAGAAATTCAAGGACGGTTCAGGCATCTGGGGCTGCGTCAGCGTGGACCAGGACGTCAGCGGCCACGCCCGGGAAACCGCCCTGGCCATCTCCAAGGCCGTGGGTTCCACGCGCGTCGGCGTGGTGGACATGACCTTCCAGCATGAAACCGAAGGCGACAACTACGAAGAGCAGGTGCTCTACGGCGGAACCATCCACCTGATGCGGACCATGTACAACATCATGGTCAAAAACGGATATCCCCGGTCCTTTGCCTATGCCAAGGCGATCCGCTCCATCCGCTCCATCATCGACGACATCGACGCCGTGGGCATCGAGGAATACCTGACCTCCCGGGCCAGCCGCACCTGCGAATTCGCGGTGCGCCACAGCGGCCCCCGCGTCATCAACGAAGAAGCCATGGAAGAAATCTTCGAGGAAACCGAGCGCGGCATGTTCGCCCGGAACTGGCTCCAGGAGTTTTCCCTCGGTATGCCTACCCTGAATCGTATGCGCCGCACCTGGGCCGACTCCGACATGGAACGCACCGGAAAAATCTGGCGCGAAAAGTTCGGCAAGTAGCAACACTCCGGCGGGCAGGGGGAAACGACCTCCCCCCTGCCCCCGATCCTCTCAAAGCAGGCCGAAAAAACGAGATTCATCATGCCTTATCCGGAAGGATTCCTGAAGAACCGGTCTTCCTACGAACCCGGCAAATATGCGGTCATCACCACCGAGGGCCGGGTCATCAACGTGGTCCCGGGCATATCGGGCTGTGCGCTGTCCATCCTGGCCTCGCCCAAACTCGGAGCCAATTTCGTACAGATGGTCGGCACCGTCTCCACCGAAGGGAAAACAACCGTCCCATACGGGCAGGCCGAAAACATCGAAACGTTCCTCTTCGTGATGGACGGCGAAGGCTCCCTGGACGTCACTGTGGACGGTCACACGGAAACCTTGGCCGCCGGGGGCTACACCTACTCCCCGCCCGGCAAGGGAATCGGTTTCACGTCCAAGGGCGACGCCCCGGTCACTATCCTTCTCTACAAGCAACGCTTCATCCCCCACCCCGACCCCGAAATGAGACGTCCCTGGATGGTCAGCGGGTCCATTCGCGACATCAGGGAAAGTCTCTACGACCAGATGGAAAACGTCTTTGTCCGCGACCTGCTGCCGGTGGACGAGGCCTTTGACATGAACTTCCACACGCTCGCCTTCCTTCCCGGCGGATGCCACCCCTTCGTGGAGACTCACGTACAGGAACACGGCATGTACATATATCAGGGCCAGGGGCTTTACCTGCTGGATGAAAAGTGGCTGCCGGTCGAGTCCGGGGACTTCATATGGATAGCCCCCTTCTGCAAACAGGCCTGCTACGGAACCGGCCTGGAACGCATGGAATACATCTATTCCAAGGACTGCCACCGCGACGAAGCCGTCTAACCCTTTCGCGGGGAATGACCACGACGCCGCTTTCCGCGCGCTGCGGGCAGAGCCCCCCATGTCGGGGTTGTCCCTTTCGACTGGCCGGAATAAAACCCGCCCCCGGCTCACGTGCCACCAAGCGCTTATGCACCCCATAAGCGCTTTTTTATGTCATGGCATACGCCCTGTCACATATACTGGCGAGAGGATAGCCTGGAGTGAAAAGCCGCCAGGCTTGTTCGAAACACGCTGCGGCATGATGTGCGGAGGGGGCGGAATGTCGATCATTTTGCATGACGTCGAGGCTACAACGGACACATGGCGGACGCGAACGACCGAAAGCAAAGGGGCTACGCCGCTACACCTTGCCGTTGTCTCCTGCCCCATCCAATTTGCACCTGGCTAGGGGCGGCGGTATCGGGATCGGAATATTTTGGGCGGCGCTCCTTTAGTCCTTTCCGTCTGGGCATTGGCTTTTTCTAGCGTCCGACCCCTTCTAATCATTAGGCTATTCACGGCCTTGTCTTTTTCCAAAATAAGTGGAATAGCTGCTTCTTGCCGCACCGTTTTTTCCAAAAAATTTGGAATGTCGTTTCCCATTCTGTTGCAATGCTTTGCAACACATCGGAATAGCTTATGTTTTAAAATTACAGCATGGTACGATTATTGTATATCTCTGAGCATAATGCATTCGACACAATCACATATGTCCGCACCTGCCGGAACTGTCATGGGATGCAATAACGCTGCCCGGACGTTTATCGACGAGTGCCGGATCGAGACCGACTGCCTGGTTGAAAGCCCGCTTTGCGCCACCCCATGGCGATCGGCTAGGCCGTGGCTTGCGTCGGGCAAGGATGCTCGGTCGGTCGGCCGAGGTCTGCCTACAACCATGTGGAAAACCGGCATGGGCTCGGAGCGCGCCGACGCCCCCCTCCCATCAATCCCCTTCTGCGAATAAACGGCACCCTGCGGAGAACACGTGCGACGCCCTACCATCATCCTTCTCATTTTTCTGGCATTCGCGGTCATAGCCGGATGTCATTACCTTGAAGGCGAAAGCCCTCTCACGCCCGATGAGCGGCAATGGATCGAGGACCACCCGGACGGGGTAAAGGTCGGCGTCGGGCTGCATTATCCGCCCTATGAGACTTTCGACCTCAATGGCGAATACCAGGGATTGAGCGCCGACTTCATCCGGCTCATCAGCGAAAAGACGGGGCTCAAGATTTTGCCGGTCCGGTTCCGCAACCGCCAGGAGACGCTCAAGGCCCTCCTGACGGGCGAAGTCCAAATGATGGCGGCGCTGGAGATGACGCCCCAGCTCCGCGAGGACCTGGATTTCACCCAGCCATACATCAGCGTGCCCGCCGCCATCATCTGCCGCAAGGAATACACGGAAGACCTGACCCTCGACAAACTCTCCGGGATGCGCATCGGCGTCACCGTTTCCGACCACTTCACCAAATACCTGCACGAACGGTATCCGGACGGCGGCTACACCATCGTTCCCATGGCGGGCGGCTACATCGGCGGCCTCAGATCGCTGGCTGTCGGCGATGTGGACGCCCTGATCTGCGACATGGCCCTTGCGTCGCGCTACATTGCCAACGCCCGCATCAGCAACCTCCGCATTGCGGGCATCACCAACTATTCCATCGAATTGCGGATCGCGTCGCGCAAGGAAACGCCCATGCTCGGCAACGTCCTGCGCAAAGGGCTGAGCCTCATCCTGCCCCATGAGCGCCAGAGCACCGAGGAAGAATGGCTGTCGCTCCAATACCGCCCCTTCTGGGTCAGCCGGACCTTCTGGTTCTCGGTCTTCGCGGTCTTCGGCGTAATCATGGGAAGCATCGTGTTGATCCTGTTCTGGAACCGGAGCCTTAAACGACAGGTCAACCAGCGGACCCGGACATTGAGTTCCATCAACAAGGTCCTGCTCGGATCGCTGGACTGCCGAACTGAGCAGGAGGTCATGTTCCGCTGCCTTGCCGAGGCCAAGACCATGTCCGGGAGCGAACGCGCGGCCCTGTGCCTTGTCGCCAGGGGCGGCGGCATGACGCGCGTTCTGTCCGTGTCGGGTGACGATTTCATCGAAGACGCCGGGATGAAGAAAATGGAATCCCCCTGCCTGATGCAGGAGCAGATCGTCGAGCTGGAAGCCGGACGCCACATCCGGCTGTCCATCGCTGACGAGGGCCGGCATATCGTGGCCGTCCCCATCAAGACCGGGTCCGGCACCGCCCAACCCGTCATCAGCGTCCTTCGCTCGGACAGAAATTACACGGACGATGAAATATCCCTGCTGACCGAGGTGCTTTTCGTCTTTAACGAGGCCCTGCAACGAAAGCGCACCGAGATATCGCTGCATGACAAGGAACGCCAGCTCCAACGGGTCCAGCGGATGGAAGCCCTCGGCACGCTCGCGGGCGGCATCGCGCACGACTTCAACAACCTGCTCGGCGTCATCGTCGCCAACGGCGAGATGATCGAGCTGTTCCATATCGACGGAAGCCAGGCGCTGGAGTCCAAGACGCGGGCCATCCTGGCCGCCGCATACAGAGGCCGGGATCTGGTCAGCCAAATTCTGAGCTTCACCAGCAAAGGCAATGAGGAAGCGCGGCTCATCAACATCAGCCCGATCATCAAGGAAGCGGTGAAATTCCTGAAGGCTTCCCTCCCGGCCCTTATCAGCATCAAATATGAAATAGGCAAACCGGAACCGTCCATACTGGCGGACCCGACCCAGGTTCACCAGGTCATCATGAACCTGTGCACCAACTCCGCGCACGCCATGGAAGGAAACGGCGGCACCCTCTCCATCAGCCTGCGCATGGCCGCGCGCCCCATCCAGGCCGACGCCGCCACAACAGTCCGTGCCTGCGACTACCTTTGCCTCTCGGTGAGCGACACTGGCAAGGGCATCCCCCAAGACCTTCAGGAGCGGATTTTCGACCCGTTCTTCACCACCAAAACCCTGGGAAAGGGGACGGGCCTGGGATTGGCCGTGGTGCAGGGCATCGTCAAGGGATGGGGCGGTTTCGTCAGGGTGGAATCGACGGAAAACATCGGCACCACATTCCGCATCTACATCCCCTCGTGCACCGACGAACAGTTCGACCAGCCCAGCCCGGTATCGCGGCGCAAGCTTCCCGGCGGAACCGGAACCATCCTCTTCGTCGACGACGAGAAGGAGCTGGCCGAATCCTACAGCGAACTGCTCGCGAGCCTCGGGTACAACGTCCACACCGCCACCGACAGCAAAAGGGCGCTCTCCATGTTCGAAGCGTCCCCGGACGCCTTTGATCTCATCATCACCGACTACAACATGCCCGGCCTGCGGGGGGACAAGCTCGCAAAGAGCATTCTCGCGATCCGGCCCGACATCCCGATCATTCTTTGCACCGGCTACAGCCACAGCTTCGGCGAGCCGGACGCGAAGAGCATAGGCATCGAAACGTTCCTGAACAAGCCGGTCGAGCTGCGTAGCCTGGCCACGGCCGTCAGCAAGTTCCTCGGGCCGGGCGACGGCCTGTTCAACAGCAACCGGAACCAATAGAGGCGCATATGGCAAACGTATTGATAATAGACGACGACCAACCGACCTGCGACGCCCTGATGGAACTCGTCAGGAACATAGGCCACACTGCCGATTTCGCGCTGACCGCCGGGGATGGCGTCACCAAGGCCGAACACGGCGACTTCGATGTGGTTTTCCTGGACGTGCGCCTTCCCGACGCCAACGGACTGAGCATTCTCCCCACCCTGCGACAGCGTCAACTCCCACCCGAAGTCATCATCCTGACCGGGTTGGGCGATCCCGACGGGGCGGAACTCGCCATCCGCAACGGCGCCTGGGACTATCTCCAGAAACCCCTTTCTCCAAAGGAAATCCTGCTCCCGCTGCAACGGGTCCTGAAGTACAGGGACACCCTGCGCCACCACGCCAAGCTGCCCGACACCTTCGACAGGTGCGGCATCGCCGGGACCAGCGCGGTCATAACCAAGGCTCTGGAGAAAGTCGCCTCGGCCGCGAGAAGCGATGCGGGCGTCCTCATCTCCGGCGAAACCGGCACAGGCAAGGAGCTGTTCGCCAAGGCGCTGCACAACAACAGCCACCGCTCATCCGGGCCGTTCATCGTGGTCGATTGCGCGGCCATCCCGGCCACCCTGCTGGAAAGCACCCTGTTCGGCCACGTCAAGGGCGCGTTCACGGGCGCGGACAGGGCCAGCGAGGGCCTGGTCCTCAAGGCCAACAAGGGAACGCTCTTCCTGGACGAGATAGGCGAAATGTCGCTCGACCTGCAAAAACGGCTTTTGCGGGTTCTCCAGGAACGCCGCTACCGACCCGTCGGCGCGGGGTATGAGGAACAGAGCGACTTCCGTCTGGTGGCCGCCACCCACCGGAATCTCGGCAAGATGGTCGACGAGGGGAACTTCCGTCAGGACCTCCTCTACCGCTTGGGCGCAATGGTTATCGAACTGCCGCCCCTGCGCGACCGGCAGGAAGACATCGCGAAACTGGCCGAAAGCATCACCAGCCGCATCTGCAAGAAATACGGCATCCCCCCGAAAAAGCTCAACTGTGAAGTTATCGACGCCTTCCGCGCATACGAATGGCCGGGCAACGTCCGTGAACTGGGCAACGTATTGGAAAGCTCCATAGCGGCCGCTTACGAAATGCCCGAACTCTATGTCCACAGCCTGCCGGAACAATTGCGTATCCGTATGCTCAAGAAGTCCATATCCAAGGACGGCAACGCCCATGCATGTTGCCGGGACGAGCCCAGTGCCGCCGAAATCGACGCCGCCATCCAGACCGACGGGGAGATGCTCCCCTACAAATCGTTCAGGCAGGAAGTCATCGCCAAGGCGGAGCAACGGTATTTCGCCAGGCTGTTCGAGGTCTGCGACGGGGACATCAAGCGCGCCTCGCAGGTCTCCGGCCTGGGCAAAAGCCGCCTGTATTCGCAACTGAAGAAATACGGCCTGGAAAAGGACTGATCGATTCCAGATTTTCTGGAAATTCCACTGCAAGTGCACGGAATCCTTCCGCGGCAAGTGTAATAAGCGGTGGGACTCTGCGAGCCGGACGCATAACCAACTGTTTTTTCAAGGTAACGTTATTGGCATGATAGTTGTTACATGCCGGGCAGTTTGTAATTGTTGTTACCCTGAACGAAGTAGAGAGTGCGTATGACCCAAAAGAAGACAACCGACTCCCCTGCCTTCGGCAACGTCAAAAGACGGAGCGTTCTCAAATGGAGCGCCATGCTGGGCAGTGTGGCCGCCGTATCCGGCGGCGGCCTTTTCTACGGACTGAAAAAGGCCGACGGCAAGTCGACCACGGACGAAAAAGTCGTCTGGACATCCTGTAACGTGAACTGCGGCGGCCGCTGCCTGCTGCGCGCCCATGTCACGGACGGCGTCGTTACCCGCATCGAAACGGACAACGGCGGCGACGAGACATACGGCCTGCACGAAATCCGCGCCTGCCTGCGCGGACGGTCCATGCGGCGGCGCATGTACGCCCCCGAACGTCTGAAATACCCCATGCGGCGCGTCGGCGAACGCGGGGAAGGCAAATTTGAACGCATCTCGTGGGACGAAGCCCTGGACGAAATCTCCAATCGGCTGAAAAAGACCCTCGACGAATACGGCAACGAGGCGGTGTACCTGAACTACGCCACCGGCAACCTGGGCGCGGTGCTGTCCAAGTCCTGGCCCCCGCGCGCCACTCCGGTCGCGCGGCTCATGAACTGTCTGGGCGGATACCTCAACCACTACGGCGACTACAGCACGTCCCAGATATCCGCGTCCCTGCCCTACATGTTCGGAAGCTCGTGGGTGCGGGGCAACCACATCAGCGACGTGGCCAACGCCGAGCTGACCGTTCTGTTCGGCAACAACCCGGCAGGCACCCGCATGAGCGGCGGCGGCACTTCCTATGATCTGATCGAGGCCAAGAAGAAAGGGAACACCCGCATCATCGTCATCGACCCCAGGCACACCGACACTGCGGCCGCCGTGGCCGACGAATGGATTCCCATTCGCCCCGGCACCGACGCCGCCCTTATCAGCGGCCTCGCCTACGTCATGATTAGCGAAGACCTGGTGGACCATGAGTTCCTTTCCCGCTGCACCGTGGGATTCACCGAGGAATCCATGCCGGAAGGCATCCCCGCCGGGAACTCGTACAAATCCTACATCATGGGCGCAGGCCCCGACGGCACGCCCAAGACCCCCGAGTGGGCGGCCGGCATCACCGGCATCCCCAAGGAACGCATCGTAAGGCTTGCCCGCGAAATCGCCGGAGCCAAGCCGTGCTACATCGCCCAGGGATGGGGTGTGCAGCGTCAGGCGAACGGCGAGCACAATTCCCTGGCCGTCTGCGCGCTGGCCGTCATCACCGGCAACGTGGGCATCCAGGGCGGCAACACCGGCGCCCGCGAAGGCGACATGGGCCTGAAGTTCGGCGTGTTCCCCACGTTGAAGAACCCCGTATCCACGTCCATCTCGGTTTTCATGTGGACTGACGCCATCGAGCGCGGCCCCGAGATGACGGCTCTCGCCGACGGTGTCCAGGGACGCGACAAGCTTGAAGTGCCCATCAAGTTCATCTGGAACTTCGCGGGCAACTGCATAGTCAACCAACATTCCGACGCCACCAAGACCTCGCGTATCCTGAAAGACGACAGCAAGTGTGAAACCATCGTGGTCATCGACAACTTCATGACCGCCAGCGCCAAGTTCGCGGACATCCTGCTTCCCGGCACCTTCAACCTTGAGGAAGACGACTTCGCCAACAACGGGAAAAGCGCGCTCCTCAAGTATGTCATCTTCGCCCAAAAGGCCGTGGAGCCCTTCTTCGAATCGCGTTCCATATACGACATCTGTGCCGGAGTGGCCGAGCGCATGGGCGCGGGCCAGGCCTTCACCGAAGGCAGAACCCGCGAACAGTGGGTACGCAAGATCTACGAGGAATCCAGGACCTACCTGCCGAGCCTGCCCCCGACCCTGGAGGAAGCGTTCGAGATGGGTGTGTACAAGGAGAAAATCGAGGGTCCCACGCCCGTTCCCTACAAGGAATTTCGCGAAGACCCCGCCGCGAATCCCCTGTCCACTCCGTCCGGCAAGATCGAGATCTTCAGCAAGCGGTTGTGGGACATCGGCCACACCTGGGAACTGCACCAGGGCGACCGCATTTCGGCGTTGCCGGAATACCAGGCCGCGTGGGAAGGCCCGACCGATCCCAAGCGCAAGGATTACCCCCTGCAGATGATCGGCCACCATTACAAGCAACGCACCCACTCCACCTACGGCAACGTCGACTGGCTCAAGCAGGTCGCTCCGCAGGAACTGTGGATCAACTCGCTGGACGCCGAGAAGCGCGGCATCAAGCACGGCGACAAGGTCAAGGTGTTCAACGACCGGGGAACGGTCTTCACCACGGCGAAAGTGACGAAGCGCATCATGCCCGGCGTCCTCAGCCTGCCCCAGGGAGCCTGGTTCACCCCCGACAAGGATGGAGCGGACCACGGCGGCTGCGTTAACGTTCTGACGTCGCAACGCCCCAGCCCGCTGTCGAAAGGCAACCCCCAGCACACCAACCTCGTCGAAGTCGTCAAGGCTTAAGGAGAAATTCATGTTGAAGCGTCCAGCTTTCCATATAGACAACTCCCGCTGCACGGGGTGCAAGACATGCATGATCGCCTGCATCGACAAGCACGATCTGCCTCTTGGCGTCCTGTGGAGGCGGGTAACGGAATACGTCGGCGGAGAATGGGTTGAACGCCCGGATGGCACCTACACGCAAAACGTGT
The DNA here is from genome assembly GCF_021353295.2 of Pseudodesulfovibrio thermohalotolerans. Classification (NCBI taxonomy): domain Bacteria; kingdom Pseudomonadati; phylum Thermodesulfobacteriota; class Desulfovibrionia; order Desulfovibrionales; family Desulfovibrionaceae; genus Pseudodesulfovibrio; species Pseudodesulfovibrio thermohalotolerans. The sequence goes on along the minus strand of NZ_CP120635.1, from coordinate 920,158 downwards.
TCAGCTACTATCTGTCCGTTTCCTGCAACCACTGCGAAAACCCGATCTGCGTCCGCTCGTGTCCCACCACGGCCATGCACAAGAACGAGGACGGCATCGTCACCGTCGATCCCGACAAGTGCGTCGGCTGCCGCTATTGCGAATGGGGCTGTCCTTACTCCGCCCCGCAATACAACCCGGAACTGGGCAAGATGACCAAGTGCGACTTCTGCCGCGACTACCTCAAGGAGGGCAAGGAGCCCGCCTGCGTCGCCGCCTGCCCCTGTCGCGCCCTGGACTTCGGGGAGTATGACGAGCTTGTCGCCAAGTACGGCAAACTCAACATCGTGGCGCCCCTGCCCGATCCGAACATCACCCAGCCCAACCTGATCGTCACGCCCGCCATGAACGCCAAGCCCGGCGGTTCGAAAATGGGTAAAATCAGCAACCCCGAGGAGGTGTAGCCATGTTTTCCAGTGATTGGAGCCTCGTCCTGTTCACCATCCTCGTTCAGAGCGCAGTGGGAATCGTGGTTATTACCGAAGCCGCCCGGCTCTTTTCCGGAGCGTCCGGTTCGACCCTGCGCTGGCAGACCCCGGTTGCGTGCGTCATGACCGCCCTGGGTCTGGTCTTGTCCCTGACCCACCTGGGCACCCCGCTGCACAGCGTCTTCACCATCATGAACCTGGGCGACTCGTGGCTCAGCCGCGAGATTCTGTCCGTATCCGCCTTCTTCGCCGCAATCTGCGTGCTTTCCTTCGTGAGAATTCGCAACGACGAAGCCAAGGCCACGGCCCTGTCCGCGCTTTCCATGGCTCTCGGGCTCCTCGCGGTGTTCGTCATGACCAAGGTTTACCTGCTTGAGACCGTGCCCGGCTGGAACACCGTTTCCACGGCGTTCAGCTTCTACGGCACCACGCTCCTGGCCGGAGCGGTCGCGAGCGGCGTGATCGGCAGCATCGAAAACAGCGGCAAGGATTGCGACGAGGACTGCACGGCCGTCACCGGCCTGCTCTGCGCCTCCGCGCAAGTCGGTCTCGCCCTCAAGTTCATCGCCGTGGCCCTGGGCATGATCGCCCTGAGCAACGTCGGCAGCCTCGGGACCAGCGGTCTCGACCTCGTCGCCGGTGAAGGCGTCTCGGTGCTGGTGGTCCGCATCGCCATGATCTGCGCCGGTGTCGGCATATTCACCTGGTTCGGTTTCAAGGCCATCGGCGCCAAACAGTTCCGCCTCGCCGTGAACCCCGCCCTCTGCGCCCTGGTCCTGGTCATGGCCGGAGAGATCATCGACCGGCTCATGTTCTACGGCACCTACATGCGTATCGGCATATAACGTCAACAATGGCCCGGAGGTTCGCCTCCGGGCCGTCATAAAATTATGAACTCAGAACAACTTGGCGCCTGCGCCCTCAGCCTGAATTTTATCGCCCGGCTCTTCATCGAACCGCCTGATACGGCTTTCCTCTCCCAAGTAAAGGAAAACAACGTATTCGGGGAGTGGCCCCTTGCACCTCTCTCCGAGGAGACGCGCGAGGCGCTGCGATTCCTGAAAACAGGCGTCGAAACCCATGACGAACTCGCCCAGGCGGCTCTCATGGCGGAGTACACCGTCCTCTTCATCGGCCCCGACGGCTCCATTCCCCTTTGGGAATCCGTGTGGACCACCAAGGACCACCTGCTGTTCGACGGTCCCATGTTCGACGTGCGCGAAGCCTATGCCCAATACGGCCTCGTGTCGCCCAACCCCGAAAACGAACCCGACGACCACATAGGTCTGGAGATGTCGTTTCTCGGCGGCGTGATGGGATGCGCGGCCGAAGCCGTCGACAATGGCGACATGAAGGCGGCGGACCGGCATCTTGCCATGGCGGGCAAATTCCTGAACGCCCACCTCGCCCGCTGGTCGGACCGTTTTCTGGAAGCAGTCGCCGGGCACGAGTCCTCCTCTTTCTACAGAGCCGTTTCCACCATTTCCACCGACACCCTTGCCCAGGCTGCCGACCTCCTGCAACCTGAGCAAGCCTGATTACCAACGGGCAGCCGCCATGCTCAACGCCCCCGCCGTCAACACCTCGCTCTGTCCACTGCGCCTGGGCGGCCGGTGTGCGAGGTGCATGGCGGTGTGCCCATCGAACGCCATGGACCTGCGCGACGGACCGGCCATCCAAATCGAATCGTGCAAAAATTGCGGAGCCTGCGCCTCCGTGTGCCCCACGGGCGCGCTGGTTCACGACGCTCCCGCCTCCCTGCTCCGCACCCTTGCGGAGCGCGACGTTGCGCCACACGCCCTGCGCTGCCCCAAGGCAGGACGATGCGCCCATGACGAACTCCCGGTCTCCGGCTGCCTTTCCAGCCTCGGCCTTGAAACCCTGCTCGCCCTCTGGCGCAGGCAAAAGGGCACCGTCACCTTCTTCACCGGAAATTGCGCCGCCTGCCGATCCGGCGACGGCGGAAAAAATTTCGAGACCGTCCTCAAGCAGGCCCGAGCCATCCTGGCCCGCTCGGCCGATGCCCCGGCGAACCCGTTCGTCGTGCGGACATGGTCGAAAAAGGATTCCCCATCACGCCGGGAAAGCGACGTTTCCCTCTCCAGGAGGGGCTTTCTTGGATTTCTCGCACACAGTGTGACGCCTTCCATCGACAACGGCTCATCCACAAAACCCGGCAAAACCGACAGACGGGTCCAATTGGCGGAACACCTCAAGGCGCTGAACGCCAAAGGGGCCACCCCCGAGGGTCTGGCTTTCGGGATGATCCGGGGCGACGGCCATTGCACCGCCTGCGGGGCATGCGCCAACGTCTGCACCACCGGCGCGCTGCGATTGACCAAGGAAGGTTCACGCCGCACACTGGAATTCATCCCCGCCCTGTGCGTTGACTGCGGGGCCTGCGTCAACGTCTGCCTGCCGCGCTTTCTCCATCCCTCTCCCACGAATCTCGAATCCTTCACCCTTTCCCCACAGACGCTTTTTCAGGGCGAGATCGGCACCTGCAAACGATGCCGTGCCCAAACCACCGCCCTGGACGAAAACGGCTACTGTGCGATTTGCTCGCACAAACTCCGAGCGATGAACAACTGATCCCTTCCTTTCCCCCAAAAGACGCGGCGGCGAAGTCCGGGACACAATAGGTCCGGCTTCGCCGCCGCGGGCTTTTCTTCTCGGCCCGGGCCGTGGATGACGGAAGGATGGGGCGTCCCCTGTCACCCAGCGGCCCGGACGAGGTCTCTATCTATTTCTTCATGGCTTCGGCAAGCAGTTGGATGACGTGCTTGACAGGCATGTCTGTGGCCGCGTTCCGGCGAATCCCGTCGCGCAACTGAAGGATGCAGCCGGGACACGCAGTGGCCATGACGTCGGCATGGGTTGCCGCCGCGTCGTCTATCTTTTTGGCCTGAATCCGCTTGGACCGCTCCATGTTGGCCAGGCAGTATGTGCCGCCGAGGCCGCAGCAGGCTTCCGGACGACGCATCTCGTTGACCGGGCCGCCGGTGGCCATTTCCAGCACCGCGCGAGGTTCCTCGACGATCTTCTGCGCTTTGCGCAGATGACACGGATCATGATAGGTGGCGCTGACTGGAGCCGTCTTTTCCAGCAACCCTTCAAGCCGCTCCCGATCCACGCGGGTCATCAGATATTCCGAGATGTCCAGGGTACGTTCGGCGATGTTCCGCAGACCGGCCGCGAGTTCTTCATCGTCTCCGAAACGGTCCAGGTAGCCGTGCTTGAGCATGTGGCCGCACGACGCGCAGGCCGTCACGATGGGCACGTCGTCGTTCGCCAGGGCCTTCATATTCCGCCCGGCCTGCTTGCGGACCACGTCGGCCTCTCCCGAGGCCAGCATGGGCATACCGCAGCACGCCTGCTCCGACGGGACTTCCACCGAAACGCCGAGCCCGTTGAGGACCTTGACCAGGCTATGACCGATTTCGGTCATGCTGTAGTTGGTCATGCAGCCGGTGAAAAAGACGACGCGGGGCTGCCCGGGCTTGCCGGAGAACCGCACTTCGTTCCGAAAGGACTTGGCGGCCAATTGGGGAACGTACTGCTCCTTGTCCACGCCGGGCATGGCAAAACGGCGGTAGAGGCCGCTCGTGCCGGGAACCCCCTTGAAGGCCAGCCGCTGTGCCATGGAGCCGATCCTGGCACCCGCATCGAGGACCGAACGGGGCAGGGACAGAGTCTCGGCCACGGCCTTCTTGAGAGGCGGGACGCCCATCTCGTTGGCAAACGCCTCGCGCACGGCGATAACCACTTTATCCGCCCGCGCGCCGCTGGAACACTGGCTGGCGCAGCCGGTGCAGAGCAGACAGTTATCGAAAAGTTCGCGGGTATGCCCGTTGAACTCCAGATCGCCGCGCGCCAGACTTTCGGCAATGGCGATCTTGCCTCGTGCCGTATACCGCTCCGAAGGGGTATCGTCGAAAACGGGGCAGACGGTTCGGCATTCGCCGCAGCGGAGGTAATCCCCCGAAAATTAGTGGTTCTGAAAAGTAGAATTTTCTCGTAAAGACAACGCAGGAGATTTTACATGAAGAAGTCCCGTTATTCTGACAGTCAGATTCTGAATATTTTGAAGCAAGCCGCGAATGGTGTGCCCGTAGCCCAACTCTGCCGTGAGCACGGCATGAGTAGTGCCACGTTTACAAATGGTGCTCCAAATACGGCGGCATGGATGCCTCGCTAATGGCACGCATGAAAGAGCTGGAGAAAGAAAACCAAATGGTCAAACGCATGTATGCCGACGAAAAAATCAAAGCCGAAATCGTTGCCGAAGCTCTTGCAAAAAATTGGTAAGGCCGTCTCGTCGCCGCGAGATGGCCAAAAGAGCCGTGCAGGAAACAGCCGCAACTATCCGGCAAGCCTGCGAAGCATTCAGCATCAGCCAGACCTGTTATCGCTATGAACCGAAGCTCTCGGCTGAGAATGAGCGGATCGCTGATTGGCTGTTGCGTTTGACGCACAACCAGCGCAATTGGGGATTCGGTTTGTGGCAAGCGTCCTCGCCATGACCCGCAAAGGGCGTATCTCCGAGGCTTCGGCCCTGGCGATCCAGTCGTTGGCGACCTTCTCTGCCGTCGCCTTGTTCGGCTGGGACCAGAGTTGTCGCAAATCCTCTTTCAGATAGTAGGCTGTCGCCAAAGGTTTGTTCAGCCGCAACGCTTCACCCAAGCGCTCCTTTTCATCGCGGCTTTCATCCAAATTTTCCGAGTTTTTCAGCAGAATCCACCGAGTCCCTTTGACCGCCTTTCTTTCAAGTGGAGAGGTGAGTTCCCGAAAGATCTGGCGGCGTATCTGTGTGATCTTTTCATTCATCAGCTTGACCACATGAAACCGGTCAAACACGATAGCCGCATTCGGCAGGTTCTCCATGACAGCGCGGATGTAGCCGGCATTCATGTCCGTCGCCACAGCCGCAATCTTGGCTTTTGTCTTCTTAAGACGTCCCCAAAACGGGATCAGCGTTTCTCGGCTTCGTCCTTCGCCAACAAAGACGACAGCGCCACTTTCGAGGTCCATGACCAGCGTGAGGTACTTTTGCCCTTTGCGGACGCTGATTTCGTCGATGGCGATATACTTGATCTTTCTCAGGCTGGGTCTTGAAAAACGGCGAAACAGATAACGCTTGAAGATCGATTTGATGGTGTCCCAACCAACGCCCAGCAGGTCGGCAACATCCTGAATCGTCATCTTTTTTGCCAGGGCGAGAGCATATCGTTCAAACGCTTTCGTATACCAGCGCCTGGGCTCGGCGATCTGAATGTCGATCAAGCGAATGACGCCGCAATTGCGACATCCTACCCGTTGGACGGGAATGACCAGCCAGACGGGCTTGAAACCGATGGGCACAGTCTGAACCCATCTTTCGGCAAAGCCGTGGCGAATGATGTTTCTGGAATGGCAGCAAGGGCAACGAATCAACTCATCCTGGGGCTGCACTTTCAGGATGATGTTGCCTGCGATGAAATCCTGCCGAACGTAGTCGTAGCCTCGCAGGCCGAACGCGTGGTAGATGAAACTCGTGGACATGGCGATTACTCCCTCCGCTGGTTGGTGATGCTTCCAACGGTTGGACGCCATGTCCTTTCATTTTGTCAAAAGTACGCTTGAACTGGATGAACCATAAAAAATACCATGTCGGCACTCCCAAGTTTTGCTGGTAACAGTACCAGTGAACCCCAAAACCAAGGGAGGCCGACATGGCAAAGCTCAAAGTATCATCTGTTCATCGGTTTGTTGAAGCGTTTTCCGGCGAGAAGGTATGGATAGGAGTGGACGTCCATAAGCTGAGTTTCAGCGTGGCTTTGCTCAGACCTGATGGTGCCGTGAAGGACTGGACTTGTCCGGCTGATGCAACAGCACTCACCCGGCTTGTCATGTCATTACCTGTTGAGGTTGGCGCGGTTTGCTATGAATCTGGACCGACTGGCTTTGAGTTGGCCAGGAGCCTCGAAGCAGAAGGTGTTACGGTTGTCGTTGCTGCGCCAAGCCGAATCCCGCGCCCCATTACCGCTACCAACAAGACCGACAGCCTGGACTGCCGCAAACTGGCAGAGCTGGCAGCCTCCGGCCTGATCAGACCAATCGCCATTCCTTCCGTTGAAGCTGAAGCCTTCCGTGCTCTTGAGCGTCGAAGGCATCAGCTCACCGACTCTCTTCGTCGAGCTAAACAACGGATTCGTTCACTTCTTCTTTATCTTGGAGCGCAGGAGCCTGCCGATCTGGACCATTGGAGCAAGGCTGCCATACTCACACTTCATCAGGTGGAACTTCCTTCGGGGGCAAAAGAGACTCTTGAAAGCTTGCTCGATGAACTGGAGTACTTCGCTTGTGCACAACGCAAAGTGGATCAGCGTTTGCGAATAAGCATCCGGGAACAAGACGAGGCAAGACGTATTGCCGCCATGAGGTCCGTTCCCGGCGTTGGCGAAGTCGTGGCCACGACTTTTGCGGCAGAGGTTTACCGCCCGGAACGTTTCAATCGCAGCGAAGAGGTGACAGCTTACCTGGGCCTTGCGCCAGTGATGCGGCAAAGTGGAGGCAGCAAGGGTAAGGCAACACTTCGCCCGGTCGGTCAAAAGCGATTACGAAGTTTACTGATTGAAGCAGCTTGGGTGTGGAAGCAGCGAGATGAGTGGGCCAGGGAGTTCTACAACCGAATTTATAGCCGACATGGTGTGGCACAAAAAGCAATAGCTGCGCTTGCTCGTAAATTGGCCGCGCTTTTGTGGAAGCTCAGCTTACCTGTAACGCAGTCGTGAACAAAGATCGCGGCGGGGCTTTGGTGGCGTAGACCACGAAAATAGAAATGGCGATCTTAAACTGATTTACGTACCGAATAGGTACTTGGTGCCGTAGAGCACGAATAAGAAAAGGAATACAAACTAATAGCCGTTATGGTGAGGGTGGAGTCTGGCCTAAGAAATAGGGAAATCGAGTAAATAGGGAGTCCTTGACATGGGGCCGCATAAGAAAAGCCCCCGGTCAAAAAGACCGGGGGCTGAAATATTCCTTGGCGGCGACCTACTTTCCCACACGCTACCATGCAGTATCATCGGCGATGGAGGGCTTAACTTCCGGGTTCGGAATGGGACCGGGTGTACCCCCTCCTCCTTGGCCACCAAGAAAATTTGGCGAACTTGGTGTTCAAATATATAGTCAATAGGGGAAGAGAGAATTCCTAATTTTGTTAAATAAGCCGCACGATCTATTAGTACCGGTCAGCTGAACAACTCGCGTTGCTTACACCTCCGGCCTATCTACCTTGTAGTCTTCAAGGGATCTTTAGGGACTTGCGTCCAGGGAGAACTTATCTTAAGGCGGGCTTCCCGCTTAGATGCTTTCAGCGGTTATCCTTTCCGAACTTAGCTACCCTGCAATGCCGCTGGCGCGACAACAGGAACACCATAGGTTCGTCCACCCCGGTCCTCTCGTACTAGGGGCAGACCCTTTTCAATTCTCCTACGCCCACGGAGGATAGGGACCAAACTGTCTCACGACGTTTTAAACCCAGCTCGCGTACCACTTTAAACGGCGAACAGCCGTACCCTTGGGACCTGCTTCAGCCCCAGGATGTGATGAGCCGACATCGAGGTGCCAAACCGCGTCGTCGATGTGAACTCTTGGACGCGATCAGCCTGTTATCCCCGGCGTACCTTTTATCCTATGAGCGATGGCCCTTCCATTCGGAACCACCGGATCACTAAGACCAACTTTCGTTCCTGCTCGAGATGTCTCTCTCACAGTCAAGCTCCCTTATGCCTTTGCACTCAACGGCTGGTTTCCAATCAGCCTGAGGGAACCTTTGCAAGCCTCCGTTACTATTTGGGAGGCGACCGCCCCAGTCAAACTACCCACCAGACACTGTCTCCACACCGGATCACGGTCATGGATTAGATACCTAAGTAATAAAGGGTGGTATTTCAAGGGCGACTCCACGCATACTGGCGTACACGCTTCAAAGTCTCCCACCTATCCTACACGTTATTAATCAAATACCAATGTCAAGCTGCAGTAAAGGTGCACAGGGTCTTTCCGTCCTTCCGCGGGTAACCGGCATTTTCACCGGTAATTCAATTTCACTGAGTCTCTGGTTGAGACAGCGGGGAGATCGTTACGCCATTCGTGCAGGTCGGAACTTACCCGACAAGGAATTTCGCTACCTTAGGACCGTTATAGTTACGGCCGCCGTTTACTGGGGCTTCGATTTAGAGCTTCGCTTACGCTAACCCCACCTCTTAACCTTCCAGCACCGGGCAGGCGTCAGTCCCTATACATCGTCTTACGACTTAGCAGAGACCTATGTTTTTAGTAAACAGTCGCCCCCCCCGATTCCTGCGTCTCAAATCCGCTCACATAGCTAAATGGTCACGGAATCGAGCACCCCTTATCGCGAACTTACGGGGTCATTTTGCCGAGTTCCTTAACCAGAGTTCTCTCAAGCGCCTTGGTCTGCTCGACCCACCTACCTGTGTTGGTTTGCGGTACGGTATGCATACGCTAAACTTAGAAGATTTTCTTGGCAGCATGGAATTAACGGCTTCAGTCAGTTTAATGACACGGCATCACGTCTCAGGCTCACAGAGCTGCGGATTTGCCTGCAACTCAACCCTACACGCTTGCACCGGGATATCCAACACCCGGACCGTCTATCCTCCTGCGTCCCTCCTTCGCACACGTATACATGTACAGGAATATTAACCTGTTTCCCATCGACTACGCATTTCTGCCTCGCCTTAGGGGCCGACTTACCCTGGGAAGATTAGCTTTACCCAGGAAACCTTAGGTTTACGGCGAATAAGTTTCTCACTTATTTTATCGTTACTCATGCCAGCATATTCACTTCTCATTAGTCCAGCACACCTCACGGTATACCTTCATCCCATCTGAGAACGCTCTCCTACCGCTCACAGCAAGCTGTGAACCCAAAGCTTCGGTACAATGCTTAGCCCCGTTACATTTTCGGCGCAGAATCGCTAGGCCAGTGAGCTATTACGCTTTCTTTAAAGGATGGCTGCTTCTAAGCCAACCTCCTGGATGTATCAGCAACTCCACCACCTTTCCCACTTAGCATTGATTTGGAGACCTTAGCTGTTGGTCTGGGCTGTTTCCCTTTCGGCCACGGGCCTTCGCACCCATAGCCTGACTGCCACACATCATTTACCGGCATTCGGAGTTTGAAAGGGGTTGGTAACCTGGTGGGGCCCCTAGCCCTGTCAGTGCTCTACCTCCGGCAAACTAATGTGACGCTATACCTCAATATATTTCGGAGAGAACCAGCTATCACCGGGTTTGATTGGCCTTTCACCCCTATCCACAAGTCATCCAAATCGTTTTCAACCGATACTGGTTCGGCCCTCCACTTGATTTTACTCAAGTTTCAGCCTGCTCATGGATAGATCACCCGGCTTCGGGTCTAATCCGCAATACTTGTCGCCCTATTCAGACTCGCTTTCGCTACGGCTACGTCTCAAGACTTAACCTCGCATTACAGATTAACTCGCTGGCCCGTTATGCAAAAAGCACGCGGTCACGGATCAAGTCCGCTCCCACAGCTTGTAGGCACATGGTTTCAGGTTCTATTTCACTCCCCTAACAGGGGTTCTTTTCACCTTTCCCTCACGGTACTGGTTCGCTATCGGTCACTAGGGAGTATTTAGGCTTGGGAGATGGTCCTCCC